>NZ_JBFAPA010000028.1:0-161402 GCF_040675465.1 Actinocrispum sp. NPDC049592 | reverse complement strand
CCACACCTGCTATGACGAACACACCGCCTGGGCCCACCGCACCCAAGATCACCAAACCGCCGCTTGACAAGCCACGGCCCTGGGATGTCTAACCCCACCCCACTCACCCACCTCCCCGCCGCATCCCCCTCACCTCCCGCCGTGTCCCACATTCACGGACCCCGTGTCCCACATTCACGGACCCCGTGTTCCCCATTCACGCACCCCGTGTTCCCCATTCGTCCGCCACGGGGGTGGGCGAACGCGGAAGACACCCACCGTGAACGTGGGACACGGGGGCGGTGAGTGTGGGACACGCGGGGGTGGGGTGGGCTATGGCTCGGGTGGGGTGGGGAGTTGGTGGCCGTTGGGTTCGATGGCCTGGATGAGTTTGAGCATCTCAGGGGCCGGGAGGTCCTTGCTGTTGGCGGCCGCCGTGAGCTGGGCCAGGTGGCCGATCATGCGGGCGCTGTCCTCGATCTGGTCGGTGTGCCGGGCGAGCCACCACACCACTGCGCTGCCGGTGTCCTTGAGGACGTCCTCACTCAGGTACCGGCGCATGCTCACCTCCATCCGCCGCTCCTGGTCCCACATCCGCTCGTGTTTGCGCAGCTCGGCGAGCCGGGCCAGGCGTCGCTCGTCCTCGTCGGACACCACCAGCTTCACGTCCACGGCCCACGCGATGACGTGCCCATACGGCTCGGCGAGCGGAGTTCCCAAGGCGACGGCGAGCCGGTGCTGGACGACCTTCACGTCCTCGGGCTTCTCCAGCACCGTCAGCTCACGCGCCCGGGTCAGGATCCAGTTCACCGCGAGGTCGACCGGGCTGGCGTGCGGGGTGCTGTTCTTCGGCTCGGTCTGCCGCCAGCACACCGTCGCCGACAACAGCACCCGGTAGTCGGTCTCGGAGCTGGGCAGCGGGATCGCCGACAGCGGGTACTGCACGTGCGCGGGCGGTTCGGGCGGCTGCGCCTCCGCCTCCTCGATCTGGGCGCGTTTCTGCTGCTCGACGATGGCCCGCAGCTCGGCCTGCTCGCGGCGGTGCACGATGTTCACCGCGATCAGCGCGGCGATGGCGTCACCAGCGATCATCACCGCCGCCCACATCCACACCGGTCCGTGGACCACCAGGCTGAGCGCCAGCACGACGATGGTGACGACAACGGCCGCGAGCAGGGCTGCCCGAGTTTTGTCAGTCTGTCCCATGGTCACCTGCCTCCTCGGCCCTCCCGCGACCATAGTCGCCCGCCGGCGGAACCTCCCGGTACCGCCGTGGCGGGAATATCTCAGCCGGTGAGTTCGGGCGCGTAAGCGAACAGGCCGGGCACCCCGCCGGTGTGCAGGAACACAATGGTCTCATCAGCACCGATCTCACCATTGCGAATCATGTCCACCATGGCCGCGGCCGCTTTGCCGCTGTAGACCGGATCCAAGGTGATGCCCTCGGTGCGCGCGAACAACCGCAGCGCGCCCCACATCTCCGCGGTGGGAATCCCATATCCCGGACCGACGGCACGATCCGTGATCAGCAGATCCAGACCGTCGAGGTTCGCGACCGCCGAGGCCAGGCGGGTGATGTCCGCACGGGACTCGTCCGCGGTGTGCGAAACACAGGCCGCGACCAACGTCACCGGCCAGTCCAGCAGGCAAATTCCGGCAGCGACACCCGCCGCCGTTCCGGCACTGCCGACCGGGACCACGATCTTCGAGATCGACGCCAGCTGCGCGTGCAGTTCGGCGGTGGCGGCCACATATCCGAGGATCCCGGTCTCATTCGACCCGCCGACCGGGAACGTGGCGGTCTTCTCCCGCGCCGCCAGCCGCTCGTAGGTCGCGACCGTCTCTTCTTCCGTGTCACAAATGTGGACGTTCGCGCCGTACAAATTGTCCAGCAGCACATTGCCGGACCGCTCATAGGCGACATCGGACCGCGGCACTGATTTCGTCAGGATCAGCTCACACTGCAGGCCGAGCTTCGCGCACACCGCGGCGGTCTGCCGGGCGTGGTTGCTCTGCAGCGCCCCGAACGTGATCACGGTGTCCACACCGGACTCCCGCGCCTCGCCGATCAGGAACTCCAGCTTGCGCAGCTTGTTGCCGCCCACCCCGAGGCCGTTCACGTCGTCGCGTTTGACCAGGATCCGTGGCCCGCCAAGGGCTTCGGTCAGCCGAGGGCAGTCCTCCAGCGCGGTCGGCCACTGCCCCAGCACGACCCGCGGGTACCCGGAGAGGTCCACCGCCATCAGCCCAGCGCCTTGCGGATGTCGCCGGCGTACTGCTCGGCCTCCTCGTCGGACTCGTACTTGGTCCGTGGCCAGAAGAAGCCACGCAGCCCGTCGCCCTTGGTCCGCGGCACGACGTGCGTGTGCAGGTGCGGCACGCTCTGGCTGACCACGTTGTTCATGGCGACGAATGAGCCCTGCGCGCCCAGCCCGTCCTGCACGGCGGCGGTGATCCGCTGCACGAACCCGAAGTACCCGGCGAGGTCCTTGGCGGGCAGGTCGGTCAGGGTCTCGATGTGCGCGGCCGGGGCGACCAGGACATGGCCCTTGAACACCGGCCGGATGTCCAGGAACGCCGTGCCTGCCGGCTCGGCGGCGACCACGAACCCCGGCTGCCGGCCGGCGATGATCTCACAGAACAAACACGCCATTCGCTCACCCTAGTGGTCTCACTGGGCCATCAGCCCCCATGCTGATCGCCGCGTCGCCTGGAGGTGGATGCGCGCGCATGGCCGGGCCGCGTTCACTCGATCCGGCTACCCGAGTTGTCCGGCCCTGGTGGGATCGGTATGACGGCCGGGTCGAACAGGAAAGGTGTTCCGCACGGTGAGTTCCCACGCGATGTCCGCCGCCCTCGCGATCGTCGGCGGCTGCGTGCTGGCCGCGTTCGCGTTCCTGCCGTTCGTGGTGGTCAGCTACCGCAGACGCGGCGAGCTGGGCTTCGGGCGTACGCTGCTCGCGTTCGGGTTCCTGGTCTACGGCCTGGCCATCGTGACGTACACGCTGCTGCCGCTGCCGGACCTCAACGCCGCCTGGTGCGCGGCGCACGAGTCGCTGCGTCACCCGCAGGTGAACGTGCTGCAGTTCATCGCCGACATCCGCCGGGAGCAACACGGCGCCGGGTTCTCGGCGCTGCTGCACAACCCGGCGGTCCAGCAGATCGCGTTCAACGTCGCGTTGTTCGTGCCGCTCGGGGCGTTCCTGCGGCAGTTCTTCCGGCGCGGACCGGTGACGTCGGTGCTGATCGGGTTCGGGGTGTCGCTGCTGGTCGAGTGCACCCAGCTGACCGGCAACTGGTTGCTGTTCCCGTGCCCCTACCGGCTGTTCGACGTCGACGACCTGATCGCGAACACCCTGGGCACGGTGGTCGGTGTGGCGCTGGCGCCGGTGTTGCGGGTGCTCGGGGCGCGTGAACCGGCTGCCGCGCCTGGTGAACCGCGGCGGGTCACGGCCTGGCGGCGGCTGCTGGGCATGCTGCTCGACCTCGTGTCGGTGTACCTGCTCGGCGCGCTGCTGGTGACCGTGACCCGGCTGACCGCGTACCTGGTGTTCGATGTGGACCCGAACAGCCAGATGTGGAACGAAGGCATCGACGTCGTGCTCGGCGTGTGGTTGCCCGCGGCGGTATTGCTGTTCGTGCCGTCGATGCGCGGTTCCACGGTGGGACAGAACGCGGTGCGGCTGCGACGGGTCCGGACGGACGGTGAACGCCCGGGTGCGCGTGGCCTGCTCGCGGCGTTGTTCGGCGGTGGCGGCTACTTCATCCTCACCGGACTGAACACAATGGACTCGTCGTTCTTCGGTCCGGCGCCCGCGCTGATCGCGTTCCTCAGCTTCGTGTTGGTTTGGCCGCGAGCACACCGCGGCCTGTCCGGGTACGTCGCCGGTCTGTACATAGTGGACTCGAGGGGCGGCGCGGACCGCCCCTCGGATCCGGTGGTCAGCGCCGGCCCAGCCACATCAGGCCGTCGGTGATGAACTTGTTCTGGTCCGCGCTGGCGAACGTCGACGAGGTGCCCTGACCGTTCGGCCCCACGGCGTCATGGCCGAAGTTGGCGTACAGCATGCGGTAGTTCTTGTTGGTCCACATGATCGGGTAGTACCCGCTGCGCCACGACTGGTTCGGGTCGGTGCCCAGCGGGAAGCTGCGCGGGTTGACCGACGCCAGGATGGTGATGTTCGAGTTCTGCCGCAGGTCCTTCGACCAGCTGTACCACTCGCTCACCGACGAGGTGATCACCGCGGGCAGGTTCCTGGTCGACGGATGCGTCCGGTTGGGAATGTCCAAAACAGCCGACGTCGGGCCCCAGGTGTTGCTCTTGAAGTTGCCCGAGCCCAGGAACGTGTTGTGGTACCAGGACCAGCCGCTGGCGTTCGTGGTGAACGCCGAGACGTGGAAGCCGAAGAAGCCGCCGCCGTTCTGCATGTAGTTCTGGAAACCGGTGCGCTGGTTGGCCGCCGTGGGCAGGTCGTCAAGGAACATGACGACCTGGTACTGCGACAGCTTCGAGCTGTTGGCCAGGATGGTCCAGTCCTTGCTGGCGGTGTAGCTGAAGTTGTTCTGGGCGGCCAGCTTGGCGAACCAGGGGTTGGCTTCCTTGACGTACGCGATGTGTCCCGAGTCGTAGTCACCGTTGTAGAAAGCGATCACCTTGAACTGCGGCGCCGCCGAGGCGACCGACGGAACCGCCAGCAGCCCGATGGCCGCGACGAGAACGACCAACGCCTGGATGAACTTCCTGATGCCGGTTTTCGGCATGCACATATCCTTTCGACTAGCGGCGGCGGCGATGACCGGCAACTGACGCCAGTACCGAATGGATGTTTCAAGCACCGCGCAGTGCTGCGGTACGGCTACTGCTCACGCGAGGCCTTGCCCTGCGGCTCTGTTCCCGGACGGACGGCGATCGCCCGGGGATCCGCCGGCTGGTCCCGGGTCTCCGGCTGGTCCGGCCAGGTCCGCACCGCGACCTGCCCGGCCGTGCGTGGCCGACGTACAAACTGGACTCTCGCACCCACAGGACACCTGACATCGCTTGGATTGCATGAACTGCCGAGGGACGGCCGCGACCGCCCCTCGGCCTGCGGAACTCAGCCCAGCGCGTTCACCCGGAACGACTGGGACGCGCTGCCGTTGCAGGTCAACTGCACCAGCTGCACACTGTCCGCAGTGGACCCACCCGGCACCGTCAGGCACTTGTTGGCATGCCGGTCGACGAAGTGGAAGTAACCGCCGGTCTCGGAGACCGGCTGCCACTGCTGGTTGTTCCCGCCGCCGTACGCCCACAGCTGCAGCCCGGCGTTGTCCGCTGTGGACACTCCGGCCACGTCGATCACCTGTGCCGGGTTGTTGCGGTTGTTCACCCTGGTGAACCCGGAGGTGGTCGGCTGGAACTGGAACTGCTGGGCGTTCGTGCTGTTGCAGGCGTACTGCTGGATGACCGTGCCGTTGGCCGAGGCCGCGGCGCGGGCGTCCACGCACTTCGACGAACCTTTGTTGATCACGCTGTACCAGGCGGTCGGCGAGATCGGGCCGCCCGGGTCCGGCGGGACCTGGGTGCCGCCGCCCAGCCACATCAGGCCGTCGGTGATGAACCGGTTCTGGTCCGGGCTGGCGAAGGTGGACGATGTGCCCTGCCCGTTGGAACCCACGGCGTCGTGGCCGAAGTTGGCGTAGAGCATCTTGTAGTTCTTGTTGGTCCACATGATCGGGTAGTACCCGCTGGTCCACGCCTGGTTGGGGTCGGTGCCCAGCGGGAAGCTCCGCGGGTTGACCGAGGCCAGGATCTGGATGTCCGGGTTCTGCCGCAGGTCGTTGGTCCAGCTGTACCACTCGCTGACCGACGAGTTGATCACGGCGGGCAGGTTCTTGGTCGACGGATGCGTGCGGTTCTCGATGGTGAGGATCGCCGCCTCCGGTCCCCAGGTGTTGTTGCGGAAGTTACCGCCGCCCAGGAACGTGTTGTGGTACCAGGACCACTCGTTCGCGTTCGTGGTGAACGCGGACACGTGGAAGCCGAAGAAGCCGCCGCCGTTCTGCATGAAGTTCTGGAAACCGCTGCGCTGGGCGGCGGAGTGCGGCAGGTCGTCGAGGAACATGACGACCTGGTACTGCGACAGCTGCGAGCTGTTGGCCAGCAGGTCCCAGTTCTGCGTCGCGGTGTAGCTGAAGTTGTTCTGTGCGGCCAGGTTGGCGAACCAGGGGTTGGCCTCCTTGACGTACGCGATGTGCCCGGAGTCGAAGTTCCCGTTGTAGAACGCGATCACCTTGAACTGCGGCGCCGCCGACGCGACGGTGGGGATCGACATGAAACCGAGGAACAGCCCGAGCACGGCCAGTGCCTGCACCAGTTTTCTGATGCCCCCGTTTTTAGGCATGCAGGTACCCCTTCGGGATATCGGCGGCGCTGAAACTGGCAGGCAGGGACCAGTACCGACAGCTGACGGTTACACAGCGAGACCAGAGCGTACGGTGGTCTATACCATTCTCGCAAGACGCCGATGAGAGCAAACCCGGCGGGCGTGTTCTACGCTCAGTGAGTGACGGAGGTCCAGCATCACGAGCCGCACGAGGACACCGGGGCGCGGCTGAACTGGTTGCGCGCGGGCGTGCTCGGCGCGAACGACGGAATCGTGTCCACCGCGAGCATCGTGCTGGGCGTCGCCGGGGCAACCACCTCGGTGCCACAGATCGTGACCGCGGGCCTGGCCGGCCTGTTCGCGGGTGCGCTGTCCATGGCCGCCGGGGAATACGTGTCCGTTTCCAGCCAGCGGGACGCCGAGCGGGCATTGCTCGAGCAGGAACGCCGGGAACTGAAGGAAATGCCCGAATACGAGCTGGCCGAGCTGACCGAGATCTACGAGCAGAAGGGCCTGAGCCCGCAGCTGGCCCGCGAGGTCGCCGAGCAGCTGACCGCCAGGGACGCGCTGGCCGCGCACGCCGAGGCGGAGCTCAAGATCGACCCCGACGGCCTGACCAGCCCCTGGCAGGCCGCCTTCGCCAGCTTCGTGGCGTTCACCGTGGGCTCGCTGCTGCCGCTGCTGACGTTCCTGATCCCGAGCGGCGCCTTCCGGGTGTCACTCACCGTGGCCACCGGCGTGCTCGCCCTGGCGCTCACCGGCTCGATCAGCGCCCGCCTCGGCGGCGCCCCGCGACTACCCGCCATCATGCGCAACATCGGCGGCGGAGTCGTGGCCATGGCCGTCACCTACGCCATAGGCCACCTCGTAGGCACCGCCGTCGGCTAACCGCTCCCCCGCGTGTCCCCCGTTCCTCCGCCCCATGTCCCCCGTTCCTCCCCCGCGTGTCCCCCGTTCCTCCGGCCTGTGTCCCCCGTTCCTCCGGGCGGGGAGAACTCGGGGTGGAGGAAAGGGGGACACACCTCGGAGGAAAGGGGGACACGCGGGGTTAGGAGCCGAAGGTGATGTGGAGGCGGAAGCGGTCGGGGTCGAGGATGCTCTCCACGTACTCGACGAACTTGCCGTCCAGGTCTCGGGACAGCCTGCGGGTGCGCAGGAAGCGGTCGCCTTCCTGGTGGCCGAGCAGGCGGGCGTCGTTCGCGCTCAGCCGGATCACCTCGGCCCACTCCTCGCCCACCTCGGGCACCAGGCCGACCGACCGCAGGTCGTCGTAGATGTGGTCGACCCGGCCGCGTTCCGGGAGCTCGGCCAGGCCGCCGATGGCCGGGATCCGGCTGCGCTCGATGGAGATCGGCGCTCCGTCCACAATGGTGCGCACCCGGTCGATGGCGACCATGGTGGCCGACTCGAGGTCGAACAGGGTGGCCAGCTCCGGTTCCTCGACAACCTCCAGCAGCACCACCGTGGTGGCGGTCCGCACGCCGTTCTCGGCCAGCGCCCGTGTCCATCCGAGACGGTCGTCGATGGCGCGGTCGTCGAAGGTGACGAACGAGCCCTTGCCCGAGTGGGTGGCGATCAGGCCCTGGTTGCCCAGCTCGGTCAGGGCCTGGCGGACGGTGTTGCGGCTGACGCCGAACCGGGCCGCGAGGGCGTTCTCGCCGGGTAACTGGGCGCCGTTGGGCAGCCTGCCGACCTGGATCTCCCTGGCCAGCTCCGCGACGATGTGCTCGTGCTTGAGACGTCCGCTCACAGCTCCTCCTGTGCCCGCACCCGGCCGCGGCCGGATACCAGTGTCACCACGAACCCGATCACCAGTGCCACCAGGACACCCAGGTTCGCGCCCGCCCATGCCCCGCCCAGCCCGAAGGGGTCCAGCAGGTAGCCCTGCCAGGACAGCCAGTCGGCCGCGGTGTTGGTCACCAGGCCCCAGCCGATCGCGGTGCCCGCGAGGACCACGGCGATCGCGGACCAGCGGACGTCGCCGTAGCGTCCGTTCGGGTCATACAGATCCGCCTCGGTGTAGTCCCGCCGGCGTAGTGCCACGTCGGCCAGCATCACGCCGCACCATACCGCGATCGGCACACCGAGCGTGATCAGGAACCCGGTGAACTGGCCCTGGAAATTGTTGGCGAAGAACACCACGTAGATGGTGCCCAGCACCACGACCACTCCGTCCACAAAGGCCGCCGCGTAGCGCGGGATGCGGATGCCCAGCGCCAGCAGGGTCAGCCCGGACGAGTAGATGTTCAGCACCGCGCCGCCGACCAGGCCGAGCACCGCCACCAGCGCGAACGGCACCAGGAACCAGGTCGGCAGGATGGTGGCCAGTGCCCCGATCGGGTCGGCGCCGATGGCCTGGCTCAGCTCGGTCGACGAGCCCGCCAGCAGCAGGCCGAAGACCAGCAGGATGACCGGGGCGAGGGACGAGCCGAAGGCCGTCCAGCCGATGACCCCACGGCTGGACGACGACCGCGGCAGGTACCGGGAGTAGTCGGCGGCGGCGTTCACCCAGCCGAGGCCGAACCCGGTCATCAGGAACACCAGCGCGCCGATGACGTTCTGCGCGGAGCCGCCCGGAATCGCCGACACGGTCCCGAAGTCGATGCGGCTGGCGACGAAACCGATGTAGATCACCGTGAGCACGGCGGTCACGATGGTGATCACGGCCTGCATGCGCATGATCAGGTCGAAGCCGAGCACCCCGCCCGCGACGGTCAGGACGGTGACCACGAGCAGGGCGATGATCTTCGTCGCGTCGCCGCCGCCCCAGCCGAGGCGTTCGAACACCGTCGAGGTCGCCAGCGTGGCCAGGATGGTCAGCACGGTCTCCCAGCCGACCGTGAGCATCCACGAGATCAGCGAGACGAGCCGGTTGCCGCGGACGCCGAACGCCGCGCGGGACAGCACCATGGTCGGCGCCGAGCCGCGTTTGCCCGCCACCGCGATGAACCCGCAGAGCAGGAACGACACCACGATGCCGGCCAGGCCGACGACCACCGCCTGCCAGAACGAGATGCCGAAGCCGAGCGCGAACGTGCCGTAGCTCAGCCCGAGCACCGAGACGTTCGCGGCGAACCACGGCCAGAACAGCTGACGCGGCGTGCCTTTGCGCTCCTCGTCGCTGATCACGTTGATGCCGTTGGCCTCGACCTGGAAGGGCCGGACCTCAGCCGCCGCGTCCGCAGCGGTCGTCTCGTGTGTCATCGAGCCCGCTCCCTGATCCGGTTCAGACCTGTTCAATTGCGTGGACGTTAAGCCGTCCGGCGCACACCGTCAAGAACCCATTAGCAGGCAGTGACGGCTTTGGTTCAAGCGTCCGTGCCGAACAGCACCCGGGCATTTCCGTGGTTGATCGCCTCGCGGGTGTCGTCGTCGACGTCCGGGTAGGCGTCCAAAGTGGACGTGAAGTAGCCGATGAACGGCTCCGGCGCGAACGGCCAGTCGCTGCCGAACAGGACCCGGCCGGGTTTGGCGAAGGCCAGCAGGCTCGGCAGGGCGGCGGGGGAGGCGGACAACGCGGTGTCGTAGTAGAAGCCGGCCATGGTGTCGAGCACCTTGGCCGGGTCACGGCCGGTCATCGCGGCGACGATGAACCCGATCCGGTGCGAGGCGTACGGCAGGAACCCGCCCGCGTGCGACAGGATGTACCGGACGGCGGGATACCGGGCGGGGACATCGTGCATCACCAGGTTGGCCGCGGCGCGCGTGGTATCCAGCAGGAAGTCCGCCGCGAACGGCGGGATCCCCGGCACCTCCGGGCCGGGTAACTCGTTGGGGTGCACGAACACCACGGCCTCGCGGTAGTCCAGCTCGGCCATCACCGGGTCGAAGGCGGGGTCACCCAGGTAGGTACCGAGGCTGTTGGCCAGCAGGATGACGCCGTGCGGGGACAGCTCGTCGAAGGCGTGCGCGATCTCGGCCAACGAGGTGTCCACATCGGGCAGGGTCAGGGTGGCGAAGAAGCCGAACCGGTCCGGCCGATCCTTGACCAGCTCGGCCAGGAACTCGTTGACCTCGCGGGCGATCCGGCCCGCCTCGGCCGGGTCGCCGAAGTTCGCGCCGGGCGCGGAGACCGACACGATGGCCTTGTCGATCCGGTGCGCGTCCATCATCGCGATCGTGCCCGCGACGTCCCAGGCCGGCAGGTCCCGCCCGCCGGCCGCCTCGATCCCCTTGCCGCGCAGGACGGACACGTAGTCCTTGGGCAGCGCGTGATGGTGCACATCGATTCGCATGGCACGGACTTACGCCGCCGGAGCCCCGCCCGTCAACGGTGCAGCCCGTCCAGCATCACGTGCAGGATCATCTCGTCGGCCGGGGTGGGCTCGCCGCGGATGAGCATGTTCATGAACACCGCGATCTCGGTCAGCGTGACGTCCTCGCGCAGCGCCCCTTCGGCCTGCGCGGCCGTGATCAGCCCTTCGAACTGCTCCAGCCAGGTCTCGCGGGCCCGCTGCAGGTCCTTGTTCGCGGCCACAGCCGCCGGCATACCCGCGCACAACGCGTCCTGCAGCAGGCCCAGCCGGAACTCCGCCCAGCCCTTGAGGAACCGTTGCAGGGCCGTCCAGGCGTCGGGTTCCCCGGCGGCGGCTTCGCCGGCCATCGCCGACAGACGTTCGAACACGTCCAGCGCCACGGCGGTCAACAGCTCACCGCGGTCCGGGAAACGCCGGTAGAGCGTGCCCACGCCGACCCCCGCGGCCCGCGCCACCTCCTCCATCGGCACGTCCGGCCCGCGTTCGACGAACAGCAGCCGCGCCGCCTCGACGATCTGTTCGCGGTTGCGGCGCGCGTCGGCCCGCAGCGTCTTCATGCTCGTTCCCGTCATGTGGACGATCCTCTTCCGGTTAGGGTAGCGTGAGCGGCGAACCGGAAGAAATTCATCCACTTATGGGGTAGGTCATGCGGATCGGACTGTTCATCGACGACCGCGGCACGACGCTCGACGAGTACCTCGCCGCGGCGCGGTCGGCGGTCGACGCGGGCATCCAGGAGTTGTGGCTGGGTGACCGGCTGGCGTGGGACCCGTTGACACTGCTGGCGATCACCGGCCGGGAGATCCCCGGGATCCGGCTCGGCACCGCCGTGCTGCGGACATACCCGCGGCACCCGATCGCGTTGGCGGACCAGGCTTTGTCGGTCCAGGCCGCGACCGGCAACCGGCTGGTTCTGGGGGTCGGGCCGAGTCACGAAGCGATCATCTCGGGGCAGTACGGCTACTCGTTCGACAAACCCGCGCGGCACGTCCGGGAGTACCTGGAAGCGCTGATCCCGTTGCTGCGTGGGGAGAACGTGGCCTATCAGGGGTCGACGCTGTCGGCTACCGGGCAGGTTGCCGTGCCGGGTGCGTCGGCGCCGCCGGTGCTGATCTCGGCTTTGGGACCGCGGATGCTGCGGATCGCCGGTGAGCTGACCGATGGCACGATCACCACGTGGGCGGGGCCGAAGACGTTGTCGTCGTTGATTGTTCCCACCATCACGGCTTCGGGGCGTTCGCCTGAGGTGATCGCGAACCTCTGTGTGGCGGTCACTCCGGATCCCGATTCCGCGCGGGAGTGGCTGAACTCGATGTACGGCGCGGCGATGTCCTTGCCGAGCTATCGGGCGATCTTCGACCGGGAAGGCGTGACCTCGGTCGGCGACACGGCGATTGTCGGGCCGGAAAGCGTTGTGGTGGCGGAGATCCAGCGTTTGTTCGACGCCGGCGCGACGGGACTGCTGGCGGTGGCGATCGGGTCCGCCGAGGAGCAGGAGCGGACAGTCTCGTTGCTGGGGTCGCTCACGTCCTGAGCCGGGTGAGGCCGTGCAGGACGCGTTCGAGCAGGTGCAGGTCGGGGCCGGAGTCGTTCTCGTACACGGTGATCAGGCCGAGCCGGGCCATGTCGCCGAGCAGCACCTTGACCACGCCCAGTGGGAGCCGGAGCACGGCCCCGACCTCGGCCACCGACCGGGACTGCGTGCACAGCTCGATGACCTCCTGGTGTTCGGCGGACAGCCCGGCGAACCGGTCGAGACCCTCGGCGGAGGCGGAGACCAGGGTCTCGATCCGCAGGCGGTACTCGGGTCTGGTGCGGCCGCCGGTCCACGCGTAGGCGCGCACGCTGGCGGCGTTGTCCTCGATGTCCTCGCCGCGGTCCTGGTGCGGCACCGGTTCGGGGACGTGCTGGGCCGGCACCTCGGGTTCGTTGCGCCGTTTGCGGCGGCCGATGCCCTGGGTGAGGCCGTTGAGCACGTCGGCGAACGTGTCCTCGTCAGCGCCCACGAACCACCTCTGCTCCGGTTACCGGCGGGCGGACCCGCTCAGTTCGGCCCGCAGCTCGGGGGTCAGCATCTGGCCGACCTGGTCCACGAGCACGGTCATCTCGTACGCGATCTGCGCGATGTCGGTGTCCCGCCGGGCCAGCACGGCCAGGCAGGAACCGTCCCGGATGGACGTCAGCAACAGGACACCGTGGTCCATCTCCACGATCGACCGGTTGACCGCGTCCGCGCCGAGACATCGCGCCGCACCGAGGTTCAGGCTGACGATGCCGGCCGCGATCGCCGCCATCTGCTCGGCCCGTTCCGCCGGCAGCCGGGCCGATGCGGTCAGCAACAGCCCGTCCACCGAGATCACCACGGCATGCGCCACACCCGGGACCCGCTCGGCGAAGTTGTCGACGAGCCACCCGAACCTGCTGACCTGTCGGCCCTTGGTCGGCGTCTGGGTCATGGTTTCTCCTCCCCCACGTCGCCGCCCTGCTCAGCGGCCTTGCTCAGGCGGACACCCGCCTGAAAACTGCTCAGAAACCCGCGTGCGCGCTCGGCGTTGGCGGGACGCCTCGGCGGCTGCACGGTTTTCGAGGTGCGGCGGGCACCCGCGTGCAACTGCGCCTGCGGCACGCGTTTGGGAAGAGCGCCACCGGGTTCCTGCCTGACCACCGGCGCTGCGGCCACGCGCTGCGCCGGAGGCCCCGAGGGCACCGAAGTGCCAAGCCAGGCGAACCCACTGTCATCAGGCTGTGCACCGGAGCCGGCGTCACCGTCGCGGAACAGGATCGACGCGGGCGAACTGGCCACCGGCAACTCGGGCAGCCGGACATGGATCCCTACCGACTCCAACTGCCCGGACAACGTCCCGGAAGCCCTCACGACCCCATCAGCCGCGTGAACACCGTTACCCGACACCTCCGGCCGACTCAGCCCCAAGCCAGAGAATGCCCCATCACCACCGGCCCCAGCCACCGCACTACTACCTACAGACCCCAGCTTGGCCGGCGGAATCAGCCCCACCCCCGACTGCTCCGGCTTCACGGGGGAGACACCAGACCCAGTCCGGACATCGGGAACATTCGCAGGACGCTCATCGCCCGGCTGCGCCTGCTCGTCGGTGGGCACCGGCGGCACGCTGCCCACACCCGAGCCCGCAACCCGGTCCTCGCCATCCGGCGCCGCCATGTGCCGAGGCTCCTGGCCGGAGGCGGCGGCGCGCTGCTCCTGTTCACCAGCGCGCAGCGGCGGAATCGTCCCGGCACCCGAGGCGTCGGCCCGTTGAGCCTTTTCGTCGGTGGGCACCGGCGGGATTGCACCCGCGCCGGATGCCGCAGCCGCACTCTTCTCCGGCGGCTCAACGGGCTGGATCCGCACAGTGCCCGGTTCGGTGGGCACCACGGGAATCTGCCCCACACCGGAGCCGGGAACCTCAGTCCCATTGACCCCGCCGATGGCGCCCACCGGCGGGATGTGCCCGACTCCCGACTGCGTGATGAACGCCCGGACCAGCCCGGACTGGTCCACGTCATCACCCGCACCCGGCCAGTTCGGCGCGACTTCCTCCGAAGGCGCCGGGGCGGCGAACGCGGCCGCGGTCTGCCGACGGGCATCCGGGCCGGGATCGGCGGCTTCGGAGGTACCCAGCCAGCTGCTCGTGGGGCTGCCGAGCAGGGCGGCGGCCGCGGAGGGACGCTGTTTGGGGGTGGCGTCCGGGCTTTCGGTGATGAGGTCGGTGGGGACGAGGATGGTGGCGATCAGGCCTTCCTCGTCGCCGGGGCGGTGCGCGAGGGCGACCTGGAACCCTTGGCGCGCGGCCAGGCTGCCGACCACGAACAGGCCCATCTGCCGCGAAACCGGCACGTCGACGCCGCCGCCGAGGGCAACCTTGGTGTTGGCGTCCGCCAGCTCGGTGTCGCCCATGCCGATGCCCTCGTCGATGATCTCGACCAGCACGGCACCGGAGTCGGTCCGCACCGCCTGGATGACCACCTGGGTGTCCGGCGGGGAGAACGCCGTCGCGTTCTCGACCAGTTCGGCCACTGACCGAACCAGGTCACCGGCCGCGTAACCGAGGATGTACACGCGCGGCGACGAGCGGACGACCGCCCGCTCGTAATGCTCCACTTCGGACACCGCGGCCCGCAGGATGTTGGCCACCGGCACGGCATCGGTGAACCGGCGGCCCAGCTCGGCGCCCGACAGCACGACCAGGTTCTCGTTGTTGCGCCGCATGCGCGTGGCGAGGTGGTCGAGCTTGAACAGGTTGGCCAGCTGGTCGGGGTCGTTCTCCTTCTGCTCCAGCTGTTCCATCAGCTTCAGCTGGCGCTCGACCAGCGACTGGCTGCGCCGGGACAGGTTCACCAGGATGTTGCGCAGGTTCCCGCGCAGCGTCGCCTCTTCCTCGGCGGACCGCACGGCCTGGCTGTGCACGGTGTCGAAGGCGCGCGCCAGCTGACCGAACTCCTCGGTGGTCACCACCGGCACGGGTTCGATCGACGCGGGGTTCCCGGCACGGATGTCGGCCACCGCGGCGGGAAGCCGGTGCGCGGCCACGTCGAGGGCCGTCTTGCGCAGTGTTCCCAACGACTTCAGCAGGTACCGGCCGACGACCCCGCCGATCGCGGCGGCGAGCAGCACGATCGCTAGCAGCAGCACCGACTGCGAGCCGGCCCGGCTGCTGGTCTGGTCCTGCAACGCGGCCGACGCCGTCCGCAGCTGGGTCGCCGCGGTCCGGGCGACCTGGGTCATCAGACCGGTCGTGGTGTCCGAGGTGTTGTTCCACTCCTGCGCGCCGAACGGCATCGACGGGCGCGGACGGCCCTTCTGCGGCGCGGCGGGCTGCGGTTCGGCACGCGCCAGCCGGACCAGGTCCTGGCGGGTGGAGACGTCCTTGCCGGTCACGTTGATCAGGTAGTTCTGCCAGACCTCCGGCGGCGCGACGGCGTGCAGGTCGCTGATCATGTCGGCCAGCCGCACATCCGCCTCGATGACCCATTCGCGTTCCACCGTGGACAGCTCGCCGCGGCGCACGCCGATCAGCACCAGCGCCTGCTGCTGGCTGACCTGCTCGCGCGCGACCTGCAGGTCGTAGAGCGCCATCGATGTCCCGGTCAGCTCCTGGTCGGGGAACCGGCCGACCAGCGAGCGGTCGAAGTCCAGGATCGCGCCGGTGATCGTGTTGTACCCGGCGAGGATCACGGTCGAGTCCTCGCCCGCGAGCACGCGCGCACGCAACTGCTGGAACGACCCCAGCGCGCGCTTCATGGCCTCATACCCCGCATCCGCGGCGGATCCGAGATTCGGCGTCTCGCGCACGAGCTTATCCAGGCTGGCAACCGCGATGTCGGTGCTCTGCGCCTGCTGCTGGAACGTCTGCGGCGCCGCCGCGGGCTGCTGGACGGCCACCACCCGCTCGCGCTGGATCAGCGACATGGCCGGCACGAGCTCACCGCGCAGCGCGGCCAGCTGCTCGACATCGCTGTAGGACTCGGACAGCGCGATGTCGGCCTGCACCCGCAGGGCGCCCAGCACGATGGCGGCGACCACGGGTACGACCAGAACGGCACCGATCTTGACCAGCACCGGCCAGTTCCGCCACTGCACGACGGCGGCCGCCCAGGACCGCCGCCCAGTCACCGGAACCTCGGAATTGAATAGGACATCGCGAGCTAACCTAAGGAACTGTCGCCCATCTGTTCAAGCATCAATTACGCCACGGCCTCAATACGGTCCGTAAATGGCACAACAAACAGACCACCTAATGCCGTAAGAACTTTTCACACCAGACAGTGGTTAGGTTGCTCACTCCCAGAACGGGCCGGATGGCCTCCTTGACCGCAGCCGTCCCGCCCGCCTAGCTTGACTGCCTACCTGGCCCGCTCCCCCGAAGCACGGGCCGGAAGACCCGCGGAGGAACACCCGAGGATGACCACGACCACGTCCTTTTCGCGGGCAGACCATTTCACCGGGGAAGCCGAATCGGCGCCCGATTTCGAGGCCATTCGCAACAGCCCGGAATTCGTGCGTCTACGGCGCCGCCTGCTGCGGTTCATCTTCCCGGTGAGCGCCCTTTTCCTGGTCTGGTACCTCACCTATGTGGTGCTCGCCGCCTATGCGCACGAGTTCATGAGCGAGCGCGTCTGGGGCAACGTGACGGTCGGCCTGCTGCTCGGGTTGTCCCAGTTCGTGACGACCGTGGTGATCATGTTGTGCTATCTGCGGTTCGCCAAGCGGCGTGTTGATCCGGCCGTCGCCGAACTGCGCGGGGACAACGCATGACCACCACGCTCGCCGCCGGGGTCGGCGAACCCGGGATCAACATCGGCATTTTCCTCGCGGTCGTCGCCGTGACATTGTTCATTGTGTACCGGGTCAGCACCAGAAATGCCTCGGCCGCCGACTACTACGCCGCGGGCAGCGCGTTCACCGGTGTGCAGAACGGCATCGCCCTGTCCGGGGACTACCTGTCGGCCGCCTCGTTCCTCGGCATCGCCGGGGCCATCGCCGTCAACGGCTACGACGGGTTCCTGTTCTCCATCGGGTTCATGGTCGCCTGGCTCGTGCCGCTGCTGCTGATCGCCGAGCGGTTCCGCAACACCGGCCGGTTCACCATGGGCGACGTGATCAGCTTCCGGATGCGCCAGCGCCCGGTGCGCGCGGCCGCCGCGAACGCGACCCTGGTGATCTCGTTCTTCTACATGCTCGCCCAGATGGCCGGGGCCGGCGGGCTGGTCGCGCTGCTGCTGGACATCCACAGCACCGGCGGCCAGGCGCTGGTGATCGCCGTGGTCGGCGTGATCATGATCAGCTACGTGCTGGTCGGCGGGATGAAGGGCACCACGTGGGTGCAGATCATCAAGGCCACGCTGCTGCTGGTCTGCGTGGTGATGATGAGCGTGTTCATCCTGGGCAAGTTCGGCTTCAACCTCTCCGACCTGCTGGGCAAGGCCGCGCAGAACAACGCGCTGGGCGAGTCGGTGCTCGATCCCGGTGCGCGGTACGGCAAGTCCGGCACGTCCCGGCTGGACTTCGTGTCGCTGTCGCTGGCCCTCGTGCTCGGCGCCGCGGCACTGCCCCACGTGCTCATGCGGTTCTACACGGTGCCGAACGCCAAGGAAGCACGCCGATCCGTGGTCTGGGCCACCTGGGCGATGGTCATCTTCTACCTGTCCACGCTGGCCATCGGCTACGGCGCCAGCGCGATCGTCGGGTCCACCGCGATCACCGGCGCGCCCGGCGGCGAGAACTCCGCGGCCCCGCTGCTGGCGTTCCACGTCGGCGGCGCGCTGCTGCTGGGCATCGTGTCCGCGGTGGCGTTCACCACGATCCTCGCCGTCGTCGCCGGTCTCACGCTGACCGCCTCGGCCTCGTTCGCGCATGACGTGTACGCCAACGTGATCAAACGCGGCCACCCCGAACCCGGCGCCGAGGTCCGCGTGGCCCGGCTGACCGCCGTGGTGATCGGCTGCCTGGCCATCGGCGGCGGGATCCTCGCCACCGGCCAGAACGTCGCCTCGCTCGTGGCCCTCGCCTTCGCCCTGGCCGCCTCGGCGAACCTCCCCACGCTGCTGTACACGTTGTTCTGGCGCGGGTTCAACACCACCGGCACGCTGTGGTCGATCTACGGCGGCCTGGGCTCCTGCCTGATCCTGATCGTGTTCTCGCCGGTCGTCTCCGGCGCGAGCAACTCCATCGTCACCGGCGTGGACTTCCACTGGTTCCCGCTGTCCAACCCCGGCATCGTGTCGATCCCGCTGTCGTTCGTGCTCGGCTTCGTCGGCGCCAAGCTCGGCCGCCCGGAGGGCACCCGGGACGCCGAACTGGAGGTCCGTTCGATCACCGGCATCGGCGCGGGCTAGTTCCTGCGCTGGAACCCCGGTTCCGGCTGGGCGATGACGCCGAAGCGGGTTCCAGGCGTTGATGGTCGCGATGGCCACCACGAGCGTCGCAGCCCGCGAATGTGCGGCATCAGGGTTTGCGGCCGACCCCGCCGACCAGCAGCCGCTGCACCGGGGCCAACGGGCGCAGCCGCGGGCCATCCGGCCACCAGTCGGCCAGCGTGACCAGGCCGGGTGGCAGCAGCTCCAGGCCGGTGAACATGGCCTCGATCTGCTCGTAGCTCCGGAACCAGCCCGGGAACCCGGCGTCGGCGTAGATCGTCTTGATGTCCGCCATCAGGGGCGCCAGCTCGTGGTCCGGACCGGGGTCGAGCAGGTGCGAAAGGGCGACGTACGAGCCGGAGGGGATCGCGTCGATGTAGGCGCGCACGATCGCCGCCGGGTCGCGCCGGTCGGAGACGTGGTTCATGATCGCGACCAGGAACAGCGCCACCGGCTGGTCGAAGTCGATGTACTTGGTGACGGTCGCGTTCTCCAGGACCTGCTGCGGCAGCCGGAAGTCCGCCTCGGCGACGTGTGTGCGGTCGTTCTCGGCCAGCAGCGCCCGGCCGTGCGCGAGCACCGCCTGGTCGATCGACGCGTAGATCACGGTGGCCTCGCGGTTCACCCGCTGCGCCACCTCGTGCGCGTTCTCCATGGTCGGCAGGACCGCGCCGAGGTCGATGAACTGGGTGATGTCGATCTCGCCGGCCAGGAACCGGGTCACCCGCATGGTGAACTCGCGGTTGTCCCAGGACGCGCGGCCGAACTCGGGGTCCAGCGCCAGCAGCCGGTCGCGGACGTCCCGGTCGGCCTGGAAGTTGTCCTTGCCGCCGAGCATCGCGTCGTAGACACGGGTGATGCTCGGCCGTGCCGTGTCGACACGCCGCGCGTCATCACCCCGGCTCGTCATACCTGGCCCCGTCTCGCCTGTAGATCAACCTGATCACTGTCTACAGTACGGGCTCACGCAGCGCGACGGGCGTTATACAAGGATTACGGCGTGATCCGCGTGGCTCCGGCGGCCGGTTTTATGGTCAGGTACCTGGGTGCGAGAGCGTTCCCGGAGCGGAACGCATCGGACACATAGGCCCGCACGGTACTTAGTCCGCCGGGTTCACAAAGTACGGAGACGGGCCGTCCCGGTTCGTCTACCAGCGACGACGCCCCGAACGCGCCCGCGGCCAGGGCAGCGTCCACGGCGAGGTCCTGCGCGGGTTCCCGCACACCGGAACGGTGGTGCGCGGTGAGGCTGCGCCCCAGCGCCGATACCGAAGTGCAACAAACCGGAGTGACCACACGGGGCGGCATGGGCACCTCGCGGCGGATCCGGGTGTCGATCACCAGCAGCGCCGCGCCGTCGAGGTCCAGACCAAGCCCGTACCCGGCGAACGCAGCAGTGCCCGTTGGGCCCAACAGCGCAATCAGGGACTCCAGCGCCATCTCCGGCCGCCACAGGTCGCGCAACGCAAGCGCGGCAGCACATGCGAGGGCCATCGGGGACGACAAACCGGACCCGGCGGGCAGGTCCACACTGCACATCAGCGTGGCGCCTGCGGGCTGTAGCAACGAAACCACCCGCGAGACCGGTTCCGCCCAGGCCGGCGGGTTCACGCTCGTGAACTCGGCGGCCGGCACCCGCCAGGGCTCGGCGGGTTTGTTGATCGACACGACCTCGAGCACGCCGTCGGTGCGCCGCTCCGCCGCCACGATCGCGCCCCAGCGGGCGCACACCGACACGCCGGGCATCAGCGTCACGATCCCCGGCGAGTACCAGACGCCGGTGGCCGGGCGCCCGAACGTCTCCCGGAACGCGTGCGGCACGAGCCGCAGTTCCGGGGAGACGTCCGGGCGGTCCGCCAGATCGGTCATTCGGCGGTCTCCTTACGGGCCAGGACCCGGTAGGCGTTGCCGAGGTCCTTGCGGCGCGCGATGGACTGGTTCAGCGTCTTGTCCAGCACCCCGGCCACGATCAGCCACGGGATGCCGACCGACCACACCGCGAGGCTGCGCAACGCCTTGAGCTTCGGCTTCGCGGGGCGCCACGGGGAAGGCGAGCGGGGCGCCAAAGTGGCCAGGAACAGGTAGCTGGACAGCACGAAGTCGTTGCACAGGTGGGCTTTGCCGCGCTCTTCGGCGACCGGCGTGAGACCGCGGTCGGCCAGCGCCTTCTTGAGGTTGCCGATCGGCATCATGTGCTGGTGCTGGGGCTGGAACCACGGCATCCAGTACTTGCCGAACAACCGCCCCAGCCGCCATTCCGGGTCGGGCAGCTCGATCAGCAGGTAGCCACCGCCGGGCAGGACCGAGGCCGCGATGTCCAGTTCGTCCCAAGGATCCCGGGTGTGTTCCAGGTAGTGGTGCATGCTGATCACGTCGTACTGGCCGCGCACCTTGTCGGCGAACTCCTTGAAGCCGCCCCGGTACGCTGTGGAGATCCAGCCGAGGGTCGCCGCGTCCTCGATCGACGCGCCCTGGTCCAGACCGTCGAAGGTGGTCTCCGGCAGGATCTCCTTGGCACCCCGGCAGAAGTGGGCGTGCCCGGAGCCGACGTCCAGCCACCGCACGGGTGTGGTGAATGGCTGAACCATCCGCGCGCGGTCGTAGTAGGGCTCCGGGCTGCCCGCGAACACGGCCTCGGCCGCGCCGGCGCCGTGGCCGTCGTAGAAGTCGCGGTAGTAGAAGTCCAGGCCGTCCGGGGAGACCCGCGGGTTCTGGAAGACGTGTCCACAAGAGACACACCGCTCCAGGGTGAACTCACCCGGCTTGAGCTGGACGAGGTCGCCGCTGGTGACCACGTGGTCCAGGTTGGTCGACACGCAGACCGGGCAGGTGTCGCGGCGCGGCTCGAAGAACCGGTCGGTGCCACGGGCGATCTCGTCCGCGTACGCGGGAATCAGCTCTGCCAGGGTGGCGTCCTGCTTGCGTTCCGCCGAGGAACGCCAGCGGCCGGTCATCGTCCGCACCCACAGGTACGGGGTGTAGACCACCCGGCCCAGCGAGGCCAGCGCCAAGTCCTTGGGCTTCAACGGGGTTCCGGCGAACGCCAGCACCGGCTGCAGGATGTACAGACCGGCCGCGATCAGCCCCCAGGGCCAGCTCCACAGCGTGGTCCCGAGCACGGCCAGGTAGGCGATGACGGAACCAGTCGTCCACAGGGCCGGGCGCTTGCCGAGCTGGCGCAACCGAGCGGCCCTTGTGGACAGATCGTACGGTTTGGCTTGCAAAGTCGCGGACACGGCGATGTCGACGCTCACGCCCTCGCGGTCCTTCACACGGCGGGCGAGCGTGACGTACTCGGTGGGGTCGTCGCCGGGTTCGACGACGTCGAGCTTGTCGATCGCCTTGCGGCTGCAGACGATCGCCTCGCCCGCGCTGACGCCGCGCACCCACCGGCCACCACGGTAGTCCTTCGGCTCGACTGTCCTCAGCAGATCGATCGCGGCCACTGTGGACAGATTCGCCGGTACGATGTCCACCAGGCCAAGGTCTTCGGCGCGCGCGAACTCGATGGCCGACTCTCTGACGCCGCCGGGCAGTGCCGCCGGATAGGACAGGTAGTCCTCGGAGTCACCCGACGCCGGCTGAAGCACCCGCAGCTGGCCGGCCCTGGCCCGCAGCTTCAAGGTGTCCAGCAGGACGAGGGCCACCACCAGTCCGAACAGGACCCACGACATGACACGCCACCGCCTCGAGATGGTCGGCCGCGGTGGCGGCGCCACCGGCGGCACGGAAGGACTCTTGCACCCGGCGTGCGCCAGCGGCGTACCCGGGGCCGTACAGCACGGAGTTCAGGGCCTCGCGGATCTCGCCGGCCCTGACCCGCTGGTACTTCAGCCGGATGCCCGCCCCGGCGTCGGCGACCTGCTGGGCGATGATCGGCTGGTCGTCCCGGATCGGGGTGACGACCAGCGGCAGCCCATGCGCGAGGGTCTCGCAGACGGTGTTGTGGCCGCCGTGCGAGATCACCGCGTCGAGGTGTTTCATCAGCGCCAGCTGGGGAACGCGTTCTGCCACAAGCACATGCGGCGGGACCGTGACGGCATCCGGCGGAGCCACCATGATCACCTGGACGTTCTGGAGGTCGGCGACAGCGGAGACGACCTCACCGAAGAACCTGTGCCCAGCAGCACCATTCAGCGTGCCCAACGAGACCAGGACGCGCTTGTGCCCGTCTTTCAACCACTCCCAGGGGAAGCCGGCTCGTTCCGTCCGGCCGAGCGCGGGTCCGGTGAACACGTAGTGCGGAGGGAATTCGTGCGCGCCCACGAGTTCCCTCGTCGTGAACGCCAGCACCAGGTGAGCCGAAAATCGTATGTCTGCATCGGACTCAGTCAGCTCCGCCAGCCGGCGCCGGATCCACTCCTCGACCTTCGGCATGGTCCGCAGTGGACGGACCAGCTCGGCCGACGTGCTGGCCGACGTCACCCACGGGATCCCCGTTCGCATCGCCACAACAGGGCCTGCCAGAGCCTGCTGATCGGCGATGAGCACATCGGGTTCGTACTCCTCGATCGCCGCCGTGACGCCCGGGATCATCGCGTGCGCCAGCGGGATGAGGAACTCCTCCCACAGGAACTTCAGCACCGCGATGCCTTTGAGCTCCAGCCACCGGCGCCGGGCCTCCTGGATGTCCTGTTCCAGGGAGTCGTCCAGGGCGGGAAAGATCCTGGCGTTGTCCGGGAGGAGCGGTCGCAGTGTGGCCGGGTGCCCGACCCACGCGACTTCGTGACCGCGCCGTTCCAGTTCGCCGCCCACCGCCACGGTGGGGTTGATGTGCCCGGTCAGCGGCGGGACGACGAACAGGAACCGGCTCATCGCAACCACGCCAGGATGGTGGCGAGCAACTCGTCGGTGGCCTCACGCAGAACTGTGTGTCCCAGCCCGGGTACCACGTGTGTCGTGCAGTCCGGCACATGCGCGGCCAGATGTGTGGCCGCGTCAATGAGTTCCGACTCCCCGCCGAACACGCCCAGCACCGGGCAGGCGATCTGCTTGAGGTCCGCTTCGGACAGCAGCGACCCGCCGACCAGGTCGTCGATCAGCGAGGTGCCGTTGAGCAACGCGTTGGCGTTCCCGGCGAGCTTGGCGACCTTGCGCTGTCCCAACGCCTTCAACTGGTCCTGGGTCCGGTCGAACTCCAGCCCGAGCGCGGCGACGCTGAGCGTGTTCACGATGTCCTCGACCCACAACTCACCCGGCGCGCCCGAGCACGCGGCCTCCACGACCACGACCCCGGCCACCCGGTGGGCAGCCTTCAACGCCGTGTGCATGGCCACGATCCCGCCGTAGCTGTTTCCCAGCACGTACACGGGTTGCTGGATGTCGAGCTCGTCCAAAATGGCCAGCAGGTCCAGCGCACTGTCCTGCGGCGAATACCCTGTCGGCGGCCGGGCGGACAACCCGTGCCCGCGCAGGTCGAAAAGGACAGTGCGCACACCCTGTTTCGCCAGCGGTGCGGCCAATGTGTAGTAGAAGCTCGACAGATTGTCCATCACCAGCCCATGCGCGAACACCAGCACAGGCCCGTCCTCGGGGCCGAGTTGCTGGACGTGGAACCGCAGTCCGCGGGCGTGGATGTCCATGGTCAGGAGCTCACGGCCGGCTGGTGCGACTCGATGTGGTCCACCAGCTGGCCGACGGTCATGGCCATGATCTCGTCGATGTCCATGTCGCCAAGGAAGGCCACCAGGTCGACCCGGTCGCCGTAGCGCTCGCGCAGCTTGTCGGCCAGCGCCACGAACTCGATGCTCTCCAGGCCGAGGTCGTCGCTGAACGTGGTGTCCGGGGTGACGGTCATGTCCAGCAGCACATCGGCGCCGACGACCTCCTCGATCATCCGAACGACCACATCCAGCACGTCTATGTCAGACACTCTGTCCTCCGAAATCGACTACATAGGACGTTCCCTGCTCGGTGCGCACGCCGGTGACGTTGATCGCGACTGTGTCCTCACCCGCGATCGCCACCGCACACCCGCCCGCCGAAGGCCTGGCCGGATCGACGCAGTGCGCGAGCGACACGGCCGGGGTCGCGAACGCGCCCCGCACCCGCACACCGTCCCGATCGTCCACAACGGTCAGTTCCGCCGGGAAGATCGGCCCGGCTCCCCGGCTCCACAACCAGCGCCGGACCGCGTCCTTGACCGCGACCCGGCCGACCAGCCACTGCCGCTGCGCCCGCAGGTCCAGCTTGCTGTAACTGTCGCGTTCGGACGCGGTGAGATACCGGCGCATCATCAGCTCACGCGTCGCGCTGTCCGCCCACTTCTCGGTCACCAGCACCCAGCCGTCCGGGTGCGGCTCGCCGAGCGTGTTGCGGTCCGGTCGCAGTTTCACCTGCCAGATCCGGTCATCCGTGGTGAACCGCCGGGTGGTCCAGCCCTCGATCCGGCACCAGACCCGGCCGTCCGCCGTCCGCAGCTCGGCGTCGGCCCGCATCTGCTCCGGCGTGACCTCGATGATCCATGCCGTGCAACGAACTTCCTCACCAACACCGGGAGTTGGCCCGTAGTAACGGATCGAGTCTATGCCGGTCGGCAGAACGGTCTGGTCCACGTCCTTGCTGACCTGCATCCAGTGCCCGATCACCTGACCCGCGTTGTCCAGCAACGCGCCCGAGGCGGGCAACACGGTCAGCGTGCCGATGATCCCGTTGTCCGCCAACGTCTCCAGCTCGGTGACACCGGCGAACCGAGGACCGTGGAACATCCAGCCGTCGCGGTACAACTGGTCTGCCCGGACCGGCGCGGGCCTCGTTCCCACCAGTGCCCGTTGCTGCCGTTCCTCCGGTCGCGGATACGAGTTCGCCAGGACGACAACGCCTTCCGCGTAGTCGCCGACCCGGACGCGGACCCGATCGCCTTCCCGTCGGACGGTGATCTTGGCGTGTACGGCCGGCTCGACGGAGAGCCACCGCATGGCCCGCACGGACTCGACAGCGGACACGATCGCCGTCGGCGCGACCGTGCGGGCGGCGTCGATGATCACTTCGACCAGGCCGGTGATCGGCACGGTCGGGAACCCGTCGGACAGCTCCAGCCAGCCCTCCGGCTGCGGGAAGATGGCGTGGTCGACCAGTTCGGGCATGGTCCGCAGGGAGAACTCGCGGGTGAACTCCTTGGTCCGCGGCACAACCGGCGCCGACAGCGCCTCGACGACCTGGCGCGCGGCGGAGTTCGCCTCGGCCAGGACCGCGTTCAAGGCCGCGCTCAACGGGGAGTCGGTCCGCACCGGCGCGGCCGCGATGGGCTCCAGCTTGATCTTCGGCAACCCCAGCGACAACCGCTTCCCAGCCGAGCCTCGGTTCATCCCGAACGCCCACAGCGCGGCCGCCACCCGGTCAGGCTCGCCGCTGACCGTCAGATGTGGACCGTCCAAAGTATCCTCGACGAACCCGGTCAGGCTGCCCGCACCGACCTGGACGAACGCCCGGATCCCGCTGTCGTACATGCGTTGGATCACCGGCCGGAACCGGACCGGCTCAACCAGGTGACGCAGAACAAGATCTCGGATCTCAGTCGCGTCACCAGGCATGGGCCGAAGCGAGGTCGCCGACCAGATCGGGAGCTTGGGCGCGTGCACCGGCAGGCTGTTGACCGTGTCCCGTGCCGCGTCGAGGAAGGGAGCGAGAGCGGGGGTGTGGAAGCCCGTCCGGAACGGCATGATCTGCGCGAGCACGCCCTGGGCTTTGAGCCGTTCCACCACGATCTGCAGCTTCTCCGCCGGACCACAGATCACGGACTGGTGCGGACAGTTGTCGTGGCTCACCACGACCCCGTCCACCAATGCCTCGGCAGCCGTGTCCGCGGAACACCCCAAGGCTGCGTAGACGACATCAGCGACGGCGACCATACCCGGCCGCAGGGAATCGACGAACGAGTCGATCGTGGGGTAGATCCCGGCGACGATCATCGCCGTCCACTCCCCCATGCTATGCCCGGCCAACGCGCTCGGCACGATCCCCGCCGCCCGGAGCCGTTGCGCCTGCTGACGTCCGGCCTGCAACAACCCGACCGCATGGTCCACAACGGACTCTTCGCCCGCGAGTTCGCCGGTGTCCCGCTGCTCGAAGCCGGGGAACAGGAACCCGATCTGGTCCGGCCGGGTCAGCAAGGGCTCCGGCGAGAACCAGATCCCGTGCCGTCCGGTCCACTTGCGACCACGCGCCACGATCTGCCGGGCCTGCCTGAGCCGCTTGGCGTTCGGCGCCCACACCGCCAGCCGGCACGGCCCGTCGCCCACCGGGGCTTTCCGGAAAGCCAGCGCCAGCAGCGAATCGTCGTCCATCGACAGCTCTTGGTCCAGCCATTCCGGCGAACTCGCGGCCACCATCAGCACCGGAGTCTCCGGCGCCGGGATGAAGGGAGTTCCCTCGCCGGCCGGTTCCAGGACGAGGTGAGCGTTGATGCCACCGAACCCGAAAGCGTTGACCACCGCCCGTTTCGGTGTGTCCCAGGGCCTCGCGGACAGCACCGGCTCGAACCTCGTGCCGGCGAGCGACGGGTGCGGTTCGGTGATGTGCAGGGTCGGCGGCAGCGTCGCGTGGTGGACCGCGAGGGCGGCCTTGATCAAGCCTGCCATCCCGGCCGCTGGCATGGCGTGACCGATCATCGACTTGACCGTGCCGATCCCCGCCGCCGGACCCGTCGCCCCGAAGGCGGCGATCATGGTCTGCAGTTCGGCGGCGTCACCGGCGGGTGTGGCCGTTCCGTGGGCCTCGATCAACCCCAGCTCGGCGCCGGTCTCCAGGCCCGCCTCCTGCCACGCCCGTTGCACGGCGAGCAGCTGGCCTTCGGGGTTGGGCGTCATCATGCTCGTCGCCCGGCCGTCGCTCGCGGTGCCGGCCCCGCGGATCACCGCGTACACCCGATCACCGCTGGTCAGGGCGTCCGCATAGCGCTTGAGAACGACCATCCCGACGCCCTCGGACAGCAGCGTGCCGTCGGCGGACCGGTCGAACGGCCGGATCTGCTCGCGCGGGGACAGCGCCTTGAGCTGCGTGAACACGCTCCACAGCGTCGGGTGGTGGGTGACGTGCACGGCCCCGGCGATCATCGCGTCGCATCGGCCCGCGGCCAGTTCCCGCACCGCGTGTTCCACCGCGACGAGGCCGGACGCGCAGGCCGCGTCCACTGTGTACGCGGGTCCGCGCAGGTCGAACCGGTTGGCGATGCGGGAGGCGGCCAGGTTCGGCACCAGCCCGATCGACGCCTCCGGCTGCTCGGGCCCCAGCCGGTCCCGCAACGCGGCCCGCAGTTCGGCCTCGTTCAACCCGGGCATGAGGTCCCGCACGACCGACACCAGGGTGTCGACCTGGACCCGCTGGTCCAGCCGCGCGCAGCCCGGGGTGAGATACCCGCCGCGGCCGACGACGATCCCGACCTTGGCCCGGTCCGGCAACGCCTGCTCGCCACCGGCGTCGGCGACCGCCTCGGCGGCCACGCTCAACGCCAGCAACTGGTCCGGCTCGGCGACGTCCACCGTGGACGGCATGATGCCGAACCGGGTCGGGTCGAACGTGGCCAGGTCGTCGAGGAACCCGCCGCGCCGGCAGTAGAACCGGTCGCTGGCCGGGGCCGCGTCCGGATGGTAGTAGACCTCGGGATCCCAGCGGGCGGCCGGGATCGTGCCGATCGCGTCCACCCCGCCGACGATGTTGCGCCAGAAGGAAGGCACGTCGGCGGCCCCGGGGAACAATGCGCCCAAGCCGACGATCGCGATGTCTACGCCTCGCACTGGTAGACCACCTGGACATCGTCGTGGCCACCACGGGTCAGCTCGGCCAGCAGGCAGTCCACGCCCTCGGCCGGGTCGATCAGCCTGATCCCTCGCCGCTCGTACTCCTTGGCCAGGTCAACGGCCATGCCGCTGCCCGCCCACGGCCCCCAGTCCACGCTCACGACGCGCGTCCCGGTTTGGCTTGCCCAGAATCTGGCCAGCCGGTCCAAGGTGTCGTTGGCAGCTGAGTAGTCCGCCTGGCCACGGTTGCCGAACACCCCGCTGATGCTGCCGAACAGCACCACGAACTTCGGGTCGTGCCGGAACGCGGCCTCCAGCGCGAGCGCCCCGTTGACCTTGGTGTCGTACACCCGGGCGAACGACTCGGCCGTCTTGTCGGCGATCAGTTTGTCGTCCAGAACGCCAGCGCCGTGGACGATCCCGTCGATGCGGCCGAAGCGTGCGGTGACGTCGGCGATCACGGCCTGCACCGCTTCCACGTCCTGGACGTCGCAGACGTGGTAGCGCACCGAACCGGCGTGCCGGCGCAGTTTGTCCATTGTGGTCCGGAGTTCGCGTTCGGCGAGGACCGTCCGGGCCTTGCGCGCGATCTCATCCCGGTCCCGCAGGCCTTGTGCGATCAACGCACGACGGAGCGCCGGTTCGTCCTGGGCACCGATCGTCGCCGGGTCTTCCGGTCCACGCGGCAACGGCGTGCGGCCGATCAGCTCGATCCGGCAACCGGTCCGCTGGGCCAGTTCGATCGCGGCCAGCGCGGTGATCCCCCGGGCGCCACCGGTCAGCAGGACCACGCTCTCATCGGTCAGTTCCAGCACCGGTTCGGACGGCAGCTCGACGGTGCTCAGCTCGATCGCGTACCGCTTACCGGACGAATGCCCGACCACGGCCGGCCCGTCCACAGTGGTCAACTCGCCGAACAGGGCCGTCGCTATACTGCGGTGGCTGTCCTTCGGGTTGACGTCGACAGCGCGGATGTGGATGCCGGGATACTCCTTCGCCGCCGTCCGGATCAGGCCATGCAGCCCCAGACAGGCCGGAGCACGGTCGCCCAGCGGCTCGCCGAACCCGAACATCCCGCCGCCCGCGGTGGCCACGACCAACCCACGCGCCCCGAGGTAACCCTTGATCTCCTCGAACGCCGACGGCAGCAGCGGCTCGACATCGGACCGCAACGCGCCCAGGTGGATCACATAGTCGGCTGCGGCGGCCTCCTCGACGATCTGGGCGCCATACCCGGACAGCAGATCCGAGAGTTCCAGGCCGATCCCGCCACCATCGTCCACAATGAACACGGTTCGGTCGTTGAGAACATCGTTTCGCCGTACCGGGCACGGCTCCAGCGTCACGAGCTGTGGCACCTGCCGGCTCGGGCGCGCACCGGTCGCAGGCGGCTCGGCCTTCGGTTCCACAGCGATGGTCACCGGTTGCAGACCGGCGAACCAGCCGACGATCCCCTCGATGGTCTTGATCTTCGACAGCGACTCGACGACCGAGCTGTCGCCCTGCACCCCCAAGGTGCCGGCCAGCTCACCGATGATCTCCGTGCGCTTGATCGAGTCGATCGACAGATCCGCTTCCAGATCCAGCTTCGCGTCGAGCATCTCCGGCGGATACCCGGTCCGCGCACTGATGGTTTCCAGAACCACGCTGCCAACGTCCACTGTGACCGGTCGGCGTGGGCTCGGCACGACCGGTTCCCGCTGGCCGAACCAGCTCACGATGCCCTCGATCGTCTTGATCCGGGCCAGTTCCTCGACCATCGCACTGTCCCCGGTGGTCCCGAACGCGGTGGCCAGCTCGCCGATGATCTCCGTGCGCTTGATCGAGTCGATCGACAGATCCGCTTCCAGATCCAGCTTCGGGTCCAGCATCTCCGGCGGATACCCGGTCCGCGCACTGATGGTTTCCAGAACCACGCTGCCGACATCGGTGGAGCGCTGCGTGGGGAGGGGTTCGGGCTCGATCACGACCGGCGGCGGTGCCTGTTCGACAACAACAGGTGCCGCAGGCGTCGCGCCGAGGTAGCCGAGGAGGACATCGCGTTGGGCGGCAACGGCTTCGCGCATGCCGTCGAGGAACTCCTTCACCACGGCGTCTCGCGACAGTCCGGTGGGCACGGCCAGGCGTGGCGTTTCGGTGGCCGGGCGCAGGCCGCCGTTGAGGGCCTTGCCGTGAGCGTCACGCACGAGTCCTCCATCCACGAACCACTGGGGGCGTTTGGGAATGTCGGCGAGCCGGACCGGAGCCGCCCGGCCGGTGAACAACGCCGTGGTGTCCACATCGACCCCGGCGACGGCCAGCTCGGCCACAGCACGAAGGAACCCCGTCAGGTCCCCATCACCCGGCGAGACCACAGTGCACGGCCGGTCGTCAAGAATCTTGCGCACCAGGGAAGTCAGCACACCACCAGGACCGGCTTCCACGAACACCCGGGCGCCGGCCGCGTACATGCCCTCGATCTGCTCGACGAACCGGACGCCGTGCGCGACCTGCGCGGCCATCGTCGCCCGGATGTCCTCACCGTAGGGCGCAGCGTCCTTGTTGGACCAGACCGGGAACGTCAGCGGCTGAACCCAGTGGGATTCCAGCGCTTCGGCGAACGTCTCGGCCGCCGAGGCCACGACCGGGCTGTGGAACGCGGCCGCGACCGGGATCGGCCGCACCGACAACCCCGCCTCGGACAGAGCCGCCATCGCGGCCGTGACCGCCTGGGTGGCGCCGGAGATCACGACTTGCTGGGGCGAGTTGTGGTTGGCCACAACGACATCCGGCGGCAGCAAGTCCTGAACCTGTTCGCGGGACGCCGACACCGCGGCCATCGTGCCAGGATCATCACCGGCCGCGGCAACGATCGACGCCGCCCGAGCCTCACTCACCGCGATGAGCTGCTGCGGATCAAAAGCACCCGACGCAGCCAAAGCGACCAACTCACCGTAGCTGTGGCCACCCGCCAGGTCCGGCCGGATGCCAAGGGATGCCAGCAAAGACGTCATCGCCAAACCAGCGATCCCGAGCGTCGGCTGGGCCACGGTGGTGTCGGTGATCGCCGCCTTCTGCCGCGCGGCCTCCTCCGGTGTGAGCGCCGCGGGCGGGAACATCACGTCCTCGTACCGCCCACCGGAGAGCCGCAGAAACTCCTGCAGCCGGGGGAAAGCCGTGAACAGGTCGAGCATCATGCCGGGTCGTTGGCTGCCCTGACCGGGGTACAGGAATGCGACCTTCGAAGGGTCCGAAGAGCGGAACCCGGCTTGCCCGTTCTCAACAGCGGCCAGCACGCCAGGCAGTTCGTCCAAGCTGGACACAACTACCGCGGCCTGGATCGGCTGCGTTCCCGCTGCCGAGGTGGCAGCCAGTGAACGAAGTGTCCATGGCCGTCCGGCGTCCTCGTTGGCCTGCACCAGACGAGCGAGCTGACGGGCCGCCTGCTGAGCCGCAGCCTGGTCCGCACCGCGGAACACGAACAGCTCAGCAGGCCACTCGCGCAGACCGTGACGAGGCTCGTCGACGCCGTCATATCCGGTGATGACCGTGTGGAAGTTCGTGCCGCCAAAGCCGAACGCGCTGATCCCGGCCGTCCGTTCGCCCGCGGGCGCGGACCAGGTCCGGCGGCCGAACCCGAACGGGCTCGTCTCCCGGTCCCAGTAGGCGTTGGGGTCCTTGACGTGCAGCGTGCCCGGGCGAATTCCAGTGTGGACAGCCGTGGCCGCCTTGATCAACCCGGCCAGCCCGGCGGTGCACTTGGTGTGCCCGATCTGCGACTTGACCGACCCGATCGTGCAGCTGCCAGGGGAAACCTCCGAGAACATCTCGGTCAACGCGGCCAGCTCGGTCCGGTCGCCCACAACGGTCCCGGTTCCATGCGCCTCAACGAGACCAACCGACTCCACCGACACGCCGGCCGCGCTGTAAGCCCGTTGCAGGGCACGGCGTTGACCGTCGGCGCGAGGAGCGGTGAGCCCGAGCGAACGCCCGTCGCTGGACGCGCCGATGCCCTTGATCACCGCGTAGATCCGGTCGCCGTCCCGTTCGGCGTCGGCCAGCCGTTTGAGCACAACGCAGGCGACGCCTTCGCCCAGCGCGATCCCGTCCGCCGCGGAGTCGAAGGTCGCGCACCGGCCGCTGGGCGACAACGCCTTGACCGAGGCGAACATCATGAAGTCGTGTGCGCTGTTGTGCAGGTCGACCGCCCCGCACAACACCATGTCGCTCGACCCGGTGCGCAGTTCCTTGCAGGCCACGTCCAGCGCGGCGAGGCTGGACGCGCAGGCCGCGTCCACCGTGTAGTTCGCGCCGCCGAGGTCGAGGCGGTTGGCGATCCGGCCGGCGATCACGTTGCCCAGCACGCCCGGGAACGAGTCCTCGGTCAGCCGGGGCAGGAAGTCGTCCAGACCATCCGGCGTCGTGCCGTACAACGCCGGCAGCGCCGACCGGACGGTGTACGCGTTGGCCAGGTCCGCGCCCGCCTCGGCGCCGAAGATCACCGACGTCCGGTCGCGGTCGAACCGCCGGGTCCGGTACCCGGCGTCGTCGATCGCCCGGGCCGCGGCCTCCAGAGCCAGCAGCTGGGCGGGTTCGATCGAGGTCAGCGAGGCGGGCGGGATGCCGTAGGCCAGCGGGTCGAACGCGACCGGCGAGAGGAACCCACCCCACCGCGACGGGCTTTGCGGGTACACCGCCGGATCCCAGCGCTCGGCCGGGACCTCGGTCACCGAGTCGACGCCCGCCACGATGTTCGCCCAGAATCCGGCGACATCGCTCGCACCCGGCAGCATCGCGGCCATCCCGACGATCGCGACGTCCAGCGGCGCCGCCTCGGCCGGGGTCTCCTGCTCGACCAGCTCCTCGTAGCGGGCCCGCAGCAGCGAGCCGTCGCAGACCTCGGCGTGCAGGCTCGCGATGTCGGTCAGCTCGCGGCGCAGCGTCGCGACCTGGCCGATCATGAACATCCCGGCCTCGCGCTGTTCCCGCTCGCCGACCTCGACCAGCTCGGTCCCCGACCGGCGCAGGCCGCGGCTGGCGATCCGCAGGCGCCCCAGGTTGAGGTGTTCCAGCTGTTCCCAGGCCTCCTGGCGGGTGACACCGTCCTCGGACAGCCGGGTGCGGGCCGCCTCGAACGTGTCCACATAGGACGTCCGGGCGCACCGGACGCTGTGCCCGGGGGACGTCTCCAGCAGGGTCGTTTCCTCGCACTCGACCGCGACCTGCTGAAACACCGGCAGGATCGCGCCGTGCTCGACCGCCTCGCGGGTGAACAGGTACGCCGTTCCCATCAGCGCCCCGATCGCCGCGCCCCGCTCGGCCAGCGGCGCGCTCACCGCCTCGATCATGGCCGCGGACCGCGAGTCGTGGATGCCACCCGCGAAGAACACGCTGACCTCGCTGAGGTCGGCGCGTTCCAGCAGGACCCCGATCTGCTGCTCCCACAAGGTGAAGCTGGATCGCGGGCCGGTGTGCCCGCCGCACTCCCAGCCCTCGAAGACGAACTTGCGCGCACCCTCGGCCAGGAACTGCCGCAGCAGCGCGGGCGAGGGCACGTGCAGGAACGCGGTGATCCCCCGCTCCTCCAACGCCTTGGCCTGAGCCGGGTTCCCACCTGCGACGATGGCGTAGCGGGGCTTGACCGCGTGCACCGCTTCCAGTTGAGCGGCACGCAGGTCCGGGTCGGCGAACCCGAGGATGCCCACGCCCCACAGCCGGTCGCCGAGCCTGCGGGCCGTCGTCTCCAGCAGCGTGCGGGTCTGCTCGCCGTCCATCAGCGCCAGGGCGAGGAACGGCAGGCCACCGGCTTCGGCCACCGCATCGGCGAACGCGGGCTGGTCGCTGACCCGGGTCATCGGCCCCTGCGCCAGCGGATACCGCACTCCCGGATTTCGCCGGGTCAAGGCGCCGTTCGGCCGCAGCGAGGGATTGCCGGCGGCACCCGCGAGATTACGCCGAACGGCTTGACGAATTATTTGCACAACGCCGCCCGCGGTGCCGCCCGATTGGCTCAGCGCCTTCGCGAGGGCGCCGTCCTGGCCGACTGGCAGCGCTTTCTCAAGACCCGGCCGGATCACCATCCTTCGGCCCTTGACAATGCTCGTGTCGGCCCCGTCCAGCGCCTCAATTGCGCTCGTGACCTCCGGGGAAATGCAATCGCGGACCTCACGCACAAGCGCCAGCTGGCTGTCGAGAACCACCCCGGTTGCACCGCCCGCGACCGCGGCCGCGGCGGTATTCGGGCCAATGCCGCCTGCCGCCCAGATGGGCACGTCGACTTCGGCGGCCAGGCGCTGCACCAGCACGAAAGTGGTCAGCTCGCCGACCCGCCCGCCGGACTCGCTGCCGCGCGCGATCAGGCCGTCGGCGCCGTCGGCCACCGCGGCCCGCGCCTCGGCGACCGAGGTGACCTCGACCAGCACCCGCCGTCCGGGTGCGGGAAGCCATTGCGGCGTAAGGATTGTGTCAACGAGCTCGGGCAGTTCGCCAGGGGTGATGGGACAGTCGTGACCGATGCGCACGCCAAAGGCCCGGCCCAGCAGGCGTTCCGCCCGCCGCAACTCGGCCAGCGCGTGCTCGCGCCCGGCGCCAAGGTCGAGCACGCCAAGGCCACCGGCGCGCTCGACCGCCACGGCCAGCGCGGCACTCGGCCGGCCCAGCGGACTGACGCCGATGACCAGGTCACGACAGGAAAGCACGCTCAAGTCGATTCCTCCTCCACACCGGCAGGGAATGGGATGTGAAAGGAAACCAGTGGTGAACAACCGGGAAGCGTCACCCCGGCGGGACGTTTCCGGACCGTTGACAACCGTTTCGCAGGCTTAACCTCTACGCAACGAGAAAATGCGTCTTTCTGCAGGTATCCAGCTGTTCACGGTTCCGTGACAATGGGTTCCTACTGCCCGGTACCGTGACACAGCGATCACCGTACAAACAAAAACCGCGAACGTCCACACCCCGGTGAAGATTTCTCACGTCTGACGACATCGTTGTGTCCGGCCCACACCCCCGCAACGCCGAATCGCTCACCCACGTGAGTCCCCCGCCTCGGTGATTGGTTCCTCGGATGACTCAAGTCACGCCGTTATGAACAAGCGGGGTAACCCGGCCGGGCGACGATCACCGCCGCGGTCAGAACTCGCAGAACGCGGCGGTGGCGTCGTCGTGGACCTTGCCCCGGCGCCAGCGCACCCGGTCGGGGTCACCGCGCTCGCACCGGCGGACCTCGTCTATCAGGCCGCACGGGCCGAGGTCCAGCAGTTGCTCCCAGGTCGCCTGGCCGTAGTCGTCCACCAGACAGGACGCACCATCGGTGAGCACGGCCGCGCGCCGGATCTTGTCACGAGCGAAGGAACCGGTCACCGCGTGCGCGGCGATCTCCGGGTCCGCCATGGCAACCCAGTACCCGTCGGGCCGGTTTCGCAGGCGCTGCAGGCCATCGCGGAGGTGGCTGCGCTCCTGCGCGGAGGCGTCCGGGCGCCGCAGCCGGTCCAGCAGCCGGGCAAGCCTGAGGTCCGTCAACGCGGTCACGCTCTCATCGGTCTGGACCACGATCACGCAGTCGGCGACGATCAGGTAGTCCACCTCGTCGGCGCGCTCGCGCAGCACGGCCACCGTCGCGGCCGGACCGAACGGATGCGTGAGGTCGCAGGTGTCCCGGTGCAGACCGGCCACATCCCCGATGGCGCGACCAACTGCTTCGGTGAGCGGGACCGGGTCGGCGGCGCGGTCGAGGATCCGGCCGGCGAGCCGCTCGACATACCAGACGGTCCCGTGCCGGCAGCCGGATTCCTTGGTGTACCACTGACTCACGCCGTCCAGGACCACGGTGACGTCGTCCGCCGCCAGCACGATGTCCTCATTGGACTCTCCCGAACCCCGCGCACTGGCGTGCCTGACCCGCACAGCCCGAGTCTGTCAGCGGTCCGACCTGGTGACAAGTCCAGGTGGGAAGGTGTTTAATGCCACCAAGTCGCGTACTGGGAGGTTGCGGGTGACGGACCCAGACCGCGGATGACCCGGGTCACCGGCGTCGTCCTCGCCAGTCCCGGCCACCCCGGCCGGGCGCGAGCGCTCGCCGGCGGTCTGCTCGAGGTGAGCGCGGCGGCCGTCCCCACCGCCTGGTCGTCCATTCCGGACGGATCGACTCACCACTTTCTGTTACAGGACAGTATGGTTCTGTCATCGGCGTTCTTCTCCCGGGTCAACGCGGCGGCCAAGACCATGCCCGACGCCGCGCTGCTGCTCACCGCCTCCGCGACCTCGCGCAACGGCGGCGCGGTGCGGCAGGGCGCCATCGCCGGGGCCCGCTGGGTGCCGGCCGCGCGCGAGCACGTCCCGCCGACGGGAATAGTCCTGCCGGTCGAGGTGGCGGACGAGTTCGCCCGCTTTGCCGCCGCACAGGCCGGAAACTGGCCAGAACCCGCCCTGATGAGCCGTTTCCTGCGACAGAACGGCATTCCTACGTTCGTGTCGGTTCCGAACCTGATCGACGTCCCGGCCGCGCCCTCGGCGTGCTTCTTCACCGACGACCCCGAGGAGGGCGACGAGCCGGGCCTGCCCGAGCTGTCGGTGATCCCGTTCTACCGGGACGAGCTCGCCCAGTGCGCGATCCGGATGGACGACGGCTGGCGGACCATCCCCAGCGTGGAGTACTTGCGGCGGTTCGACATCCGGTCCGGCGACCTGCGGATCCACTCGGACTTCGACACCGAACGGCACTGGAACGCCTGGCTGACCGGGTTCGCGATGGGCGTGGTGAACCGGTTCGAGGGCCATGGTGTGCACAGGTCCGGTCTTGTCCTGGACCGCGCGCTCGCCACCATCGGCGGGCCGGGAATGCACGCGTGGGTGTGGGACGGGTTGCGGTCGGGCATGACGACGGTCTCGCACACCACCGACCGGTCGTCACCGAGCGTGCGAGTCGCCTGCGGGGACAGCTTCCTGGGCGATCACCTGCTGTTCCTGTTGGCGGGCCGGGGTTATCACGTGACGACCGCCGGACCTGCGGATATCGTGGTCTATCTGGACGGCGCACCCGTGTCGGTCGACGGCGCACGGCTCGCGATCTGCCTGACTTCCTTTGCGGGCCCACGGTCGCCGTTACCCAGTGTTCGGACGTGTGTGCTGCGCCTTGGGGTTCCGTACGGGCCGGGCATGCCCGCGGACTCGCCGCTGGCCCGGTTCGTCTGGGCGGCGATGTTCGGCCAGGTCACGGATTTCGGTTCCGCGCAACAACTTGTGCACGTGCACGACATCGTCGACGCGGTCGAGGCGGTGATGCTGACCGGCACGCCGGACGACGGCTACACCATCGCGAACCTCGAGACCACCGATACCGCGCGGCTCAGCCGGGTTCTGGGTCTGCCGCCAGGACAACCGGAGGACATCCCCGCTGTCCCGGTGGACCAGACCTTGGGCTGGGGGCCGTACGTCGGTGTGGAACGGGGCATCCGGGACTACGCGGAATGGCTTGCCTACGAGCGTTGAGCTACTTCTCCAGCGCCGCAAGGATCTTGCTCAGCGCGGTGGCCAGGTTGCGGCGTTCTTCGGCGGTCAGGGTCGCGGTCGCGCGTTCGGCCAGGTCATGGACTTCGCGTTCGATGTCGTGGCGCACCGCCCGGGACTGGTCGGTCAGGTACAACCGGACCAGCCTGCCGTCCTTCGGGTCGCGTTGCCTGGTGAGCAGACCGGCCGCTTCCATCCGGCTCGCCGACTTGACCACGGTCGGGGTCGCGACGCCCAGGCGTTCGGCCAGCTCGCCGGGGGTGCGGCCGTCGTTCTCCCAAAGCGCTTCGAGCATCAGGTTCTGCCCGGCGCGTACGCCGTACCGGCTCATCGCCTGGTCCGTCCGGGCGCGCAGCACCTTGTGCGTTCGGGTGAACAGCCTCAGCAGGTCGGTCACCGCATGAGGGTAGCCTGCCCTGACACCATGAGCCGGCTAACGGTGTCACTGCCCGGCTAGTGAGTCGGGAGTGGACCTATCGTCCGACCTCGGCTCGAATCCCATGTGTACTACGGCCTTCCTGCCAGGACACGTTCCGGTCGCCGGGAACAGCTGGCAGGCAAGGCATCACCCGGGGGTTGTGCGTAAAACAGTTATCCCCCTAAGCCGAATGACGGGTTGACGGCCGCCCGGCCCGCCACTTGACTCAAATATGCGCCTATGCGCACAACCTGCTGTATGTCCGCTTAGGCGCGTCCCTGTCCCTGCACTACACGGCCGCGGCATGACGGTGATGTCCCCTGCTCGCCCTGCGCACCGGCATGCCGCCGGAAGGAACCCATTGATGAACCGCAAGCGAGGGATCCTGGCCGCCACGGCCAGTGTCACCTTGGCGCTGGCCGCACTGGCGCAACCCGCCCAGTCGCTGCCCGCACCCGAGATGCTCGCCGCTCAGGCCGCCGACAGCGCGGCGGCGGCAGGCACGCTGCTGGCCAAGGGGCCGGACGAGGCGTTCCAGCGGACCAGCTTCACCGCCGGTGGCGCCGGCCTGTTCTACTCCGCCTACCAGCGGACCTACCGTGGCCTGGAAGTGATCGGCGGCGACGCCGTGGTCGTCACCGACGGCCAGGGCCGCCTGCACGACAGCACCACCGCCAAGACCACCACCATCTCGGTGGACACCCACGCGACGCTGTCCGCGGCCGCCGCGAGCACCATCGCCCGCACGGAACTGTCCGTTGTGGAGCGTGCGGCCCAGCCCCGGCTGGTCGTGTTCGCCGCCGAACAGCCCACCCTCGCCTACGAGGTGTCGTTGAGCGGCGTGAACCTCCAGAACGGCCCCAGTGTGCTGCGGGTGTTCGTGGACGCCAGGTCCGGCACCATCCTGGACAAGTGGGACGAGGTCCGCGAGGGCACCGGCAACAGCTTCTACGTGGGCAACCCCGTCACCATCAGCACTCAGCACAGCGGCAGCACCTTCTCCACCATCGACCCCACCCGCAGCGGCGTGCGCTGTGCCCGGTCGAGCAACAACCAGGTGTTCACCGGCCCCGATGACAACTGGGGCAACGGCTCGGGCACCGACCTCGAGACCGGCTGCGTCGACGCCCTGTTCGCGGTCCAGAAGGAATGGGACATGCTGCGCGCCTGGCTGGGCCGCAACGGCATCAACGGCACCGGCGGCGGGTTCCCCGCACTGGTCGGCCTGAACCAGGTGAACGCGTTCTGGAACGGCAGCACCGCCTCCTTCGGCCACTCCCAGGACAACCAGCGCCAGGCCACGTCCATGGACGTCGTCGGGCACGAGTTCGGCCACGGCATCTTCCAGTTCACCCCCGGTGGTTCCGGTGGCAGCAACGAGAAGGGCGGCCTGAACGAGTCCACCGGTGACATCTTCGGCGCGCTGACGGAAGCCTTCGCCAACAACGCCAAGGACCGCCCCGACTACCAGGTCGGCGAGGGCGTCAACCTGGTCGGCAACGGCCCGATCCGCTTCATGTACAACCCCTCGCTGCGCAGCCACCCCAACTGCTTCAGCGCATCGATCCCCAACACCGAGGTCCACGCGGCAGCGGGCGTCCAGAACCACTGGTTCTACCTCCTCGCCGAGGGCAGCAACCCCGGCGGCGGCAAACCAGCCAGCCCCACCTGCAACAACAGCACGGTGACCGGCGTCGGCATCCAGAAGGCGGGCCAGATCTTCTACAACGGCCTCCTGCGCAAGACCACCACCTGGACCCACGGCCGCGCCCGCATCGCGACCCTCCAGGCAGCCAAGGCCCTGTTCCCCGGCAGCTGCACCGAGTTCAACACCACCAAGGCCGCCTGGAACGCGGTGAGCGTCCCAGCCCAATCCGGCGAACCCACCTGCCCCTAACCCACACCCTGACCACCTAACCAAATGAAGGTGGGGCCGGCGCCCAAAGACACCGGCCCCACCTTCGCCATACGCTGGAAACCCTGACGCGAAGCCAAGCCATCCCCGCGCACCAGCCATCACCCGCCACAAGCGCATACGTGGCCTTCGTGCCCTGAACCCCCTCTGGGTGGCGCTGCCGCGCGGCGAGCGCTCTTCAGGCGCCCCCTAGACCAGGGAAGTCACTTCGAAGGCCCCGGTGGTACACCGGACCCTCCCGAACAACGCATCCACCCCAGCGACCCGCAGAGAAGAAACCCCCAACCCACCAAGAGAAGCAACAACAGCAGGCCACCGAACAGCCCGAACAAACCCATCAAGAAGCATCCCCCGAACCCCCTCCCCCGACCGAACCAACCCCCCATCCGCATCAGAAACCAAGGGCACCAGCGGATCCCCCCACCCCACCCGAGAAAGGACGCAATCGTCCACAAGAGACCGCAACTCCCCCAACACACTGGCATGCATCCCAGGCCTCATCACGTAAAGACAAAGCCCCCCGACCGAAGCAACCCGCCGAGCCAACCACTCAACCCACGCCGACTCGACAGAGACCATGAAGAAGTCAGAGTCGACCTCACAAGAAACCTCCCACCACCCGCCCATCTCAGCAAGCACCCCAGCCAACGCCCCCCAAGAAGACCGCACAAACGAAACCGTCACCAGCTCCGAGTGCGCCGACTCAAAGTACTCCCCCACAACAGAAGCCAGCGAAGCAGTAACCCACACGGTGTCCGCAAAACTCAAAGCCCCAGAGAACCCGGCCGCAGCCCGCCCCCCAAAACTGGGCCCCACAACGTAGTCACAAGACACAGACCCAGCCACAGCCAAACAGTGCACCACAAAGAGAACCTGAGCATCAGCACTGTACTCGCCCGAAGCCTCCAGATAAGAGTCCACGACAGACCACCCCAACACCTCAGAAGCCTCAGCCGCACACCGCCGCCCCACCGGATCCGAGACCAGGAACTTCACCACCGAACCAGGCAACACCGGAGGCATAGCCGGAAACAACAGAGCCGAACTCACGACACAACCTCCCGAGCCCGAGCGGCAAGCACCAACCGATCAACCTTCCGATTGGCGTTCACCGGAAGCGAAGTAACATGCCGGAAGTACCGCGGAATCATGTACCCCGGCAACACTCCACCCAGCTCCCGCCGCAACACCAGCGGCGAAACAGCCTCTCCCGTATAGAAAGCGACCAGCGCCGTACTACTCCCAAGAGGCGCCCCCACAGTAGCCGCCGAGTCAACCCCAGAAACCCCGCGAAGAGCGTGATCAACCTCGGCAAGCTCAACTCGGTACCCACCAACCTGAACCTGCCCATCCAACCGTCCCAAGTAGAGCAGCCCCTCAGCAGAAGAAACCACCCGATCCCCAGTCCGATACCACCCATCACGAAAGACCCCGTCATCAGCATCAACATACCCAGGAGAAACCTGCGGCCCAGAGATCCACAACTCCCCACCCACAATCCGCTCCGCAAGCCCAGGATGTAACCGTCCCAAAGGGACAATCCCGTTGATCCCACCCGATGCAGCCGACCAAGTATGCCGATGGGTAGTGATAGTCGCCTCCGTCGGCCCATACACGTTCACCACAGCCGACTCAGGAGCAGCAGCCTGCCACGAAGCAGCGTCCTCATGAGTAAGCCCCTCACCCCCAAAGAAGGACCACCGCAATCCACGAAGAGACCCAGGCCCCAACCGCCCGGTCCGACGCACCAGAGAGATCACACTGGGAGCCGAGAACCACACCGAGACCCCATGCGCCCCAACAAACCCAGGCAGATCCCGATAGGCCACGGCAGGCACGGACACAAGGCAAGCCCCAGCCCCCCATGCACACCAGAGGTCCGAAACAGCGGAGTCCCAGTTCAACCCGGCCGCCTGCGAGAACACGTCCGCGCAGGAGAACCCATACCAAGAGTCCGTCAGAGAGAAGTAGTGCGCCAGGTTCCCATACGAAAGCCGAACCCCCTTCGGCCGCCCAGTGGACCCGGAGGTGAACAGGATATAGGCGATGTCGGACGATCCCACCTCACAGGGAGCAACCGGAGCCGAAGGCGACACCACCGGCAATCCAAGATCCAACTGAGCCCCAGCGGCATCCACGATCACGCCCGCGACCCCTGCCGAGGCAAGCATCTGACGGGTTCGGCCGACAGGATGGTCAGCAAGCAACGGAACCACGGGCACCCCGGCGTAAACACCAGCCAGCACGCCCACATAGCCGAGCACACTGCGCCCGCAGACGACCCCGATTGGACGCCGTCCAACCGTGCGCAGCACACCCCCGGCCCAGCGCATTGCCAGCGAATGCAGTTCCTGATAGGTCAGCACTTCCGAGCCCACCACCAGCGCGGGCCGGGACGCGGCCTGGGAAAGGCCGCGGAGGAAACGGTGTGCGAGATGCATTTCCGGTGACTCCAGCCGGGGCCGCGATGAACCCCTAAAGAATGCCGCGGCCCGGAGATACTCATGGATGTCGTTGACGCACCCGTCATGCCGGAGTCATGATTTTCTCATGCCCAGTTGCATGAGTTTCGCCTCGGCCGACAAGGTGCGCGACACGACCTGGGATGGTGGGTTCGAGCAGATCCTGCGCCGGTACCTCCCGTTTCTCCCGTCCGATCAGGCGCTGACCAGTCAGTCCGGCCTGCGCGACCTCGGTCTAGATTCCTTCGGCACCGTGGAACTGCTCGCGGACCTGGAATCGGCCTACCGCGTGCGGTTCCGCGACGAGGCGCTCAGCCTGGCCACCTTCGCCACCCCCGGCGTGCTGTGGACGACGCTGTCCGCGCTGCTGTGACTCTCACGCGCAGAGTTTGGTGAACGCCTCCTCCAGGCGGGTCAGCACATCGCTGATGTGCGGCACCCGCAACGGATCCGACGCCTCCAGGGCCGCGAGTTGTTGCACGGGAGTCGATCCGTAGAGCATGCTCGTGGCCGCCTTGAACCGCAGCGCCCCGAAGTCGTCCCCCAGCAGATGCCCAGCCAGCACCACGATCCCGTGCTCGTCGGCCAGATACCGTTGCAGTGACTCGGAGTCCGTCACCCCGAGCAACGCCAGCCGCGAACGCACCGGCCCGAAGTCCGGGTACACATAGAACCCACCGGCCGGCGGCCGGCACGACGCCCCCGCGCCCACCAGGATCTGGTGCACGGCCCGAGCGACCGTCCCGTGCAACTGGGCCGCCTGCTCCACGTAGGCACGGATCTCCGGCGGCTCAGCGAAAGCGTACGAGGCGACCTCCTGCATCGGACCGGCCACAGTGGACCAGACCTCGGACGCGAACGACACAACGCCGTCACGGATCCGCTCGCCCCAAGGCCCGGCGGGGAACCGCGCCGCCCCGATCCGCCAGCCCCCTAAGGCAAGACTCTTCGACAACCCCGTCGTCACAACGGTTCGCGGCCCCGCGAACTCCGCCGGGCTCACCACGGACACCGAAGGATCGTGCACCAGGTCCCGGTAGATCTCGTCGGAGATGATGAGCAGGTCCTCCTGCTCGGCGATCGTGCAGATCTCCCGCACCAGTTTGGCCGGAGCCAACGTCCCGGTCGGGTTGTCGGGCAACGTAACGATCACGATCCGCGGGTCCCGCCCCAACGCCCGCGCGGCAAGGATCGTCTCCCGCAACGCGACCGGGTCCGGCACGCCACCGGCGGCCGCGGTGATCGGCACGTGGAACGCCTTCTTCCCGGCCAGTTCCGCTTGTGGCGCATAGGTGTTCCACGCCGGCTTGGGCAGCAGCACATCCCCGGGCACCACCAGGTTCAGCGCCATCAGCAAAGGCTTGCTGCCCGGACCGATCACGACCTGTGACGCGTCCGTCGGCAGCCGTCGGCGCGTGAAGTACCCGGCGACCGCCTCCCGGACCGCCTGCGCACCCGCCACCGGCCCGTACGAGTTGCGGCCCGCCCCCGCGACCAAGCGTTCCACCAGGGGCGGGAACGCGGGCAGCCGCGCCTCCCCGAACCCCAGGTGCACAATGGACTCCCCGGTGGCCTGGCGCGCCTCGACCTGTTGGTTGAGGGCCAGGTTGGGTGAGACCCTCCAGCCGGCCATGTCCTTGTCCGCCTCCTTCACGCCCCTGTCCCCTCAGCTATGTCAGCCGGTGTGGCCGAGTCCATGTGCAACTCGTCCAACCAGCTAGCGGTGGTGCTGTACCGCGCCCGGAACGGACGTCCGACCAGGCCGGGGTCGCGCGCCTGCAGCATCCGCAACTGGAAGAACCGGCCCTCCGGCGTCTCGGTGACCCCGTCCACGACGACTTTTCCCGCCGTCACGGACATCACCGGACCGCGTACCGTCCGTGCCAGCCCCGGCAGGGTCCGGTACGCCGCCTGGAAGATCTCCGCCGCGCGGGCCAGCGGAACCTTGAAATAGTTGTGCGGACCGGTATCCCGTTCGACGAACATGTAGTAAGGCACCGCACCGGCACGCAGCTCGCGCCGCCACAGCTCCGCCCAAGTGCGGGCGTCGTCGTTGACATGAGCCACAATCGGTGCCTGGCAGTAGACAACCGCCCCGGTGTCCCGAATCCTGACCAGCGCCCGCAGAGCCGCAGAAGTGGTCAACTCACGTGGATGCGCGAAGTGCACCATCACGGCCAGCGTCCGCCCCGAGGCCACGACCTGCTCGAACAACCGCAGCAACGCATCGGCGTCGGCGTCCGAAGTGAACCGGTACGGCCAGTACGCGGGCGCCCGCGTGCCGATCCTGATGGTGGCCACCGAGTCCACCGCGAGCAGCGGCTCAAGGTGTTCGGCCAGGCGGGAAGCGGACATCACCAGCGGGTCGCCGCCGGTCATCAGCACGTCGCTGACCTCGGGATGCCGGTGCAGGTAGGCGACCAGCCGGCCGGGGTCCGGCGCGGCGAACCGCGGCGCGGAATCGCCGACGAACTGGGCCCACCGGAAACAATAAGTGCAGTACGAGTGACAGGTCTGGCCCTGCCCGGGAAAGTACAACACCGTCTCGGCATACTTGTGCTGAATCCCGGGCAACGAGGCACCGTCCACAATGGGCACATTCAGCCACTGGCCGGACGGGTGCGGATTCAGCGTCGCCCGGATTCGCCGGACCTCGTCCCGCAGCGCTCCCGGGGACTCCAGTGACGCCAGCCGGAGTTCGTCCGCCAGCGGGAGCATTCCGCGTTGCGGGAAGGTGAGCTGGAAAAGCGGGTCGCCCGGCACGTCCGCCCAGTCGACCAGCTCGTTCAGCACATAATCGTTCACCCGGAATGGCAGCACATGGGACAGGGCGCGAATTGTGGAAACCATCGTCGCGGACAGGCCGAACCGCCGCCCGATGGCCTCGATATGACGAGGTCCGTATGCGCGGAAACGTGCGGTATCGGCGGCCGTTGCGGCCAACGCGGTCATATCCCCATGGTAATCAGCGAAGCCGCCTGCCAACCCGCGCGAGGAAATGTCATGGTAGCGTCACGCCACTGGGCACAATTTCTCACGACCTCGTCGTGAACGAACCGGACAGTGGCGCGTACCATGCGAAGAACGTCTGTTTACGGATGGGACAGCTGATGGGACACCGGGAACAGCTCCTCGAGGGCGCCAAGCGCTGCCTGCTCGAGAAGGGGTTCGCGCGCACGACCGCCCGCGACATCGTGGCGGCGTCCAACACCAACCTCGGCTCGATCGGCTACCACTTCGGCACCAAGGACGCGCTGATGAACGCCGCCCTCGTGCAGGCGACCGAGGAGTGGGGCAACGAGCTGGGCCAGGCGCTGGCGGCGAACGTCAACCCGGACGACACCCCGCTGGAGCGGTTCGAGTCGGTGTGGACCCGGGTCATCGGCATGTTCGAGGAGCACCGCCAGCTGTGGGTGGCGCAGTTCGAGATCTTCAGCCATCTGCAGCACTCCCCCGAGATGCGCCCGTACTTCTCCGCCGCCCAGGAGACCGCGCGCCGCGGCCTGGCGACCCTGTTGCAGCTGCTCGACCCCGCCTCCGACGAGCACTCCATCCGTTCGGTGGGCTCGTTCGCGCTGGCCATGCTCACCGGCGTGATCGCGCAGTGGCTGGTGGACCCGGACAAAGCACCCAACGGCAAGGACCTCGCCGACGCGATCCGCGCGGTGGCGGGAATCGACGCGACGCTGTCGAAATGAGTCAGATCTCGCCCGCGGCGGCGAGCGCGGCCCGGTCGGTCTTGCCGTTGGTGGTCACCGGGAGTTCCGGGAGCACGCGGACATCCCGCGGCACCATGTAGTCCGGCATCGTCTCCCGGCAGAACTCGGTCAGCTCGTGCTGGACCAGCTCGCTCACCCCGGCGTCCAGCACCACGAACGCGCTCAGCTCGCTGTCCCGGTCGGGCCGCTGCCGCACGAACGCCACCGCGGCCGAGATGCCCGGGAACTCGACCAGCCTGCCCTCCACCTCGCCCAGCTCCACGCGGTTGCCGCGGATCTTGACCTGGGAGTCGGCGCGGCCGCAGAAGTACAGCTCACCGTGTTCGCCCCGGTAGGCGAGATCGCCCGATCGATAGACAAGCTGACCCGATCGTGGGTTGAGCGGGTCGAGGACCAGCGCCCTCCGAGTGGCCTCCGGATCGTCCCAGTAGCCGTTGAACAGTGACGGCCCGCGCATGTAGATCTCGCCGACCACATGCGGCCGGTTGATCGGGTGGCCGTCGTCGTCCACGATCATCATCTCCGCGCCGGGGTAGGCGAACCCGATGGAGAGCCGCTTCACCGTGGGCGGCAACGGGTTGGGCACGTCGGTGAGCGAGAACGCCATGGCCTCGGTGGGTCCGAAGCAGTTCACGATCCGCACCATCGGCAGCGCCTGCTGCAGCCGGCGCAGGTCGGCCAGCGGGAAGTTCTCGCCGGAGAACAGGATTCCCCGGATCTGGTGCAGTCCGGACAGTCCGGCCGCTTCGTGCCGGAGCACCTGGCGCCAGATCGTCGGCACGCCGTTCACCTGCGTCGCCCCGGTGTCCTGCAGGAACCGGAGGAACCGGCGTGGCCAGCGAACCGCGTCCCGGGGCACAGCGACCAGAGTGGCGCCGCTGCCCAGCGCGAGTCCAATGTCGAGCAACGAGAAGTCGCACTGCAGCGGCGAAGTCGTGGCCACCCGCGCATCGCTGGTGATGATCGCGTGCGACAACATCCCACGGTAGAACGAGATCACCGCGCGGTGGCTCATCGCCACGCCCTTCGGCCGGCCGGTGGTCCCCGAGGTGAAGATCATGTAGGCCGCGTCCGTGGGCGCGATCTCCCTGCGGTGACGGGTGGTCGACCTGGGCGCGCGGCCGACGATCAACCCGTGCCTGCCGAACCGTCCAGTGGGGACATCCGCCGGCAGGTCCTGCCGTGGGCCTTCGACCGGCTGCATGTGGAAAGCCGCGTCCGCGGTGGTGATGATCGACATCAGCCGCTGCACCGGCACCTCGGGACTGACCGGGATGAACGTGATCCCCAGCGAGGAACAGGCCAGGAACATGGCGATCGCCGACGCGGAGGTGTTCGACTCGATCACCACCCGGTCGCCGATGTGCAGGCCGAGCTCGTCCAGCGCGAAGGCGTAGTCGTGCACGAGCCGTTCCAGCTGGCGGTAGGTCATCGTGACCAGGCGGCCGTTCGGGTCCTCCTCCACCACCGCCTGCCGGCCGGGGGTGATCTTGGCGGCCGCGAGCATGAACTCGTCCAGGCGTTCGGCCACCTGGTGCTCGCTGATCGAGAAAGTGCTGGAGCTCAAGGGGTTCCTCCCAGGTACTCGTCGACGATGACCGTGTCCAGCCATCCCTCGATGGCCCGCGCGGTGGTGCCGGCGTTCTGCTCGGCGATGGTGAAGTGCGTCCCCGGCACGGTCAGCACCGTGTGCGCGGAATCCCAAGTGGCGCGCCAGTTCTCCGCGACCTGACCGCCGTTCTCGAACAGCTCACCGGCCCGCACGAACAACACCGGCGCTGCCACGTGCCGCATGGTGAAGCTGGGCAACAGTTCGACGTAGCGACCCATCGCCGACAGCTGGGTACTGCTGAAGGCGCCCAGTTCGGCGGCCTTCGTCGGCACGGCGAACGCCATCTGCTGTACGACACCGGATCCGGCTTCGTCGCTGCCCTCCTCGGTGAGCCGGTAGGTGTCCAGCAGGATCACCGCCATGGGCTTGATTCCCAGCTGTTCCAGCTGGGCCGCGGTCGCGTGGGCCAGCAACCCGCCAGACGAGAATCCCAAAAGGACGAATGGTTCGCCGTTGGCCGCGCGACGCACGCTTTCCGCGAGCACCGAGACCGCCGCGTCGAACGAGTCCGGCAGGCTCTCACCAGGACTGAAGCCGGGCATTGGCAACGCCGTTACCGGCATGTGCATCTTGGCCGCGAGCCGGGCGTGCTGGTGGACTCCGCCTGCCGCCGTCGGTGTGCTCAGGCAGATCAGGCGGGGGCGTCGCGGGGTGTCTTCGGGTGTGGCGAACGTGACCGGCTCCGGGAGTTCCGCGAGGTCATCGGGTGAGTGGAACTCGGGCCGCAGGGCTGCCACCGCCTTGAGCAGCGACAGTCCCTTGTGGAGGTTCCCGTCCGTGATGGAGGCCAGGAACAGGTCGTGGAGGGTGTCCTTGGTGGTCTTTCCCAGCTCCTGGCACACCTTTTCGGCGAGACCGGCCGGGGTTCGCGCGTCGAACACGGCCATCGAGGGCAACGCCAGCCCGGTGGCGTCGTTGATCCGGTTGCGGAGGTCCAACGCACTCAACGAGTCGAAGCCCAGTCCGGCGAACTCCGCGCGTGTGTCGACGGCCTCGTCATAGCCCAGTACTTCGGCCGCCTGCGCCCGGATCAGGCTGAGGATGGCCTGATTCCGTTCCTCCTCGGGCAAAGTATCGAGCCGCGGGCGGCGGGCCGCCGGCTTGCGCCGCATTCCCCGCAACAACGGCACTCGATCGCCTCGGGCGTTGAGATCCACCCGCAGTGGCACGACCTGCGCCGCATCCGTAGCCAGGGCCGCGTCGAACAGCTTCAGCCCTTCCTCGGCCGACAGTGGAGGCAGGCCATCTCGGTCCAATCTGGACATGTTGATGTTCCTGCTGAGTCCGGTCTCGACGTCCCACAGCCCGAAGGCCATCGATACCGCCGGAAGCCCACGAGCCTTGCGGTGTGCTGCCAACGCGTCCAGGAAGGTGTTCGCGGCCGCATAGTTGCCTTGTCCCGCGGCGAGGACATGGCCACCTGCGGACGAGATCATGACGAACAGGTCGAGGTCACCCGCGAGTTCGTGCAGGTACCAGGCGCCATCGGCCTTGGGTTGCAGGACTGTGTGCATCCGTTCCGACGACAGCGAACTGACGATCCCGCTGTCCGCCGTGCCTGCCGCGTGGACGATCCCGCTGACCGGATACCTCGCCAACAGGTCCGCCACGGCCTGGCGGTCGGACACATCGCACGCCTCGATCGTGGCGCCCAGCTCGGCCTGCAACGCCGCTGCCTGTGGAGCGTTCATACCACTGCGGCTCACCAGCAGCAGGTTGCGGATGCCGTAGTTGGTGTGCAGATGCCGGGCGACGAGCGCGCCCAGCCCACTTGTCCCGCCAGTGACAAGGACCATCCCGTCACCGCTCCACTGTGGACCACCGGCTGGCATTCTGGTGAGCCGGGGAATGAGCACCTTGCCGCGCCGAAGCGCCAACTCCGGTTCACCTGTGGCGACCGCGGCGGCCAGGTTCTCGTGAGAGGTCTCGTCATCGTCGATGTCCACGAGCACGAACCGGCCAGGGTTCTCCGCCTGCGCTGCCCGCATGACGCCCCACACCGGCGCCTGCCGGACATCGACGTCCTCACCGTCCACTGTGGCCATCGCGTTCTTGGTGACCATGACGAGCTTCGGCGCGCGTTCGTCGACAAGTGCCCACTGGACGGCGGCGAGCACCTGGTCGAGGATCCAGCGGACCGCGCCGGGCACTTCCCCCGCCGGGGAGTCCAGCATCAGCACATCCGGAAGTTCAGCCGCCTCGCCGAAGGGGACCTCGGTCCATTCCACCCGGAGCAACGAGTCCTGCGCGGCGGGCCTCCGTACCAAGGTATCCACGGAAGCGACGGGGACACCGGCCATGTCGGCGATGACGATCGACGTCCCGCCTTCCACCGGCCGCAACCGGACTCGAACCGCGCTCGCCCCGGCCCGATGAACCGAAACACCGTGCCAGGAGAACGGCACCAGCGCCTGTGTCGAGGCTTCCAGTGCCAACGGGTGCATCGCCGCGTCGAGCAGAGCCGGGTGGATGACGAACCTGTCCCCCGGCACCGGCAGCGTGACCTCGGCGAACAGGTCGTCCCCGCGCCGCCAGACCGCCTGCACACCCTGGAACGCCCGGCCGTAGCCGAAGCCGGACTCAGCGAGGGTCTCGTACAACGCGATGTCCTGCGGGATCGCGCCCGGCGGCGGCCATTCGGTGAGCGAAAAGTCCGGTAACACCGTTGCGGAAGCGAGAATGCCCTCGGCATGGCGGACCCACGTGTCCTTGTGCGCGTACACACGGACCGGCCGTCGCCCGGTCTCGTCCGGCGCGCCAACGACGACCTGGATCGAGACGTCCAGGGTGGTCAACGGCTCCAGCAGCGTGAGTTCCTCGACGACCCCACATCCGACCTGCGCACCGGCGTGCAGGACCAGGTCGACGAACGCGGAGCCGGGCAGCAGGGTCGAGCCCCGCACCTGGTGTTCGGCGAGCCACGGCTGGTCGCTTGTGGACAGTCGTCCAGTGAAGATCATGCTGTCCGAGTCCGGCGCCGGCACCGCCGCCCCGAGCAGCGGATGGTCATCGGGGATCTGCCCGACCGCCGACACATCGCCGGTCATCACAGCCGGTTCGATCCAGTACCTGGACCGCTGGAACGCATAGGTCGGCAGGTCGACCAATCGAGCGTTCGAGCCCGCGAAGAAGGCGCGCCAGTCGACGTCCACACCGGACACGTGCAGCTGGGCCAGGGCGGTGACAACACCGTTGGTCTCTGGCCGGTTGCGCCGGATCACGGGTACCAGCACGGCATCCGGAACGCTCTGCTCGGCCATGCCGGTGAGCACGCCATCCGGTCCCAGCTCAACGAACCGGGTAGCACCTTTACGTCGCAGGAACTTGATGCTGTCGCCGAACCGAACGGTCTCGCGAGCGTGCCGCACCCAGTAGTCCGGCGTGTCCAGCCAATCAGCGAACTCACCGGTCACGCTGGACACCACGGGAATCCGCGGCAGGTGATACGTCAGACCTTCCAGCACGGCCCGGAAATCGGCCAGCATCGGGTCCATGTGGCACGAGTGGAACGCGTGCGACACCCGCAGGCGATCGGCCCGGCGGCCTTGAGCGGCGAACCTGGCGGCCACCTCGACCACAATGTGCTCGGCGCCGGAGATCACGACGGAGCTCGGGCCGTTGACCGCGGCGATGGTCACCTTGCCGGTCATCATCGGCGCGACCTCGTCCTCGCCGGCCTGGATCGCGGCCATCGCCCCGCCCGCGGGCAACTCCTGCATCAACCAGCCCCGCGCGGCCACCAGTGTCGCCGCGTCGGCCAGCGAGAACACGCCTGCCAGGTATGCGGCGGTGATCTCGCCGATCGAGTGGCCGGCCAGGTAGCCGGGCCGGACGCCCCAGGACTCCAGCAACCGGAACAGCGCCACCTCGACGGCGAACAACCCGGCCTGGGTGAACACCGTCTGGTTGACCAGTTCCTCGTCCCCGCCCCAGATCACCCCGCACAGCGGCATGTCCAGGCTCTTGTCCAGCTCGGCGACGACCTCGTCGAACGCCTGCGCGAACACCGGATAGGTGGCGTGCAGTTCCTGTCCCATCCCGAGTCGTTGCGCGCCTTGGCCGGTGAACAGGAACGCCGTCGACCCGTCGAGCTCCCCGTTGCCTTTCACCACTCCCTGCAGGCTCTGCCCCTCGGCCAGTGCGGTCAGTGCCTGCGTGAGCTTCGTTCGGTTGGCGCCGACAACTGTCGCACGATGCGGCAGTACGGCTCGGCCGGTCGCGAGCGAGAAACCGATGTCGATCGGGTTCAGTTCCGGGTCTTCCTCCACATGGGACAGCAGCTTCGCGGCCTGCGCTGACAACGCCGCCGGTGTCTTGCCGGACAGCACCCAGGGAATCGCCGACGCCATAGCGGGTTTGGCCCGCTTGCCAGGATCGGGGGCCTGTTCGATGATCACGTGGGCGTTGGTGCCGCTGATGCCGAACGAGGAGATCCCGGCCCGGCGCGGATGGCCGTTCTCCACCCACTCCTGGGCCTCGGTCAGCAGCCGCACGTTTCCGGAGCCCCAGTCCACTTTGTCCGTCGGCCGGGCGGAATGCAGGGTCTTGGGCAGGATGCCGTGCCGGATCGCCTGGATCATCTTGATCACCCCGGCCACCCCGGACGCCGCCTGGGTGTGGCCGATGTTGGACTTGACCGACCCCAGCCAGAGCGGCTCGTCCCGGTCCTGTCCGTAGGTCGCCAGCACGGCCTGCGCCTCGATCGGGTCACCCAAGGTCGTGCCGGTGCCGTGTGCCTCGACGACGTCGATGTCCGAAGGGGACAGACCGGCGTTGGCGAGCGCCTGGCGGATCACACGTTGCTGGGCGGGGCCGTTCGGCGCGGTCATGCCGTTGGACGCGCCGTCCTGGTTGATCGCCGTGCTCCGGAGGATCGCCAGCACCGGATGACCGTTGCGCTGTGCGTCCGAGAGCCGTTCCAGCAACAGCACTCCGGCGCCTTCGGCCCAGCTCGTACCGTCCGCGTCGGCCGAGAACGGCTTACTGCGGCCGTCGGCGGCCAACCCACGCTGCCTGCTGAACTCGATGAACATGCCCGGCGTGCCCATCACAGCCACGCCACCGGCCAGCGCCAGCGAGCACTCACCCGACCGCAATGCCTGCGCGGCCAGATGAAGAGCGACCAACGAGGACGAACACGCGGTGTCCACAGTGACCGCTGGCCCTTCGAGACCGAACGCGTACGAGGTTCGGCCCGAGGCCAGGCTGCCGCCAGCGGTCATCGCCGACTGCACACCCAGGCCGTAGTCGTGGTACATCAGCCCGGCGAATACCCCGGTGGGGCTGCCTTTCAGCGTGGCCGGGTCGATTCCGGCACTCTCCAACGCCTCCCACGAGGTCTCCAGCAGAAGCCGTTGCTGCGGGTCCATTGTCAGCGCGTCGGCCGGGCTGATCCCGAACATGCCCGCGTCGAAGTCCGCGGCGTCGTACAGGAACCCGCCCTGGCGCGTGTACGTCTTGCCTGGTTTGCCTGGCTGTGGGTCGTACACACGCTCATCCCAGCCACGATCGGCCGGGAACTCCGAAATCGCGTCGATCCCGTTCGCGACCAGCTCCCACAACAGATCCGGCGAGGTCACCCCGCCCGGATACCGGCAGCTCATCCCGATCACCGCGATCGGATCGTCCGAAGCCCGCGCCGCCACCGGTTGCGGCTCAACGGAAGACTCGGTCAGGAGATCTGCGACGGCCTGCGCGGTCGGGTAGTCGAACGCGAGGGTCGCCGGGAGCCGGCGTCCGGTGGCCGCGCTCAGCTGATTGCGCAGCTCAACGGCGGCGAGTGAGTCGAAGCCCAGCTCCTGGAACGGCCGGTCCGGTTCGATCGCTTCCGGCCCAGAGTGTCCCAGGATCGCCGCGGCGAACTCCCGGACCAGCTCAAGAATGTCGCTCTGGACCGGCGCCGCGGTGGTCATCCCGCGCAGCAGAGCCGGGACGTCGCCGCCGAGCTGCCCCAACCGCATCGCAACGAGGTGCGTCTCACCTGCGGAGATCGCCGTCTCGAACAGTGTTAGAGAGTCGTCCACGCTCAAGGCAGGTATGGCTTTGCGACCCGGGCGCTGCCGTCCCACGCCATCCCACTGTCCAAAGGAGACTGACACCGCCGGAAGCCCCTGAGCGGCGCGGTAGGCGGCAAGAGCGTCGAGGAAAACGTTCGCGGCCGCATAGTTCCCTTGGCCACCAGGCAGAACCAGACCGCCCACCGAGGAGATCAGGATGAACGCGTCCAGATCTGACGCCAGTTCGTGCAGGTGCCAGGCACCGTCGACCTTCGGCTTCAGCACGGTGTCCATGCGGTCCGGGGTCAACGATCCGATCATGCCGTTGTCGAACGCTCCCGCTGCGTGGATGACCGCGTTGATCTGGTGTCTCGCCAGCAGGGCGGCGACCGAGTCCCGGTCCGACACGTCGCACGCCTCGATGACCGCACCCAACTCGGCCAGCCCGGCGGCCTCAGGAGCGTCGGGTCCCCGCCTGCTCGCGAGCACGAGCCGGATGCCCTGCCGGGCAAGCTGTCGGGCGATGTGCGCGCCAACACCGCTGGTACCGCCCGTAATCAAGACCGTCCCCCGCAGGGTGACCGGGTTGCGAGGCACGGCGATCTTGACCAGGCGCGGGACGTACAGCTCGCCGTCCCGGATCGCCAGTTCGGGTTCGCCGGACGCCACCGCCCGCAAGGTGAGCTGGCCGGACTTGGCGCTGTCCACCTCGACCAGGAAGAACTGACCGGGGTTCTCCGCCTGGGCCGCCCGGACGAGGCCCCAGACCGCTGCCTGGCACAGGTCGCCGGCCCTGGTGACCACCGCGAGCCTGCCCGGCGCGCCCCGAAGCGCCGGCAACACCCGGTCCAGGACTGCCCGGACCGCCGACGGCACATCCCCTTCCGGCGTCACGCATTCCAGCACGTCGATGGCCTCGGCGGTGGCGGGCAACGGAACGGCGGTCCAGTCGATCTTGTACATCGACTCGGTTCCCATCGCGGGTCTGCCCACAATGGACCCCGCCGACAGCACCGGATGCCCGGAGCCGTCCGCGATCTCCAGCGAGATGCTGTCCGCGGCCGGCCGGGTGATCCGGACCCGGGCCATCGGTGAGGCCGGACCGTGCAGCGTGACGTTCTTGCACACGAACGGAAGCAAGGTGCCGGAGCCGTCGAGCATGGCGACATGCATTGCCGCGTCGAGCAAAGCCGGATGGATGGCGTACTCGCCCTGCATCGGCAGCGCGACCTCGGCATACAGGTCGTCGCCGTGCCGCCAGGCCGTTCGCAGTCCTCGGAACGCCCGGCCGTAGGCGAACCCCTTGTCCAGCAGCCGTTCGTATGGTGACCCGAGATCCATAGGGGTCGCGCCTCGGGGTGGCCACTCGCCGAGGTCAGCCATCATGTTCGTACGCTCGCTCAACCGGCCTTCCGCGTGCAGAGTCCAAGGCTCGTGCTCGCGTTGGGCGTGGATCTGGACCTCACGCGTGCCGGTCACGGAGACCTGCAGCTGGACTTCGCCATCCATCACCAGCGGCGTCAGCAGGGTGAGTTCCTCGATCGTGGTGCAGCCCATCTGGGCGCCCGCGCGCAGCGCCAGCTCGACGAACCCGGTGCCGGGCATGAGCACGTTGCCCATCACCTCGTGGTCGGCGAGCCACGGCTGCGCTTCCGTCGACACCGGTCCGGTGAGCACGACGCCACCGGACGCCAGCTCCACAGTGGACATGGGTTCGAACCGCCCAGCGACCGACCAGAACCGCTGACGCTGGAACGCGTACGTAGGCAGGTCGACCAGACGCCCACCCGGCAGGAGCCTGGCCCAGTCCACCGTCCCGCCGGTCACGTACAGCTGCCCCATCGCCATCAACAGGCTGGCGACCTCGGGCTTCCCCGGCCGGAGCAACGGGATGACGATCGCCTCCGGCGCGACCTGCTGGACCAGACCAGTCGAGTCCGCCCCGACCTCGACGAACCGGGTCACTCCTTGAGCGGCCAGCTCACCGATCGCCCCGGCCAGGTCCCCGCTCACCGCAGGGATCCCAGGAGCGATCTCCTCAGCCCTCGGACCAGCGACGAAGGCAGGCACAACGCCCCACGAGTCCAACAGCCGGTAGAGCGCGACCTCAAGCCCGTCGGCAAAAGCCCGGGCGAACCCCGGATACGCATCACACAGCTCGTGACCTGCGTCCGAGGCACCTCCGGTGAACAAAAACGCTGTTGCGCCTCTGGTTCGGCCCGACCCACGGAGGAAGCCGGGCCCTTGTCCGGTGGCCAACGCGGCCAGCCCCGTCATGAGCTGGTCGGGCTCACCGATGATCACCGCTCGATGGTCGAACGTAACCCGCCCGGCCAGCGAGAACCCGACGTCGACGGTGTTCAGCCCGTCCACATGCGACACCAGCCGCTCAGCCTGCTCCTGCAGCGCCTGCGGTGTCTTCGCGGAGAGCACCCACGGCACCATGGCCGGCTGGTCCGGCTCGGGCAGATCGACGACGGGCGCCTGTTCGATGATCACGTGCGCGTTCGTCCCACTGATGCCGAACGACGACACACCCGCCCGGCGAACCGGTCCAGTCCACTCCCGTGCCTCGGTCAGCAGCCGGACGTTGCCCCACCGCACATGCGATGCCGGTTCGTCGACGTGCAGCGTTTTCGGCATGACACCGTGCCGCATGGCTTCGACCATCTTGATGATCCCGGCGACACCGGAAGCCGCCTGCGTGTGCCCCATGTTCGACTTCACCGAACCCAACCACAGGGGCTCGGAGCGGTCGTGCCCATAGGCGGCGATCACGGCCTGGGCCTCGATGGGATCGCCTAGCACCGTCCCGGTTCCGTGGCCTTCCACCACGTCAACGTCCGAAGGGGACAGACGGGCGTTGGCCAACGCCTGCAGGATCACGCGTTGCTGCGCTGGTCCATTCGGAGCAGTGAGGCCGTTCGAGGTGCCGTCCTGGGTGGTCGCCGTGCCCCTCACGATCGCCAGCACCGGATGGCCGTTGCGGCGGGCATCCGCGAGCCGTTCGACCAGGAGCATGCCCACGCCCTCGGCCCAGCCGGCACCGTCCGCACCTTCGGCAAACGCCTTGCAACGCCCATCCGCCGACAGCCCGCCCTGCCTGGTGGACTCCACGAACGTCTCCGGCGTGGCCATCACCGCGACACCACCGGCCAAAGCCAGCGAACACTCCCCTGAGCGCAGTGCCTGCACCGCGAGGTGCAAGGCGACCAAAGACGACGAGCACGCGGTGTCCACAGTGATCGACGGTCCTTCGAGACCGAACACATAGGACACTCGGCCCGAGGCCAGGGCGCCGGTGCTGCTGTTGGCCGGGTAGTCGTGGTACATCATCCCGGCGAAGAACCCGGTCTGGCTGCCTTTCAGGGCCGCCGGGTCGATCCCGGCCCGTTCGAAGGCCTCCCAAGCGGTCTCCAGCAACAAGTACTGCTGTGGATCCATGGTCGCGGCCTCGTTCGGGCTGATCCCGAAGAAGCCCGGGTCGAACTCCCCTGCCTCATAGAGGAATCCGCCCTCACCAGTGGCCGTGTCGAGGTGGTCGATGTCCCAGCCGCGGTTGTCCGGGAACCCGCCGATCGCGTCCGTGCCGAACTGGACCATCCGCCACAGGTCGTCCGGTGACGACACCCCACCGGGATAACGGCAGGCCATGGCCACGATGGCGATCTCGTCACCGGAACTGTCCGATGCCACCGGGGCGGGCTGGAACCCGCCACGGGACAGGTGCCGGGCCAGCAGGTTCGGGGTCGGGAAGTCGAACCCGAGCGTCGCAGGCAGCGCGATTCCCAGCTCGGCGGCCAGAGCGTCCCGGAACTCGACCACGCTCAGCGAGTCGAACCCGAGATCGGCGAAGGTCCGGTCCAGGTCCACTGTGGCCGGATGGCCGAGGGTCAGCGCCACCTGGGTCCGGACAAGGTCCAGAACAGCCGCTTCGCGGTCCGGTTGGCCGAGCCGGGCCAGACGGTCCGCCAGGGCATCGGGCGGGCTTGGGGCCTGGGCACTCCGCCACCGGTCGCGGCCCACGAGACGAAACAACAAGGGCGTTTCGTCCGCGTCCCCCATGGGCCGCCGGTCCCATCGCATCGGGACGAGCACAGGCGCATCCCGCCGGATGGCCGCGTCGAACAGCGCCAGGCCTTCGGCGTCGGTCAACGTGCCGATCCCCGTCTGCCGGATGCGGTCCAGATCGGCCCGGTCGGCCATCCCACCGGACCACAGTCCCCACGCAAGCGACTGCGCCGCTTGACCATTGGCCCGGCGATGGGTCGCGAACGCGTCCATGAAAGCGTTCGCGGCGGCGTAGTTGACCTGACCGGGTGAGCCGAGCACGCCGCTGACCGACGAGAACAGCACGAACGCCGTCAGGTTCTCGGTGAGGTCGTGCAGGTTGATCACCGCGTCGACCTTGGGCCGCAACACCTCCGACATCCGCTCGGGCGTCATCGACGCGATCGTGCCGTCGTCGAGCACCCCGGCGAGGTGGACCACACCATTCACCGGATGCTCGGCCAGCAGGGCCGCCACCTCGTCCCGGTTGGCGACGTCGCAGGCCACCACGGTGATGTCGGCGTCGAGATCCGGCGCCTCTTGACCTTCCCGGCTCGCCAGTACCAGTTTCCTGACACCGTAATGATTCACCAGGTGTTCGCAGACGAGCCGGCCCAGCTTGCCGCTCGCACCCGTGACCAGCACCGTTCCGTGCAAGCTGACTTGCTTCGCGGCAGCGTGGGTCCTGGAGAGGCGGGCGCCGTAGAGAGTGCCGGCGCGGACGATCGACTGCGGCTCGTCCGAAGCGACGATGGCCGCGATGTCGCCGGTGTCGTCGATGTCCGCGATCAGGAACCGGTCCGGTGTCTCGATCTGGGCGGTCCGGACCATTCCCCAGATCGCCGCGCCCGCCAGATCGGTGACGTCCTCGCCGGGCAATGCCATCGCGCCACTGGTGAGAACGAGCAGCCGGGACGGGGCGAACCGCTCGTCCTGGAGCCAGCACTGCATGGCCGACAACATCTTGCGCGTGGCCAGGTGCACGTCGGCGTTGTCCGGCCGGATGAACACGATGTCCGGTACCGGCCCGAGATCCATCGGCCCGTACAGGTCGTCCCATTCCATTGTGGACACCCTGCCCTGGGTCACCTCGACCGGTGTCCAGACCACCTCGAACAGGTCCTCGTGGTGCGCCTCGGCGGCCTTGGTCTCCCCGATCGGCCGGAGCACCAGCGAGTCCACCGACAGCACCGGCCGTCCGGTGTCGTCGGTGGCGATCAAGGTGATCGCGTTCGGACCGGCCGGGCGCAGCCGAACCCGCAGCCTGCTCGCCTCCGAGGAGTGCAGATCCACCCCAGACCAGGCAAAAGGCATCACCGGCTGGTCGAACAGCAACCGGGCACCATGCAGACAGGCGTCGAACAAGGCCGGATGGATGCCGTACTTGCCCTCGGCGGGCAGCGCGACCTCCGCGAGGATCTCATCGCCGTTACGCCACAACGCCTGCACGCCCTGGAACTTCGGGCCATAACTCAGGTCCGCATACAGCTCGCCCGGATCCAGCCGCTCTCCCTCGGGCGGCCAGGTGACTTCGAAAACCGGGTCGCTCGCCGGGGCCAGAGTGCCCTCCGCATGCATGATCCACGGCTCGTCATTCTGTCGCGAGTGGATGGTCACCTTCCGGCCATCGACGATGACCTGGATCTCCATCCGCCCGGACACGACGAGCGGCTTCTGCAAGGTCAGCTCGGCCAGACCCGAGCCTCCGGCCTGCATCGCCAGCTCCACGAACCCCGTTGCCGGGAACAGAACCTCGCCACCGATCACATGGTCCGCCAGCCACGGCTGGGATTCGACCGACAGGTGTCCCGTCAGGACGACTCGGTCCGCGTCCGCCATTGACACCACAGCGTCCGCAATGGGCCGCTCGGTCGTCGGCCAGTATCGGCGGCGCTGGAACGCGGCCGTCGGCAGGTCCACCCGCCGACCGCCGGAGCCAACGAAGAACGACGGCCAGTCAACGTCCACGCCAGACACATACAGCCGCGAGATCGCTGTCAGCAGAGTGTGGATCTCGGGCTGGTTGCGGCGCATGGTCGGCACCAGCAGACCTTCGTTCAGGGTCTGCCGCGCCATGCTCGTCAGCACGCCGTCCGGTCCGAGCTCGAGGAACCGGGTCACGCCGTGCTGAGCGAGGCAGCGCAGGCCGTCCGCGAACCGGACCGTCTGGCGGGCATGCCGGACCCAGTACTCGGCGGTGTCCATGCCGTCGGCGACGTCACCGGTCACAGTGGACACGATCGGGATGGTCGGTACCGAGTAGGTGAGCGTCTCCGCGACCCGGCGGAACTCGTCCAGCATCGGGTCCATCAGCACGGAGTGGAACGCGTGCGACACCCGGAGTCGTTTGGTGGAGCCGAACCGCTCGGCGATGGCGAGAACTTCGGTCTCCTGTCCGGCGATCACGATCGAGTCCGGCCCGTTGACCGCCGCGATCGAGACGCCGTCGGTCAGCATGGCCTCGACCTCGAACTCGTCCGCCCGCACCACAACCATGGCCCCACCAGGCGGAAGATCCTGCATCAACCGGCCGCGCGCGGACATCAACGCACAAGCGTCCTCGAGGGACAGCACGCCGGCGACGTGGGCGGCGGCGATCTCACCGATCGAGTGCCCGGCCAGGTAGTCCGGCTTGATCCCCCAGGACTCCACCAGCCGGTACAGCGCGACCTCGATCGCGAACAGCGCGGGCTGGGCGTTCCCGGTCTGGTCCAGGAGATCCGCGTCGGTCCCGAACATCACGTCCGGCACGTCGAGATGGGCCAGCACGGCGTCCATCGCGTCGGCGAACGCCGGGAAGGTCGCGTACAGCTCCCGTCCCATCCCCAACCGTTGCGCGCCTTGGCCAGTGAACAGGAACGCCGTCAGTCCAGGCATGGCAGCACCCTGCAGTGCGCCTTCCCCTGCGGCGACGGCTCTGAGTCCGCTGATGGCCGCGTCCCGGTTGGCGGCCAGCACAACCGCGCGATGGTCGAGCGAAGCCCGCGAAGTAGCCAGAGAATAGGCCAGATCGATGTCCATCTGGTCGTCGATGTCCGCCAGCAGGCGTTCTGCCTGGGCTTTCCGGCCTTCGGCGGTCCGCCCGGAGACCACCCATGGGACAACGGTCCCGGCCGGCCAGTGCTCCGGCTCCGGCTCATCGTCCACTTCGAGCGGCGGCGCCTGCTCCAGGATCACATGCGCGTTGGTTCCGCTGATCCCGAACGACGACACCCCGGCCCGGCGCGGGTGCCCGGTCCGCGGCCATGGCGTGGGTTCGGTGACAAGCCGCAGACCGGTCCAGTCCACGTGACCGGACGGCTCGGTCACGTGGAGGGACTGCGGCACCAGGCCGTGCCGCATTGCCTGGACCATCTTGATCACCCCGCCGACCCCGGCCGCCGCTTGCGAATGGCCGATGTTCGACTTGAGCGAACCCAACAGGAGCGGCCGCCCGCGGTCACGGCCGTAGGTCGCCCGCAGGGCTTCGGCTTCGATGGGGTCGCCGAGGGTCGTCCCGGTGCCGTGCGCTTCGACCACGTCGATCTCGATCGGCCGGAGCCGGGCGTTGGCCAGGGCCTGCCGGATCACACGTTGCTGGGCCAGCCCATTCGGCGCAGTGAGACCGTTCGAGGCGCCATCCTGGTTGACCGCCGAGCCTCGGATCAGCGCCAGAACAGCGTGACCATTGCGTTGAGCGTCCGAAAGCCGTTCCAGCACCAGGACTCCAGCGCCTTCGGACCAGCCCGTGCCATCCGCCGACTCGGAGAAGGCCTTGCACCGGCCATCCGGAGCCATCCCGCCGAACGCCTGGAACGACGATGGCGTGGACATCACCATCACGCCCCCGGCCAGCGCGAGCGAGCATTCCCGTTGCCGCAGCGACTGGGCCGCCAGGTGCAGGGCTACCAGGGAAGACGAACAAGCAGTGTCCACAGTGAGCGCCGGGCCTTCGAGCCCCAGCAAGTAGGCCACCCGTCCGGAGATGACGGCCGCCGACGTGCCGGTCGCGTCTGGATCGACCAAATGGGCGTAGTCCTGGAGGCCCGAACCCGCGAACATCCCGACTTGCTGACCACGCACGGAGTGCGGGTTGATGCCGGCCCGTTCCAGGGCCTCCCAGCAGATCTCGAGCATGATCCGCTGTTGTGGGTCGGTGTGCAGGGCCTCGCGCGGGCTGATGCCGAAGAAGTCGGCGTCGAAGTCGGCTGCCCCGCTGAGGAATCCCCCTTGCCGGGTGGTCGTCCAGCCTCGATCCGCCGGGGCCGGGCCGATCGCGTCCTGTCCTTCGGCGACCAGACGCCAAAGGTCTTCCGGGGAACCGGCTTCACCGGGATAGCGGCAGCTCATGCCGATGACGGCGATGGGTTCGGCGTCGCGGCCCATGACCTCCTGCAGGCGCAACCGGGTCTGGTGCAGGTCCGCGGTGACGCGCTTGAGGTACTCGAGCAGCTTCTCGTCGTTCGCCATCTGGCGTCTCCCTGGTCCGGTCGGGCCGCGTCAGGCGAGGCCGAGTTCCTTGTCGATGAAGTCGAAGACGTCGTCGGCCGTCGCCAACCGGCCGCTGACATCCACAGTGGACAGAGTTGGCGACAGCCTGGTGGCCAGCGCCCGCAACCGCGCGCCGACCTCAGCGGCCTGGCCGGCAGGCAGTGCCAGCGCCAGCTTTTCCAGCCGGTCGAGTTCGGCCTGGATATCCGGAGCGCCACTGAGGAAGTCCGCGAGCTTGCGCGGAGTCGGATGGTCGTAGACCACAGTCGCGGGCAACGTCCGGCCGGTGGTCTCGCTCAGCCGGTTACGCAGGTCCAGCACGGCCAGGGAATCGAAGCCGAGGTCCTCGAACGTGCGGGTCTCGTCGATGTCGGCGGGGTTGTGGACGCCGAGAACCGCGGCTACCTGAGTCCGGACCAGATCCGCCTGTGCGACAGGCTGTGCGGCGATGATCACGTTGCCCTCGTCGCGGGCGAGGATCTCCCGGAGCGCCTGGATCGCGGTCGCGGGCCGCATCGGCGGCGTCCCGGCCTTCGTCAGGTAGGCCCTGAGTTTCCCGTCGACCATCCCGCAGTCCCAAGCACCCCAGGCGATCGAGGTCGCCCGGAGCCCACGTGCCCGGCGCCGCAGGGCAAGCCCGTCGAGGAAGGCATTGGCGCAGGCATACTCGGTCTGCCCGGGGCGGTTGGCAATCGTCGCGTCGGATGAGAACAGCACAAACGCTTCGAGTGGGCGATCGAGCAGTTCGTCCAAGTGCCGGGCGCCGAGGACCTTCGCGTCCCAGACGTCTGTCCGCGCCATCCCAGCGAGGTGGAACACCGCATTGACGTCGTGCTCGGCCAAAAGTGCCCCGAGCGCAGCCTTGTCCCGGACATCACACGACTCGACGGTCACCCTGGTCCCGAAATCGGGGACCTCGGGGACGGTTCGGCCGACCAGCAACAAGTGTTCAGCGCCGTCTTCGGCCAGCATGCGGGCCACGTGCCGGCCGAGAGCACCGGTCCCGCCGGTGATCAGCGTCGTTGCCCGCCAGTCGGGCCGCCGCTGCACGGAACTCAGCGGCGCCGGGACGATCCTGCGGATGAAAACACCGTTGTGACGCACGGCAACCGGCTGATCAGCGAGAACAATCCCTTGTGGATCGCCTGCGATGTCGATGACCCGGCCCAGCCCCAGGTAGGCGGCCTGGGCCGGATCGACGTCCTCGGTCTCGTCGACCTTGATCGCGCCCGAAGTGACACTCCAGACCGGCACCCCGGCGTTGATCAGCTCAAAGGTCTCGACCATCGGGCGAGCCAGCGGCAGCAGGGAGATCACGCTGTCGACGCCTTCGAGGTCGTCGAACCGCACCTCAGCGCCCCGGCTGGTCAGATCGGCCGCGATCCGCTCGGCCAGATCGCGCTGACCTGCGGTAACGATGGCATACGTGCCGCGGGCCGTGCCCGGGACCGGCTGCCAGACGACCTTGTGCCGCAGGCAGTCCGTGCTCTCGACCGGCATGCTCCAGTAGTGACGGCGATGGAAGACAGGCGCCGGGAAGGGGGTGGCCGGGGTTTCGACGTCCTCGATGATCACGTGGGCGTTGGTGCCGCTGTAGCCGAAGGACGAGATCCCAGCTCGACGTGGTCTGGGCCAGTCGACGGGCGCCGTCAGCAGCTCGACCTTGGACCACTCGATGTGCGGCGAGGGCTGATCAACGTGGAGCGTCCGGGGCAGGACGCCGTGCCGCATGGCCTGGACCATCTTGATGACCCCGCCGATGCCGGCCGCCGCCTGGGCGTGGCCGATGTTCGACTTGAGCGAGCCCAGGTACACCGGCCGGTCCCGCTCACCGAAGACCGCCTCCAGGGCCTGGGCTTCAACCGGGTCGCCGAGTTCCGTCCCGGTGCCATGGGCCTCGACCGCGTCGATCTCGCTGACGGACAACCGTGCGTCGGCGAGCGCCTGGTGGATGATCTTCTGCTGCGCTAGGCCGTTTGGCGCAGTGAGGCCATTGGAAGCACCGTCTGAGTTGACCGCGGAGCCACGGATGACCGCGAGAATGGGATGTTCAAGGCGTTCGGCCTCCGACAGGCGCTCGACCAGGATCATGCCCACGCCCTCGGACCACGCTGTTCCGTCGGCGGCAGCCGAGAACGACTTGCACCGGCCGTCGGCAGCCAGCATGTCGAAGCCGGTGAATGAGTCCGGAGTGGACATGACCGCCGCGCCCCCGGCCAGGGCAAGCGAACACTCCCCCGACCGGACAGCCCGGACCGCGAGATGCAGCGCGACCAATGAGGACGAACATGCGGTGTCGACGGTGATCGCGGGGCCTTCGAGTCCCAGGATGTAGGCGATGCGGCCGGATGCCACGCTGGTCATCGCCCCGGCGAAGTTCTCGGTCGGGTAGTTCTGGTAGCTCACCCCGGCGTAGACACCGGTCCTGCTGCCACGCAGCGAAGCCGGTTCGATGCCCGCGCGGGACACCGACTCCCAGGCGGCCTCCAGGAGGAGCCGTTGCTGCGGATCCATTTCGCGGGCCTCACGGGCAGTGATCTTGAACAGGTCCGCGTCGAAGAGTCCGGCGTTCTCCAGAAAGCCACCCTGGTGGGCATCGGACCAGCCGCGATCGGCCGGGCTCTGGGTGATGGCGTCGGTGCCGGTGGCGACCAGGGTCCAGAGGTCCTCCGGGGACTCGACGCCGCCGGGGAAGCGGCAGGCCATGCCGATGATGGCGACCGGTTCCCGCAGCCGGCGCAGGTCGGCGGTCGCGCGCCTGAGGTACTCCCGGAGCTTGTCCTCGTCGGCCATCCATCCTCCCCCGGTTACGAGATCCCCAGCTCGTCCAGTTCCTCGAACAACTCGTCGTCGCTCGCGAAGTCCGCCGGCAGATCCTTGGCGGCCGGTTGCTCACCGGCCAGGAACGCGGCCAGTGCCCGGACCGACGGGTGGTCGAACATCACCGTCGCCGGCAGCCGCCGCCCAGTGGCCTCGGCGAGCCGGTTGCGTAGGTCCACAATGGCCATCGAGTCCAGTCCCAGCTCCCGCAACGGCCGGTCCGGGTCGACCTCAGCACTCGACTCATACCCGAGCACCGCGGCCACGTGTGCCACCACGAGGTCGAAGACCTCAAACCGTGGCGCGGGAACGACCTCGGCCGGTTCCACCGCTGCGTCCAGCCAATAACGCTGGCGTTGGAACGGGTACGTGGGCAGGTCGACCCGGCGAGCGCCCTCGAAGACCCTGGCCCAGTCGACATCCACACCGTGCACGAAGGCAGTAGCCAGGGCTGTCACGAGTTCACGCTCTTCACCGCTGTCCTTGCGCTGCACTGGAATGAAAGTCCCTTCTCCGCAGTCAGACCCCATCGAGCACAGCGCCCGGTCCGGGCCAAGTTCGATGAACGTCGTCACGCCTTCCTCGGACAAGGTCCGAACGGCGTCGCCGAACCGGACGGTCTGCCGGACGTTCCACACCCAGTACTCCGGGATCACCACGCTCGCACTCACCGAACCGGTCACAGTGGACACAACCGGGATCTCCGGACGTGCGTAGCGGATGCTCTGAGCAGCGACCCGGAACTCGGTCAGCATGGGTTCCATCAGGATCGAGTGCGAGGCATGCGAGATCCTGAGCCTGCTGGTCCTGCGGCCCCTCGCGGTGAACTTCGCCACCACGAACTCGACCGCTTGCTCGACGCCGGACAGCACAACGGCTTCCGGACCGTTGACGGCCGCGATGCTGATCTCGTCATCGACGAACGGCAGCACCTCGTCTTCAGCTGCCTGCACCGCGACCATCGCGCCGCCCTCAGGCAAGGCCTGCATTAGCCTGCCCCGGGTGGCCACGAGCTTGGCCGCATCCGCCAACGTGAACACACCAGCCACATGCGCTGCCGCCAGTTCTCCCAGCGAGTGCCCGGCAACGAAGTCCGGCCGGATTCCCCACGACCGCAGCAACCGGTACAGCGCGACCTCGAACGCGAAGACCCCGGCCTGGGTGAACTGAGTCTGGTTCAGCAGGTCTTCGTCCTCACCCCAGAGCACCTCACGCAGCGGCCGGTCGAGATGCTCGTCCAGTTCGCCGACGACCGAGTCAAAGGCGACGGCGAACTGCGGAAACGCCCCGTACAGCCCACGTCCCATGCCAAGCCGTTGCGATCCCTGGCCCGTGAACAGGAATGCCGTCAACCCAGGCGTTCCCGAGCCCTGCAGGACATTCGCAGCGGGTCTTCCCTGAACCAGTGCCAAGAGACCGTTGTCAAGGCTGTCCCGGTTGCTCCCAACGACTGCAGCGCGGTGTTCAAAGGCCGTGCGAGCACCCAGCGAGAACCCGATGCCGGCCGGGTCGCCCTCCACATTGGACAGTCGATCAGCCTGTGCCGCGAGCGCTTGCGGGGTTCGCGCTGACAGGATCCACGGGATCACCGACAACCTGCACGAACCGGCGGCCTGCGGTGCTGGCCCGGCCTGCTCGATGATCAGGTGGGCGTTGGTTCCGCTGATCCCGAACGAGGACACCGCCGCGCGTCGAGGACGGCCGTTCTGTGGCCAGGGTCGATTCCGCGCGAGCAGCCGGACCGCGCCCGAAGACCAGTCGACGTGCGGTGTCGGTGCGTCGAGGTACAGGGTCCGCGGCATGAGCTTGTGCCGGATGGCCTGGACCATCTTGATCAAGCCCGCGATGCCCGCCGCGGCTTGGGCATGGCCAAGATTCGATTTCACCGAGCCCAGCCAGATCGGTGTCGTGCGATCCTGACCGTAAGTCGCGAGCACGGCCTGGGCCTCGATCGGGTCTCCCAGGATGGTGCCGCTGCCGTGCGCCTCGACGACATCAACGTCCGCAGTGGACAGGCCGGCGTCCTTGAGCGCGGCCTTGATCACACGCTGCTGTGAGGGACCGTTGGGCGCGGACATCCCGTTGGAAGCGCCGTCCTGGTTCACTGCCGAACCACGCAGCACCGCGAGTACCGGGTGCCCGTGCCGCCGGGCGTCTGACAGTTTCTCCAAAACAACCAGACCGGCACCCTCGGAACAGCCCATCCCGTCAGCGGTGGCGGAGAACGCCTTGCAGCGGCCGTCAGCCGACAGCCCGCCCTGCGAACCGAGATACACCAGCATGTCCGGCGTCGCCATCACGGTTACCCCACCGGCAAGTGCCAGCGAACATTCACCTCGCCGCAACGCCTGCATGGCCAGGTGGAGAGCGACCAAAGAGGACGAACACGCGGTGTCGACAGTGATCGCCGGACCTTCCAGGCCCAGGGTGTAGGCGAGCTGACCGGTGACCAGGCTGCCACCGCTGACACTGCCAGGCTGACGACCCATGGCGTAGTCGCGGTACATCACACCCGCATACACGCCGGTCGGGCTTCCCTTGAGAGACAGTGGGTCGATGCCCGCACGTTCGATCGCTTCCCAGGACAGCTCCAGAAGCAGACGCTGTTGGGGGTCCATCGCGCGGGCCTCGTCCGGGCTGATGTCGAAGAAGGCCGCGTCGAACTGCCCCGGGTCGGCGAGGAAGCCGCCGCTGCGGGTGACGGTGTCGACGTCGTCGGGCCAGCCCCGGTTGGCCGGGAACCCGGCGATGACATCGGTTCCGGACGCGATCAGATCCCAGAGCCGTTCAGGTGTGTCGGCTCCGGGATAGCGGCAGCTCATCGAGACAATGGCGATGGGTGCCGTACCGCGTTCGAGCCCGGCCAGGCGTTCCCGGGTGTCGAGGAGGTCGGCGGTGGCCCGCTTGAGGTAGCCGAGCAGCACCTCCTCGTCGCCCATCGCGACCACGTCCCCTCGCCTCCGGGAAAACAATTCTCACGCTACTGGGGGTGACTTTCACCGCCAACCCCTCAGCGCGCGACCGGTACCCTTATCGGACGACGTGAATTCCTCATGCCCGGCAAGGGAAATCCTCAGTGCTGGTCCTTAGTGGTCCTGGTCGAGGATCTCGAAGATCTGTTCGGCCGTGGCGGACTCGATGTCCTCGCGGGTGATCACAGCGTCCTGCGGCTCGACCCACTTGGCCGCCATGGAACGTAGCCGCCGCACCACTTCCGCATGTTCGTCCTGGCTCACCGCGGCCGCTTCGAGCACCGACTCAAGCTTGTCCAATTCGGACAACAGCGTCTGCTCCGGTTCGGTGAAACCGGCCACGATCAGGTCGGTCACCGCCTTCGCGGTGGGATGATCGAACGTCAGGGTCGCCGGCAACCGCAGCCCGGTCGCGGTGGTCAGCTGGTTGCGCAGTTCCACCGACGCGGCCGAGTCGAACCCGAGCTGGGTGAACGCCCGCTCGGGATCGATGGCCGATCCGGACGGATGACCAAGGACCGATGCCACATGAGCCCGGACGATGTCCAGCACGACGCGGTCCCGTTGGTCCGCAGGCATTCCGGCGATCCGCTCACGCAGTTTGCCGGTGGCCATCCGGGGAACCTGAGCCATTCCCCGGAGCACCGCCGGAACCTGGTCGCGCTTGCGGAGTTCGGCGCGGTCGATCCGGACCGGGACGACGGACGCCTCACCGGCCGCGTCGAACATCGCCAACGCTTCCGGCACCGGCAACGGATCCAGGCCCGACTTACGCATCCGCTCGCGATCGGCCACGGTCAGGGATGCGGACATCCCAGCGGCGATGTCCCACATCCCGTAGGCCAACGAAGTCGCCGGCAGGCCTTGGGCTCGTCGTTGGGCGGCAAGGGCGTCCAGGAACATGTTCGCTGCCGCGTAGTTCGCCTGCCCGGCGGCGGGAAGTACCGCCGACGAGGAGGAGATCATCACGAACGCGTCCAGGTCCAGATCGCGGGTCAGCTCATGCAGATGCCAAGCGGCATCGGCCTTCGCCGACAGCACGGCGTCGATCTGCTCCAGGGTCAGCGATTCGATCATCGCGTTGCCGGCGACCCCGGCGAGGTGAACCACGGCCGAGATCATGTGGTCCGCGAAGAGACTTTCGAGTTCGTCCTTTCTGGACACATCGCAGTCCGCCAACCGCACCACAGCACCGAGCTTGGCCAGCTCGTTCCGCAGTCCGGACGCCCCTGGCGCGTCGATCCCCCGACGGCTGGCCAGGACCAGGGACCGGACGCCATGAGCCGTCACGAGATGCCGGGCGATCGCCGAACCCAGCGCACCCGTCCCGCCGGTGATAAGAACCGTACCCTGCCAGGTCCGCTCGCCCTCGACCGGCAGCTTTGTCAGCCGGGGAACCAGGATCTCGCCCTCGCGGATCGCCAGCTCCGGTTCGCCCGTCGCGACAGCGTCCGCCAGGACGGCCTGGGACTCAGTGGTCCGGTCCACGTCGACCAGGACGAACCGGCCGGGGTTCTCCACCTCGGCCGCTCGCACCAGCCCCCACACCGGGGCCTGCCGGACGTCCGCGCCTTCCTCATCGTCAGTGGACATCGCGTTCTTGGTGACGATCACGAGCTTTCCCGAGCCGTCGGCCAAGTGTTCCTTGATCACCGAATGCGTCCGAGCCAGGACCTCTCTAACACTGTTAGGGAGGCTGTCGTGGACCGACGGGATGTCGAAGAACTCGGCGGGTCCGGCAGGGCCGCCAGGATCGATCGGCAGCCAGCCGACCTGGTACACCGAGTCCACCGGCGGCGGCACGCCCGGCTTGATCGGCCGCGTGGCCAGGCTGCGAACCGTGAGAACGGGTTGCCCTGCCGAGAACAACTCGATCGCCGGACCCGACATCCGGACCAGGACGGCGGTCACGTCCTTGGCATGCAAGGAGACGCCGTGCCACTCGAACGGCACCTCAGCATCCCCGGCCAGCAAACCGGCGTGCATGGCGGCGTCGATCAGGGCCGGATGGATCGCGAAGCCACGCTCGGGCACAGCGACCTCGGCGAAGAGGTCATCGCCGAGCTGCCAGGCCGCCCGAAGCCCTTGGAACGCCGGACCGTACGCGAACCCCTTGTCGTACAGCAACTCGTAGGCGTCCGAAACGTCCAGCTCGACCGCACCCTCGGGCGGCACCTCCAGTGCTTCACGAGGCGGTTCGGCAAACCCGCACGTGCCTTCGCAGTGCAGGATCCACTCTTCGTCCCAAAGCGAGAACACCCGCACGGACCGCTTCCCGGCTACCGGTTCGCCCAGGACCACCTGCACCGGACGGTCATCGGTGAGGACGAGCGGCGTATGCATGGTCAGCTGGTCGATTCCTGGGCTGCCGGTTCGCTCCCCTGCCCACAGCACCATTTCCACGAACGTCGACCCGGGAACCAGGACCTCGCCGTTGATCTCGTGGTCGGCGAGCCAGGGCTGGGCGTCGATCGAGAGCCGGCCGGTGAACGTGACAGCGGCCGAGTCCGGGGACGGGACCTCGGTGGTCAGGAACGGATGGTCGAGACCACTGGGCGCCGGGTCCTTGGCGAGCATCCAGTACCGCTGGTGCTGGAACGCGTAGGTGGGCAGGTCGACCCGGTTGGCACCGGTGAAGAACGCGCTCCAGTCCACTGGCATGCCGGCCGCGTACAACTGCCCGATGGCGGTCACCAGCCCGATGGCCTCGGGCCGGTTCTCCCGCTGCAACGCCACCAGCACGGCCTCGGACTCGAGCGACCGCTCGGCCAGCCAGGTGAGCACCGCGTCCGGCCCCAGCTCGACGAACCTGGTCACGCCGCGGGCTTCCAGGAAGCGGATCCCGTCGGCGAACCGGACCGGTCGGCGGACGTGCTCGACCCAGTACCCCGACGACCGGCATTCGGCCAGGCCACCGGTCACAGTGGACACCACCGGGATCTCCGCCGCGCGATAGGTCAACCGGGCCGCGATCGCGCGGAACTCGTCCAGCATCGGGTCCATCAGCGGTGAGTGGAACGCATGCGACACCCGGAGCCGCTCGGTCTTGCGGCCCTGCGCGGCGAACCGGGCCGCGATCTCGACGACCACATCCTCCACACCGGACAGTACGAGCGAGTTGGGCCCGTTCACCGCCGCGATGCTCACCTTGTCCGTGACCAGCGGCACGACCTCGGCCTCGGTGGCCTGGACCGCGACCATCGCGCCCACCGGCAGGCTCTGCATCAGCCGTCCCCGGGCGGTGATGAGCGTGCAAGCGTCCACGAGAGACAGGACTCCGGCGACGTGTGCTGCGGCGATCTCGCCGATCGAATGGCCCAGGAGGTAGTCCGGCCGGATGCCCCATGACTCCAGCAGCCGGAACAAGGCGACCTCGACGGCGAACATCCCGGCCTGGACGAACTCGGTCTGACCGGCCAGGTCTTCGTCGCCGCCCCAGATCACACCCTTCAGCGGCAGGTCGAGGCCTTTGTCCAGTTCGAACACGACCGCGTCGAAGGCGTGCGCGTAGGCAGGGTACGTCTCGTGGAGCTGTTGCCCCATGCCGAGCCGCTGGGCGCCTTGACCGGTGAACAGAAACGCCGTTCTGCCAGCATGGTTCTTGCCTCGGACGACCGCATGACCGGTTTCACCTCTGACCAGCAGACCCAGCCCACGTAGCAGCTTGGACCGGTCGCTGCCGACCACTGCGGCTCGGTGGTCGAACGCGGTCCGCGTGCTGAGCAGTGAGAACCCGATGTCGGCGGGATCAAGGCCGGGGTTGTCCTCCACATAGGACTTCAGCCGCCGCGCTTGGTCGGACAGAGCGGCGGGAGTCCGGCCGGACAGGATCCACGGCATCATCGGAACGGCAGGGCTCGCAAGCGGTTGCTCCGCCGGGACATGCTCGATGATCACGTGCGCATTGGTGCCGCTCAGGCCGAACGACGAGATCCCGGCCCGTCGGACCGGCCGGTCCCAGGGCCGGGCCTGGGTCAGCAACCGGACGTTGCCGGTGGTCCAGTCGACGTGCGGGCTGGGGCGGTCGACGTGCAGGGTCGGCGGCATTGTGCCGTGCCGCATCGACTCCACCATCTTGATCACGCCCGCGATCCCGGCCGCGGCTTGGGTGTGGCCCATGTTCGACTTGATCGAGCCCAGCCAGAGCGGTTCGGCGCGGCCCTGACCATAGGTGGCCAGCAGTGCCAACGCCTCGACTGGATCGCCCAGCGTGGTCCCAGTGCCGTGGGCCTCCACGACGTCGATGTCCGATGGGGACAGTCGCGCCGACGCCAGTGCCTGGCGGATCACTCGTTGCTGAGCCGGGCCATTCGGCGCGGTCAGTCCGTTCGAGGCGCCGTCCTGGTTCATCGCCGAACCCCGGACGATCGCGAGCACGGGATGGCCGTTGCGGCGTGCGTCCGAGAGACGTTCCAGCAGAACAACTCCGGCGCCCTCGGCCCAGCCGGTGCCGTTCGCCGCGCCGGCGAAGGACTTGCACCTGCCGTCGGGCGCCAAGCCGCGCTGTCCGCTGAAGTACACGAGGTTGTCCGGGGTCGCCATCACGGTGACGCCACCGGCCAGAGCGAGGTCACACTCGCCGCCTCGCAACGCCTGCGCGGCCAGGTGGAGGGCGACCAAAGAGGACGAACACGCGGTGTCCACTGTGACCGCCGGACCTTCGAGGCCGAGCGTGTGAGAGATGCGGCCGGAGACCACGCTGCCGGCCGTTCCGCCGCCATAGTCGTGGTACATCACGCCCGCGAACACCCCGGTCGAGCTGCCCCGCAACGAACCCGGGTCGATCCCCGCGCGTTCCACAGCCTCCCAGGAAATCTCCAGCAGCAGCCGTTGCTGGGGATCCATCTCGGTGGCTTCGCGAGGGCTGATCCCGAAGAAGTCCGCGTCGAAATCGCCTGCGCCGTCGAGGAATCCACCGATGTTGGTGGCGGTCCTGCCCGACGTGTACAGGTCTTCCGGCCAGCCCCGGTCGGTGGGCAGGGTGGACATCACGTCCCGGCCTTCGGCGACCATCCGCCACAGATCTTGCGAGGAGCCGATGCCGCCGGGGTAACGGCAGCTCATCGCCACGATCGCGATCGGATCGTCGCCCGGCCCGGCGGACTTGCGCGCCTGCTGCCCGTCGCAGGCCCCGGCGATGTAGTCGGCGAGGTCACCGACCGTCGGATAGTCGTACGGCAGCGTGGCCGAGAGCCGCAGGCCCGTGGCCGCGCTGAGCCGGTTGCGCAACTCGATCGTCGCCAGCGAGTCGAAACCTAGCTGTTCGAACGATTTGTCCGGGTCGACCGCGGCGGCGTCGGAGTAGCCAAGCACCCCGGCAACCGTTTCCCTGACCACATCGAGAATGTCGTCGTCGGTGAGGTCCGCGTTGCGTACCTGACGGATCGGAGTCCGGACCTCGCCGAGTCGCGCTGGGACGATCGTGCTCGCGTCGATCGTCATCGCCGCGTCGAACAGCCGAACACCCTGCTCGACGGAGAAACCTCCAGAGCCCATGCCGATGTCCCAGCGGCCGAACGCCAGCGAGATGGCCGGAAGCCCGTCGGCGCGGCGCTTTGTGGCCAAGGCATCGAGGAACGCGTTGGCTGCCGCGTAGTTGCCCTGCCCGGCCGAACCGAGCACCCCGGCCACCGACGAGATCAGCACGAACTTCGACACCTCGCCGGCCAGCTCGTGCAGATGCCAGGCGCCGTCGACCTTCGGTGCGAACGTGGTGCCGATCCGGTCCGGGGTCAGCGAAGCGACGGTGCCGTCGTCGATCACCCCGGCCGCGTGGATGATCGCGGTGACCGCGTGGGTCGCCAGCAGATCGGCGACCGCCTCGCGGTCGGACACATCGCAGGCGACGATCACGGCACCCGGAACATCGACTTCGCGGGACGTACGGCCGGTCAGGATCAGCTTGCGAATTCCGTGTTCGGCCACGAGGTGACGAGCGATCGCGAGCCCCACGCCGGTCGTCCCGCCGGTGATCAACACCGTGTCGTCGGCGCTCCAGACCGTCGTTTCTCCGCCGTCGACCCGCTCCAGCCTGGGAGCCAACACCTTCCCGGCGCGGATCCTCAGTTCCGGTTCGCCGGTCGCCATCGCCCCGGCCAGTGCCCCGCTGCCGTCGGTGTCCACCACCACGAACTGGCCGGGGTTCTCGGCTTGGGCCGAACGGACGAGTCCCCGCACGGGAGCATGCCGGAGATCATCCTTCGTGACGATCACCAGCCGTGACTGCCGGTCTTCCCGGAGCCAGTCCTGCAGTTCGTGCAACACCTGTTCGGTCACCAGCCGCGCACCCGCGAGAACGTCACCTTCGAGGGAGCATTCGAAGACGGCGTCGACGGGTTCCGCGTCCCCGGCCGGGACCGGTCGCCAGACCGTCTGGAACAACGGACCCGCAGTGGTCTGGTCCGCCGGGAGTGCCCGGGTGATCAGGGAGTCGACGGACAGGACTGGGCGACCGATGGCGTCGGCCAGGGTTAGGCCGTTCGGACCAATGCGGACTCTCGCCACCGCTGATCCCTTGGCGTGCAGGGACACGCCCTTCCACACGAAAGGCACGGCCGGATCCTCGGCGTCCACCATGGACACGTGCATGGCGGTATCAAGCAGCACCGGGTGGATGCAGTGCCGTTCGGCGTCCATCCGGTCCGGCAGCTCGACCTCGGCGAACAACTCGTCCCCGCGCCGCCAAGCCGATCGCAGGCCCTGGAGCATCGGGCCGTACGTGAGGCCTTTCGCTGCCAGCGCCGGATAAACGTCGGCGATGTCGGTGAGTGCGGCGTCCGGTGGCCATTCCCGCAGGTCATTCCCTGTGGCGGCGCTGGATGAAAGCGTGCCCTCAGCGTGCAGGGTCCAGTCGCCACCGGACTTGGCGAACACCCGGACCGCCCGCCGGTCCAGATGCGGGGCGTCGACGACCACCTGAACCGGGCCGCCGGTCATCGGCGCCCGCAAGGTGAGCTCATCGATAGCCGGGCAACCAACGTGCATTCCCGCGTAGAGCACCATCTCCACGACGGCACTACCAGGCACGACAACCTGTCCGGCCACTTCGTGATCGGTGAGCCACGGCTGCCTGTCCGGGGAGATCTCGCCGCTGAGCACCACAGACGAATCGCCCACGGGCGTCGCCGTCGTGAGAATCGGGTGGTCGATCGGCGTGTGCTCAGGGCCGATGACCGCGGTGGTAGGAGGGAGCGTCCAGTACCGCTTCCGCTGGAACGGATACGTCGGCAGGTCGACCCGCCGCGCCGCGGTTCCGGCGAAGTACGCAGCCCAGGTGACGTCCATTCCGGCGACGAACAACCGGCTGACCGCGGTCAGCAACGTCATCGGCTCGGACTCGCTTCCGCGCAACCCGCAGGCGTGCACGGCGTACTCGACCGACTGCTGGGCCAGCTCGGTCAGATCGCCGGTCTGGCCGAGTTCGAGGAACCGGGAGACTCCCAACGAGGCCAGGTACTCGATGGCGTCCGTCAGGCGATCGGCAGGTCTGGTCCAGTAGTCCGGGTCGTCGATGTCCGCGGCCGCACCGGTCACAGTGGACACGACCGGGATGCTCGGCGCCGCGAAGTTCAACGTGGCCGCGATCTCCCGATCGGCGGCCAGCGCACAAGCGTCCTCAAGGGACAGGACACCGGCGGCATGGGCGGCAGCCACTTCGCCATCCCCGTGCCCGGCCACATAGTCGGGTTTGATGCCCCACGATTCCAGCAGCCGGAACAGCGCCACCTCGACCGCGAACAACTCGCTCACGTCGGGGTAACGCATGACCTCGTCGTAGGCCTGGGCGAAAGCCGGATAGCCGTCGTACAGTTCCTGGCCGATTCCCACACGGGCCTGGCCGCCGAACAGAAACGCTGTCAGACCGTGGATGCGGCCGGTCCCCACGATCAGCCCTGGGGCTCGTTCGGCTCGTCCGAGTTCGGCCAGTCCGTGTTCCAGATCCTCTACCGCCGATCCGAGCACCACGGCCCGGTGCGCGAACCGGGCGCGGCCGGACGCCAGTGAGTAACCAAGGTCGGTCGGCTCGGTGTCCAGATAGGACAACAGTCGCGTGGCCTGAGCCCGGACAGCGTCCGCGGTTTTCCCGCACACCACCAAAGGCACGACTGGCACGGCCAGCCCTCTGGACTCAAGGGGGACGACGGGCGCCTGTTCGATGATCACGTGCGCGTTGGTGCCGCTCAGCCCAAAGGAGGACACCCCGGCCCGGCGGCACGTCCGGTCCCAGGGCATGGCCTCGGTCAGCAGCCGCAGGCTGGACCAGTCCATCTTGGAACTGGGTGAGTCCGCGTGCAGGGTCTTGGGCAGGATGCCGTGCTGGATGGCCTGGACCATCTTGATGATCCCGGCCATCCCCGCGGCCGCCTGGGTGTGGCCGATGTTGGACTTCACCGAGCCCAGCCAGAGCGGGCGTTTCCGGCCGCGGCCGTAGGTTTCCCGCAGGGCGTGGGCTTCGATCGGGTCGCCGAGCGGTGTGCCGGTGCCGTGGGCTTCGATGACATCGATGTCCGCGGCGGACAGCTTGGCGTTCTCCAGGGCAGTCCGGATGACTTGTTGCTGGGCTGTGCCGTTCGGCGTCATCAACCCGCTGGACGCGCCGTCCTGGTTGATGGCCGAGCCGCGGATCACCGCCACTACCGGGTGCCCGCGGAACTGGGCGTCCGAAAGCCGTTCGATGAGCAGCACCCCCACACCCTCGGCCCAGCCGGTGCCGTCGGCAGTGGCGGAGAACGACTTGCACCGGCCGTCCGGCGAAAGCCCGCGCTGCTCACCGAAGTCGATCAGCATCTGCGGAGTCGCCATCACGGCCACTCCGGCGGCCAGGGCCATCGAGCACTCACCGCGGCGCAGCGCCTGGCAGGCCAGGTGCAGAGCGACCAAAGAGGACGAACACGCGGTGTCGACGGTCAGCGTCGGCCCTTGGAGCCCAAGGGCATAGGCGACTCGGCCGGACACAATGCTGCCCGCGCTCCCGCCCGCGTAGTCGTGGTACATCAGCCCGGCGAACACGCCGGTGTCGCTGCCCCGCAACGACACCGGGTTGATGCCCGCGCGTTCGACCGCCTCCCAGGAGGTTTCCAGCAGGAGCCGCTGCTGCGGGTCCATCAGGGCCGCCTCCTTCGGCGAGATCCCGAAGAACTCCGCGTCGAACATCGCCGCGTCGTGCAGGAACCCGCCCGCGCGGGCGTAGGTGCGGCCGGGCCGGCCGGGCCTCGGGTCGTGCAGGTCCGGGTCCCAGCCGCGGTCGGCCGGGAACGGCGTGATGGCGTCCCTGCCATCCGCAACGAGCTGCCAGAGGTCCTCCGGTGAGCTCACGCCGCCGGGAAAGCGGCAGCTCATCGCCACGATCGCGATCGGCTCGGCGAGCAGCCGCGTGGTCTGGCCGCGCAGGCGTTCGTTGTCCCGCATGGACTTGCGGAGGGCCGCGACGAGGCGGTCGGCGGGAACGTCGCTCACCGGTCTCCCTCCTCCTCGTCCGTCTCAAGCACCGCGCGCACCAGTTCGTCCACCGCCATGGTCTCGATGGCGGCCATTCGGTCCACTTCGGACTCGGCGGACAGGTCGGCCATCTCCAGGACCATTTCCAGGATCCCGGTCTCGCGCATCCGGTCCAGTGAGATGGTGGCCAGCTTCTCGTGGATGGCGATGTCCGGGTCCTGCTGGGGCACCACTTCGGTGAGCAGGAACAGGGCCAGGTCGGTCGCGTTGGGATGGTCGAACATCACGGTCGCCGGAAGTCTCAGCCCCGTGGCGGTCTGCAAGCGATTGCGCAACTCGATCGCCGCCAGCGAGTCCATGCCGAGGTCGGTGAAGCCACGTTCGGGATCGACCTGGCCGAGGACCGCTGACACGTGCCCGCACACCAGGTCGAGCATGAACCGGCTGCGCTCCGGCTCGGCCAGTTTCATCAGATCCCCCCGCACGGCCGGTTTTCCGGCCGGGCGGGCGAGGCCGCGCAGCAGGGCCGGGATCTCGTCCGGCCGGGCCCGGAGCGTCGGCAGGCTCACGTTCGCGGGCACCAGAACGGAATCGTCCGTGCCGGTCGCCCGGTCGAACAGGGCCAGACCGTCCTCGAAGGACAGAATCGGCAGCCCGGCCCGGTCCATCCGGCGCACGTCCAGCTGACCGGCGATGCTCTCCCACGGTCCCCACGCCAGCGAGGTCGCGGGCAGGCCGGCCGCCCGGCGGTGGTGGGCGAGCGCATCGAGGAAAACGTTCGCGGCAGCGTAGTTCGCCTGTCCGGCGGCCATGACCATGCCGCCGATCGACGAGTACATGACGAACGCCGACAGGGGAAGGTGTTCGGTCAGCTCGTGCAGATGCCAGGCGGCGTCGGCTTTGGCCGCCAGCACATGGTCGATCTGCTCGGGCGTCATCGCTTCGACGAGGGCGTTGTCCATCAGCCCGGCCGCGTGCACGATCCCCGTCAGCGGGTGCGCCGCCGGTATCTCGGCCAGCAGCTCGGCGATCGCGCTCCGGTCGGACACGTCCACAGCGGCGATCCGGACGTCCGCCCCCATCGCGGCCAGGCTGTCTCGCAACTCGGCGGCGCCAGGTGCGTCGATCCCGTGGCGGCTGGTCAGGACCAGGTGCCGGATATCGTGCTCGGCCACGAGGTGCAACGCGGTCAACGAGCCGAGCAGACCGGTCCCGCCGGTGATGAGCACCGTCCCATCTGGACTCCACGGCGCCTCGCCGTCGCCGACCACCGCTTTCACCAGGCGCGGCACCGAGACAATACCGTTGCGGATGGCCAGTTCCGGCTCACCGGACGCGAGCGCGGCGGCCAGCATTCCGCGGGAGGCTTCGGTGTCGTCGATGTCCGCGAGGATGAACAGTCCCGGGTGCTCGGCCTGTGCCGCCCGGACCAGGCCCCACACCGGAGCCTGCCGCAGGTCGACCTGGTCCTGGTCGCCGACCACCATCGCAAGCCTGGTCACGATCGCCAGCGGTGTGCGGGTGTCCTGGGCCAGCCATCCGCGGATCGCTTTCAGCACGCGCTCGGACAGCTCGCGGATGGCCGCGGGCACATCGTCCTCATCGGACTTCACGCGCAGTACTCGGGCGTCGGTGCGGCCGGATACCTCGATGGCGCTCCAGGCGACCTTGTAGAGCGAGTCCTGGTGCGCCTTGCGGCCGGACACCGCGCGCAAGCTCAGCGACTCGATCGTGGCCACCGGCTGACCGGTCGGGTCCGCAAGGGACAGTGCGACCATGTCCGGGCCAGGCTTGGTCAGCCGGACCCGCAACGTCGAGGCACCCGCTGCGTGCAGGGACACTCCGGACCAGACAAACGGCAGCGCGGTCCGGTCAGCCGCCGGGTGTCCCTCGTCGAGGATCCGTTCGGCATGCAACGCGGCGTCCAAGAGTGCCGGGTGCAGGCCGTAGGCGGTGGCGTCTTCGCCTTGTGGGAGACGGACATCGGCGAAGACGTCGTCTCCGCGGCGCCAGGCTGCCCGCACGCAACGGAACATCCGGCCGTAGCCGTAACCAAGCGAGGCAAGGTCCGCGTACAGCGCGGAAATGTCGATGCTCTTCGCTCCGGCCGGCGGCCAGGCCCGCAGGGTCATGGTGGGTTCGGCCGGGATCGATGAGAGGATGCCGCGGGCGTTGCACTCCCATTCACCCTCGGGACGCGAGTGGATGGACACCGAGTAGCGGCCGTCATCCTCCCGGCCCAGCACGACCTGGACCGCGATGCTGCCCTCGGCGGGGATCTCCATCGGCACCTGCTGGATCAGCTCGTCCAGCACATCGCAGCCGACCTCCTGCCCGGCCCGCAACGCCATCTCCACGTAGGCCGAGCCCGGCAACGTGATCTTGCCGAGAATCATGTGATCCGCCAACCAGGGCTGACTGTCCACAGACAACCGTCCGGTCAGCATCGGCGCGCCCGAGCCGGCCATCGGCACGACCGCGCTCAGCAACGGGTGCCGGGCCGCGACCTGGCCAAGGTCGGCCGCATCGCTGACGGCGGCCGGGATCGCCGGTGCGTCGAGCCAGAACCGTTGCCGCTGGAAGGCATACGTGGGCAGGTCGATCCGGCGAGCGCCGAACCCGGCGAAGAACGACTGCCAGTCCGGGTTCGCCCCGGCCACCTGCAGGCGGGCCAAGGCGTTCACCAGGGTCGCGGTCTCCTCGCGGCCGCGGCGGATCGCCGGGACCACCATCGCACCGGCCCCCAACGAGTCCAGCACCAGGCCGGACAGGATGGCCTCCGGACCGAGCTCGATGAACCGCGTGACACCGGCCGCCGAGAGGCACCGAATGCCGTCGGCGAACCGGACGGTCGAGCGGACATGGCCGATCCAGTACTCGGGCGAGGTGAGGTCCACCGCGATCCGTCCGGTCGCATTGGACACAATCGGGATCCGCGGCTCATGGTAGGCAATGCTTTCAGCCACATCCCGGAACTGGGCGAGCATCGGCTCCATCAGTGGCGAGTGGAACGCGTGCGACACGCGGAGACGGGTCGCCCGGCGGTCCTGGTCGGCGAAGTGGCGCGCGATGTCCACCACCGCCTCCTCGTCACCCGAGATGACCACATTGGACGGTCCGTTCACCGCGGCGATTGCCACCCGTGGCGAGAGCATCGGCAGGACCTCGTCCTCGGTGGCCTGGATGGCGACCATCGCCCCGCCCGAAGGCAGCGTCTGCATCAGCTTTCCTCGTGCGGTCACGAGTTTCGCGGCGTCCGAAAGGGACCAGACACCGGCCACGTGTGCCGCTGCCAGCTCGCCGATCGAGTGACCGGCCAGGAAGTCCGGGCGGATGCCCCACGACTCGATCAGCCGGTACAGCGCGACCTCGACGGCGAACAACCCGGCCTGCGCGTACATCGTCTGGCCGACCATGTTCTCCGACTCGCCCCAGATCACGTCGGTCAGCGGCAGGTCCAGGTACTCGTCCACCTCGGCGGCGATCTCGTCGAACGCTTCGGTGAACGCGGGGAACGTCGTGTACAGCTCGTGGCCCATGCCCATCCGCTGGGCGCCCTGCCCGGTGAACAGGAACGCGGTCAGCCCGTCGTCATCCGCGTTCCCGGTGATCACACCGGCCGACCGGCCCTCGATCACCGCGGTCAGCCCGCGCAGCACGACGTCCCGATCGCGGGCGGGGATGACCGCGCGGTGGTCCAGACCGGCCCGGCCGGTGGCCAGCGAGTAGGACAGGTCGAGCATGCTCAGGTCCGGGTGGTCCAGCAGGTGCGACCGCAGTCGTTCCGCCTGGTGCGCCAGGGCTTTCTCGTCGGTCGCGGAAATGACCACCGGCAGTACACACCTGGCCGGAACACTGTCCACAGTGGCCCCTATCGGCGCCTGCTCGATGATCAGGTGTGCGTTGGTGCCGCTGAGCCCGAACGAGGACACCCCGGCCCGGCGGAGACCGGACTTCGGCCAGTCGCGGCCCGAGGTCAGCAGCCGTACGGCGCCTGTGGTCCAGTCGACCTGGTGGGAGGGTTCGTCGACGTGCAGGGTCATCGGCATCCGACCGTTGCGGATGGCCATCACGGTCTTGATCACACCGCTGATGCCCGCGGCCGCTTGGGCGTGGCCGATGTTGGACTTGATCGAGCCCAGCCAGACCGGCTCGTTGCGGTTCTGGCCGTAGGTCTGGATGATCGCCCGCGCTTCGATGGGGTCACCCAGCGCGGTGCCGGTGCCGTGACCCTCGACCATGTCCACATCGGACGGTCGTAGGCCGGCCGCGGCGAGCGCCTTGAGGATCACCCGCTGCTGTGCCGAACCATTGGGAGCGGTGAGGCCGTTGGAGGCGCCGTCCTGGTTGATCGCCGAACCACGGATGACCGCCAGCACGTTGTGGCCGTTACGTTCGGCCTCGGAGAGTCGTTCGACGAGGAGCAGGCCGACGCCCTCCGACCAGCCGGTGCCGTCCGCCGCGTCCGAGAACGCCTTGCAGCGTCCGTCCGAGGCCAACGCGCCTTGCTGTCCGAACTCGGCGAACACATCCGGGGTCGGCATCACGGTGACGCCACCGGCCAGCGCCATGGTGATCTCGCCGGACCGCAGTGCCTGGCAGGCCATGTGCAACGCGACCAGGGAGGACGAGCACGCGGTGTCCACAGTGACCGCTGGTCCTTCCAGACCAAAGGTGTAGGCCACTCGGCCGGACGCGATGCTGCCCGCGTTGCCGTTGCCCACGAACGCGGAGACCTCGTCGGGGATCTGCATGCCCTGGCCGTACTCGTGGTACATCACGCCCGCGTAGACGCCGGTCTGGCTGCCACGCAAGGACTTCGGGTCGATCCCGGCGCGTTCGAACGCCTCCCACGCGGTCTCCAGCAGGAGCCGCTGTTGCGGGTCCATCGCGGTGGCCTCGCGTGCTGAGATCCCGAAGAAGGCCGGGTCGAACTCGGCCGCGTCGGTCAGGAAACCGCCCTGCCCGGTCATGGTCCAGCCCCGGTCGGCGGGGAACCCGGAGATCACGTCCCAGCCCTCGGACACCAGTTCCCACAGATCCTCCGGCGACCGGACGCCACCGGGGAACCGGCAGCTCATCCCGATGATCGCGATCGGCTCATCGGCCACGGCGGGCACTGGCTGGATACCGGCGGCCACGGGAGAGCCGCCGGTAAGCTCGGTCTTCAGCAGCCGCGCCACTTCCCGGGCGGTCTGCTGGTCGAACACCAGCGTCACCGGGAGGTTGAGCCCGGTCGTGGCGTTCAGCGCGTTGCGCAGCTCGATCGCGGCCAGTGAGTCGACCCCGAGATCCTGGAACGCCTTGTCCGGCTTGATCGCGGCCGGCTCGTGGCCCAGGACCGCGGCGACGTGGCCGATCACGACGTCGAGGAGGATCCGGTCGCGTTCGCCGCCGGTCTTGCCGATCAACCGGCGGGCCAGATCGTGCTCGGCGACCCGCCGTGTGGTCCGGACCAGCCCACGCAGCAACGGCGGGATCTCTGTCATCGTCTCGATTCGCAGCGGCACGACCAGTGCCTCGTCGGCGAGCATGGCGGCGTCGAACAGGACGAGGCCTTGCTCGGCGGTCAGCGGCGGCATGCCCAGGCGGGTCATCCGCTCCGACTCGCCGGTCCACATGCCGAACGCCATCGCGGTCGCGGGCAGGCCCATCGCCTTGCGGTGCTGGGCCAAGGCGTTCAGGAACCCGTTGGCCGCCGCGTAGTTGGCCTGCCCACCCGGGATGACCAGGCTGCCGGCCGAGGACAACAGGACGAACGCGTCCAGATCAAGGTGCTGGGTCAGCTGGTGGAGGTGCCAGGCCGCGTCGACTTTGGGCCGCATGACATCGGCGAGGCGTTCGGGAGTCATCGCGCCGACCACGCCGCCGTCCGTTGTGGCCGCCGCGTGCACGATCGCTTTCAGCGGGCGATCGGCCGGGATCTCGGCCAGCAGCTCAGCGAGTTGGTCACGATCCGTAACGTCACAGATCTTGACAGTTACATTCGCGTCCAGTTCGGGTGCTTGACCACCGCTGCGGCTGGCCAGGAGCAGGTGTCGAATCCCGTGCTCGGTCACCAGGTGCTCGGCGATCAGCGCGCCGAGGCCGCTGGTACCGCCGGTGATCAGGACGGTGCCGTCCGGGTCCCACATCGGCTCGACCGCCGGAACCATCAGCTTGGCCAGGCGCGGGGCCATCAGCTCATCGCCGTGGACGGCGAGTTCGGGTTCGTCCGAGGCCGCGGCGGCAAGTAGCGCTGTGTCGTCAATGCCGTCCCAGTCGACCAGGCCGATCCGGCCCGGCTGCTCGGCTTGGGCCGCCCGGATCAGGCCCCAGATGGGCGCCTGCACCGGGTCCGGGTCGTCGGTCATCGCGTTCGCGGTGACCACGACCAGTTTCGACGTTTCGAACCGGTCGTGCTCGAGCCAGGTCTGGACCAGCTCCAGCACCTCGCCGGCCAGCGCACGGGCCGCGTAGGGGACGTCACCGGTGAGGTTCGGGCACTGCGCGATCACCACCGCGGGCACGGGATCGAGCGCCAGCAGGCCTTCGAGCATCGGCGCACCAAGGAAAACACTGTCGTCGTTGATGCGCGGTCCCGGCACCGGGACCCAGTCCACGCGGAACAGCGAATCGTGGGTGGCACCCCGAGCGGCACCCAGTTGTTCACTCGAAACCGCTCGGGAGATCAGGGAGGCGGCCGACAGCACCGGCCGGCCCTCGTTGTCGGCGATCATCATCTCGGACTCCTCGGCGCCGCGGATCCGGCGTACCCACACCCGCACCGCACGCGCGCCGGTCGCGTGCAGTGACACACCAGTCCACGCGAACGGCAGCAGGACCTGGTTGTCCACCAACAGGTCCGCGTGCATCGCCGCGTCCAGCAAGGCCGGGTGCAGGCCGTAGCCCGCCGACGGCACGTGCGCGGGCAGCTCGACCTCGGCGAACAGCTCGTCGCCGCGCAGCCAGGCCGCCCGCAGACCTTGGAACGCCGGTCCGTAGCCGAAACCGAGGTCCCGCAACTCGTCGTAGCCGCCCTCGACCGGAATGCCGCCGTGCGGCGGCCACTCGGACAGGTCGACCATCAGCTCGGCCGCACCCACGGCCAGCAACCCGCTCGCATGCCTGGTCCACGGCTGCTCGTCGCGGCGCGAGAAGATCCGCACCGACCGGCACCCGGACTCCTCTGGTCCCACCACAACCTGTACCGCGACCGGGCCATCGCCCAGTGGCAGCGGCGTTTCCAGGGTCAGCTCTTCCAGGAGGTCGCAGCCGACTTGATCACCCGCACAGATCGCCAGCTCGACCATCGCCGACCCGGGCAGAATCTGGTTGCCCAGCACGGTGTGGTCGACCAGCCAAGGCTGGGTCGACAGGCGTCCGGAAAGGACGATCCCGCCTTCCTCCGGTGACACCATCACCGTGGTCAGGATCGGGTGGTCGAGCCGGTCCAGCCCGGCCGGGCGCCGGGGCTCGATCCAGTACCGCTTGTGCTGGAACGCATACGTCGGCAGGTCCGCCAACCGGCCGGGGCCGAAGAAGTTCGCCCAGGTGACTCTCGTTCCCCGGGCGTGCGCCTTGGCCAGTCCGGTGACCAGGGCCCGCTCGGTGGAGAGCGCCTTCAGCTCCAGGAACGTGTGGTCGGCGAGGAATCGCAACGTGTCGGCGAACCGGACGGTCTCGCGGGCGTGCCGGACCCAGTACTCGGCATCGACGCGGTCGATGACCATCCCGTTGGACACCAACGGAACTCTGGACTCGTGGTAGGTCAGTGTCGCGGCGATCTCGCGGAACTCATCGAGCATCGGGTCCATCAAGGGCGAGTGGAAGGCGTGCGACACTCGCAGCCGAGTGACTTTGCGACCCTGCATGGTGAACCGGTCAGCGATCTTGGTGACCGCGGCTGTCGAGCCGGAGACCACAATGGACCGTGGGCCGTTGATAGCCGCGATGCTGGTGTCAGCGGTGAGCAGTGGCGTGACTTCGGCTTCGGTCGCGGTGATCGCGAACATCGCGCCGCCGGAGGGCAGCGCCTGCATCAGACGGGCTCGGGCCGCGATCAGCTTGGCCGCGTCGCGCAACGAGAGGATGCCCGCGATGTGTGCCGCCGCGATCTCACCCACCGACTGACCCGCGACGAAGTCCGGTTCGACGCCCCAGAACTCGAGTAATCGCGCCACTGCCACTTCGACTGCGAACAAGGCCGGTTGGGCGAGCATGGTCTGGTCCAGGGCGTCCTGGTTCGTCCCCCAGATCATCTCGCGCAACGGCAGGTCACCGTGCTCCTCCAACTCGGCCACCACCGCGTCGAAGACCTCAGCGAACACCGGGAACGTGCCGTACAGCTCGCGTCCCATACCCAGCTGCTGAACACCTTGCCCACTGAACAGGAACGCCGTTTTGTTTTCCTTGGCCTGTTCGAAGGTACCGGTGGATGCGACTTCTTCGAGGCCGGCGATGAACTCGGCCCGGGTCTCGCCGACGATCACCGCGCGGTATCCGAACGCCGTACGGGCGCAGCCAAGGGCTCGACCGACACGAGCGAAGTCCTCGTCGCGCAGCGTGTCCACTGTGGTGCGCAGCCGGTAGGCCTGCTCAGCCAAGGCCGCCGGGGTCTTCGCCGAGATCACCCACGGCAACACGGTCGCATCCGGTGCGTACTCGTCGTGCGCCTCGGTGGACGGCTGTTCGAGGATCACGTGGGCGTTGGTGCCGCTGATTCCGAAGGACGAAACGCCTGCCCGGCGGGGTCGTCCGGTGTCCGGCCAGTCGACCGCGCCGGTCAGCACCTTGACGGTGGTCCAGTCAACGTGCGAGGACGGTTCGCCGGCGTGCAGGGACATCGGGAGAACGCCGTGCCGCATCGCCATAACCATCTTGATCACGCCAGCGATCCCGGCGGCCGCTTGGGTGTGGCCCATGTTCGACTTCACCGAGCCGAGCCACAGCGGTTCCTGCCGGTCGCCGTAAGCCTCCATCAGGGCCTGCGCCTCGATGGGGTCGCCGAGAGTCGTTCCGGTGCCGTGCCCTTCCACGGCGTCCACATCGGCCGGACTCACCCCGGCCGCAGTGAGGGCTTGGTGGATCACGCGTTGCTGGGCCGGGCCGCTCGGAGCGGTGAACCCGTTCGAGGCACCGTCGGAGTTCACTGCGGAGCCTCGGACGATCGCCAACACCTTGTGACCGTTGCGCTGGGCGTCGGACAGGCGTTCCAGCAGGACCATGCCGACACCCTCGGCCCAGCCCGTGCCGTCCGCACCGGCGCCGAACGACTTGCACCGGCCGTCCGCCGCGAGCCCGCCTTGCCGGTCCATGTCGGTGAACGTGTCCGGAGTGGACATCACCGTCACGCCACCGGCCAAGGCGAGCGAGCACTCACCGTTGCGCAACGCCTGCATCGCCCAATGCATGGCCACCAGGGACGATGAGCATGCAGTGTCCACAGTGACCGCTGGTCCCCGCAGGCCGAAGGTGTAGGCGACGCGACCGGACACCATGCCTCCGGAGTTGCCATCGCCGTAGTCGTGGTACATCACGCCCGCGAACACACCGGTGTCGCTGCCGCGCATGGACTCCGGGTCGATCCCAGCGCGTTCGAATGCCTCCCACGACACTTCCAGCAGGAGGCGCTGCTGCGGGTCCATCGACTCGGCTTCGCGGGGTGAGATCCCGAAGAAGTCGGCGTCGAACTCGGCCGCGTCATAGAGGAAGCCGCCTTCACCCGACAGCTCCCAGCCACGGTCGGCCGGGAACCGCGAGATCACGTCCTCTCCCGCGGCCACCATCTGCCAGAGGTCCTCCGGAGACTGGACATCGCCCGGGAACCGGCAGGCCATCCCGATGATCGCCATCGGCTCGTCCGGCTCGATCCCGGGCAGCGGCAATGGTTCGGCGACGTGGTTGGCCAGGTGTTCGGCAAGCGCGGCCGGGGTCGGGTGGTCGAACGTCACGGTCGCGAACAGGCGTTGTCCGGTGGCCGCGGTGAGGCGGTTCCTCAGTTCCAGGGCGGTGAGGGAGTCCACGCCGAGGTCGTGGAACGTCTTGGTGGGAGTGATCCGCGAGGCGTCCTCGTAGCCGAGAACGGCCGCCGTCTCGATGCAGATGAGTTCGAGCGGTGACAGGTCGTTGTGCGACCGCGCCGGGATGGCCTCGAACCGGGCCGGAATCACCATTCCGGCATCGCTCGTCATCGCCTGGTCGAACAGCTTCAGGTTCTCCTGGGCGCTCAGGGTGGCGACGCCGATGCGGTTCGACGTGGTGGCGCTCATGCCGTCGGACCATGGTCCCCACGCCAGCGAAGTCGCCGGGAACCCTTGTGCCTTGCGGTGGACGGCCAAGGCGTCCAGGAAAGCGTTGGCGGCCGCGTAGTTGCCTTGCCCGGCACCGTCCACAGTGGCCGCCATCGAGGAGAACAGGATGAACGCCGAGAGATCACCGGTCAGCTCGTGCAGGTTCATGACGCCGTCGATCTTGGAGCGCATGACCAGGTCGAGGTCGTCAGGCGTCAACGAGCTGATCACACCGTCGCTCAACACACCGGCCGCGTGCACGACGGCGTTCACCGGGTGCTCAGCCAGAACGACTGCCACCGCCTCACGATCGGCGACATCGCAGGCGACCACCGTGACGTCGACCCCAAGTTCGGCGATGAGGGAGTCGGCACCGGGGGCGGACGGGCCTTGACGGCTGAGCAGGACGAGGTGTTCGACGCCGTGCCGGTGGACCAGGTGCCGGGCGACGTGCGCACCCAGCGCCCCGGTCCCGCCGGTGATCAGGACGCGGCTGTCCGCGTGCCAGGGCGAGTCGCCAGCGGGAGCCGCCAGCCGGACACGTTCAGGCTTGTGCAACTGTCCATTGCGGACTGCTAGCTCCGGCTCGTTGGCAGCGGCGGCAATGGCCACGATCTCGGTCAGTTCGTCGACGTCGACGAGCACGAACTCGCCGGGGTTCTCGGCCTGCGCCGCTCGGACCAGCCCGGAGATGGGCGCGTGCATGAGGTCGACGTCCTCGCCGTTCGTCGAGACCGCGCGCTGGGTCACGATCACCAGCTGAGCACCAGCCGGATGCGGGTCGGCAAGCCAGGCTTGGAGCATCGCCAGCACGTCGGCGGTGAGCGCCTTGGTCATCGCGGGGATGTCGCCGGTCAGCCGCGGCACGATGTACATGCCGTTGCCGTCCGGGGCGGTCGCCGGGGCCGGGATCGGTGTCCACCGGATCTCGTGCAGATCCTGGGTCAGCGGCCGCTTGTGGCGCAATCGCACCGGCCCCATCGACAGCACCGGCATGCCCTCAGGGTCCTCAATGGACAGTTGCTCCCGGCTGGCCCGTACGCGGACCGTCGATCCGGCCACCGAGTGCAGGACGACTCGTTCCCACGCGAACGGGACGCCGAGGTCCTCGCCCGCGACCAGGTCGAGGGTGTGCATGGCGGCGTCCAGGAGCGCCGGGTGGATCACGAAGTCGCCGTCGGCGGGCAGGGACACCTCGGCGAACACTTCGGCGCCGCGTCGCCAGGCCGTGCGGAGGCCGTGGAAGGCAGGGCCTTGCGAGACGGTGGCGTAGAACCCGGTGAGGTCAATGGGCTGGGCGCCTCGCGGCGGCCACTCCCCTGTGCTCACGGCGGGTTCCGCGGACGTCAGCTCGCCATGGGCGTGCTTGAGCCACGGTTCGTCGCCGGTCCGCGCGTAGATGTCGACGGCCCGGCCGTTCACGACCACCTGCAGCTCGGTCTCGCCGGTGTCGGAGAGGACCAGCGCATGCTCGATGGTCAGCTCGGCCAGCGCCGGGAACCCGGCCTCCCGGGCGGCTCGCAGGGCCAGCTCGACAAAGGCCGCACCAGGCAACAGAACCATGCCGGAGATGACGTGGTCCGCCAGCCACGGGAACTGCCGCAGCGACACCCGGCCGGACAACACGACCCCATCCGTTCCAGCCAGTCGCACCATCATCGGCTGGGCAGCAGCGGCACCGAGCCAGAACCTCGTGTGCTGGAACGGGTACGTCGGCAGCGACACCCGACGGGCGCCCGGGAAGAACGCCGCCCAGTCCACCGAAGTCCCACGCACGTACAGCCGGGCAACGGCCGTGAGCAGGTCGGGAGTGGCCGGGATCGTCTCGCTCGGAGCGTCGTCACCGGAACCGAGGCGCAGGAACGTGTCCACGCCCTGGTCGGCGAGCCACCGCAGGCCGTCACTGAACTCCAGTTGCCCGGGCACGAGCGGGATCTGCGGCGGCGCGTACGTGACCACGCGGGACAACCGCGCGCGGTCCTCGTCGGATGCCGCGGTCAGCAAAGCCGCGTCCTCCAACGACAACACTCCGGCCGCGTAAGCCGCCGCGAACTCACACACCGGATCCCCAGCCACGAAGTCCGGCCGCACTCCCCACGACTCGAGTAGCCGGGCCATGGCGACCTGGCCGGCGAACGCCTCCCCCGCGCCCATCGCCGCTTCAAAAGTCGCCGCATACAACGGATACTCGGCGTACAGCGCCCGATCGACAGCGGCCCCAGCTGTGAACAAGAACGCCGTCCGCCCGCCTGTCACCGAACCCCGGATCACGGCGTCATCGATGATCACGGCCCGCTCATCGAACCGAGCCCGTCCCACCGCCAACGTGAACCCCACGTCGGGCCCCGGCGAGTGTTGCCGCAGAAGCATGTCCAGGGCGGCGGAGGTCTTGGCGGACAGGATGTACGGGAGGCGGCCCGAGGGGGCGGGAGCAGCCGTCGGGACTGGGGGCTCTTCGATGATCACGTGGGCGTTGGTGCCGCTGATGCCGAAGGCCGAGATACCCGCGAGGCGGGGGCGTTCCGAGCGTTCCCAGGGCACTGGCGAGGTCAGCAGGCGGACATCGCCGACCGCGGGTGAGGGTGACTCGATGTGCAGGGAGCGGGGCAGGATTCCGTGGCGGAGGGCCATGATCATCTTGATCACGCCGGCGACTCCGGCGGCGGCCTGGGTGTGACCGATGTTCGACTTGACCGAGCCGAGCCACAACGGTGTCTCGCGGTCTTGGCCATAAGTGGCGAGGATGGTTTGCGCTTCAACGGGATCGCCCAGCGCGGTGCCGGTGCCGTGTGCCTCGACGACATCGACATCAGCGGCGGTGAGACCACTGGTGGCGAGCGCGGTCTGGATCAGCTGGCGTTGGGCGGCGCCGTTCGGAGCGGTGAGACCGTTGGAAGCGCCGTCCTGGTTCATCGCCGAACCACGCAGCACGGCCAGAATCGGGTGACCGAGGCGAACGGCGTCGGAAAGCCGTTCCACGACCAGCAACCCGGCCCCTTCGGCGAGGCTCGTGCCGTCCGCGGCGGCAGAGAACGCCTTGACCTGTCCGTCCGGCGCGAGCCCGCCGAGCTGCGAGAACTCGGTCCACACCGACGGGCTGCCCAGCACGGCCGCTCCCCCGGCCAGCGCCAGCGAAGCCTCGCCGCGCCGCACGGCCGCTGCCGCGAGATGCAGGGCCACAAGCGAAGAAGAACAAGCGGTGTCGACGGTGAGCGCGGGCCCTTGCAGCCCAAGGAAGTACGCGATGCGGCCAGAGGCGATGCTCAGCGAAGTCCCGGTGAGCGAGCCCGCGTACGAGGCGGCTCCCGCCCCTACGAACACCCCTGTTTGACTGCCACGCAAGGATGTGGGGTCGATACCCGCGTCTTCCAAGGCCTCCCAGGCGATCTCCAGCAGGACCCGCTGCTGCGGCTCCATCGCGAGGGCCTCACGCGGGCTGATCCCGAAGAACGAGGCGTCGAACATCGCGGCATCCGTGAGGAACCCGCCGAAGCCGGTCGCGTCCCAGCCGCGGTCCGAGGGGAACGGCGTGATCGCGGATCGCCCGTCCAGCAGCAGATTCCACAGGTCCGAGGGCGAGGAGACACCGCCAGGCAACCGGCAGGCCATGCCGACGACCGCAACCGGCGAGTCCACAGTGGATACCTCCACCGGACGGTCCTCGGACAGACCAAGGATGTAGGCCGCGAGGTCGATGACGGTGGGGTGGTCGAAGGCGGCGGTGACCGGCAGGCTGATGCCCAGCGCGGCGGTGAGGCGGGCATGCAGTTCGACCAGGGCGAGGGAGTCGAGGCCGAGGTCGCGCAGCGGTCGGGTGGGGTCGATCTGGAGGGCGGGCCGGATCTTGGCCAGCACCGCGAGGGCCTCGGCCCGGACGACGTCGAGCAGCACGGCGAACTCCATGTGCGCACTCCCCGGTTTTCGACGGATGAAACCACCTCAACCGGGACGGTATTGCGCACGTCACGGACCCCAGTACCCCTAGCCACCCCGAGCGGCCACAATTCACGGGTGGCCCGGAATGGTTCACGATCCGGTTTATGAGTTCCGCACTTCGCTCACGGTCTCAGCGCTGCTCGAGCAGCCCCGCGTCCCACAGCTCCCCTATCCAGATGTCCAGTTCGGCCCTTATGTTCTCCCTGTCCGCCGTCCAGATGGCGGACAACGCGCCGACCGCGCCCTCGGCCAGCCATCCGTGCTGGCACAACGCGATCCACATCGCCGTCCCGGCCGGCCCGCAGCGGAACAGCACGCCACCGGCGCCCGCGGACAGCTCCAGAACGCCGTCGGCGAGCACATCGGCCTCGACCCAGGAACGAGGCCGGACGGATCCAGGGGACACCACAACGGCCTCCTCTCCACAAGTCACAAGAAGACCATGAATCAGCACTCCAACGGTACCGGATAAACACACGGCTGCCCAGTACAAATGTCCAAGAAACGCGAAAACCGGCGGCCCGGAAATCCGGACCGCCGGTCGGCGGAAAATCAACCCCGATCGACCCCTATTCGTGGTTCGACACCTGGTGCGGGTTGCCCGCGGGGACTCGGCTGAGCAACAGGCCCACCGGCAGGTCCGCGCGGCTGCCCACGTTGAGCTTGCGGTACACGCGGGTCAGGTGCTGTTCGACCGTGCTCACGGTGATGTAGAGCATCCGGCCGATCTCGCGGTTGCTGTAGCCACGGGCCGCCAGCGTCGCCACCCGCCGTTCGGCGCCGCTGAGCGGTGGCACGCCTTCGGCCTCGACCTTGGGTTCCTTGACCTCGAACGTGCCCCCGTGCGACAGCAGCTTCGTCAACGGTTCCGCGTGGCACGCCTTGGCTTCCGCGGCCGCGCGGCGGGCGTGCATCCGGGCCCGGCTGAACTCGCCCAGCTCCTGGTGCGCCTCGCTCAGGTCGATCAGCGCCCGCGCGAGCTCCAGCCGGTCGCCGCAGTTGTGCAGGTCCTCGATTGCCTCCATGAGCAGCTGCGGCCGCTGCCGCAACTCCGTTGTCGCCGCGAGGATCCGCAACGCCACCCCCCGTGTCCGCGAGCTGATCACCCGCGGCCGGTCCAGCTGCCGGGTCACCAGATCCCGCGCCACCTTGCGCTGTTCGAGCTTCAGGTACGCCTGCGACAGGTCCGTCAACGCCGGAACCAGGGCCGGGACATCGATGTTCCACTCGCGCATCTGCCGATCGCAGGTCTGGAAGTCGTCCAGCGCGGCCAATGCCCGGTCGGTGCTCAGATAGTAGTGACCGCGGGCGTGCAGGTAGCGCAGGCCGATCACGGTCCGGAACATCTGGTCCGGCACGAACTGCTTGAGCACCTCGGCCGCGGCATCCGGCTGTCCCATCCCCGTGTGCGCCATCAACAACGTCGCCCGAGGAAGTCCGATGAGGACTCCCCAGCCCTCGGCGGGCAACAGCCCCAACGCGGCGGTGGCACGCGCCTGGGCGAACGCCAGATCCCCTTGCCGCAGGGCGATGTCCGCCCGGACCGCGCCCAGGAGCGCCTGCCACGTCGGGGCGTTGCGCCGCTGCGCCTCCTCGGCCAGGGCCTCGCACCAGAACGCGGCCTTGTCTGGCTTGTCCGCGTACGCCAACGCCAGCAGCGCGGCGACGACGACTTCCAGTGTGGTGTCGCCGAGATGGCAGCTCTGCAGGATGTGCTCGGCGCTGCCGGCCACGTCCTCGGGCCGGCCCTTGACCATCAGGCCGCTCAGCTTGCTCGCGACCTGCACCCACGGGTTGCCGCCCGCGCCGGCCCGTTCGCTGGACGGCAGGCCCTGCTGCGAGCCGTGGATCCACTCGTAGACCAGCCGCAGCTCGGCCGCGACCTGACCGTCGGACTCCAGCGCCTTCATCGCCGCGATGGCGGTCTTGGTGTCCCCCTGCCACAACGCCTGCCGCGCCAACGTCGCCGCGTCACGACGGTTCAACGTGGCCGTGCGCAAAGCCTCATGCAACGGCTGCAGGTGCAGCGCGGCGGCAGCCGGGTTGACCCGCCATTCCACGCGTGCCAACGACTTGGTGATCTCCCGCCGGATGTCCTCGCTCGTGCTGTCGCGCAGGGCCAGCCGCAGGCAATGCGCCGCCGCGGCAACGTCGTCGTCGGCGAGCGCGCGCTCGGCCGCCTCACGCAACAACTCCACCGCCCACGGCCCGCAGGCCGCGTCCGCGGCCACGAGGTGCCGGGCGATGTCCAATGCGCCCGCGCCTTGCTGGTGCAACAGGTTCGCGGCGCTCAGGTGCATCCCGGACCGCTCGCCGGGCCGGAGGCTGTCCACCACGGCGGCGGCCGCGGCCGGGTGCCGGAAGTCCTGGCCCTCGAAGATCCCGGCGGACCGAAGTGCTTGCAGGGTCGGCATGATCTCGGCGACGGTCTCCCCGGCCAGCTTGGCCACCAGCGGCGGCGCGGCCTGCTCGCCGAGCACCGCGACCGCGCTCGCCACGTCCATCAGCTGCGGTTCGCCGCGGTGCAGGCAGGTCAGCACGGCTTGCGCATAGCCCACGCCAGGGGCCAGATCGTCCCCGGTGCGCTCGTTGTCATCGACCAGAGCACTGGCCAGCAACGGGTTCCCGCCGCTGAGCTGGAACACGAACCGGGCGAGCCTGGCGGGCGGCGACTCCAGCCGCGTCATCACGAGCTCGGCGACGCCCTGCTCGGTCAACGGGTTCAGCCGGATCTGCTCGTGCGGCTGACGGGTGATCTCGGCCCGGAACGACGGCCACGCGCGGCGGCGCTGTTCCCACCCGGACAACACCATCAGCACCGGCGCGCCGGTCATCCGGCGGCGCAGGTACAGCAGGACCCGCAGCGACGCCCCGTCGACGAACTGGACGTCGTCGATCATGATCACGACCGGGCGCTGCCTGGCCGCGGCCAGAATCGCCGCGGACATGTCCCGGACGATCGTGGCGTCCAGCGGGCCGACCACCGCCGGGTCTGGGTCCACCTCGTCCCAGAGCACCTGGTCCACAGTGGACATGCTGGGCACCGGGATGTCCGGGAACGCCGGCCCGTGACAGATCTGGCACATCACCCCCAGGTGCAGCGACTGCTCCGCCCGGGATCCCGCGGCCGACAGCACCAGCGCCCCGGACTGCGTGGCGCGGTCGGCGAACTGGCGCAGCAGCTCGGTCTTCCCGGTCGCCAGGCCGCCGGTCACCAGCGCGACGCGGCCGTGTCCCGCGGTGCCCTGCTCGAGCAGCCGCGTCAAGGCAGCCATTGCCTCATTTCGCTCGACTAACACCATCCCCACAGCCTTTCCTCGCCAGACTTTGCCGGCAGGCACGATGCTGCGAATTGTTCATCGCTGGTAGACGCAGTTTCCAGTGCCGGCCTCACCAACCTCTGCATGCGCTTGTCATCCGCCGGTATGACGAACCGACATGGCCACTAGGTGTTCTTCACATAGGAAAGGCGAGAATTTCACGGTCGTCCGATGACCGGCGAACTGGTCCGGCCGCGATGATATGCCGTATACCTTTGTTTTTCTGCAGTCGCGGCCGTCGTGCCCCGGCTTGACGGCACCCCGTGTGGAAAGGAGACAGACGATGCTGGAGGCGTTAGATGACTACAACGACCCGGAAACGCACCCCCGACCTTGACCTGTTACGGGAACTTTCCGAAGCCCGCACGTACTACGAGGAACGATTCGGCTGGCCGGTCACCATCGAGGTGGACCCCGGCCGTCTGGTGATGCGGCTGGGCGAACGGCTCGACGCCGTGGTAATGCCCGAGCCGTTGGGCCGGGGCGTGCTCACCGATTTGCGAATAACATTGCTCGCCGGCCCGGTGCTGGCCGACACGGCCGGCCAGTGGTGGCTGTTCCTGACGCAACCCTCCGCGAATTGCCGCCCGGCACCGAAGGACTACGCCGACGATGGCGCATCGCGGCTTCGGTGCCTCGAAGTGCATCCGCTACCGGCCGGTTCGCGCGTGGTGGTACCACGTGAAATCGACGAAACAAAAGAGTTGCCGTGGATTGAACGGCCCCGTGCGCTGCACCGGCTGCCACCGTGGCGCGCGGTGATCGCGACGGCCCGCAGGATCGGCGCGCAGTCACCACCCGCGGCGGCCATTCCCGCTCAGCGTGACGGCGGCCTGGCGAGGTCCCGGTGAGCCGCACTCGCCCTTTCAGCGGCCCGGCGTGCTCTCAACGGCCCATGCGTACCCAATTCCGTGAGTGTTATGCCCTCTTTGCGGGACAACGTCTCGCCCAATTAGCTCAGATCCCGCGCATTGACGGAATGTCACAGGATGAATACTCGCCGTCCCCGGTGCGTCACCCGCTGTATGGGCACCCACCGTGCGCGGGTGCGGCGGTTTCATTCTTTTCCCCTAACAGCCGATCCAATTGTGCGGGCCGACCCCTATGATCTCTTGTGACACCAACTGCAGCACCCGCTTGCTGCAGGTCAGGCGAAGCGGATGCCCGTCGGCCGTCGCCACCCCGCATACCTGGTGTCCGGCCGGAAATGGGAAAGGCACGAGCCATCCGTGGCGGTGCCGAGGGGAAAGGGGCACACCATGATCCGGGTGATTATCGCCGAGGACATGCATATGGTCCGCGGCGCCCTCGTCGCGTTGCTCAACGTGGAGCCCGACATCGAGGTCGTCGCGGAAATGGCATCGGGTGACGAGATCCTCCCGGCCGCGACCAAGCACCGGCCGGACGTCGCCCTGCTCGACATCGACCTGCCCGGCAAGGACGGGCTCACCGCGGCGGGCGAGATCCGCGCCTGCATGCCCGAGGTGCGCACGCTGATCCTGACCGGCCTCGGCCGGCCGGGCACCCTGCGGCGCGCGCTCTCCGCGCACGTCAGCGGGTTCATGCTGAAGGACGCCCCGGCCAGCGAGCTGGCCGACGCGATCCGCAGCGTGGCCGCGGGCAGGCGCGTGGTGGACAGCCAGCTCGCGCTGGCCGCGTGGGACAGCACCGACTGTCCACTGACCACCCGGGAGAGCGAGGTGCTCAGGCTGGCGGCACACGGTGCCGACGCGGCCGAGATCGCCTCCAAGCTGTACCTGTCAGTGGGAACGGTGCGCAACTATCTGACGACCATCGCGGGAAAGCTCAACGCCCGCAACCGGGTCGACGCGATCCGGATCGCCACCGAAGCCGGATGGCTGTAGCACCAGGGTTGACGCTTCGGTCCGCGACGGCGGCTGGGAGTGGGCGGAAAGTATCGCCGGCCGCTGTCGCAGACGAAGCCGCTAGGAAACCACGCGCAGCGGCGGTTTGAGGTCGTCGTCGCCGGTGTCGCGGCTCGGCGCCGGGCCGAACAAGGGCATCACCGCGTAGAGCCGGAACCTGTTGTCCGCCATCAGCTCCGCGGTCAGTTCCCCGCCCAGCTCCGCCACCCGCGCGGAGAGGTTGTGGATCCCGCTGCCGCCCGGCCCACTGTCCTGTCTGGAGTCGACCGGCTCGGTGGGCACACCGTCGTTGACCAGCTCGATGACGACTTTTCCGTCGCGCTGCCGGACCGAGATCTCGCAGAACTCGGCCTTGCTGTGCCGCAACAGGTTCGTGATCCCCTCGCGCAGAACCGTGGCCAGCACCGTGGAAACCCGCACCGGCAGGTCGCGGTAGCTGATGTCCATCTGGACGTGCACGTCCGCCGCCGCCAGCACGGACTTCGCGGACTCGCACTCCTCGTCCAGTGACATCTCACGGTAACCACTGGCTACCGCGCGCACATCCGCCAACGCCTGCCTGGAGATCTGCAGGATCTCCACGAGCTCCTCGCGCGCCCGCGCGGGATGCTTGATGACCAGCCGATGGGTCAGCTCGCTCTTCAGCGTGATCGCGGAAAGGTTGTAGCCCAGCAGGTCGTGCAGGTCCCGCGCGAACCGCAACCGCTCACGCGCCACGGCCATCTTGGCAAGTTCCTCACGGGCGCGGTGCAGCTCGGTCACCAATGTGGCCAGACGGGTCAGCCCGAAAACCAGCAACCCGGTCAGGATCGTGGACAGCGTTATGTAAAGGACGTCTTCGGGCACACCGGTGTACGCCGCCTGCGTGAAAGCCATGCTCACCACGACAAGCCCGGCGGTGATCCAGCCGAACGGCGGCGGGATGACCAGAAGCGCGCTGCCGGCCAGGAATCCCGGCAGCCCCACCCAGGACTGCTTGAACTGGAGCAACGGCAGGTACACCAGGCAGGCCTGAGCGAACAGCGCCGCATAGCGCAGCCACACCGGCAGTTCGGCCGCGCGCCGGGAGGTCCAGAGAATCTGCAGCGACAGCAACGCGACGATATAGACCGTGCACAGCGCGCCGGTTACGAACGTCACGCCGGTGAGCAGCACGCGGAAGAAGGCCAGCAAAGCGATACAGCTGAAGACCGTGACGACGACTAGCCTGGCCACCTTCGGGGCGAGTGTCGAGTTGACGGATAACGCATTACCGTCCGAGTCTGGGCTCATTCTCCCCCCAGCATCGTCACGCTCTCGGCCTGACTGATCCTACACGCCAACCTGTATAGGTAGTTCTTGCAGCAAGCTGCAGTCACGGATCTTGCCTAGCACTGTTGCGCTCGGCTATGGCGTCTGGTCTCAATCCCACGACGAACCCGCCGACTGTCACTTCCGCCGGCCAGTCCAGCAGGAACGCGCTGTCGCACACCTCGATGTCGCCAACGGAAAGCGCGCACGGGGCCAGTTCCATCGCCGTTGCCACAAGGTAGAGCGTCTGTTGCAGCACGCCGACGTGGCGCAGTGTGGTGGCGTATGCGATCCCGTTGTACATCCAAGACAACCGTCCCATTCGAGCCGTCACGGTGATGAGTGCCGGCGGCCGCTGTAACGAACCGGTCGCCACCTTCGCATCGTCCAACAACTCGCCGACCTTGTCCTCCGAAGTATTGATGAGTGTCAGCGCGTGACCGAGAGGGTCGTAGTGGTAGATGCCGCGCGGCAGCCCGATGCAGCGGTCGATCGTCAGGTAGAGCTCGAGTTCGTGCAGGCTGGCACTGCTCGGGTAGGGCCGGTCGGACACCGCGTAGCTCACTCCGCCGCCGTCCGCGGGCCGTACCGAACGAATTCGGGCCGAGCGGAACAACAGCTCGCCCAGCCGCTGTGCGGTCAACGGCCTTCGGGCGAACTTGCGAAAGGAACGGCGTTTCTCCACCACTTCGGTGAACGGCGGGTCGGCCGCGGCCACATCGGCCAGAACCGGCTTGTAGAGGGGAAATCTCGGCCCCTCCGGCACGGGTTTCACCGCGGGCGGCGGCGGCAGCTTGTCACCGTGCGGGAAAACCGCGCCACGCGGGTCGTCGCGGCCCAGCCTGCTGCGGGAATGGAACAAAAGATCGTTGTGCGACCACACCAGCAAGGCCGGATCGGTGTCCTCGGCGAACCGCGCGTTGAGCGGGTTGCCCTCGTCCTCGGCGAAAACGACCATGCCCACCGCGGCCACATAAGTGACGATGTCGGCCACGAGCGACTCGGCGACGTCCAGCGCGGGCGCCAGATCCGCGATCGTGGTGGCCTTGCCGAGCGACCCGACCACACGGGTGGCCAGGGATCGGTGGAACACAACGCGATGGCGGGCCAGCGGCGACTCGAGCACGACCTCGCCGTCGCTCGCGCGCATGGCGGCGAACCGGGACAGCCGGACCGGATGGCCGGCGTCCACGGCGGGCAGCTCGAAGGTGGCCTGCCGGGAGATCGGCACCGCGGACAGCAGCGGGCCGCCCATGTCGGCCAGGCCAAGGGAATGCACGACACAGCTGCCGAGCTTCTCGATCACCCGGCGCACGCGCAGGTACTCGGGATCGTCGGCCATCGACGGGATCCCGGCCGTGCTCTTGTGCTCCGCCAAGGCGGGCAACAGGTTCTCCAGCGAGACCGGGCCGAGGCTCATCCGGTACAGCCACTCCCGCACGACCGGGCTGGGGTCGTCGATCTCGATGTCGCCCCAGCGTGTGAAGACCAGCAGCTGGTCGTCACCGGCGCTCTCCACCAGGGCGTCCTCGCGCAAGGACCACAGCCTTATTCGCTCCGGATCGCCGGGAGGAGGCTTGAACTGCACAGTCGGTCTCCAGGTCGTGACTTGTGCCCCTTCACCTGCGGTGGCCATCTCAGATGAACAGGGGTGTCGGGTTCAGCTCCTCGTACGGCGTCGGCGCCGGGAGCCGGCCGAGCAGGACCGGGACGTCGAACAGCCGGCCGGGCGCGAACCGCGCCCAGAAGGAGCGCATGCCGGGCACGATCACCTTCACCACCGGCAGCCCGATGTCCGGGCGGGTCTGGTCGAGAACGAGCACCTCCAGTCCCAGCGACTCCACCCGGCGGCGGACGTCGGTCAGGTCGTCGAGCAGGTCCGGTGTGGACACATAGGGCCAGTCCGACGGTGTCCTGGCCGGCACCGCCGGGTCGGGCACCAGGTAGGGCTGGTTGGCGATGGTGGCGTTCTGCCACCAGTTCACCGGTTCCGGCTCCACCCAGCCGTAGCGGCCGTCCGGGCCGAGGTCGGTCACCACCGGCATCAGCTGGTTCATCTCGGTCAGCGCGCGGCGCAGCGCGACCCTGGCGTCCACATGCGACCCGAAGCCGAACATGATGTCCTCGGTGCCGCCGTCGGTCCGCCGGGACAACGCGGTCATCGCCGGGATGCCGGAGTCCGCGGTGACGTCGAGGACCCACACCTCCCGGTTCAGTCCTTTGTAGACGTCCTGTAGCTCGTCGATCCACGGGTCGCCGAACGCCTCCAGGTCCACCCCGGGCTGCCGGGTCCTGTTGTACCACCACATCGCGACCGAGTCACGCTCGACCAACTCCAGCAACCCTTGCAGCACAGCGTCTTCCAGGCTGCTACCTGCGGCGTTGCCGTTGGAGTCCGCGTAGAGCGAAACCGAGCCCGCCTCCGGCGGGGCGCCGTAGTACAGCATCGCCGTGGGCAGCAACCGGTGTCGTTCGTGCGTCAGCGACCAGACGGGTGTCCAATCGAGGACCGCGTTGTCGTTGAACGGATCCGGCACGTGCTGGAACGATGAGTGGGCAGCGTTCCACGCCGAGCGCGCCGGGTACTGGCGCTCGTCGAACAGCTGCACCGACGCGGGGTGCACGGCCTGCTCGCCCAGCGACCGGTAGCTGCCCCGGACCCGTTCCTCGTCCCCATGGAAGAAGCCCGAATGCCGTTCCAGCGCCTCGCACAACGCGCTCACCTTGCCGTGCAGGGGGGTGACGCCCTTGCCGCCGTTCTCCACCCGCGGCGCGGCGTGCAGGTCGCAGGCGGCGCGGCCGCCGACGGCCACGTTCGGCCCGGCGCGGAAGGAGTTGAAGAACGCCGGTCCCCTGGTGTGCTGGGTGATCTCCTTGATCACCCCGGTCACCGGGCTGATCAGGTGCTCGTAGCGCTGGAAGACCTGTTGCGGCGGAAGGGTCCGGTGCCCGCCCGCGTTGTCGGTGGACTTGGGCTGCGAGACCAGCCGGACCGGGCGCCGCGCCTGGTTGCGCATGTGCGTGGGGTCGCCACACAGCGCACACTGCGGCCGCCGGCGGAACTCGTGGTGCCGGCCACCGAGGTCGAAGCTGTCGAACGTCCACACCGAACGCTGGCCGGGGTACCGGTAGCCGGCGAGCCACTTGGTCACTTCCAGCGCGATCAGGTGGGTGGCCATCGAGTCCAGCGCCGCAACCGAGGCGACCGGGCGCACGGCCGGGCCGATGCGGCCCAAAGCCGCCTGTACGTGGGCCTCTGCCTCGCGGTGGGCCCACAGCCGGGTGGCCAGGCAGTGCCAGCAGCCCAGCTCCGGCGAGTCGAAGACGGGGCCGATCCAGATCTGCGCGCCCACTGGTTTGGCGAGCAGCCACGGTCGGCGAGCGGCACGGTGCACCGCGTCGATGTCGGCCAGATCTGACGACAGGTAGTCATCGCACAGCACGACCGAGAGGTCGGCCGGATCGTCTGTCGCCAGGGCGAACCCGGCGGTCTCGTCACCGTCCATCGGCGGGGGACCGACCTGGACGGTGAGTCCCGCTTCGCGCAACGCGGCCAGTGCGGGCACCGGGTCGACGTTCCCGGTCGCGATCACCCGCACCCGCTTGGTGGTGGTGTTCGCGACCGCCGCGGTGGCGTCCGTGCCGGCCGCCTCCCAGTAGGCCCTGGCACGCTCGCCCGCGCCGGAGCCCGGCGGCGGTCCCAGGGTGAGCAGCCCGGCCTCGTCGAGCCGGGCGATGAACCTGCCGACCTGCTCGGGTGCGACGCCGTTGGGTACGTCGCGCAGCAGGGTCTCCAGGTCTCGGGTGCTGTCCAGCAGGGGTGCCAGGGTCTCCGCGTCGGAGCCCTTCAGCGCGGTCACCCCGCGCTCGGAGAAGAGGTAGACGGCTTCGCCTTTGATCACTTCCACGCGGAGGTGGCGCTTGAAGCCGACCACCCGTCCTGCTGAGGCACCCGGGTGAGTCATCGCTGTGTCATCTCCCGCGCGACCACGACGAGGTTGAACGTCTGGGTGCACGAGCCGGCGAGCGTGTGCTCCGGATTGCGCCACAGGTCGGTCGCATCGATGACCAGGTCGGTCCCGGCGGCGTCGGCCAGGTGCAGGTCCAGCTCGGCGAACAACGAACCAAGGGTGTCGGTGAGAGTGGCGTCGGTGTTGTTCAGGGTGGCGATCACAATGGCCCCTATCCTTGATTTCCCCGCTCGATTGGATCGCCAAAAGCATGCGGCACGCCATGGCCGGTCAACCAGTGTCCCGATAACCAGTGCGCTCGCCGATCCGTCACTGTCCGGTACAGGAATTTTTCATACCCGGCACGGGAGTTGCTCATACCCGCCACTGGGGTCGTCGCGGGCCGTCGATCGCGGAAGGTTGCGCAGGAAGGGCCCCATGATCACGCTCCGTCCGCCGGGGGTGGCGGTGGGTGAACCAGTCGGGGTGCCCGCGTAACCGGTCGGACCCCTGTCGTTCATTTCCGGGGCGTTTCCGGCGCCGAATTCCGGGCGGGACCGTTTACCTGCCCGATAGTGCGGGAATACTCCAATGCGTGACGCTGGGTCCAGGTGACCTGTCTTGAGCGTCTGCTTAGGACTGATCTCGGCACGCCGCGCGCCGGGGGTTTTTCACCGGGAATGGTCCCATTCCCGTGGGGGATGCGCGGGCCCGGATTGCTCTTTGCGGGCTAACCCGCACGCGGGGTGGCTACGCCGCTAGGTCGACTCCCGGATCACCAGCTCGGGCTCGAACATCACCTGCTGGTGTTCGTGGGTCTCGGGGTTGTCGCATTCCTCGAGCAGGAGGCGGGCGGCGTCGCGTCCGATGTCGACGGTGGGCTGGCGGATCGAGGACAGCGGGACGGCGGCGTCGGCGGCGAACTCGATGTCGTCGTAACCCATGATCGCGAGGTCGTCGGGGACGCGGCGGCCGGTGCTGACCGCGGCCCGCAGCACGCCGAGGGCGAGCAGATCGTTGGCACAGAAGGCCGCGGTGACCTGTCCGGAGCTGTCGAACAGCTCCCGGGCCGCCTCGTAGCCGATCCGGGCCTTGAGCGCGGGCGTCTCCACCACGTCGATCACCGAGTCCGGGTCGAGGCCCGCGCCCGTCACGGCCTGACGCAGCCCGGCCAGCCGGTCGGCGCACTGGCGGATGCCCATCGGGCCGCTGAAGAACGCGATCCGCTTGTGCCCCAACGAGACCAGGTACTCCCCCGCCAGCATGCCGCCGGCCACGTCGTCCACCGCGACCGAGCAGCAGTCGATCCGCGGGTCGTGCCGGTCCACCAGCACGGTCGGGGTCCCCCTGCGGCGCAACGCATCCAGCCGTTCGGAGCTCACCTCGACCGGGGTGATCAGCACACCCCGGACCCGTTGCTCCTCCAGCACCTGGAGGTAGCGGTCCTCCCGGCCGGCCTGTTCGTCGGAGTTGCACAACACGACCGCGTATCCCAGGGAACTCGCCACGTCCTCGACGCCCTTGGCCACGTCGTGGAAGAACGGGTTGGCCATGTCGAGCACGATCAGGCCCAGCGAGCGGCTGGTGCCCGCGCGCAGCTGCGCCGCTGAGGAGTTGCGCACGAAGCCCAGCTCGTCGATCGCGGCCAGCACCTGGGCGCGGGTGGACTCGGCCACCTTGTCCGGCCGGTTGAGCACATTGGACACCGTGCCGATGGAGACTCCGGCGCGCACGGCGACGTCCTTGATGCTCGGTGCCATGGGCGCACCGTACCTTGACTCGGCCGGACTCGTGGCCTAGCTTGGCCGGGAATGAAGTGAAACGTTTCACTCGAGCGTGGAGTCGCCGTGGAACCGTTGCTCGAGCTGCGTGCCGTCAGCAAGTCCTTCGACGCCGTGCGGGCGCTGAAGAACGTGTCGATCGCCCTGCGCCCCGGCGAGATCCACGCCCTGGCCGGGGAGAACGGCGCGGGCAAGTCCACGGTCGTGCGGATCATCGGTGGCGAACACCAGCCGGACACCGGCACGGTCGTGCTGGACGGCGAGCCCATCCGCTTCGGGGGGCCGCGGGAGGCCCGCCGGCACGGCGTCGCGGTGATCCACCAGGAGCCCAGCCGGTTCCCCGATCTGGACGTCGCGGAGAACGTCTTCATGGGCCGCCAGCCGCTGCGCAAGGGCAGGCGCATCGACCGCGCCGCCATGCGCGGACAGGCCGCGGAGATCTTCGAGCAGCTCGGCGTGCCGCTCGACCCGGACCGGCCGACCCGCGGCCTGTCCATCGCCGACCAGCAGGTGATCGAGATCGCCAAGGCGCTGTCGGGGTCGGCGCGGGTGATCGTGATGGACGAGCCGACCGCGGCGCTGTCCACAGTGGAGGCCGAGCGGCTGTTCCGGGTCGCGCGCCGGCTCGCCGAGGGCGGCGCGGCGCTGCTGTTCGTCTCGCACCGGCTGGAGGAGATGTACGCGCTGTGCCACCGCGTGACTGTGCTGCGTGACGGGGAGTTGGTCACCACCATGCCGATGGCGGAGATCGACCGGGACACATTGGTGCGCCGCATGGTAGGCCGATCGGTTGAACAGCTTTTCCCCGGGCGCCAGGACCGGCCCGGTGATGATGTACTGGTGGTGTCCGGGCTGTCCCGGGCCGGTGTGTTCAGTGACGTGTCACTGACCGTTCGACGTGGTGAGATCGTCGGACTTGCCGGGCTTGTCGGCTCGGGCAGGTCGGAAGCCGCCAGGGCGATCTTCGGCGTCGACCGGCGGGACTCCGGGACCGTCGTGGTCAACGGCAGGGCGTTGCCCGCGGGTGATCCGCGTGCGGCGATCGAGGCCGGGCTGGCCATGGTCCCGGAGGACCGCAGGGAGCAGGGCCTGATCCCGGACCTGTCGATCGAGCGCAACGCCAGCCTCGCGATGCTCGGGGCCGTCTCCAGCGGCGGTATCGTGCGCCGCTCCGCCGAACGCGCCCTGGCGGGCAGGTGGGCCGAGCGGCTGGGGCTGAAGTTCGGCAGGCTGTCCGACCCGGTGGCCACGTTGTCCGGCGGGAACCAGCAGAAAGTCGTGCTGGGCAAGTGGCTCGCGGGCGAACCGGTCGCGCTGATCGTGGACGAACCCACCCGCGGTATCGACATCGGCGCCAAGTTCGAGGTGCACAAGCTGCTGGCCGACCTGGCCCGCGACGGTATCGGGATCCTGATGATCTCCTCGGACCTGCCCGAGGTGCTCGGCATGGCCGACCGCGTGCTGGTGATGCACGAGGGACGCATCACCGCTTCGCTGACCCGGCCGACGGAGGAAGAGGTCATGCGGGCAGCCACCGGGAGCGTGTCGTGAAACGGGAACTCGGGATCGTCCTCGCCCTGGCCGTCGTGATGGCGGCCACGACCATCGCCAACCCCGGGTTCCTGAGCCGCCAGGGTGTGCACGACCTGTTCCTGAACGCGTCCATCATCACGCTGCTGGTCACCGGGCAGGCGCTGCTGGTGATCACCCGCAACATCGACCTGTCCGTGGGCTCGGTGATGGGGCTGACCGCGTTCCTCAGTGGACAGCTGTTCATGGGTCACCAGGGCACGCCGGTGATCGCCGTGATCCTGGCAGGCCTCGCTCTCGGAGCGGTCTGCGGAGCGGTGAACGGTGCTTTGGTGGCGTTGGCCAAAGTACCGGCGTTGGTGGTCACCCTCGGGACGCTGTATGTGTTCCGTGGGCTGGATTACGCGTGGGCCAAGGCTTCCGGCGTGCAGCAGGTCAACGCCGACCGGATGTCGCCCAGCTTCCTGGAGTTCGGCAGCGGTTCGGTGCTCGGGATACCGAACCTCACGCTGATCGCGGTCGTCGTGCTCGCGATCTTCGCCTACGCGCTGCGGAACTTCCGGTCCGGGCGGGAGTTGTACGCCATCGGGTCCAATCCGGACGCGGCCCGGCTCGCGGGTGTGCCGACCGGGCGGCGGGTGTTCACCGCCTTCGTGATCGCGGGCGCGCTGGCCGGGCTGGGCGGGGTGATGCACGCTTCGTACTTCGGCACCATCAACGCTTCGGTGGGCAACGGCAAGGAACTCGCTGTGGTGGCCGCGGTTGTGGTCGGTGGGGTGGCGATCTTCGGTGGCAGCGGGTCGCTTGTCGGTGCGGCACTGGGTGCGTTGCTGCTGACCACGATCACGAGCGCGCTGCCGATCCTGGGTGTGCCCGCGTTCTGGGAACGGGCGGTGGACGGGGCCGCGCTGCTGCTGGCGATCTCGCTCGACCGGGCCGTGATGCTCAGAGTCGCCGCACGCCTGCGAGAGCAGAGGAGCGCCCGCCGTGCGTGACAAGATCATTCGCTGGGAGAGCTTCCTGCTCCTGTTGTGTGTCGGGGTGTTCGTGTTCGGCACGACCACCGATGGCTTCGCCGACACCGACAACATCGGGTTCCTGCTGCTGGACTACAGCGAGGTCGCGCTGCTGGCGTTCGCCTTGCTGCCGATCGTGCTCACCGGCGAGATCGACCTGTCGGTGGCGTCCACGCTCGGCTTCTGCTCGGCGCTGACGGGCACGTTGTGGGACGCGGGGCTGCCGTTCGAGACCATCCTGCCGGTGGTTCTCCTGGCCGGAGCCGTTCTGGGGGCACTGAACGCGGTGCTGGTGGTGAAGTTCGGGCTGCCGTCCTTGGCGGTCACCATCGGCACTTTGGGGCTGTACCGGGGGCTTGCGTACATCGTTCTGGGCGACGGTGCCGTAACAGGGTTTCCGTCGGCGTACCGTCCACTCGCGACGGACTACGCCCCGCTCATCGTGCTCGCCGTCGGCGTGATCATCGCGGTCGGCGTGCACTTCACCACCCTGGGCCGGTCGCTGTTCGCGATCGGTCTCGGCGCCGAGACCGCGCGGTTCTCCGGGATCCGGGTCGAGAAGATCAAGATGCTGCTGTTCGTGGTGTCCGGGCTGCTGGCCGCGCTCGCCTCGCTGATCTACACGTTGCGCTACAACAGCGCCCGTGCCGACAACGCCAACGGCCTCGAACTGGCCGCCGTGGCGGCGGTTCTGCTCGGCGGGGTGTCGATCTTCGGCGGCCGTGGCACGGTCTTCGGGGTCGCCGCCGCGCTGCTGCTGATGGCCGGCCTGCGCAATGTGCTGTTCCTCAACGACGTCAGCAACGAGATCCAGAACGTGATCACCGGCCTGCTGCTGATCGTCTCCGTCCTCGTGCCGGTCGCGGCCCGGGCACTGGCCCGTCGCCGCCCGGTTCCCGCCGCCCCTGTAGTCCTCAAGGAAGAGGAAGTCCGATGGCCCGTCCACGATTGATCCGCCTGTTGATCGCAACCGGTCTTACTGTGGGGCTGGTCGCCAGCTGCGGCGGCACGACGAAGAACGCCGAGCAGTCGTCCGGGGGTACGGCCTCCTCGAAGGCCGCCGACCCCAACGCGGCCATGAAGAAGGGCCGGAAGGTCGGGTTCCTGCCCAAGGAGATCGACAACCCGTACGAGAAGATCATCGACGACGGCGGGATCGGCGCGATCCGCGAACTGGCCGGCGAGGGCAAGGAGGTCGGCCCGTCGGACGCCTCGGCCGCGTCCCAGGTCTCCTACATCAACACGTTGATCCAGCAGAAGCAGGACGCGATCGTGATCGCCGCGAACGACCCGAACGCGGTCGCGCCGGCGTTGAAGGACGCGATGTCCAAGGGGATCGCGGTCGTGACGTTCGACTCCGACGCCGCGCCCGACGCCCGTCAGGTGTTCGTCAACCAGGCCGAGTCCGAGGAGATCGGCCGCTCGCAGGTGCGGCTGGTGGCCAAGCAGATCGGTGGCAAGGGCAAGATCGCCATCCTGTCGGCGACCCCGAACGCCACCAACCAGAACACCTGGATCGGCTTCATGAAGGACGAGCTGCGCAAGCCGGAGTACAAGGACATCGAGCTGGCCAAGGTGGCCTATGGCGACGACGACGACCAGAAGTCGTTCCAGGAGACCCAGGGCCTGCTGCAGTCCATTCCGGACCTCAAGGGCATCATCGCGCCCACCACGGTCGGCATCTCCGCGGCCGCGCGGTACATCTCGTCCTCGCCGTACAAGGGCAAGATCTCGCTGACCGGGCTGGGCACGCCGAACCAGATGCGCCAGTTCATCAAGGACGGCACGGTCACCGAGTTCGCGCTGTGGGACCCGAACGAGCTGGGCTACCTGGCCGGGTACGCGGCCGCGGCGCTGGCGTCCGGCCAGATCACCGGCAAGCAGGGCGAGACCCTCAAGGCAGGCAAGCTGGGTGACCGCAAGATCGGCAAGAACGGCGAGATCATCCTCGGCCCGCCCACCGTCTTCACCTCGGCCAACATCGACCAGTACAACTTCTAGGGAGCGCGATGGACATCCGGGATGTGCTGCGGGCGCAACGGATCGAGACGCCGTCGTGGGCGTACGGCAACTCCGGCACCCGGTTCAAGGTGTTCGCACAGGAGGGTGTGCCGCGGGACGCGTACGAGAAGGTGGACGACGCCGCGACCGTGCACCGGTTCACCGGCGTGGCACCGAGCATCGCCCTGCACATCCCGTGGGACAAGGTCGACGACTACGCCGCCCTGTCCCGGCACGCCGGTGAACAGGGCATCAGCCTGGGCGCGATCAACCCGAACGTGTTCCAGGAGGACGACTACCGGCTCGGCAGCGTCTGCAACCCGGACCCGGCCGTCCGAGCGAAAGCCCTGGCGCACTTACTGGAGTGCGTCGACATCATGGACGCCACCGGGTCGCGTGACCTGTCGCTGTGGTTCGCGGACGGCACCAACTACCCGGGCCAGGACTCGATCCCCGCCCGGCAGGAACGGCTGTCCGAAGCCCTGCACCAGGTGTACGCGCGGCTCGGTGAGGACCAGCGGATGTTGCTGGAGTACAAGCTGTTCGAGCCCGCCTTCTACGCCACGGACATCCCCGACTGGGGCACGTCCTACGCGCACTGCGTCGATCTCGGGCCGAAGGCTCAGGTCCTGGTCGACACCGGGCACCACGCCCCCGGCACGAACATCGAGTTCATCGTGGCGTTCCTGTTGCAGCGCGGGCGGCTTGGCGGGTTCCACTTCAATTCGCGGTTCTACGCCGACGACGACCTGATGGTGGGCGCGGCCGACCCGTTCCAGTTGTTCCGGATCATGACCGAGATCGTTCTTGGCGGGGGCCTGGACGCCTCGGCGGGCATCGCGTTCATGTTGGACCAGTGTCACAACATCGAACCCAAGATCCCGGCCATGATCCGGTCCGTTCTCAACGTCCAGGAGGCCACCGCGAAGGCGCTGCTGGTGGACTCCGAGGCGTTGCGCAAGTCCCAGGTGGAGGGTGACGTGCTCGGTGCCAACGCCGTGCTGATGGACGCCTTCTCGACCGACGTCCGGCCGCTGCTGGCCTCGCTGCGGGAGGACATGGGGCTGGACCCGGACCCGATCGCCGCGTACCACCGGTCCGGGCACCAGGAGAAGCTCCGGGCCGGGCGCGTCGGCGGGTCGGCGGCGGGGTGGGGCGCGTGACCCCGGTCCGGGAGCTGCTGGACCGCGCCCATGTCCTGGGTGCGGACCGGCGCAACACCAACTACGCGGGCGGGAACGCCTCCGTGAAAGGCACCGCGACCGACCCGGTGACCGGCGGCCCGGTGGAGTTGATGTGGGTCAAGGGATCCGGTGGTGACCTGGGCACGTTGACCGAGACCGGGCTGGCCGTGTTGCGGCTGGACCGGTTGCGGGCCTTGGCCGGCGTCTATCCCGGCGTCGACCGCGAGGACGAGATGGTCGCCGCGTTCGACTACTGCCTGCACGGCAAGGGCGGTGCGGCGCCGAGCATCGACACCGCGATGCACGGGCTGGTCGATGCGTCCCATGTGGACCACCTGCACCCCGACTCCGGGATCGCCCTGGCCACCGCGGCCGACGGCGAGGAGCTGACCCGCGAGATCTTCGGCGACCGGGTGGTGTGGGTGCCATGGCGGCGGCCGGGATTCCAGCTGGGCCTGGACATCGCGGCGATCAAGGCTCGGTCGCCGGAGGCCATCGGCTGCATTCTCGGCGGGCACGGCATCACCGCGTGGGGCGCCACCAGCGATGAGTGTCAGGCCAACTCGTTGGAGATCATCCGCACGGCCGAACGGTATCTGGCCGATCACGGCAAGCCGGAGCCGTTCGGCCCGGTGATCCCCGGCTACGAACCCTTGGCGGACCGCCGATCCAAGGCGGCCGCGCTGTTCCCGGTGCTGCGCGGGCTCGCGTCCACGGACAGCCGCCAGGTCGGTCACTTCACCGACAGCCCCGAGGTGCTGGACTTCCTGTCCCGCGCCGAACACCCCCGGCTGGCCGCGCTCGGCACGTCCTGCCCGGATCACTTCCTGCGCACCAAAGTCGCACCCCTGGTCGTGGACCTTCCTGGCACAGCCGCGATTGACGACGTGACCGCCCGGGTCAAGGAACTCCACAAGACCTATCGGGACGAGTACGCGGCCTACTACCAGCGGCACGCAACTCCGGCCGCACCGCCGATGCGCGGTGCGGATCCGGCGATCGTGCTCGTGCCCGGCGTGGGAATGTTCAGTTTCGGGCGGGACAAGCAGACCGCACGAGTCGCGGGCGAGTTCTACGTCAACGCGATCAACGTCATGCGTGGCGCCGAGTCGGTGTCCCGCTACTGCCCCATCTCCGAGGCCGAGAAGTTCCGGATCGAGTACTGGGACCTGGAGGAGGCCAAACTCCGCCGCATGCCCAGACCCAAACCGCTCGCGGGCCGGATCGCCCTGGTGACCGGTGGCGGGTCCGGGATCGGCAAGGCCATCGCCGAGCGCCTGGCCGCCGAGGGAGCGAACGTCGTGGTGGCCGACCGGGACAAGGACACCGCGTCCGAGGTCGCCAAGACCATCGGCGGGACAGCGGTGACCGCGGATGTCACATCCGAAGTGGACGTCGCCGAAGCCATCCAGGACGCCTGCCTGGCTTATGGCGGGGTGGACCTGATCGTGAACAACGCCGGGTTGTCGGTCTCGAAACCGTTGCTGGAGACCACGGTGGACGACTGGGACAAGCAACATGACGTGATGGCGCGGGGTTCGTTCCTGGTGTCCCGGGAGGCCGCGCGGGCGATGATCGCTCAGGGCATGGGCGGCGACATCGTGTACATCGCCAGCAAGAACGGCGTTTTCGCGGGCCCGAACAACATCGCTTACGGGGCGAGCAAAGCCGACCAGGCCCACCAGGTTCGCTTGCTGGCGGCCGAACTCGGCGAGCACGGCATCCGAGTCAACGGCGTGAACCCCGACGGCGTGGTACGCGGGTCCGGGATCTTCGCATCAGGCTGGGGCGCCAAGCGCGCGGCCGTCTATGGTGTGCCCGAGGAGAAACTGGGCGAGTTCTATGCCCAGCGCACGTTGCTCAAACAAGAGGTGCTCCCGGAGCACGTGGCCAACGCGGTGTTCGCGCTGACCGCGGGCGATCTCTCGCACACAACAGGCTTGCTGGTCCCGGTCGACGCCGGGGTGGCCGCGGCGTTCCTGCGCTGATGTTCGTCGCGGTCGATCTCGGGGCCAGCAGCGGCCGGGTCATCCAGGGGCGGGTCGTCGACGGCGAGGTCGAGCTGACCGAGCTGCTCCGGTTTCCCACCGGACCGCAACCGCGACCCGACGGCGGACTGCGCTGGGACTACCGGAAGATCATCTGGAACATCCTCGGTGGACTGAAGCTCGCCGACCACCCGGTGACCTTCGGGGTGGACTCGTGGGCGATCGACTACGGCCTGATCGGCCCGGACGGCAAGCTCGACGGTGACGTCCGCAGCTACCGCGACTCCCGGACCGACGGCGTGGACGCGAAGCTGCGCGAGGCCATCGACGACGAAACCCTTTACGGCATCAACGGTTTGCAGTTCCTCCCGTTCACCACGATCTACCAGCTGATGACCGAACCGCCGCAACGCCTGGCGGACCACAAGATGCTGCTCCTGCCCGACCTGATCACCTACGGGCTGACCGGGACCATGGGTGCCGAGATCACCAACGCCTCCACCACCGGCCTGCTGGACGCGACCACAAAGCAATGGTCGCCGCAGATCCTCGAAAGCGCGGGCATCCCCCAGGACATCCTGCCGCCGCTGCGGCAACCCGGTGAGCACAGCGGAACGGTACGCGACTACATGTACGGCGAAGTTCAAATGCTGACGGTCGCGTCCCACGACACAGCCTCGGCAGTGTTCGCGATCCCGGGCGACGGCCCCGGTTTCGGGTACATCTCGTGCGGAACCTGGTCGCTGGTGGGTGTTCTGCTCGACGAGCCGGTGCTGACCGAGCAGGCCCGGCAGGCGAACTTCACCAACGAGTCCGGAGTGGACGGTAAGACGCGGTTCCTGCGCAACACCATGGGCCTGTGGCTGCTCAGCGAATGCCTGCGGCAGTGGGATGAACCCTTGGAGCCACTGCTGAAGGCGGCCGAGGACGAACCGCCGTTCGCCGCGGTGTTCGACCCGGACGACCCCGTCTTCCTGCCGCCCGGGGACATGCCTTCGAGGATCGCCCAGCGATGCCGGGCCTCCGGTCAGACCCCACCGGCTGGCCGGCCGGGCATCGTCCGGGCGATCCTCGATTCACTGGCCCTCGCTCACGCCGCCGCGCTGCACGCCGCCGCTGTGCTCGCGGATCGCGAGATCGAGCTGGTCCACCTGGTCGGCGGCGGAGCGCACAACCGGTTGCTGTGCCGGCTCACCGCCGATGCCTGTGGACTGCCAGTACTTGCCGGACCGGTCGAAGCGAGCGCGCTGGGCAACATCCTGGTCCAGGCCAGGAGCGCCGGTCTGCCCGCCCGCCCCAGCCGGCCGTTCGCCCGATACCTCCCTCTAGGCCCGAGGAATCCCTGGCGGGATGCCGCGGCCAGTATCGGGCTGTCAGTGGGGTGACGAAGACGAGAACGTGAGCGCGAGCTTGGGGCACAAGCGAACCGCGCGCTTCGCGTGTTTCTGCAGGTCGTCCGGGACGGGTGTGTCGCTGACGATGGGGTAGCCCCACTCGTCCAGCCCGATCACCTCGGGCAGCAGCTCCGCGCACACACCGTGGCCGTCGCAGGCGATCATGTCGACCTTCAGCCGCTCGCTCATTGCCAGCCTTCGCTTTCGTCGGGAAGGGCCAGGACGGGCAGTACCTGCGGGCCGCCCTGGCACGGTTGTCCGGACAGGTGCCGGCGGACGTCGTGGGCGAACACCTTCATCGCGGTGGCCACGAACTTGACCACGCCGTCGGGGTGTGCGCAGCCGCCCCGGCCGTTGATCACGCCGAGCCGGAACCGCAGCCGCTCGTAGGCCTGCCGGTCGCCCTCACGGGTGATCTTGGTGACGTCGTCGGAGATCGCGGGCAGGCCCTTGAAGCAGGGCCCGCACTGACCGGCGGTCTGGGCGGCCATCCACTCCGCGACCCGCATGGTCTCGTTCAGACCGCAAGCGCGAGCGGGGAAAGCGACCACCACACCGGCGCCCGGCGAGGCACCGATCTGGCCGAGCACCTCAGGCGTGAAGGGGCGCCGCAACTCGCGCGGCTCGATCCACGCACCGCCGTACCCGCCAACGAGAACAGCGGAGATCGGTTCGACCACACCGCCCGCGACCCGCAGGATGGTGTCGCCGGTGACGCCGACCGGCAGCTCGAACACGCCCCGGTGCCGCACGCCCCCGCTGACGGTGAACAGCGCGGTCCCGGGCGCCTCACCGGTTCCGGCCGTCCGGAACCAGTTCGGGCCGTAGCGGCCGATCATCGCGATGTGCGCGAAGGACTCCACATTGGACACGATCGTCGGCCGGCCGTTGACGCCGGAAGTCCGCGCAGGCACGGAGCGCGGCTTCCCCTCGCCACCGCCGACGAAGTTCGCCAGTGCGGTCGACTCGCTGGACACGTACCACTTCGGCGGCTCGCTGACCTCGATGCGCACCCCGGTGCCCCAGTTCGCGGAGGCCCGGTCCGCGACGGCCGACATCAGGTGCCGCGCGAGGCCGCTGCCGCGGTGCACGCACACGGTGATGGTGTCCGCGCCGATCGCCTTGGCGGCCAGCTCGGCACCGTCGAGCACGAGGTGCGGCGCCCGGCGCAGCAGGAGCTTGTCCTTGCCCGCGGCCGGTTCGCTCTCCATCCCGTTCACGATCAGGTACGGGTTCTCCTTGCCCGCAACGGAAGCGAGCTTCCGCCCGGTCGGGAACCAGGCCCCGCCACGGCCCCGCAGGCCGGACGCGGTCACCACGTCGATCAGGTTCGGCACCTCGGGCAACGGGCCCAGGGCCCGCGCATGCCCGGCGAGGGTGGGCCACTGCTGGGACAACAGCCTTGGCCTGCCGTCATAACGGTGTTGCTGTGGTGCGCTCACGATGCCCTCCTCCGCACCGATGCCACGCGGAAGCTGCCCGCCGCCAGCACAAGCACGACGCTGATGCCGACCGTGATCAGCACCCAGCTCTGGTCGGAGCCGATGCCGATGGTGTGCACCACCGCGACCGGCCAGCTCAGGTACGCCAGCCAGTGGACGAACCGCCACGCCTTGAACGGCAGCCGGGTGCGGAACAGGCTGGTCAGCACCAAGGCCAGGATGATGTCGACGGACAACGCGCCCAGACCCAGGTAGAACGGCGAGTAGGAGCCGGCGAACGGCACGAACGCGTCGACCAGGCTGATGGTCACGAAGTTGTCCGAGACGATCGTCACGATGTGCACGGCCAGGAACAGCACCGAGGCCAGGGAAAGGTTGCGGTGCAACGTCTCCGTGACGAACCGCGGCCACGCGGGCGAGCTGAGCCGTCCCGCCACCAGCAGTCCCAGCACGACAGTCATCGTGAACAGCGCGAGGGAGACAATGCCACTCCCCCGTGCCAGATACCAGAGAGTGCTTTCGCCCACAAAGGGCGCGGCCAATGTCATTTCTCCTCCTCGGGCCACTCGGCGACCGTGACGATCTTGCCGTCGGCCGAGACCAGGCGGGCGGGAAGTCCCCGCGCCGCAAGCCAGTGCGGTGCTCCTTCGCCGAGCACCAAGGCCGCTGTGGAAGCGGTGTTCGCGTCGACACAGCTCGCGGCCGAAACCGTTGCGTAGCGCCAGATCCGCGGCGCCGGGAGACCGGTGGCCGGGTCGAGCACGTGGTGCAGCAGCTCGTCGCCGCGCTGCCACTGGCGGACGGTGGTGCTGGATGTCGCGAGGCCACCGGAGTGGATCGCCACGACCTGACCGCCCTCGTCGTCCTTGTGGTCGGCCGTGACCCTGATGCTCCAGCCATCCTCGGGGGAACCGGCGGCCGCGATGTCGCCGCCGAGGTTGACGAGTACGGCAGACCCGGTGGCGTCGGCGATCTGCTTGGCCACGGTGTCCGCCGCCCACGCTTTCGCTGTCGCACCAAGGTCGATCCGCACATCGCGGGGCGCGGTCACGGTGTCGTCGGAGATCTCGATGTCCCGCCAGGCCTGCCGCCGCGGCGGTTGGATCACCTTCACTGAAGCTGTTCTGACTTCCGCAGCCGTTTCCGTTGCCACCTCGGCGAAAGTGCGGTCGTAGCCGAGGTTCGCCATGAACGTGCCGAGAGTGGGGTCCACCAGGCCGTCGGTCTGCTCGGCGGCGTCCAGCGCGACCCGCAACGCCGCCAGCAGCATCGGATGCGTCGCTTGGCCGGTGCGGTTCAGCTCGCTCAGCGCCGAGTCGTCCCGGAACCGGCTGCACGCCTGGTCCAGGTCGGCGATGAACTCCCGCAGGATGACCTCGGCCGCTGGCAGCACCTTGGGTTCGGTCACGAGCAGGTGCACCGTCGTACCGATGGCCTCGAACCGCACGCCGTTCATGACCCACCCGACGAGGTCACGGGCGGCTTGGGAGTCGCCTTGGGCTTGGCGGCCGGGGCCTTCGGCGCGGCGGCCGGAACCTTGGGCGCCGCTTGACCTTTCGGTGCCGCTTGGCCGTTCGGTGTCGCGGGCACGGTCGCCACGTCCGGCGTCACGTTGTTCGCGCCCAGGTCGCCGTGGCCGCTGCTCTGCTCTTCCGGCGCGGTGGCCTCGGTCTCCGGCGCCGGGTTGCTACTCTTGACAGGCGTCTCGGCGGCCACCGCGATACCCAGGCCGACCGTGCCGGCCAGCCCCAGGGTCACCACCCCGGCCGTGATCAGGCTGATCCGAGTCAGGGCCGCGTCCCGCGCGGCCGCACTGAGTCGCTGTGCCATCCTGGATGCCTCCCCGGCTTCGCCAAACTACGTCACAACCCATACGTAGCCAGCGCGGAGGCGGTTCAAGATTCTTTTCGCCCAGACCGGACAAGCGGTCCAATTCCGTAGAAGGTCTTGCAAACGCCCTGGTCGTAGTCGGTGGTGACTTCGAGGACGGACAGTCCATCGGTGGACGGCAGCAGCGCGGGGCTGAAGTTGCGGCAGCCCTCATTGTCCACTCCGGACACTGGAACCGGTGCCGGGATCTCGTACCAGGCGCCCTCACCGCGATTGTCGTTGGCGAGGATCGTCCCACCATTGCCTGGCGCCAACGCGCCGCCGTCGCGCACGAGCATCTCGGTAATGACCAGGATGGTCCCGTTCGGCCCGGGCCCCGGACTCCAGGCGGGTACCGGCGTGTGACGGCCCCGTTTTCGGTCCGCGGTCATGATCAGAACGCCGAGATCGCGCGGATCGCCGTAGTCCCAGCCGTCCTTCGAACGGCGGAAGTAGGCGCTGCAGAGGTGCACCTTGTCGTTGTTGCACACTTCGTAGGTCATGAAGTAGTCGCCGCCGGGCAGCCGGATGGCGTTGATCATGCCGGGCCGGACTTCCCAGACGTCGCTGACCACCGTCTCGCGGTAGTCCGTCCACTTGAGACCGTCCGAGGACCGGACCTGGACGAGCTTCTGGTCGTGCCGGAGCTTGTCGGTCTCGTCGGAGTAGAACGCCACGAGCTGCCCATCGGCCGCGACCGACAGGCTCGGTTCCCAGGTCGCGTACTGGTTGGCCGCGACGCCGATGTCGGAGAGGAACTTCCAGGTCGCGCCCCGGTCCGTGCTTGCCCAGAGGCGTTGTCTCGTCCGGCGCTCGTCCCCGGCGATCGCGTAGCCGGAAGTGCTGGCCCACAACACTGTTCCGGCGGGCAGCGTCCCGACCGGCGAGGGCAGTTCGTACAAAGTGGAGCAGCAGATGCCCGCGCTGTTCCCGGCGGCCGGGTCGGCGACGGTCGCGAGCTTGCGGAAGGTCTGCCCCTGGTCGGTGCTCACGCTGATGACGCCCACCCCCTGGGTGCCGTCGTTCGTCGTGAGGCTGGACAGGATGGTGCCGTCGTGCAGGCGGATCACGCGCGGGTAGCTACTGCCGCCGTCGAACAGGACCTGCCGTTGGGGTACCGCACTCGCCGGAACAGACGTCAGCAAACAGATGACAATCGCGAGAATCCCAACGCGCATGGCTACCTTCCGGCTACTCATCGTAATCGACGCATGTTAACCCGCTCGGAGCAACCTTGCCCGGTGGATACTCGGTCACGTATGCTCGTAGGCGAGTATCCGGAACCGAGGAAGGAGCGCGGTGGCGAAACGACGCAAGGTCGGCAACCTGCTGGCGCTCGCCGTCCTCGGCACGCTCGTCCAGCGGCCCATGCACCCCTACGAGATGGCGTCGTTCCTCCGCGAGCGCGGCAAGGACGACGACATGCCGATCAAGTGGGGTTCGCTCTACACGGTCGTGCAGAACCTGGAGAAGCACGGCTTCATCGAGGCGACCGGCAGCACCCGTGCGGGTGGCCGCCCCGAACGCACCACGTACGCGATCACCGACGGCGGCCGCGAGGAGCTGCAGGACTGGGTCCGTGAGCTGCTCGGCACCCCCGAACGGGAGCCGTTGAAGTTCACCGCGGCCCTGTCGATGATCGGCGCGCTGCCGCCGGACGAGGCGATCGGCCTGCTGCGGCAACGGCGGGACCTGCTCACCGCCCGGATCGCCGCGGACGAACAGCAGTACGAGAGCACCCGGCAGAGCGTGCCCCGGATGTTCCTGATCGAGCAGGAGTACGAGCTGGCCGTCTGGCGGGCCGAGATCCAGTGGATCGACGGTCTGCTGGCGGACTTCGGGTCCGGGGCCTTCCCGGAGCTCGACGGCTGGCGGGCGTTCTACCAGACCGGCACGGTCCCACCCGAGTTCCGGGACCTGGCCGAGCGGGGAGCGCCTGCCGAATAGCCGGCGGATCCCGGCGGAGGTGCGGCAACACCGCCGCCGGGCCCTTTCACCCTTCGAACCGCGCCGCGAGGCGACCCGGTCCTGCGGATGGCACTGATCAGGATAACGGGACTCCTCCTCCGGCCGGTTCGGGCAAACCGGAGGACGACATGACAGAAACGCGAACGGCGGTCGTGATCGGCGGCGGCATCGCCGGGCCGGTCGCCGCCATGGCGCTGGCGAAGGCGGGCATCGAGGCCCGCGTGTTCGAACGGTTCGACCAGCCGGCCGACGGGATCGGCGGGATGATCGGCCTCGCGCCCAACGGGCTCAACGCGCTGGGCAGCATCGGTCTGCTGGACGCGGTGCTGGAGATCGCCGAGCCGGTGCCGTCGATGGTCATGCTCAGCTGGACGGGCAAACGGCTCGCCGAGTTCGGCGACCCGGCCGGCCCACCGATGCTGCGGACCGTCTGGAGGTCGGATCTTTACCGTGTCCTGGAACGGGAAGCCCGCGCCCGCGGCATCCGGTTCGAGTACGGCAGACAGCTGACCGACGCGCGGGACGGGACCGCGATCTTCGCCGACGGCACCACCGCGGCCGGCGACGTGATCATCGGCGCGGACGGCATCCGGTCCACGATGCGCACCCTGATCGATCCCGGTGCACCCGCGCCGCGGTACACCGGGCTCATCAGCTTCGGCTGCCGGCCAGGGAAACCGGTGAACGTGCCGTCGACTCATGGCTCGTTGCACATGGTTTACGGCAAGAAGGCCGTTTTCGCTTACGGAAGCGACGAGTCCGGCCACGCGGGCTGGTTCGTCAACCTGCCCAGCAGGACGCCGATGAGCCTGGCGGAGGCGCGGGCCGTTGGCGCGATCGAATGGCTGCGCCGGTTGTCGGAGGTCTTCGCCGAGGACCGCTCGCCCGCGGTGGAGATCCTTGCCGCGTCGAAGCCCGAGGATCTGGTGATCGTCGGAGGTGTGTACGACCTACCGAAGGTTCCGGTGTGGCACAGGGGACGAATGGTGTTGATCGGTGACGCCGCACATGCGACGTCACCCAGTTCCGGTCAAGGTGGGTCAATCGCCATCGAAAGCGCCATTCAACTCGCCCGGTGCCTGCGCGATATCCCTTCCGTGGGTGAGGCACTCGGTGTTTACGAGAACTTAAGGCGACCGCGGGTGGAGCGGATCATCGCCGCCGGGCGCCGCGTGGACGGCAACAAAGCGCCGGGACCGGTCGGCCGCACGGTGCGCGACCTGGTTCTGCCGACGGTGATGAAGCTGCTGGTCAAGCCCGGGAAGATGGCGTGGCAGACGGACTACCGAATCGATTTTGAGGCCCCGGTGGACGGAGCGCTGACGTCCAACCGCTGATCTGCGAACCGCACCGGCCTGGTCCATTATGGACGTAACGCGGGGCCGGTGCGGTACGCACTTGGGCCTACCGATCAATTTCCCACAGGACTACCGTGGACCCCGCCAACGGGAGGCTTGATGACAGCTTTTACGGCGGAAACGCCCGCGGTGGCAGCATCGGCGGAACTCCCGCCAGAACGCCACCGTCCCCGTGTCACCATCGGCACGGACGGCTCGACGTGGGGTGATGCCGCGCTGGAGTGGGCGCTGCGGCACGCCTGGCTGATGAACGCCGGACTGCGCGTCTACTCGGCGAAGACCAGTGACGACAACGAGATCGCCCGGAGGTTGGACGTCTACCGGTGGCTGCACGCCTCGGTGACGACCTCTGAGGACACACCCGAGCACACTTTGCTTTACGCCAGCACGGATACCGACCTGCTGGTGCTCGGCCACCACGGTCACCGCACCCGCCGCACCCTGGGGCTGGGCCATCTCGTGCTCCCGGTGGTCAGCGGCGCCGAGTGTGACACCGTTGTCGTGCGCGGCGAACCGCGCGCGGTGCGCGGGGAGCACGGTTGGGTCACCGCCGCGGTCGGCGGCCAGCACGACGAGGACGTGCTGCGCCGGGCCACCGACATCGCCACCCGTTACCGCGACGGGCTGCGGCTCGTGCACGCCGTGCCGCCTGCCGGTCCGCGCTCGGTCGGGTCCGGGCACGACGGCGAGGACGTGCTGGACCGGGCTCGCAAGATCGTCGCCCGGCTGATGCCCCAGCTGGAGCCGAGTGTCCAACTCGTCCACGCCTACCCGCACGAGGCCGTGGAAGCCTGTGGCCGCAGCGACTTGCTCATCATGGGCCCGGGCAGCGAGCCCGGGAACCTCTCCCCCATCACCCGCACAGCGCTCTACCTGGCGCCGTGCCCGGTGATGGTGGTCCGTCCCTGAATCTCTTTCACGTCAAGCAGCGGCGCCAGCCAGTCGATAGCTGGTGCCGCTGCTGCTTTGTACCCACGCGTCCGGCATGGCGGCGGCGAACGTGTGCTGCGCCCTCCAGCCCGTGCAGTGTCCCGGCACGATCAGGCTCGGCCGCATCGCGGTGAACGCGTCGACCGTGGGCTTGATGATCGGTTCGAACGCGGGGCCGCTCAGGTGCAGGCCGCCGATCAACGCGTGCAGTTGATCGACGCCGGTGAGCCGTTGCGCGTGGCGGACGATGTTCACCGCGCCCGCATGCCCGCAGCCCGTCAGCACGACCAGGCCTCGGTTTCTTACGTTGACGATGAGCGCCTGGTCGTCGATCACCAGTGGGTCGTGCTCCCACTTGCCGCCGTCCCAGGCTTGGTGTGAGGGCGGCATGCCGTGTTCGAACTCCGTGGTGCGGTCGACCTCGCCGGTGATCAGGACGCTGCCGTCGAGCAGGAGGGACGGTTCGCGGCGTTCGATCACGTCGAAGCCTTCGGTGGTGAGGGCCCGCTTGCTGAGCGTCGGCAGTTCGACCGGGTCCTGACCGGGAATCACCAAACGGCGCTTTGACCACACATTCGGATGAACCACCATCGGCAGCTTCACCCGTTTCGCGAGACCGGCCAGTCCGCCGGCGTGATCGAAGTGCCCGTGGCTGAGCACGATCGTGTTCAGTTCGTCGAGCGCGAACCCCATCCGCTCGGCGTTGGTGACCATCGCCTCGGGCGACATCCCGGTGTCGAACAACAACGTGGTGGTCGTCTCCCCGCGCCGCACCTTCACCAACGCCGAGAAGCCGTGCTCGGCGACCAGCCCGCGCAGCGTGCGGCCCTCCTCGAACTGCGGCGCCACCACCCCCGGCACCCCCATCGCGGGCCGCCGGGTGCGTTCGTCACCCATCAGCAACGCGTCGAACACGTTGTCCACCAACGTGACGATCTCGACCTCGTCCACCGGCTCCAGCGCGATCGGGTCCACCACCGGCCCGCTCAGCTCCCGCGGCGCCGACCCACCCGCCGAATCTCCACCATCGACACACATAGCTCCATCCTTGTCGTTCCTCCGGTGTGCTGTCGCGGCGAGAACTGGTCCATTCGGCTGACACCGGTCGCTCTCGGTAACAGCCCCGTTGGCACACCACGACAACCAGCCAACGCTGTCGCGGGAGATCCCATGGCCCTGAGCCGCCTTGAGTGTCCTGCTGGTAGTCCCTCAGAACGAACCGGACCGGCGACACCATCGCCCGCTGGCCCGCCGCTGCCGGTGCTCTCGGAGCCGCTTTGGTCCCAGTCGCTCCTCTCAGCGCCGCCACCGCGGAGGAACAGATCAACGGGTCTCGCAGGGGCGGCGGGTCGTGCAGACCGTCCAAGTTGAACTGTCTACTTCGGACCTTCCATGCACCCGGTGATCGCCGAGGTCACCATGCACAGTGCGTCAAGCGTGATGAGCTTTCGACCGCGTTCCGGGAGGCGTGGCCGTTGCGGGAACGGACCGACCTGTGGACCGACCCGGAAGCACCGATGCCGATCGTCCAGGTGCACACCGGGAACACCGTCTTTCCGTTGGAGCAGCTGCCGGTGCAGTTCTTCCGGCACCGCAGGCTCACCAGCGCGACGCAGGAACAGGAGTACGCCAGTCGCTCGGCCCGTATGTCGACCTGCATGGGCCGTGGCCGGTGAGTGAGGACGAGCGAACCGTCTCGAAGATGCTCGCCGAGGCGATGTACACCGGCAGCCCGATCGGCACCGGAGCCTGACCGGCGGGTCCGATGCACTGGTGGTGAACTATCGCAGCTTGCGCCTTACGTGATGTACGGAAACATCGACCTGCGGGTCGAACACGCGCGAACGGGACATACTTGACCAGTTTCTCCGGCAGGCCGTCACCGGTCCCCGGAACGGCATTCGCCGCATGAAGGTACCCGCCGGTTACCCGGAAATAGCGGTATTCCGAATCGAAATCTAACGGACGCCGCGGGGACGGAACTGGATGCTGATGCGCGGGCCGACGGGTTTGCTGGTTTTCGGGACGGCGTGGTCCCAGGTGCGCTGGCAGGAGCCGCCCATGACGATCAGGTCGCCGTGGCCGAGCGCGTGCCGGACGGTGGGGCCGCCGCCGTCCTTGGGGCGCAACAACAACGCGCGGGCCGCACCGACGGACAGGATGGCCACCATGGTGTCCTCGGTGTTGCCTCGGCCGATGCGGTCACCGTGCCAGGCAACGCTGTCGCGGCCATCGCGGTAGTAGCAGAGACCCGCGGTGCGGAACGGTTCCTTGAGTTCGGGGTGGTAGTGCGCGCTCAACGCCGTGCGCGCCTCGTCCAGGATCGGGTGCGGCAGCGGATCGGTCTCGCCGTAGAAGCACAGCAGCCGGGGCACGTCAACGACCCTGTCGTACATCTGGCGGCGTTCGGCGTGCCACGGGACCCCGTCGACCAGGTCGGCGAACAGGGCCGACGCGCCCCGCAGCCAGCCGGGCAGGTGGTCCACCCAGGCTCCGTGGGACAGCGGCGTCCGCTGGATGCCCGCCAGCGAGCCGAGCGCGAGCGAGGTGTCGAACAGCGATCCCTGGAGTGCCACGTCCATGACCTGAGCATACACACCGACTCGAACACATGTTCACTTCCAGGAGGTGACCCGCCGCTCCAGCGCCACCAGGACTGCACGCCGTCGGCCAGGAACACCGAGTCGAACGTGCCGCGCTCGGCGATCCGGGCCAGGTTCTGGTAGTGCCGGACGTCCGCGGCCAGCGCCGGGTCGGTGGCCGGGTGCCGCCAGGCCGCCTCGTGGTGGCCGACCCCCATCAGGAAGGCGTTCAGGTGTAACTCGGGCATGGCAAGGACTCCCCAAGGGGTTGCGGTGGAAGGAGATCGGCGACGTCGCTCGGGATCCATCCTGCGGACCGGCCGGCGCGGTGGTCAACTTTGCGACGGAGGAAATTAAGTCAGTCCGAACACTGGGACGGCCAGCGGGTCGGAATAGATCGCGTCGAGCTGCACCGCCCCGGCCGCCACGCCGAGCACGGTGTCCCCGGAGAAGCTGCTGGCGAGCACCGAGCGACCCGGGTCGGCGCACACGGTCGAGCGTTCGGCGACCTCGGACCGCAAGGCGGACAGGCATTCCGGGAAGGTGAGCACGCCGAGCTCGGTGACCACCAGCACTTCCGGGTTGATCACGTCGAACAGCAACGCGGCCGCCTGGCCGACTATGCGGGCCCGCTCAGCCATCAGCGCCCGCGCCGCGCGGTCACCCGCTCTCCCAGATGCCAGGACGTCCCGAATGGACGTTCCGGCCCGCTCGCCCCAGGCGCGGTCGGACACGGTCACCTCGAAACAGCCGGAATGCCCGCGCCCGCAGGCAAGATCCCCGAACGGCAGGTGGGCGATGTCGCCCGCGGCCGACCGGGGGCCGCGGTGGGTCACTCCCCCGGTCACGATCGCCGCGTCGACCACGTTGCCCACGAACAGGTGCACCACCGACTCGGCCGACCGCACCTCCCCGAACAACTGCTCGGCCCGCACCAGCGCCCGCGTGTGGCTGTCCACCCGCACCGGCAGGCCGGTGTGCCGGGCGAGCAGGTCCCCGACCGGAACGTCGTGCCAGCCCAGCGAAGCATGTTCGACGACAACGCCTTCGTCCGGATCCACCCACCCGCCGATGGCCACGCCGAGCCCCAACGGCACCTGTGAGCCGAGAAACGCGCGCAGCTGTTGCGCCACATGGTGAAGGAGCGCCAACGGTTCGGTGCTCACGTGCGGAACGCTGACCTGGGCCCGGATCCGGCCACGCAGATCCAGCACCGCCACCGTGCACTGGGCGTGCGCGATGTGGATCCCGGCCACCACATGGTTTTCCACGTCGATGTCCACCGGGATGTGCGGGTGCCCCAGCCCGCCCCGGGCGAGCCGGCCGGTCTCGGTGACCAGCCCGAGCCCGGCCAGCCCGGCGTACTGGCGGGTGACCGCGGCCGCGCTCATCCCGGACAGCCGCGCCACCGTGCTGCGCGCGACCGGGCCGTGCTCGAGCACGGCACGAAGGACCGTGGCCGCACTCGACGATTGACGGCCCGGCATCCGCCGATGATGGCAACCGGGAGGCGCGTGGGCCAGCGAGCCCAGGATCTGGGAACCTGGCAGGGTGCGGTTCGGCGTGCTGGGGACCATCGAGGCCTGGCCTGCCGAGGGGGGCGCGCTCCCGCTCGGCGGCCCGCGCCAGCGTGCCCTGCTCGGCCTGCTCCTGCTGGAGGCGGGCCGGATCGTCGGCGTCGAGCGGCTGATCGACCGGCTCTACGGCGAGAACCCGCCCGGCGACGCGGTGAACGCGTTGCAGTCCCAGGTGTCCCGGTTGCGCCGGAGCCTGCCCGACGGGCTGATCGAGTTCCACGAGACCGGCTACCGGATCGCCGTGGCCGCCGAGGGTGTCGACGCGCACCGGTTCGAACAGCTCGCCGGGCAAGGGTCCCGCCTGCTGGCCGGCGACCCGGCTCAGGCGGCGGCGCTGCTGCACGAGGCCCTGGACCTGTGGCGGGGCCCGGTCGACGATCCGCGGCTGACCGAGCTCCGGCTCGCCGCCGAGGAGGATCTGGCCGACGCCCGGCTCGCGCTGGGCGAGCACGCCGCATTGGTTCCCGTTCTGCGCGAACGCATCGCGGCCCATCCGCTGCGGGAACGCCTGCGCGCCCAGCTGATGCAGGCACTGAGCCATGCCGGACGGCACGCGGAGGCGCTGGCCGAGTTCGACGACGCCCGTCGCACTCTCGCCGACCAGCTCGGCACCGGCCCGTCGGCGGAGCTGGCAGCGGTCCACGAGTCCCTGCTGCGCACGGAGTCCAGGCCGAGGCCGCCCGCCCAGCTGACCGGGTTCGTCGGCCGGCGGGCCGAGCTGGACCGGATCGCCGCCCTGCTCACCAGCGCCCGGCTGGTGACGATCACGGGTCCCGGCGGCGCGGGCAAGACCCGGCTGGCCATCGAGGCCGCCGGTCCCGGCTCGTCCTTTGTGGACCTGTCGGCGGCCCAGGACCTCGCTCAGGCGGTGCTCACCGCTTTGGGAGTGCGCGAAACCGGGCTGTTCCCGTCGGCAAGCCGGATCGACACAACGCAACGGTTGGTGACCGCGCTCGCCGACCGTGAAGTCCTGCTGGTGCTGGACAACTGCGAGCACGTGATCGACGAGGCCGCCGAGCTGTGCCGGCGCCTGCTCACCGGTTGTCCGGGGCTGAAGATCGTGGCCACCAGCCGGGAACCGCTCGGCATCACCGGCGAGCACCTGTGCCCGTTGCCGCCGCTGCCGATCCCGGACGCGGTCCGGCTGTTCACCGAACGTGCGACCGCGGTCTCGCCGGGCTTCCACGGTCACGACGAGACCGTCCGCACGATCTGTGCCGCGCTGGACGGTCTGCCGCTCGCGATCGAGCTGGCCGCGGCCCGGTTGCGCGCGATGTCCGTCGACGACATCGCCGCCCGCCTCGACGACCGGTTCCAGCTGTTGTCCCGCGGCGACCGGACCGCCGCTCCGAGACATCGCACGCTGCGGGCCGTGGTCGAGTGGAGCTGGGACCTGCTCGACGCCGACGAGCAGGCGCTGGCCGCCCGGCTGACCGTGTTCACCGGCGGAGCCACCCAGGACGCCGTCGAGCGAGTGTGCGGACGCGCGGACCTGTTGCCCGACCTGGTGGACAAGTCGTTGGTGGAGTACGTCGACGGCCGCTACCGGATGCTGGACACCATCCGGGCGTTCTGCGCCGAACGAGCCGAGGACCTGCACCGCGAGCACGCCGAGTACTTCCTCGACCTCGCCGCCCAGGCCGACCGGCACCTGCGCGGCAGCGAGCAGCTGCACTGGCTGGCGCGGCTGGACAGCGAGCACGGCAACCTGCACGCCGCCCTGCGGTGGGCCATCGACAACGACCTCGACATCGCGTTGTGCCTGTTCGGCGAGCTGTCGCTGTACTGGTACCTGCGGGGCATGCGCGGGGAGGCCGCCGCGCTGGGAGAGGCGCTGCTGGTCAAGGTCGACGAACCGCCCGAGCGGTGGGACGAGGAGTTCGTGCTCTGCGTGCTGTCCGCGATGCGCGGCCGGACCGACGCCCCGGAATGGCATGACCAGCTGAAACTCGCCGAGGCCCGGATGGTGGTGCCACACGGGCCGCTGCGTCGCGCGTTCACCGCGTTCATGTGGGGCACGGTGACCGGCCCGCCCAAGACCGAACCGCAGCGCCCGCTCGCCGAGGGCGACCTCTGGTCGGCCGCGTTCACCGACCTCGGGGTCGCCCTGATCGACCTCTTCGGTGGCCGCGCCGAGCAGGCCGCCCGCATCGGTGAGGTGGCGCTGGCCGGGTTCCGGACCGTGGGCGACCGGTGGGCCATGGTGCTGGCGCTGGACCTGCTCGCCCGGATCGCCGATTTCAGCGGCGACCGGGTCCGGTTCCGGGCGCTGATCGGCGAGGCGATGGCCCACGTGGCCGAGCTGGGCTCGGTCGAGGACCAGGCCCACCTGCTGTGCCGGCGCGCCTACCACTCCGCGCGCGGCGGTGAGCTGGCCGAGGCCCGCGCCGACTACGAACAGGCCGTACTGACCGGCCGCCGGGCAGGCAGTCCCGAACTGGTCGCGGAGGCATGCTGCGGCCTGGGCGATGTCGCCCGGTTCAGCGACGACCTGACGGCCGCCCGGGGCTGGTACGAGCTGGCGCTGGGCACCTCCTCGGCCGAGTCGTTCACGACGAGTGAGACCCGGGCCCGGGTGCAGGTCGGGCTGGGCAGGCTGGCCGAGGCGCACGGCGACATGGACCTGGCCCGGTCCCAGTTCGACCTGGCCGTCACGACCGCCCTGGCCGGGCGGAACCTCCAGGCGGTCGCCCCGGCCGCCGACGGGCTCGCGGCGATCGCCCTGCACGACGGCGACCCCGAACTGGCCGCGATCCTGCTGGGCGCGGCGGTGGCGTTGCGAGGGATGCCGGTGAGCGGCGATCCGGATGTCGCCCGGACGGTCGATGAGACCCGTCTTGAGCTGGGCGAACGGTTCGACGAGGCGTACCGGCGCGGTGCGGCGATGACCCGGGACGAGGCGCTGACGCTGCTCGGTGAGCGGCCGTCAGCGTTCGGTGCGTGAGCGGTAAGCGGCGGCCCGCAAGCTGCCGGGCATGGCTGAAATCAAATGGTGGCGGCGCCCGTGGGTAGTGCCGTTGGCGTTCGTCGCCGTCGCGTTCGTGACGTTCTCGTTGCCGCCGTACCTCACCGGCGGCTCCCGTGTCCCCCTGACCAACGGCCTGAGCTGGTACTACCCGTTGCTCGTCGCGCACGTGTCGTTCGCGTCAGTCGCGATGCTCACGTGTGTCCTGCAGGTATGGCCGTGGTTCCGGCAGCGCTACCCACGGGTTCACCGGATCACCGGCCGCGTGTATGTGTTCGCTGGGGTGCTGCCTGCCGGTATCGCCGGTTGGGTGATCGGCGCGGTGACGCCGTTCGGCCCGGTGGCGATGGCCAGCAGTCTCATCATGCCGCCGCTGTGGCTGGCGTTCACCGTGGTGGGCTACCGGATGGCCAGGCAGAAGCGGTTCCTCGACCACCGCAAGTGGATGCTGCGCAGTTTCGTGCTGACCATGTCCATCATCACCAACCGGGTGTGGAGCGTGATCGCGTTCCTGGCACTGGAGCCGCGACTGGACACGACATTCCACGGTGACGGGACGCTGCTGAGCTACTCCGTGGCCGGGATCGCGACCTGGCTGGGCTGGACGGTGCCGTTGCTCGTGCTGCAGTGGCGGTTCGACCGGGCGGAGGCGCGGAAACGGGTCAGGCGGCCCGTCACGGTGTAGACCCGGCTGATGAGCCCTCCGGAAGTGACCGGTCGCGGACCGGCAGCGCGAACCACAGCACCCCGAAGGCGACCGCCACCAGCCCGGCGATCACGATCGGCAGCCAGCCGCCGAACACGATCTCGCCGATCAGCAGCACCGTGCCTGCCATCGCGACAGCGAGGCTGACCAGCCCGGCCAGGGCGAACCTGTTGCTGTTGCGGATGATCTGCTCGCGCCTGCCGTGCCGGAACAGGATCCGGTGCCACGCCGCCGGAGCGGTCAGCAAGGCGGTCGCCGCCGTGGCGAACAACACGGTGACGAAATGGGTCATCCTGATATACGTCTCGGCGTGCGCATAACGGTCGGTGAACGCGATGGACAGCAGGAAACCGAACAGGATCTGCACTCCGGCCTGGGCCACCCGCAACTCCTGCAACAGTTCGCCCAGATTGCGCGCCAGCTGCTGCTGTTCGGATTCCTCGGCCTCGCTCATCACCGCACGATACCCACGCCTGGATTAGCCCGCACCGCACCGGGTAGACCTGCGCCTGGAGGTGAGAACGCATGGCAGACAAGCCGAATCCCATTCAGGTGCAGAAGTTCCTCGGGGGGATGGACTACCCGGCGAGCAAGCAGGACGTGCTGCAGTGCGCCGAGCAGAACGGCGCCGGCAAGGACGTGCTGGAGAGCCTGAAAAAGATTCCGGACCGGCAGTACGACGGTCCCAACGCGGTGAGCAAGGAAGTGGCCCACGCCTGACACCGAAGGGGCCCGTTCAGCGGGCCCCACCTCTTGGACCTGCGGCAATGGGGCGTACCCACAATCGGGTTTTTTCAAACATTCTCGCCCTGAAGTTGTGCTGCGCGCTGCGGCTCCGTACGGTTGACACATCGCCAACGGTTGAAAACACAGCCGGCACGACGTGTTTCTCGACCGAAGGAGTTCCCTCGTGAGCACTCCAAGATCCGCAGAAGGTGCGACGGTGGCCGACAAACTTCTCAAGGTGGAAGTGCACGCGCTTGCCACCGGCGTCCCGGTGGTCAAGGTGCTCGGCGACCTCGACCTGGCGACCGCTCCCGCGTTCAAGCAGGCCATGACCGAGCAGGCCACCCACGGCCGCGAGTTCGTGGTGGACATGGACGGTGTGGACTTCCTCAGCTCGGCCGGCCTGGCGGTGCTGGTCGACCTGCGCCAGCAGATGGACGACCAGAACCTCAAGTGGGCGGTGGTGGCCGCACGGCACACCGTCACCCGCCCACTCGAGATCACCGGCCTGCACGCCGTGCTGCCGATCTTCACCGACATCCCGGCGGCGCTGAACTCCTTGACGGGTTAGTCCCTTCGACGCGCGGGGACCGGCTCGCCCAGCCACATCGGCCGCCGGACCCCGTTGGCGTCACACCACTTCAGCATACCGATCGTCCACAGCAGAACGTGTGTGAACACCTCGAGCGTGGCCTGGAAGGCGTCGTCCCGCAGGGCGAGGTCCACCTGGAACAGCGCGTCGTCGGTGTGGCCGTTGAGCTGTGCCAGTAACGCGCGGACCGATGCCCGCACCGGCGGGCTCGTGTCGTCGATCGAGATGGCTCCGTTGTCGTCGTCGGTGAGCTCCAGCCCGTAGTTCGGACTGTCCTGCGCGGCCGGGCCCGCGGCGCTGTGCATCATCTCGGCCAGGGCCGTGATCAGCTCGCGGACGATCACGTGCGACTCCCGGCCGCCGGACTGCCGTTCGGCGGTGAGCCTGGCCAGCTCCAGCACCAGGCTGTCGTTGTCGCCGGAGTCCATGACCCCCACCAGGAACCTGGCCCGCGAGCGCGGATGCCGTTCGGACATGGTTCTCAAGCACCTCCCGACGGCACGGCCTCGCGCACCCGAGGCCGCACCTCGTTGGCCCAGAACTCGAAGAACGCCTCCTGGTCCGGGCCGATCTGCTGGATGTGGACGTGGTCGTAGCCAGCGTCCACAAAGGACTGAACTCGCGCGGCCACGGCGTCCGGGTCCGGACCGCACGGCACCGCCTCGGCGACCATCTCCGGGGTGACCAAAGTGGACGCTTGCTCGAAGTGCCGTGGCGTTGGCAGTATCTGCGCCAGCTCGCCGGGCACCTGCTCGTTGGGCCACAACCGGTGTGCCGTCTCGATGCCCTGCTCCCTGCTCGGCGCGTAGCACACCTTGAACCCGCCCTGGGCGGGCCGCTCCCCGCCGCCGGACTCGCGGAACCTGCGCACCAGCTCGGACTCCGGCATGACCGACATGAAGCCGTCACCGATCCGCCCGGCCAGCGCGGCCGAGCGCGGGCCGAAGCCGGAGACGTAGATCGGCACCGGCTCGTCGGGCAACGTGAACAGCTGCGCGTTCTCCACGCGGTAGTACTTGCCGCGGTAGTCGACCTCGCCGCCGCGGTGCAGGGCCCGGATCACCTCGACGGCCTCCTCCAGCATCGCCAGCCGGACCGCGGCCGGCGGCCAGTGGTCGCCGAGGATGTGCTCGTTGAGCGCCTCGCCGGAGCCCACGCCGAGCACGAACCGGCCCTCCAGCTGGACGGCGGCGGTCGCCGCGGCCTGGGCGATGATGACCGGGTGGATCCGCATGGTCGGGCAGGTCACCGCGGTGGCGATCGGCAGGCTGGTCGCTTCGGCGAGCGCGCCGATCACCGACCACACGAACGGGCTGTTGCCCTGTTCGTGGTTCCACGGGTGGAAGTGGTCGGAGACCCACAGCCGCTCGAACCCGGCCTGCTCCGCCATTCTGGCCTGTTTCACCAGGTCACGAGGGCCGAATTCCTCGCTGGACAGGAAATATCCGATGCTGACCATGTCTGTCGTGTACCCGGCCGCCGCTGTGCCAACCCCGGATTAACCGACGGACAGCCCGGGTACGTGACTTGCATGAACGATCTGATCAGGGTGATCCAGAAGGACCACGAGCACATCGAAAGCCTGTTGTACGAGCTGGAAACCACCACCACGAGCCCGGAGAACAGACGTGCGCTCGCCGATCACCTGATCACCGAGCTGGAGCGGCACCTGGTGGCCGAGGAGAGCTACCTGTTCCCGGCGGTCCGCTCGCACCTGCCGGACGGCGAGGCGATCGCGGAGCAGGCCAAGAGGTTACGTGCGGCGGCGGAGAAGTCCATGACAGCTCTGGAGAACGTGTCCCCCGCCGCGGCCCGGTTCGAGCTGTCCCTGACCAAACTCACCGCCGCCGTGCGCAAGCACATCCACCGGCAGAACGAGACCCTGCTCCCCCGGCTGCGCAACGCCCTGTCCGCACAGGATCTGCACGAGCTGGGCAAGCAGATGGTGCACACCAAGGACATCGCACCCTCCCGGCCGCACCCCACCGCCCGTGACCGCCAAGGCGTCCCGCTCGGCCTCGGCAACCACCTGGTCGAGACCGTCCGGGACGCGCTCACCGGCAACCGTTAGCCCGCGGCCGTCAGCGGCGCCCAGGGCACCTCCGAGCGCAGCGTCGCCGCGAACTGGGCGACCGTGCTCGCGGGTGGCGTGATCTCACCGTCCAGGTGAGCCACGATGTCCAGTTCGGCGCCGTCGGTCTCGGTGGCGATCGCCCACCCGGTCGTCTCGTCCCAGACCAGCGCCACGTCGCGCCCGTTCAACCGCCAGTCGAGGGCGATGTACCCCCAGGCCGGGGAGTCCCAGCCCCAGCAGCACGACTCCAGCCCCACCCCGGCCTGCCTGCTGACGTCGGCCAGGTAGTCACGCACGTCATCGATCACGGCTATAGAGTCGGCTCCACGCAAATCCGTCAAACCTCCAACGGTTGCCAGTCACTCCCGCGGGTAGCCAACCTCTATGAGCCAGCGGTACCGGCGCGCGTGCGACTATCTGGCCACCTGCATGATCTACCTGCGGGACAACGTGATGTTGCGCGAGCCGCTCAAGCCCGAGCACCTCAAGCCCCGGCTGCTGGGCCACTGGGGCACCTGTCCTGGCATCAACCTGGTCTACAGTGGACTCAACGGGCTGGTCTCCCGGTCCGGTCAGCGGACCCTGCTGGTCACCGGGCCGGGTCACGGCGCTCCGGCCGTGCACGCCAACCTGTGGCTGGAGGGCACCCACGCCGTGTACGACCCGGCGTTGTCGTTGGACGGGGCCGGGATGACCGAGCTGGTCCGGCGGTTCTCCTGGCCCGGCGGGTTTCCCAGCCACCTTGCGCCGCAGGTCCCCGGGGTGATCCACGAAGGCGGCGAGCTGGGTTACGCCCTGGCGACGGCGGCGGGTGCCGCGCTGGACGATCCCGGCCTGATGGTGGCGTGCATCGTCGGCGACGGTGAGGCCGAGACCGGGCCGACCGCCGCGTCCTGGCAGGTCACGAAGTTCCTCGACCTGGACACCGGCGGCGCGGTGCTGCCGATCCTGCACCTCAACGGCTACAAGATCTCCTCGCCCACGGTGTTCGCGGCGATGAGCGACGGCGAGCTGATGTCGTACTTCCGGGGCGCCGGCTGGTCGCCGCGGATCGTGGACGTCACGCAGAGCCGCGATCCGGACCTGCTGCTGGCCGAGACGCTCGACCTGGCGCAGGCCGCGCTGGCCGCCCGGCCGATGATCATCCTGCGTACCCCCAAGGGCTGGGGCCTGCCCGGCCACGACGACCACGGCACCGCTCTGGCCGGCACGTTCCACGCCCACCAGGTGCCCGTTTCCCCGGACCAGCTCGACGTTCTGGAGACGTGGCTGCGGTCCTACCGGCCGGACGAGCTGTTCTCCCCGTCCGGCGAGCCACTTCCCGACCTGCTGGACGAGATCCCGCCCCGGCACCTTCGGCTGGGCCAGGTCCCGCAGGCCAACGGCGGGCTGCTGCGCGAGGACCTGCCGTTGCCCTCGATCGAGAAGCACATGCACGGCGCGGGCGAGGTCGTCAGCGCCAACGAGACGCTCGGCGGGTGGCTGGCCGAACTCGTCGGCGCCACCGAGGACCGGCGCGACTTCCGGGTCGTCTGCCCGGACGAGCTGGAGTCCAACAAGCTCGGCGCCATCCTGGACACCACCGACCGGGCGTTCACCTGGTCGTTCGACGGGTACGCGGAGAACCTGGCGCCGGACGGCCGGGTGGTGGAAGTGCTGTCCGAGCACATCTGCCAAGGCATCCTGGAGGGCTACGTGCTCACCGGGCGGCACGGGTTGTTCCCGTGCTACGAGGCGTTCGCGTCCATTGTGGACTCGATGGTGAACCAGTACGCCAAGTTCCTCAAGATGTCCGCCGAGGTGCCGTGGCGGGTGCCGGTGGCCAGCCTGAACTACCTGCTCACCAGCGAGGGCTGGCGGCAGGAGCACAACGGCTACAGCCATCAGGGGCCGGGGTTCATCAACAACATCCTGACCCGCAAGGCCTCGGTGTCGCGGGTGTACCTGCCGCCGGACGCGAACACGTTGCTGTACACCATGCGGCGCTGCCTCAGCGGGACCGGCCGGATCAACCTCGTCGTCGCCAGCAAACAGCCGTACCCGGTGTGGCTGGACCCCGATGCCGCGGCCGCCCACTGTGAGGCGGGCGCCTCGGTGTGGGAGTGGGCGTCCACCCCGGGCAGCCCCGAGGTCGTGCTGGCATGCGCGGGAACCGTTCCCACCGTGGAAACCCTGGCCGCGGCGGCTCTGCTTCGCCAGCATGCGCCGGATCTGCGGGTGCGGACGGTGAACATCGTCGACCTGCTGGCGCTGGCGCCGCCGGACCAGCACCCCCACGGGCTGCCCATCGACGCGTTCACCCGGTGTTTCGGCACCGAGATCCCCGTGGTGATGGCGTTCCACGGGTACCCGTCCGCGGTTCACGAGGTGCTGCACGGCAGACGTACCCCCCAGCGGTTCCACGTGCACGGCTACCAGGAGGAAGGCACCACCACCACGCCGTTCGACCTTCTGGTGAGCAACGAGATGAGCCGGTTCGACCTCGCCGCCGACGCGGTGCGCCGGGCCTGGCGTGGCCGGGGAGCCCAGGTGGCGGACTCGCTGCTGGCCACGCGGGACCTGGTGCGGGACAAGGCCTGGCGGGACGGCGTCGACCCCCGTGAGGTGACCGAGTGGCGGTGGGCACCATCATCCTGACAGTCAACCCGGGATCGAACAGCCTGCAGGTGCACGTCGTCGAGTCCGGCAAGGTCATCACAGCCGTGACCCAGGAAGGGCACTCCGCCGACGCTTTCGCCAAGCTGGAGCTGACCGGCTCGGTCGACGCGGTCGGTCATCGGCTTGTCCACGGTGGACCTCACCTTCGCCAGCCGACCGTGGTCACCGATAAAGTACTGTCCAAAGTGGAGGAAGCAGCCGCACTGGCACCGTTGCATGTGCCCATCACGCTGAAACTCCTGGACATGGCGCGGGAGCGGTTTCCCGGCGTGCCGCACGTGCTCTGCCCCGACACTGCCTTCCACGCCTCACTGGGCGACGTCGCCATCACCTACCCGCTCCCAGCGGAGTGGCGGGCCAGGTACGGGCTCCGCCGGTACGGTTTCCACGGTCTTTCCTATGCCTGGGCGACCTCCCGGGCGGCCGCCATCCTGGACCGGCCCGCCTCGGAGGTGAGCCTCCTGCTGGCGCACCTGGGTGGCGGGTGCTCGGTGTGCGCGGTGCGGGACGGGTCCAGTGTGGACACCTCGATGGGGTTCACGCCGTTGGAGGGTGTGCCGATGAGCACCCGGTCCGGCAGTGTGGATCCGGGCATGCTGTTGTGGTTGCTCGAGCGGATGAGCCTCGATGAGGTGCGCGAAGGCCTGTACCACGAATCGGGCCTGCTCGGCCTGTCCGGCGGGTTCTCCAGCGACACCAGGGATCTCGTGCGCGAACACTGTGATCTCGCGCTGGGCGTGTTCACCCACCGGGTGAGCCAGGCCCTCGCGGCGATGTCGGTGAACCTGCCGCGCATCGATGGCCTGGTCTTCACCGGCGAGATCGGCTGGGACCAGCCGGAGGTCCGCGCGGCCGTCTGCCGGGGGCTCACCCGGCTGGGCATCCCGGCGGCGTTGAACCCGAACCCCACCGAGGACACCATCATCTCGTCACCCCACGCACCCATCCCGGTGCTTGCCGTGGAACCCCACGAGGAGCTGGAGATCGCCCGCGAGACGGCTCAGCTCATTTGATTCGGCGTCATTTTATCGGCATCGACTGCAGTGCGGCGGCGACCCCATAGAGGTTGTTCGCCATGGTCGCGGCGGTCTTGTGCGACCACTGGTGCCCGTGGTCGGTGTCGGCATAGCTCGGCCCAGGGCCGGGTCCCATGTTCCAGTACGTCCACGCCTGCCCCGGAATCGTGTACCCGATATCGCCGAGCGCCCCGGCGATCTCACTGATCACGTGATGGGCGCCGTCCTCGTTACCGGTCACCACAACACCCGCGACCTTGTTGTACGCCACCGGCTGCCCATCATCACCGGTCTCCGAGATCATGGCGTCCATCCGCTCCAGCACCCGCTGCGCCACCGAAGACGGATGCCCCACCCACGTCGGCGTGGCCACAACCAGGATCTCCGCCTGCACCAACGCGTCATGCAGCTGCGGCCACTGGTCCCCATCCCCCGCATCAGTGACCACCCCAGGAACCACGTGGTGGTCGACCACCCGGTACGTATCCACCCGGGCACCCTTGTCCCGCAACCCAGCAGCCACCACCGCGGCCAGCTTGTCCGTGTTGGACTCCTCCGGCGACCGCTTCAAAGTGCAGTTCAGGACAACCGCGCGCATGGGTAGCCCTCCTTTCCGTCCCCGGAGGACTACCCATGCATGCAAGGGTTAACCGACGGCGTCGAACGGCAAACGCAGAACCAGGCCGTTTGTGAGCGGATCGTTGGCCTGGCGGATGCGGGTGAGTTCGGTGGTGGTCAGGGCGCGGTGGTAGAGGCGGGTGTCGTCGAAGGCGCCGTTCCAGCGGTACTGGCCGTCGAGGCGTTGGCCGAGGAGGAGTTGGAAGGACACGGTTTCGGTGACCGAGCCGGCGATGTCCGGGCCGGCGGCCACCTGGGTGCCGTCGACCCACATCTTCAGCTGGCCGGCGGCGCGTTGGAGGGCGATGTGGTGCCAGGCCTGGTCGTCGTAGGCCTTGGTGGTCTCGATCGACTTGCTGCCGTTGGCGGTGGTCATCAGGGCGATCAGGCGGTTGTTGGCCGGTTCGCCGCGCAGCCAGATCTGCGGCGCGGTGTTGCCCATGCCGCCCAGCCAGAAGATGACCTGAGGAGTTTTCGTGGCGCCATAACGGAACCAGCTCGACCACGTGAAGTCGTCGTCGCCGACGGCCAGCGCTGGTTTGTAAGGAACGCGGACGAAGTCGTCGTTGAGCGCGATGGCCTTGGTGAACTTGCCTGTGGTGACTGTGGTCGAGCCCACGACGTTGCTGTCCGCGTTGGTGGGCGAGACATCCGGGGTGGCCGGACCCCCGGATTTGCGCCAGCCCAGGTAGTCCTCGGTGAACCGGCCGAACCGGATCTCGTCGCGGGCATCGGCCGCGCCGCCCTCGTAGATCAGGCCGATCTCGGGGTTGGCGGTGCCGGTGATCTGCACGAGGTCCGAGTAGCCCGACCAGTCGGTGGTGATGCGGGTGCCTTGGTCGGCGTTCTCCCAGGTTCTGGCGTTGTCGTAGGAGGAACGGATGGCCATCCAGCGGCGCCGGTCGGTGTCCGAAGGGGACGAGAACAGGATCCGCTCGCCCAGGCCGGGCCGCTCCAGCCGCAGCGCCGAACCCTGGACCATCGGCGTGACCAGGTCCGGGATGGTGGTGAACGGCGTGCTGAAGGTCTCGCCGCCGTCCTTGCTGACCGCGTAGTCGCGGTTGCCGAGGTCGGTTCCGCCTTGTTCCCGGCCGTTCGCGTAGACCGAGCCGTCCGGCAGCTCCACAACCGTGACCTCGGAAGGCTTCTGGGTGTACGTGCCGCCGACGGGGTGCGGGAACGAGGAAACAGCGCCGATGTGCCAGTAGTCGCCGTCGTCGTCGCTGTAGATCAGACCGGCGTGGTTGGCGACGGAATGCGTGCCGTCACTGGTCTCCGCGTTGAACCCGAAGACCATCCGGCCGGCGTGCGGGCCCTTGGCGAGCTGGATGCCGTGCACCGGGCCGGAGGCGTACCAGGAGTCCCACTCCGGCAGCTTGGCCTGGGCGCTGATGTCCTTCGGCGCCGACCAGGTCAGCCCCTCGTCCGTGCTGAACTGGACGTGCGGCGTACGCGGGCACGGGATGTCACAGCCCCTGTCGTCCAAGCGGCCCTTGTTGTACGTGGTGACCAGGACGACCTTGCCGGAGTCAGCGTCCACAATGGGCACCGGGTTGCCGTGGGTATCGCCGTTGCCTGAGTTCACGACCGTCAGGGGCGTCCAGTGCCTGCCGCCGTCGGTGGACCGCTTGAGCACGACGTCGATATCCCCGGTGTCACCGCAGTTGTTCACCCGCCCCTCGGCGAACGCCAGCAGCGCACCGGACTTCGCCTTGACGATCGCCGGGATCCGGAAACACGAGTAGCCGGGATCCTGCGAAGCCTTGAACAGCACCTGCTGTTCGTAGAAGGGCGCAGCCGTCGCCTGCTGCACCGGAGTGAGCAACGACAGCCCGATCACGAGCACAGCTGCCAGCCGTGCGCGGGGTCTCATGTCCGGAGGTCCCTTTCAGTCAGGGTGAATGCAGCGAAACGTGTGCCCGCTCGCGGCCATGGCGAGCGGGGGCAACGATGCCCCGCACTCGTCCGTCGCTTTGGGACACCTCGTGCGGAACGTGCAGCCGCTGGGCGGCGCGGTGGCCGACGGCACCGGCCCGGTCAGCACGATCGGCTCGACCGCGTGCAGCAGGCTGGGAGTGGCCGAGAACAGTGCCCGTGTGTACGGATGGTGGGCCGCGGCGGGGATCTCGGCGACCGGCGCCTCCTCCACCACCCGGCCGAGGTACATCGTGACGATCCGGTCGCTCATCTTGCGCACGGTCTGGATGTCGTGCGACACGAACACCATCGCCAGGCCCAGCCGTTCCCGCAGCGAGATCAGCAGGTTCAGGATCTGCGCGCGCACCGAAACGTCCAAGGCGGACGTCGGCTCGTCGGCCACCAGCAGAGCAGGGTTCAACGCCAACGCGCGTGCGATCGCGACCCGCTGCCGCTGCCCGCCGGACAGCTGACCGGGTACGGCCTCGGCGACGCTGTCCGGGAGGCCCACCAACGACATCAGCTCGCGCACCCGGTCCGCTCGCGACTGTGGTGTGCCGGAGTTGTGCACGTCCAACGGATCCCGGATGATCTTGGCCACCGACAGCCGCCGGTTCAACGCCGTCGATGGGTCCTGGAACACCATGCCGACGTTCGAGCCGAAGTCGCGGGCGCGTTCCCCTGCGGTCATCTCCCACAGCGACCGTCCCTGGTAGCGAACCGTTCCCGCGGTGGGTCGTTGCAGTCCGACGATCACCTTGGCCAAAGTGGACTTTCCACAGCCCGACTCCCCCACCACGCCGATGGTCTCGCCGGGGTTGATCACCAGGTTCGCGTCGGTGAGGGCGTAGACGTTGGCGTGGCCGAACAGCCGCGCCGCCCGGATCCGGTGCACCACATGGACGCCGTCGAGGTCAAGCAGGTTCACGGCTCACCCCGATCAGCTCGCGGTCGGCCGGGAAGTGGCAGGCGATCATGTGGGTCAACGTGTCGCCCGTCCGCACCGGAGGTTCGGCCCGGCACAACGCCCGCGCGGCAGGGCACCGATCGGCGAACCGGCAGCCGGCCGGGAAGTCGGCCGGGGCAGGCACGACACCCTTGATCTGGGTCAGTGTGCCCTGGTTCTCCTCCAGCGACAGCACCGCGCCGAGCAAGCCGCGCGTGTAGTGATGCTGCGGAGACCCGACAATCCGCGCTGTCGCACCCACCTCGGCCACCTGCCCGCCGTACATCACGACGACCCGATCGGCCACTTCGGACACCAGCGCGAGGTCGTGCGACACCAGGATCAACGCGAACCCCAGCTCGTCCTTCAGCCGCAGCAACAACCGCATGACCTGCGCCTGCACCGTGACGTCCAAAGCCGTGGTCGGTTCGTCCGCGACGATCAGCTTGGGGCTGCGGGACAACGCCATCGCGATCAGCACCCGCTGCCGCTGCCCGCCGGACAGCTCGTGCGGGTACGACCGGAGCGTCCTCTGTGGATCGAGGCCGACCAGCTCGAGGAGTTCCTCGGGCCTGCGGGTGCCACCGCGGCGGGTGAACTGCTTGACCTGCGCGCGAATCGTCATCGCCGGGTTGAGCGAGCTGAGCGCGTCCTGGTAGATCATCGAGATGTCGGTGCCCAGGTGTGCGCGCAGCTCACCCGGGCGCAACGCGAGCAGATCACGACCCTCGAAGCGGATCTGCCCGGACACCCGCGCGGTCCGGGGCTGCAACCCCATGATGGACAACGAGGTCAGCGTCTTGCCGCAGCCGGACTCGCCGATCAGGCCGAGCACCTCACCGGACCGCACGGTGAACGACACGTCCTGCACCACGTTGACACCGTTGTGCCGCTCCGGGAACGCGATCGTCAGACCGTCCACTTCGAGCACCGGCGGATGCCCGTCGAGATCGCGGGCAGTGCGGCTGAGTCGCTCCCCGGCCTCGCGCAGACCCGCGATCGGCAGCACCGGTTCGGTGTTCTCGGCCGCTTCCTCGGCGGCCTCGGCCTTCGCCGCCGCGCCCGCCTGGGCGCTGCGGGCCGACGGCGCCGCCCACGCGTCGGAGATGCCCTCCGACAACACGTTCAGCGCCAGCACGGTGACGAGGATCAGCAGGCCCGGGAACACCGTGGCCCACCAGCCGCCGAGCAGCACCATGTCCTTGCCATCGGCCAACACCGACCCCCAGGACGGGTTGGGCGGCTGGATGCCCGCGCCGATGAACGACAGCGAGGCCTCGAACACGATCGCGTCGGCGACCATCACCGTGCAGAACACCAGCACCGGCGCCGCACAGTTCACCGCAACGTGCTTGACCAGGATGAACCACCGCCTGGCGCCGATGATCCGCTCCGCGGCCACGTAGTCCTCGCTGTACTGCGCGAGCACATTGGCCCGGACCACCCGGGCCACCGAGGGCATGTTCAGGAACCCGATCGCCAGGATCAGCACGAGGATCCCGCGGCCGAACACCGCGACCAGCACGGCAGCCAATGCGATGCCCGGGAACGCCATGACGACGTCCAGAGTCCGCATGACAACCGAGTCCGCCCACCGCCGCGCGGTGGCGGTCAGCGCGCCGATCAACGCTCCGGTCAGCAGCGCCAAAAGCGTCGCGCCGAGTCCGATCGCGAGCGACCAGCGGCTGCCGTACACCAAGCGGGAGAAGATGTCCCGGCCCGACTGATCCGTGCCGAACCAGTGCGCCCCGCTCGGGCCGCCGGTGTCGGTGCTCAGCGCGTCCGGGTTGTGCGTGGCGATCAGCGGCCCGAAGACCGCGGTGAGCACGAGGATCGCCAGCAGGCCGACGGCGACCCAGGACGCCAGGTTCAGCCGGGCGAACCGGATTCCCGGCCGGGACAGGCGCTTCGTCAGGCCCGGGCGCATCACGAGTGGCTCCTCAGCCGCGGGCTGGCGATCAGGTAGAGCACGTCGACGATCAGGTTCACCAGCACGAACCCGACCGCGATGGTGATCACGAAACCCTGCACTTTGGACACGTCGCCGTCGAGCACCGCCTGGATCATGTTCTGTCCCATGCCGGGCAGCGCGAACATCGTCTCGATCACCACCGCGCCGCCGAGCAGGTACCCGACCCGCAACCCCAGCACGGTCAACGGGTTCACGAGCGCGTTGCGCAACACGTTGCGCCCCACCACGACCACCGGCGGCAGTCCCCCGCCGCGCGCGGTCCGCACGTAGTCCTTGTCGAGCTCCTCGACCATCGACGTCCGGATGATCCGGGTCAGTTGCGCCGCGACGGGAAGCGCCAGCGACACCGCGGGCAGGGTCATCGAGTTGAGCCAGCCGCCGAACGAGTCGTTCATGCTGACGTACCCGCTGGTCGGGAAGATCCCCTGGCCGACCGCGAGCCACTGGACCAGCAACAGCGCCACCCAGAACGCGGGCGCCGCAACGCCGGCGAGCGTGACGATCCGGATCAGCTGGTCCGGCCAGCGATCCCGGAACAGCGCGGAGGTCACGCCGAGCACCAGCGAGATCACGATCGCGATCGCCAGGCCCAGCACGGTGAGCTGTACGGTCAACGGCAACGCGGTCGCGATCGTCGCACCGACCGACTGCTTGGTGATCACGCTGGTACCGAAGTCACCCTGCACGAGATGCCACACGAAGTGCACGTACCGCAGGAGAAGCGGGTCGTTGAGCCCGTTCTCCGCGCGGAACCGGGCGAGCTGCTCGGCCGTCGCGTTCGCACCGTCGAACGCGGCCAGCGCCGGGTCGACCGGGGAGAACCGCATGATCACGAACACGAACAGGATCACGCCCAGCAGCAGCGGGATCAGGGCGAGGATGCGACCGAGCAGCATCCGCACGACGACGGCCATCGCGTCAGACCGGCTTGGCCTGGTTGAGGTAGATGCCGGGGTAGCCCTGCGCACGCACGCCACTGATGGCCTTCGCGTCCCACGCCGTGCCCAGCTGGGTGAACACCACGGGGTAGATCACGGCCTGCTCCGAGATCAGGTCCAGCAGCTGCCTGGTCAGCTGTTTGCGCTTGGCCTCGTCGGTCTCCAGAGCGGCCTTGTCCTGCAGCTGCAGCAAAGCCTGCGCGTCCGCGTTCGTCCAGCGGGCGTACTTGGTCATCAGGGTCGACGTCGAGGCGTAGTAGTAGCGCACCAGCAGGTCCGGGTCGTTGCCGAACTGCATCGGGTTGTTGGTGGTGGCCACCACCTGGAAGTCGTTGCCCGCGTCCAGCTTGGAGAACAGCGCCTTGGTGTCCTGCGAGTCCAAAGTGGTCTCCACGCCGATGGCGTCCCACCCCTCCTTGATCACCTTCACGCAGTCGGCAACCAGCGAGGTGTTCGTTGTGGACAGTGTCACCTTCAGCCCCGAGACCCCAGCCTGTCGCAGCAAATCCTTTGCCTTGGCGGGATCGTAGCCGAAGCTGTTGGCCGCGGGCTGTGACGATGGCAACTTCGGGTTGATGAACGAGGTCGCCGGGGTGCCCGCGCCCTTCAGGCCGACGTCGACCATCTTGCGGCCGTCGATCGCGTAGTGCAGGGCCTGGCGGACCAGCTTGTCGCCGAACGGCGCGTGCGCGGTGTTGAACAGCAGGAACAGGTTGTTGCCGCCGTCGGCGAACTCCACCGTGCGACCGGCTTTGCGCAGCTGGTCGGCGTTGGCAGGCGGGATGTTCTCCACGATCTGGGCCTCCGGCCTGGCGCCGGAGATGGCCGCCACCCGGGGCGCGGCATCCACAATGGACTTCCAGAGCATCTTGCGGTAAGCGGCCGGTCGCGGACCGTTGTACTCCTCGAACCGCTCGAAGCTGGTGTGGCTCAACGGCGCCTGCTCGGTGACTTTGTACGGCCCGGAGCCGACCACCTTGCCCGCGACCGCGTCCGCCCACTTGCCGTCGAACACGTGCTTGGGAACGATCTTGCAGGTCTGGATCCGTTGCAACGCATACGGGAACGGGGCTTTCAGGACGAACTCGACGGACTTCTCATCGAGCTTGCGGACTTCGCCCAGCCAGTGGTCGAAGAAGCTGTGCACCAGCACGTTCTCCGTGGTGCTCAACGCGCGGGCGTAGGTGAACACAACGTCATCGGCCGTCACCGGCTGTCCGTCGTGCCACTTCGCGCCGTCCCGCAGCTCGAACCTCAGCGTGGTCGCGGTAAGGTCCGTCGGCAGGGCCTTGGCCAGGCCGGGGAACGGTTCGCGGGTGATCGGGTCACCCTCCACGAGGGACTCGTAGGCGTGCAGGATCCCGGCCATCGCGAAGGCGGAGGCGGTCTGCAGGGGGTCCCAGGTCTGGTTGTTGCCGTAGCCGAGCACCGCCGTGACCGAATCCGCCGACGCGGCCTTGTTCGTGGACGCCGGACCGGCCCCGCACGCGCCCAGACCGGCCGAGAACGCGGCCGCGGCGCCCGCCAGACCGGTGAAACGCAGCATGTCACGCCGGCTGAGGGACATCGCTCGGCTCCTTTGCCACCCTGGTTGTGGGACGTGGGACGTCCTATGACTTGCGGCGAACTTTAGGGGTACGGCCAGAGCGGGTCAAGGGGACGTTCACAACTGGGAACACCCAAAGGTATGACGTAGGATGTCTGGTCACAACGCCCTCGGAGCCTGGGGAGACTGTGTGGCGCGCCCGCAGCGGAGCGAAGAGATCACCCAACGGATCATCGACCTGATCATCGAGCGGGCGCTGCCGCCCGGGGCGCCGATGCCGACCGAGCTGAGCCTGATGCAGGACATCGGGGTCAGCCGCAACTCGGTGCGCGAGGCGATCAAGGCGCTGCAGGCGCTGGGCATCGTCGAGATCCGGCATGGCTACGGCACCTTCGTGGGCCGCGCGGGTTCGGCGGCCCTGCAGACGTGGCTGCTGTTCCGGACCCGCACGCGCGGCGACGACCTCAGCCGGCTGCGGGACCTGCTGGAGGTCCGGGAGATCATCGAGACCGAGCTCACCCGCCGGGTGGCCGAGCAGCACAGCCCCCAGCTGATTCCGCGGCTGGAGAAGTGCGTGGACCGGATGCGGGTCGAGGGGCCGGACAGTGTGGCGGCGGACCGCGAGTTCCACGACCTGATCAGCGCCGAGGCCGGGTTCGACCTGGCCCGCGAGCTGACCGGCCTGTTCTGGGAGGTCTACCGCGCCGCCGAGTCCGAGCTCGGCTGCGACCTCCCGACCGCCGCCAGCACCGCCGACCGCCACCAGCCCATCCTCGACGCCCTCATCCTCCGCGACCCGCTCGCCGCCGCCACGGCCGTCCACAAACACTTCGAGGAAGTCCGCAGACGCACCCACGCCCGCCCGTACGGCAGCCTCGCGGTCGGCGACCAGGTGTGAGTGCGCCCGGCCTGGCCGCTTGTCCGTTCGTCGCGGGACGGTCGACCGCTGGTCGCGCCGCCGGTGGTCCGCAAAGCCGCTGATGCGGGCCCTTTGTCGCAGGAAACAGTCTCGGAGGTTACCTGTTTCCGGCCTGCTGCCTACCGTGGGCGGTGCTGGTGATGTCAGCGACCCCTCTTGGAGGCTCCGATGGCGGGCACGACCCTCCCCGTGATGGACGAGCCGACTCTGGCCGGTGTGATCCGGGAGTACGGCGTGCCCCTGCGCCGGTATGTCGCCAAGCTGACGTCGAACGACCGGCACCTCGCCGAGGAGGTCGTGCAGGAGACCCTGGTGCGGGCCTGGCAACGGCCCGCGATCGTGGACAGCCGCCATTCCTCCGTGCGGCCGTGGCTGTTCACGGTGGCCCGCAACCTGGTGAACGACCACTGGCGGGCCCGGCGGACGCGGCCCGCCGTCCTCGGCGAGGCGGAGCTGGCCGGGATCCCCGAGGCCCGCGACCGGATCGACGAGACCGTACAGGCTCAGGTCATGCAGGGTGCCCTGGCCCGGTTGGCGCCGGTGCACCGCCAGGTGCTGGCGCACGTCTACTACTCCGGACTGTCCCTTGCGGACACCGCGGCCCTGCTCGGGATCCCGGTCGGCACCGTCAAGTCCCGTATCTACTACGGGTTGAGGTCGCTGCGGGCGATCCTCGATCAGGACGCCTGAACCCCGGCGTGGTACTTCGGCACCCGCACGTGCACCTTGGTTCCCGCGCCCAGCGCGGTCTCCACGACCAGGCCGTACTCGTCGCCGAACACGTGCCGCAGCCGCTCGTCGATGTTGCCCAGGGCGATGCCGGACATCTCCTGCCCGGCCAGCGCCCGCCGGACCACCTCCGGGTCCATCCCGACCCCGTCGTCCTCGACCGTGATGTGCGCGTCCACCCCCTCATCGGAGGCCACAATGGACAGTTGTCCCGGACCGGCCCTGCCTTCCATGCCGTGCTGGATCGCGTTCTCCACCAACGGTTGCAGGCACAGGAACGGCACCGCGACCGGCAGCACCTCGGGCGCGATCCGCAAGGTGACCCGCAGCCGGGAACCGTAGCGGGCGCGTTGCAGGGTCAGGTACTGGTCGATCGACCGCAGTTCCTCGGCCAGCGTGGTGAACTCGCCGTGCCGCCGGAAGGAGTAGCGGGTGAAGTCCGCGAACTCCAGCAGCAGTTCGCGCGCCCGGTCCGGGTCGGTCCGCACGAACGACGCGATCACGGTCAGCGAGTTGTAGATGAAGTGCGGGGAGATCTGCGCCCGCAACGCGGTGAGCTCCGCCTCCAGCAGCCGGCTGCGTGACCGGTCCAGCTCCGCCAGTTCCAGCTGCCCGGACACCCACCGCGACACCTCGACCGTGGCCCGCACCAACCCGGGCGAGCCGACCGCGCCACAGCCACCCAGGGTTCCGACAACGCGCTCGTCCACGGTCAGCGGCGCGATCACGGCGTACCGGGCCGGGCAGTCGGGGGTCGTGCAGCCCAGCCGTTTGCGGCCGAATATCCGGCTGCGCCCGGTCTCCAGGACCGACATCGCGTGCGAGACCACGGCGGCGCCGTGGCAGTCGAAGCCGGATCCGTCCCACGCCACCAGTTCCGACACGTCGGTGATCAGGAGTGACTGGGTGCCGAGCAGGGACCGCAGGTGCCGGGCGGACTTGCGGGCGTTGACCGGCTGCAGGCCTTGGCGCAGCGGCGGTGCCGCCGACCAGGCCCGGTGCAGGGCCTCATAGGTCGCCCGGCTGACGACCGGGTCCGTGCCGGTCCGTCTCCGAAGCCTCATGGCCACCTCTGTTCTTCGCGTGCCGGTCGAGCAGGTCGCGAACCTGGCGGGCATGCCGGCGGCTGACCGCGAGCCGGACCCCGCCGACCAGCACGGTGAGCTGCCCGTCGTGCTGGGTGAGGTCCTCCACGAACCGCAGCGCCACCAGGTGGCTGCGGTGCACCCGGACGAAACCCGAGTCCCGCCAGCGTTCCGCGAGCGTGGTGAGCGGGACACGCAGCAGGAAGCTGCCGCTGGCGGTGTGCAGGCGCGCGTAGTCGCCGCAGGCGTCCGCGTGCCGCACATCCGAGATCCTGATGAACCGGGTCGTCCCGCCCAGTTCCACCGGGATGGCCTCGCCTGCGTCCGGCCGGCCGGGGTGTTCGGGCCGGGGACCGCGGCGTTCGTCCACCGCGTGCAGAACCCGGTGCACCGCCTCGGAAAGCCGCTCCGGCCGGACCGGCTTGCGCAGGTAGTCAACGGCTTTCAGGTCGAAGGCGTCGGCGGCGAACTCGTCGTGCGCGGTGACGAACACGACCGTCGGCGGGTCGGCGAACCTGGACAGCAGCCGGGCCACGTCCAGCCCGCTCAGGCCGGGCATCCGGATGTCGAGGAACACCGCGTCCGGCGGGCGGTCCTGGTGCAGCAGGCGAAGCGCGTCGGTGGCGTCGGAAACGCCTTGCACGGCGGCGATCCGCGGGTCGGACCGCAGCAGGTAGACCAGCTCCTCCAGCACCGGGACCTCGTCGTCCACGGCCAGCACGCGCAGCACTCGTTCCCCGTCCGGATCCCGGCCGTTGCGCACGCAGACCGCACACGGAGGCAAGCGCGTCACCTCCCGTGGCCCGCTCCTCCGTCTCACCCTACGCCGGGTTGTCAAGCGGCCCGGCGGATCTGCTTTCGCTTGGGCACGAACGGGATGTCGGCGAACTTGAGGGTCATTCGCCGGCCGCGCAGGGTCCGGTCGAGGCGCAGCAGGGCGATCTGGGACAGGGTGAACAGGGTGGCGACGTTCCATGGCCGGCCGGCGCCCGCGAGCACGACGGTGTCCGGGACGTCGGTGAGGATCCGGCCGGGGTCGGCTTCGCGGATCTTGCCGGCGAGCTGGAGCATCGCCTCCGGTTCGTCGCGCAGCGCGTCCGCGGAGACCTGGGCCTGGATGAACAGGTGGCTCGCGGCTTGGGCGCGGCCCAGCCATTTGACGTGGACCAGTTCGTTGCCCGGGCCGAGGATGTCGCACAGCTCGAACCGGGGGTGCAGGGGCGTGGTCGCGAAGTCCTTGTCCAGGCACAGATATCCCGGCTGCGCGGCGATCCGCAGGCAGAACTGGTGCTCGTCGTCGGACTGCCGGGTCGGCCGCCAGACCGGGAAGGTCAGGTTCGCCCGCCTGGCCAGCAGGGCGGCGACCTGGTCGTGGATCCGGCCGACGTAGTTCTCGCCGATCCTGAACCACTTTCCTTGCAGGTAACAGTATCGGACGTGGTCGATGGTGGTCTCGAAGGCGAACCATTTCGCCGCGACGACTCCGCGCGCGGTCTCGTCCCCCGCCGACACCTTTGCCTTGCGCAGCACGTCGATCCGCTCCCCGACAGGGATCTCGGCGAAGCGGTCGGTGAAGTCCGCGAGCTCGATGGAACCGTCGATCCCGGCGGGCGCGCCCAGGCCTTTGATCGTGAACTCGCCGGCCTGTTCGACCTCGTTGACCATCTCGCTCGGCCACGCCAGTCCCAGCGGGCCGTGCCGGTCGTCGCCACCGAGCGCCTCGGCGAGGCGGTGGTTCAGTTCGGGCAGGTGCGGTTCGGCCGGGGTCAGGCGGCGGACCTGCGCGACGAACCGCAGCGCCGAGTGCTCGTCCGGCTGGTCCACCACCGCACCGACCGACCGCAGATCCGCGAGCAGTTCCCTTGCGGTGGTGGGGAACGGCGCCCAGAGCGCGTCGCCGACCTTGATCCGGTACGACTTGCCGTAGGTCAGCCCGTGCAGGTCGGCCGAGCCTGCCATCCGCGTGACGAGTTCGCCGTATGGTTCGAGGCGGAACCCGGAAAGGTCGCTGCCGCCCGGATAGGAGGTCTGCGTCGTGCGGGCGGACGCGTCCAGCGCCGCGCTCGCGACCAGGCCAAGGCGTTCGGAGTTGAGCCGCCGGATCCCGAACAGCAGCCCGAAACCCTGCTCGACGAACTCGTCCTCGAGCAACAGGTGTCCCGAACCCCACGTCAGCGCGTACGTCCAGGAATCCAGTGGTACCAACAGAACCGCGAACGGGTGCACCCCCGGCAGCTCGGCCGGGCCGCCGGTGAGCGAGGTGACCTGGTCTGACCACTTTGGACGGTCGGACCGCAGCGCACCGGTGACCAGGCGCCCGGCGACGCCATCGAGGTGAACCGTGGTGTCGGTGTCGAAGTCGGCGGCGACCACGTACTCGGACAGGTCGCGGCCGCCGGTCATCCGGTAGAGGGAGGTCAGGTTGAAGGATCGGCCGGCCATCTCGCACTCCCCGATGTCAGCGTCTGCCATCCAGTATAACCCCAGGTAGGACCCGGTTTCGGTGACACGCGGATGAACAACTACGGTAGCCGGTATGTCATCTGAGCCGCCGGTCTTCACCATCGGGGCCGAGGGGTCGTTCCCCTGGCAGGTGTTCCACGAACGCCATCCGGAACTCGTCCGGCGGCTGCTGGACACCCATCCGTACGGCCCGGCGCAACGCTCCGCCGTGACGGAGCTGCTCGAGTCCACCCTGAACGGCGTAGTCCCGCCCCCACCGGAGCATTGGGCCGACCGGCCACTGTGGCTGGACTGGGACCGTGGCCACTTCGCAACGCCGTGGTCCCAAGCGCCGTTCCTCTGGGCGGAGAGCTACTTCTACCGGTGCCTGCTCGACGCGGTGGGCTACTTCACCACGGGCGTCGACCTGTTCGGCCCGTTCAAGACCGCCGAACTCCAGGATCCCGCCCTGGACAACGACTTCGCCTGGATCACCGAGACCACATTCGACACAGCACTGACCGCCGCCCTCTACGGCAACAAGGCCGACCTCGGCTTCCAGCTCATCGCCGGCCGCGCCGACACCACCACCCACCCACCCCTCCTCGCCGACGACAGCGCCCACCTCCACCGCTTCCTCCTCGACCACGCACCCCTCCGCGTGACGTTCGTAGTGGACAACGCGGGCCGCGAACTGCTGTCCGACCTCATCCTCGCCGGCCACCTCCTGGACACAGGAATGGCGAACGAGGTCGTCCTGCACGTCAAGCCCTACCCCTACTTCACCTCGGACGCCACCTTCACGGACGTCGGCGACTGCCTGCGCCGCCTGAGAAAACTCCCCGGCGCCACCGGCGACCGCCTCCACCACGCCGCCGCCGAAGGCACACTGTCCATCCGCACCCACCCATTCCACGCCGCCCCACTGTCCTTTGCGGACATGCCCGCCGACCTCGCGGCGGAGTTCGCCACCGGCCTCACCATCTTCAAGGGCGACCTCAACTACCGCCGCCTCGTCGGTGACCGCGACTGGGACCCCACCGCCTCCTTCCAGGACGCCGTCGCCTACCTCCCTGCCCCCATCGCCGCCCTCCGCACCCTGAAGTCCGAAGTCGTCCTCGGCCTCACCCCCACCACGTTCCAGGACCTCGAACCCAACTGGCGCACCTCCGGCCACCACGCCCTCATCCAAACCGCCAACCTCCCCACCCGACGGTGAGCGACTGACTCTTCTGGCGGCGGCCAGTCGGCGCTCGTCCCACCGCCACGGCGCCCCAACCCACGAAGCCGCCCCCACCCGTAGCCCTTCAAGTCACCTCAGCACCCCAGTGTCCAACCAAGCGGACACCCACTACTCCGGTAGCGCTCTACGACAGTGCGACCAAGGGGCGTGAACCGATGTGCGAAATGATCCGCGCCGCAGTGGTGGAGCCCAGGCGGGCGCAGGTCTCGAGGTCCTCGCCCTGGGTCAACGCGTGCAGAAACCCGGCGGCGTAGGCGTCACCGGCGCCGGTGGTGTCCACCACGGTGGTTGGTTGGGCCGGGATGGCGTGGAAGTCGTCGCCGTGGGTGATGTACGAGCCGTTCTCGCCGCGGGTGACGGCGAGGATCTCGCACTCATCGCGAAGCCGCGAGATCGCCTCCTCAACAGTGGCCACCTCGTACAACGACCGAGCCTCATCCTCATTCGTGAACAGCACATCCACGTGACTACGAATGAGCGCCAGGAACTCAGCCCGATGCCGCTCCACACAGAAGCTGTCCGACAAGGTCAGCGCGATCTTCCGCCCAGCAGAGTGCGCCAGCGACATGGCCAGCCGGAAAGCATCCTTGGCCCGCGGCCGATCCCACAGATACCCTTCCAAATACGTCACCGCGGCCCCCGAAACAAGCCCGGCGTCAATATCCTCAGGCCCCAACTCGGCGCAGGCACCGAGGAAAGTGCACATGGTCCGCTCACCATCCGGCGTGACCATCACAATGCACCGAGCCGTCGGCGCGCCCGACGTCGTAGGCGCAGTCTGGAAGCCCACTCCTGCCGAGCGGGTGTCTCTGGCGAAGGTGTCACCGGGGTCGTCATCACGGACTTTCCCCACGTAGGCGACCCGGGCGCCGAGCGACGCGGCGACGACCATCGAGTTGGCCACCGACCCGCCGGAGATCTCCGCGATCGGTGAGAGGTCCGCGTGCAGCGCGTGGGCCTGGTCCGCGTCGACCAGCGTCATCGACCCTTTGACCAGGTCATGCGCTTCCAGGAAGGTGTCGTCGACGCGCGCGAAGATGTCCAGCACGGCGTTGCCGATCCCGAGGATGTCGAGGCGTGATGGGGTCATGCCCCCGATGACGTCATCAACCACGTACCCCAGTGTGGCATGAACGGCTCAGTGCCCGCACAAAACGGGAGCCGGCTGGTGGGCGAGCCACCAGCCGGCTCCGGGGGTCAGGTGCCGAAGACCTGGAACTCCCACAGCGAATAGCCCCACTGGGTGGCCCGGGCGGTGCCGAGCATCCGGACGTACCGCCCGGACCCGGTGATGGGTAACGTCTGGACACCCGCGGACCCCGAGGTGGTCAGCACGGTCGTCCACGCGTTGCCGTCGGGTGAGGTCTGGATCTGGAACGCCGACGCGAACGCGGCCTCCCAGTTCAGCACCACCTGGCTCAGCGCGTGACTGGCGCCGAGGTCGACCTGGATCCACTGTGGATCACTGAACGCGCTCGACCAGCGCGTGCCGGTGTTCCCGTCGACAGCGTTCGTGGCAGCGAAGCCGGCGTTCTCAGTGGACGATGCGGTGGCGGGATGTCCTTGGGACAGAAGGTTTCCAGTACCACCGCCGGTCGTGCCATAGACGGCGAACTCGTAGAGCGAGTCGCCCCATTGCGAAGCACGAGCCGTGGCCAGCACGCGGACGTATCTGCCGGTACTCGCGAACGAGATGTCCTGGATCCCTCCGGTGCTGTTGTTGTTGGTATAGACCGTTGTCCACGCCGACCCGTTGGCTGAGGTCTGGACCTGATAAGCACGCGCACAGGCCGCTTCCCAGGTCAGGGTCACGTGGTTGAGGTTGTAGGACTGGCCGAGGTCCACCTGGATCCACTGTGGATCGCTGAACGTGCTCGACCACCGGGTCGTCACGTCGCCGTCGGTGGCGTTGGTGGCCGGGAACATCGCGCTCTCCGCCGAGGAGGCGGTGGTCGGCTTGCCGCGCGCGAGGTTCGTACCGGAGGTGCTGGCCGGCGGCTTGGCGTAGACGGCCACGTAGTCGATGTTCATCTGGCCGCCGGACACGGTCGCGGCGTTGGGGCCACCGCCGAACGCGGCCGGGAACTGACCGCCCATGGCCAGGTCGTAGATGATGTAGAAGGCGTGGTCGACCGCGTTCGACCACGTGGTGGCGTCGACGCGGTTGGACTGCAGGGTGAAGTAGTTGGACCCGTCGAGGTACCAACGGATCTGCTCGGGCGAGGTCGACCGGTCGATCTCCACGGCGTAGGTGTGGTAGCCGGTCTGGCAGCCCGGGCAGGGGCGTTCCCCGCTGCCGATGCCGGTGCCCTCGTTGCAGACACCACCCGGGAAAGTGCCGCAGTGCAACGTGCCGAAGGTGGAGCTGCGGCCGTTGACGTCCTCGAGGACGTCGATCTCGCCGGATCCCGGCCACGGCACGCCGATCCGCAGCGGGGCGCCGAGCATCCAGAACGCCGGCCAGTATCCGGCGCCGTTGCTCGTGTTCACGTTGGGTTGCTGGATCGAGGACTGGATGCGGACCACCCCGCCGGCCTGCGCGCCGAAGCCGTCCGCCTGTGTCTCGACCCGCCCGGACGTCCAGCCGGTGGCCGGGTTGGTGCCGGAATGCAGTGCCCGCAACACAAGGTGACCGGCGCCGTCGTGGAACACGTTGGCGGTGCTGTTGGTCATGTCCTCGATCTCGCCGGTGCCGAAGCTGCTGCCCGGGCCGACGTCGTAACGCCAGATGCCGGTGTCCAGCCCGGTACCCGCGGCACCGTCGAAGTCATCGCTCCACACGGTGCTGAACCCAGGCGGCGGCGCAGGGACCGCCTGGATCCGAATCGGCGTTTCCGCGACGGAAGTGGGACTGACCGAGGTCACCGCGCCGATAACGGTGAGGGCCAGCAACACCCGGGCCAGCCGTCTCAGAGACATGCGTACTCCTTGCAGGGAAAGGCAGGCGTCCGCGGCTGGCCAGGCAGCGGCGCCGGGCAGGGCTGAGAAGGAGAGCGCTCTCATGAATATCCCGCCGGGCGGGAGGACGTGTCAAGCCCGGCCGGAAACCCCGCGCTGACAGGATGTCTGGTTCGTCCACTTGACATCCCGACTGAATCGTACAAGTCTCAAGGAGAGAGCGCTCTCCAGTGATCACCCGTCCTGCCCCGCGTGCCCACTGGAGTACCCCTCCGACGGAGACGTCCCCTGGCCACCGGCGGCCTCCGTCACTCACCCCTGCACTCCTCGGAGAACGCATGTCCATCACCGCATCGGCGCGGCGCTGGCGTCGCCCCACGTCCTTACTTGCCGCAGCACTGCTCGTGGCAGCGTCCCTGACGATCGGTTCCGCTCCGGCCTCGGCCGCTGATCCGTTGATCTCCCAAGGAAAACCGACCCTCGCCTCGTCCACGGAGAACGCCGGCACGCCGGCCGGCGCCGCGAACGACGGCAACACCGGCACCCGCTGGTCGAGCGCGTTCAGTGATCCACAGTGGATCCGGATCGACCTCGGCGCCACCGCGAACGTCACCCAGGTCGTGCTCAACTGGGAGACCGCGTACGCGCGGGCGTTCCAGATCCAGGTGTCCGCCGACGGCAACGCCTGGAGCGACATCTACAGCACCACAACGAGTACGGGCGGGATCCAGACCCTGGCGGTCAACGGTTCCGGCCGCTACATCCGGATGAACGGCACCGCCCGTGCGACCCAGTGGGGTTACTCGCTGTGGGAGTTCCAGGTGTTCGGCACCGGTGGTGGCGGCGGACCTGGCAACCCCGGGCAGCCGCCGGACTCGTTCTGGGGTGACACGGCGGGCATCCCGCCCGCGCGCAACGTGCTCACCGTGAAGATCCTCAACCGCACCAACGGGAAGTACCCGGACAACCAGGTCTACTGGAGCTTCAACGGACAGGTGCACTCGATCGCCGAGCAGCCCTACCTGGACATGCCGGCGAACTCGGCCGGCCGGATGTACTTCTACCTCGGCTCCCCCACGAGCCAGTACAACGACTTCATCGAGTTCACCGTGGGAGCAGGAGTGTTCAACGGCAACACGACCAGGGTCGACGCGTTCGCGGTGAAGCTGGCCATGCGCCTGCACGCCAAGGACGGCTATGACGTCCAGGTCGGCGAGGACTACCAGACCTTCCAGGAGGACCGGGCGGTCACCTTCCAGAAGTTCGTCAACGAGGTGCCGACCGAGTTCAAGCAGCTGGCGCAGGCGCCGAACGCGCCGTTGCGGATCCCGGCGCCGGGCAGCGTGCCCGCGTTCCGGACCGGTGGCCAGTACGCGAACTACTTCACCGCCTACGCCCAGTCGGTCGGGGTGAACGAGCCGACCTCGAACATCACCGGCTGCGCGGGGTCGATGGCCTCGAACCCGAGCATGTGCGCCGCGCTCAACCGGCACACGGCGCACCTGCCGCGCACCCAGTGGGAGGACCCGGCGCAGTACTACAAGGCCGCTCCGGCCAACTACTACGCCAAGTTCTGGCACGACCACGCGATCAACAAGCTCGCGTACGGGTTCCCGTACGACGACGTCGCGGGCCAGTCGTCGTTCGTCTCGCACGGCGACCCACAGTGGCTGCTCGTGGCGGTTGGCTGGTAACCGGCCGCTGAACCACACCGGCTGCGGGCCCGACGGGTCCGCAGCCGGTTTTTCGTGTTCCGGGGTGTTGACGAACCGGTCACGCATCTGAAACCTTTGACACCTGACCGCAAGAAGTCACTCAGCCCTGCTTAAACAATCCAGAACTTCTTGCAACTTCATCGCAGGCGGACCGCCCCGCCTGCCGTGGCGCCCCACTCTGTCGTTTTCACACAGAACGAGGACTCCATGAAACGGAATCGACTCCGTTGGCGGTGGTTCACCGGACTGGTAGCGGTGAGCCTGATCATCTCGCCTGCGTCCGCCCTCGCGGCCGGACCCAACCTGGCGCTGGGCAGGACGGTGACCGCGAGCGGCTCGCTCGGCGGCTTCCCGACGTCCAACGTCAACGACGGCAACCAGAACTCCTACTGGGAGAGCCCGAACAACGCGTTCCCGCAGTGGGTGCAGATCGACCTCGGCGGCAGCGTGAGCATCGACCAGGTCGTGCTCAAACTGCCCGGCTCGTGGGGGTCGCGGACCCAGACCCTCAGCGTGCAGGGCAGTACGGACGGCTCCTCCTTCAGCACCCTGTCTCCTTCGGCGGGCCGGCTGTTCGACCAGACCGCGAACAACACGGTCACCCTGAACCTGACGGCGACCACGCGGTACGTGCGGGTGAACGTCACCGCGAACACCGGCTGGCCGGCGGCCCAGGTCTCCGAGTTCGAGATCTACGGGCCGGACAACGGGCCCACCGATCCCCCGCCCACCGGCACGAACCTGGCCGTGGGCAAGGCGATCGAGGCCTCATCGACGACCCAGAACTTCGTCGCCACCAACGCCAATGACAACAACGTCGGCACGTACTGGGAGTCCGCGGGCTTCGAGTCGACGTTGACGGTCAAGCTGGGCTCGAACGCGGACATCACCGGGGTCGTGGTCAAGCTGAACCCGGACCCGATCTGGGGGCCGCGCACGCAGACCTTCGAGGTTCTTGGCCGGGAACAGTCCGCGTCCGGCTTCACCTCGTTGAAAGCCTTGACACCGTACAACTTCACCCCGTCGACCCAGAACACCGTCTCGATTCCGGTCACCGCTCGCACGGCCGATGTGCGGCTGCGGTTCACCGGGAACACCGGCGCTCCAGGCGGGCAGGTTGGCGAGCTGCATGTCCTTGGCACGCCTGCGCCGAACCCGGATCTGACGGTCAGCGCGGTGTCGTGGACGCCGACCTCACCGGCCGAGACCGACCGGATCACCATGCGGGCGACCGTGCAGAACATCGGCTCGGCCGCGGCTCCGGCCACCTCGGCGGCGTTCTCCATCGGTGGCCAGGCCACGAGCGGTGTTCCGGTGAGCGCACTCGCCGCGGGCGCATCGACGACCGTGACCCTCGACGTCGGGACTCGACCGCAGGGCAGCTACACCGTATCGTCCACTGTGGACCCGTCAAATACGGTGATCGAACAGAACGACGCCAACAACACGTTCACGGCGGCGTCGCAGTTGCAGGTCGCCCAGGCTCCCGGACCGGATCTGCAGGTCCTCGGTGTCACGTCGAACCCGCCCAACCCTGCAGTGGGCGCACCGGTGACGTTCACCGTGTCGGTCAACAACCGTGGCACCACAGCCACGAACGCCACGACGGTCACCCGGGTTACGGTCGGTGGCACGACGTTGAACACCAACACCGCGTCGATCGCCGCCGGCGCGACGGTTAGCGTTGCCATGTCGGGCAGCTGGACGGCCACCAGCGGTGGGGCCACGATCACGGCCACCGCCGACGCGACCAACGTCGTCGCCGAGACCAACGAGACCAACAACTCGTTCTCGCAGGCGATCGTGGTCGGCCGGGGCGCCGCGGTCCCGTACACCGAGTACGAGGCCGAAGCCGCCAGCTACCAGGGCACGCTGCTGCAGACCGACCCGCTGCGGACGTTCGGCCACACCAACTTCGCGACCGAGTCCTCCGGCCGCCAGTCGGTGCGGCTCAACAGCACCGGCCAGTTCGTCGAGTTCACCTCGGTCAACCAGGCCAACTCGATCGTGGTGCGCAACTCCATCCCGGACGCCCCGGGCGGCGGCGGGATCAGCGCCACGATCAGCTTGTACGTCAACGGCACGTTCCTGCAGAAGCTCACGCTTTCCTCGCAGCACAGCTGGTTGTACGGCAACAGCGACGGACCCGAGTCGCTGACCAACACACCCGGCGGCGACGCGCGGCGGCTGTTCGACGAGTCACACGCCTTGCTGGCCAACAGCTACCCGCCCGGCACGAAGTTCAAGCTGCAGCGGGACAACGGGGACAACGCGTCCTTCTACATCATCGACATGATCGACCTGGAGCAGGTCGCGCCGCCGCTCAGCCAGCCGGCCGGCTGCGTCTCGATCACCAACTATGGCGCGGTTCCCGACGACGGCAACGACGACACCGCCGCGATCCAGCGCGCGGTGACCGACGACCAGAACGGCGTGATCCCGTGTGTCTGGATCCCGCGCGGGCAATGGCGGCAGGAGCAGAAGATCCTCACCGACGACCCGCTCAACCGCGGGCAGTACAACCAGGTGGGCATCAGCAACGTCACGATCCGCGGCGCGGGCATGTGGTACTCCCAGTTCTACACGCTCACCCAGCCGCAGGACGCGCACGGCATCAACCACCCGCACGAAGGCAACTTCGGTTTCGACATCGACAAGAACGTCCAGATCTCGGACATCGCCATCTTCGGCTCCGGCCGGATCCGCGGCGGGGACGGCAACGCCGAGGGCGGGGTCGGCCTCAACGGCCGGTTCGGCACCGGCACGAAGATCAGCAACGTCTGGATCGAGCACGCCAACGTCGGTGTCTGGGTCGGCCGCGACTTCGACAACATCCCCGAGCTGTGGGGACCGGCGGACGGCCTGGAGTTCAGCGGGATGCGGATCCGGGACACCTACGCGGACGGCATCAACCTCACCAACGGCTCCCGCAACTCGCGGGTGTTCAACTCGTCGTTCCGCACCACCGGCGACGACGCGCTGGCGGTGTGGGCGAGCAAGTACGTGAAGGACCAGTCGGTGGATGTCGGGCACGACAACCACTTCGTCAACAACACCATCCAGCTGCCCTGGCGGGCCAACGGGATCGCGATCTACGGCGGTTACGGCAACTCGGCGGAGAACAACCTCATCTACGACACGATGAACTACCCGGGGATCATGCTGGCCACCGATCACGACCCGATCCCGTTCTCCGGCACGACATTGCTGGCGAACAACGCGTTGTTCCGCTGTGGCGGGGTGTTCTGGGGCGAGGCCCAGGAGTTCGGCGCCATCACGTTGTTCGCGCCCAACGGTGACATCCCGGGCGTGACCATCAGGGACACCGACATCAGTGACTCGACCTACGACGGTATCCAGTTCAAGGCGGGCGGCGGCGCCTACCCCAACGTCGCCATCACCAACACCCGTATCGACAAGTCCAACAACGGGTCCGGGATTCTGGCCATGGGCAGCGCACGCGGCAACGCGCGCCTGACCAACGTCACCATCACCAACTCCCGCGACGGCAACATCCTCATCGAGCCAGGCTCCAGCTTCACCATAACCGGCTCCTGACCCTGTGGCCCTCGTGAGTGGTCTCGGCCGAGACCACTCACGAGGGTTTCTTGCGGGCGGTGAACAGGAGGGTGCCGGACAGGGAGGTGAGGTCGAGGAGGTCGAGACCGGCGCTCGTCAGCCAGGTGGTCAGTTCGTCGACGCGGAACGACCTGACGTTGAACGTCTTCTCGTGCTGGGACTGGAAGTACCGATAGGTGGGGCGTTCCGCCTGCCGGAACGTGAAAGCGGTGAACGTGCCGCCGGGCTTCAGCACCCGGCCCACCTCCTGGATGACCGTGCGCGGCTCCGGGAACAGCTGCAGCGCGTTCGAGCAGTTCACCGCGCCCAGCGAGTCGCGCCCGAACGGCAGCTGCAAAGCGTTGGCGCGCACCACACACAGCTCCGGCAGCTCGGCCCGGATCAGATCGATCATGGCCAGGCTCAGGTCCAGCCCGATCACCCGCGCTTGGCCGACGGTATCGACCACCGTTCGAGTCCACCGTCCTGCGCCGCAACCGAGATCGAGCACCGGACCGTCGACCGGCACGATGTGTGCGCTGAGGTAGTCGTCCTCGCGCTCGGGAGTCAGTGAGTCGTTCCAGTTGGCGCCCATGATGTTCAGGAACGCGACCCGGGTCTGTTCCTCGTACCTCGTGACGTGCAACGGGTCCTGCAGGAAGAACGGGCCCAGCCCCGGTTTCATCCGCACCTCGGGGGCGAAGTCGAGGTATCCCTTGTCCGCCAGGTACGTCCGCTCACAGGTCTCGCAGAACAGCGGCTCCCCGCTCAGCGGTCCGTGGCAGGTCGGGCACGCGAAAGCGGCGTGATACGGGTTTGCCAGCAGGTCAAGCATGCTCAGTCCTCTCCACCGCGTGATCGGCGCGGGATCCCATGAACGCCAACAAGGCCACGGTCTCCGCGTCCCACAACTCCCGCACGGCCTCTTCGCTCAGGTCCAGCCGCGTCCGCCAGCTCTCGTCGAGTCCTTGCTCGGCTTCGTCGAGCCGCCACACCGTCGGCGACGGCCACACGCGGCCGATCCGTTGCAGGGCAGGCTCCTCCAGGCACCGCAAGAAGCGTTCCCGGTCCGGCTCCGGAAGGTTCACCGGTGCCAAGGCGGCACGGACACTTTCCGCGTGCGCAGGGAAATGCGCCAGAGCGTAGGCGAAGGCGAGCGCAGCGGGTTCGGGCAGGTCTGGTTGTATCGCGTCGATCAGGGGTCGCACGGGGACTTCGGCATCGGCGCGCTCGATCAGGATGCCGAGCAGGATCAACGCCCGTGCGTGCACTGGCGAGGATTCCAGGCGTCCCACGGCTTCCACCAACAGCTGAACGGCCGCGTCCGGGTCTTCCGGCAGCGGACCCGGTCCGGCCAGCAAAGCGCCCAGTTCTCGGTACGCGGACGTGATCTCGGCCGGGATATCCGATGTCGCCACGGTCCGGGCGGCGGTCAGGATCGCGTTTTCCTCATCGTGGAACACTTTCGTGCCGCAGGAGGCCGCGCTCTCGACCATCTTCAGCAAAGCCGTGTGCACACCGTCGTTCTCGTTCGGCAGGCGCTCCGCCGAAGCGGACGGGCTGACCTCACCGAAGAACCGCTCGAACCCGCCCGGAGTGATGATCACCAGGAAGTGCGCCGTCTCCGACAGCACGGCGAAGCGGTGCGCCCGGCCTTTCGGCAGGTGCGCGGCTTTCCCCGCGGTCACAATGCCTGTGACGCCGTCGACGGAGTACTCCAGTTCACCGTCGATGACGAACAGCGTTTCGTCCTCGCGGCCGTGCACGTGCGCCGGGGTGGCGAACCCGCGCTGGGCTCGTTGCTCCACCACGGAAAGCGCGCCGTTCGTCTCGGCCGCGGTGGCGGCGATCGACGTGAGCGCACCGAGATGCCATCGCTTGCGGTCGGCATCGGGCGGCAGAATGGACATGGCGGCCCTCCTTCGAGCGTTCAGGTCAACACCGGGAACAGCGGTCCCGCCGGACGTCCGGTGGCCAGCCGGACGAAATCCGCTGGTGGACAGAGATCCAGCAGCACGTCCGCGGCCCGGTCCAGTGCCTCACCCGGAGGCTGAACGCCGACGTCGAGCAGATGCACCGTCGCCTCAAGGACTCTGGTCACCAGGTAGTCGGCAAACCTGATGGTACCGGCGATACTGCGCACCACCGGATCACCGGCGAGGTCCGGCACCGGAACGTCAAAACCCGCCACCAGTTCGGCGTCGGACCGTACCGAAGCCCATTGCGTTGCCAGCCGGGCCACTTGGGCCGCACCGGCCTCGCCGAGCGGGCGCAGGGCGGCGAAATACGCTGCGGCGTCTCCGAGTTCGGGCCCGCTTTCTACCGCTGGCTGGGACGCGAGCTGCACAGTCGTCCGCACGCCAAGCGCTACGTGAGCGAACAAATCACGGACCGTCCACTTTCCCAGGCCGGTCGGATGGCTCCACCGGCCCGCGGGCATGGCCGTCCCAACGTCCTGCCACTGCTGCCAAAGCGCTGTGAGCAGGCGCACATCCGTGCTGCGGCCGCGCGAACGGGACACAGCCATCGACTCTCCGGGGGACACGAGGGATTCATAGCAGAATATGAATAGTTTTCCACTTAGTTCGTGCCGCCCGCCACCGCCGGATGGCGGTAACCATGTCGACTTCCCGCCCGCCGGTACACGTTTCGTGACGGTGAGTGTCCTAACCGGACGTGTTGGTCAACGCGGCGCGCACGATCCGCAGCCCCTCCTCGGCGTCCAGGCCGAGCGCGCGGATCTGGTGCGCGTAGTCCCGGGCGGCCTGCTGGGCGATCGCCATGCTGCGCTGCCCCGCCGCGCTGACGAACGTGCCGGCCCGGCCGCGGGTCTCGATCAGCCCGGCCTCCTCCAGCTCCCGGTACGCCTTGGCCACCGTGTTGGCCGCCAGGCCGAGCTCCGTGGCCAGTGCTCGGACGGTGGGGAGTTTGGTGCCGACGGGGAGGGTGCGGTCGGTGATCTGGCGGGCGAACTGGGACCGGACCTGCTCGAACGGGGGCGTGGCCGAGTCAGCGTCGATGGTGACCATGGATGGATGGTACAACCCATGCGACAAACGATGGGTGGCTGGGTGGGTGTGGCTGCGTCTGGAGGTGCGTCGGGGCGGCGCCTGGATCGTGGCTGGGGCGGCGCCATCGCGTGGCTAGGGCGGCGCCATGGGGCAGCGCCATCGTGGGTTGGGCGGCGCCTGGATGTGGGCTGGGGCGGTTCGATTTTGTGCGGGGACCCCTGCGGCGCACGGGGCAGATCAAAGGGGGCAGGTCTGCGACCTGCCCCGCCGGAAAGCTTATGTGCGCCG
>NZ_JBFAPA010000027.1:112234-165117 GCF_040675465.1 Actinocrispum sp. NPDC049592 | reverse complement strand
ACCACACCTGCTATGACGAACACACCGCCTGGGCCCACCGCACCCAAGATCACCAAACCGCCGCTTGACAAGCCACGGCCCTGGGATGTCTAACCGCTCACCGGAGCGAACTCAGTACCAGGACGAGCCCCGGAACACCTTGATGTTCCCCATGGTGATGTTGCCGCTGATGCGCACGAGGGGCCCACCCCGGTGCTCGGTCGAGCCGAACACCTTGCGCTTGCCCAAAGCCACCGTCCCGTCATCGATCACCACGGCGTCATGCGGCACGTTGATCTGCACCTTCCCGCAGAACGCCTCGGCCACGACGTGGACCTGTTCGCCGGCCTGCATTCCGGTCAGATCGAGGATCACGGCGCCGAAGAACGAGCGGATGTGCACCTCGCGGACGCCTTCGGCGGTGCGGATGATCTTGCTGAACGAGGCCTCGACCTCGAGGGCGGGTGGGGCGGCGGCGGTGACGCCGAGGTCGTTGAGCTGCGGTTCCAGTTCGCCCCGGGTGCGCGCGGCCCACACGCGGTTGCTGCGCTCGGCGTGCTCCTCCCAGGTGATCCGCCCGTCGGCCACCGCGGCGTCGAGGACCCGCGTCGCCTCCCACCGTTCGTCGTCGGACAACCGCATCGCCAGGTCACCGGACATCAGAACCCCCTCAGTCAACGATTATCTTATATCGAGAGGTATCTTAGCTGAAGAGACTCTTTCTCACCAGACGGGCCGCATCTTGACGCGTTCGTCGCCGTACCGGGAGTCGAGGTAGGCGGAGAGGTCCTGCCGGATGGCCTCGATCCGGTCCTGCCCCACGATCCCGGCCCAGTACTGCTCCACCTCGGTCCAGATCTGGTCGGCGAGCCGGACGTAGTCCCGGCCCCGCGCGGTCAACGCCAGGACCTGCGCCCGGCGGTCGGTGGGATGCGGGCAGCGCTCGATGTACCCCCAGCCGACCAGCTCGGCCACGGTCTTCGAGGCCGCCTGCTTGGTCACATCCAGCCGGGACGCCAGCTCGACGATGGTCACCGCCTCGGGCGTCTCGATCAGGTAGCGGAACACGTACCCGTGCGCGGGCCGCAGCGGCTCCCGGCCCAGCTCCTGCAGCCGGTCGTGCATCTGGTCGGTCATGGCCCGGTAGGTCATCGCAAACAGCAGCGGCACGGGTTCGCTCACCGAACTATGGTCAACCTAGTTGCCTATCTCGTCAACCTGGCTCTACGATGTGGTCAACCAAGTTGACCATCTAGGAGAAGCTGTGACTTTGGCAACGCGCGCCGACGCACCCGAGTTCACTGTCGGCGACTACACGTTTCACCCGTTGGCCGTGCCCTCGCGTGGCAGCAAGGAGATCGCGAGCTGGGCGCTGCGGGCCGCGCCGGGCGCCAGCAGCCCCGCACACCACCACTCACATGAAGTGATCTTCATCGTCACCAGCGGCCGGATGACCGCCACGGTCGGCGCCGAGACGGTCGAGGCTGGCCCGGGCGACGCCATCATCGTCCCCGCTCAGGAGCCGTTCGAACTGCGGAACGCGTCGGTCAGTGACCCGGCGTCGCTGACGGTCACGACTACCGTCGGTATGCAGGCGACGATGGACGGGAACACCTTCCCGCCACCCTGGTCGCTCTAGCGTGCATCTGGCCTCCAGCGGTGGTGAACTGATCAGATGGAGCTGCTGGAGGCACAGGCCAGCGCCCTGAGCGGGTGTGACTGGCTGGTCAAGGCGATCGGACCGGGCGACTGGTTCGAGCCGACGCCGTGCACCGACTGGACCGTGTACGACCTGCTCACCCACCTCGTGCGGGAACTGCTGTGGGTCCCGCCGCTGCTGGCGGGGCTGAGCATGGACGAGATCGGCGACCAGTTCGATCACGACGACGTGCTGGGCCTCGACCCGCTGGGCGCGTGGACCGAGGCGGCCACCAACGCCCGCGAGGCCTGGCTGCGGCCGGGCGCGCTGCAGGCCCGCGTCGAGCTGAGCTACGGCCAGGTCCCGGCGACCGAGTACGGCTGGCAGACCACCCTGGACCTGGCCGTGCACGGCTGGGACCTGGCCCAGGGCATCGGCGAGGCCTCACCCCTGCACGACGACCTCGCGGAGGCCCTGCTGCAGGTGTTCGAGCCGGAGGTCTGGCGCTGGCAGGGCACCGGCATCTTCGCCCCACCCGTGCTGGTCTCGGCTGATGCCGGCGCCCCCGCCCGCCTCCTGGGCATGCTCGGCCGAAAGCCCTAGCAGACCCTTCCGGCTGGCTTGACGTGGCGACCGTGTTCCCGGCTCGGCAGAGCGTCGATCGATCAGTGACGATTTCGGTGACTGAGATGACAGTCGCGTGAACTTCGACCTTGTCGTGTTCGCGGTGGACGCCGCTGGGGTTGACCCTCACGTTGCGTGAGGTTGGACGATGCGGTGCATGAGCGACTTCGCGCGCGTCCTAGGTGAGATCGATCAGCCGGTCGAGATCGTCGCCCCGGCATCAACGGTTGGGGGCGACAATGACGTTCATGGTTGATCCCGAGCTCGACGACGGTCGCACAGTGGGCTCGACCGCCGAGCTTCTGGGGGTGACCGTCCGCACGTTGCATCACTGGGACAAGATCGGCTTGGCGTCGCCGTCAGTCCGCACCACAGCCGGGTACCGCCGCTACACCGACGCGGACCTGCAGCGACTGCACCGGATCGTCGCTTATCGAGAGACCGGCCTCGGACTGGACGCGATCCGCGCGGTTCTCGACGACGCGACCACCGAGATCGGCGCTACCCTGCGTGAGCAACGCGCCCAGCTCGCCGAGCGGATCCACGACCTGCAACAGCTCGACGAACGCCTGGAACGGATGACCGAGGCACACGAACACGGAATCCTGCTGAGCGACGAAGAACAGTCGGCAACGTTCGGCCCGAACTGGGACCCGCGCGGATCTGGGCAGGCTCGCGTCTTGTGGGGAGACTTCCCGCAGTGGGCACAGTTCGCCGAACGCTCCGCCTCCCGCACGCGCGAACAGTGGCGGTCTGTCTCCGAGGCGATGTCCACGCTCCAACGTGACCTGGGCGATGCGCTGGACCAGGGCATGGTTGCGGGCAGTCCGGAGGCGAACGCGCTCGTCGAACGCCACCGCGAGGTCTTCTCGAACCTCTTCCCGCTCACCCGCCAGATGCAGGTGTGTTTGGGGCGAATGTTCGAGTCCGACCAGGGCTTCGCGGCGTACTACGACGGCATTCGCGCCGGGCTGGCCTCCTGGTTCCGGCAGATCATCGACGAGGCTGCTCGCGCTCACGGGATCGACCCGGACACGGCGACCTGGCAGTGTCCGACGGGGAGCCGCGAACCGGCACGGCCTCGTTGATGTGTACCCCGCGTGCCGAAGTTCCCGTGTGGGTCGCTTGTGGAGTACTGAACCGAATCAGCTACCTGAGACATAATCGACTTTTGTCACATGGGGCGGGTATGTTGCGGGAATGCCCGCTGAGTCGGTGAAGACCGCGTTCCGGACCTGCCCGTTGTGTGAGGCGACCTGCGGGCTGCGCATCACGTTGGATGGCGACCACGTCACGGATGTGCGTGGCGACCGTGAGGATGTGTTCAGTCTGGGGTTCATCTGCCCGAAGGGGGCGAAGCTGGGGGATCTCGATGAGGACCCGGACCGGCTGCGGGCGCCGTTGGTGAAGCGGGATGGGGTGTTCGTCGAGGTTTCGTGGGCAGAGGCGTTCGCGGAGGTGGAGCGCGGGCTGAAGCACGTCCGGGAGACGTATGGGCCGGGCGCGATGGCGTTGTATCTGGGCAACCCGGGTGTGCACACGATGTCCGGGCCGGTCTACAACGGGGTGCTCGCGAAGACGTTGGGGACGCGCAACATCTTCAGCGCGAGCACCAGTGACCAGATGCCCAAGCACGTGTCGTGTGGGTACATGTTCGGCGACCCGTTGGCGATTCCCGTGCCGGACCTGGACCGCACCGACTACCTGCTGATACTGGGCGCGAACCCGTTGGAGTCCAACGGAAGCCTGTGCACGGCACCCGATTTCCCCGGCCGGCTCAAGAAGATCCGCTCCAGGGGTGGGCGGGTCGTCGTGGTGGACCCGCGCCGCACGCGGACCGCGGACATGGCCGACCAGCACCTGTTCATCCGGCCGGGCACCGACTCGCTGCTGCTGTTCGCGTTGATCCACACCGTTTTCGCCGAGAACCTCGTGGGCGAGGTGCACCCGCTGGTCACTGGGGTCGACGAACTCCGGGAGCTGGCTGGGAAGTTCGCACCGGAGACGGTGGCGGACGCCTGCGGGATCGACGCAACGACCATCCGCCAGATCGCTCGCGACCTCGCGGCCGCGCCCACCGCGGCGGTGTACGGCCGGATCGGCACCACAGTCGCCGAGTTCGGCACGATCGCCAGCTGGCTGGTGGACGCGCTGAACGCGTTGACCGGCAACCTGGACCGCCCCGGCGGCGCGATGTTCCCGGCCGCCGTCACGCGTGCGGCTTATGTCCGTAAGCGCCCCTTCCGCACCGGCCGCTGGCAGAGCCGCGTGCGCGAGCTGCCCGAGGTGCTCGGCGAACTGCCGGTGGCCACCCTCGCCGACGAGATCACCGAACCGGGGGAGGGCCAGATCCACGGCCTGTTCACCGTCGCGGGCAACCCCGTGCTGTCCGCGCCGAACGGCCCGCGGATCGGCGAGGCGTTGGCGGGCCTGGACTTCATGGTCAGCGTCGACCCGTACCTCAACGAGACCACCCGGCACGCCACCGTGATCCTGCCGCCGCCGCGCGTGCTGCAGGCGCCTCACTTCGACTGGGCCTTCCACAGCCTGGGTGTGCGCAACTTCGCGAACTACTCACCGGCCGTCCTGCCGTTGCCCGCTGGGCGGCCGAGCGAGGCCGAGATCCTGATGCGGCTCATTCTGATCGCCGCCGGTCAGCCCGCCGACGGGGACATCCGGGGCGTCGAGGAGACGATGATCGGCGGCATCCTGGCCAAAGCCGTTGCCGCGCCTGGATCCCCGGTGGAAGGCCGCGAGGCCGCCGAGATCCGGCCGCTGCTCGACGGGGACACCCCGCTGGAGCGCTGGACCGACCTGATGGTCCGGCTCGGCCGGTACGGCGACGGGTTCGGCGCGAACCCCGGCGGCCTCACCCTCGAGGTCCTCAAGGACAACCCGCACGGCATCGACCTCGGCGCGCTGCAACCGCGGCTGGCCGAGGCGTTGTGCACCGCGGATGGCAAGGTCCAGCTGTGCCCGCCCGAGTTCGCCGCGGACGTCCCACGCCTGGAAGCGTCACTGGCCCAGCGCAAGCCGGGGTTCGTGCTGATCGGCCGCCGGCACCTGCGCTCGAACAACAGCTGGATGCACAACATCCCGGCGTTGGTCAGCGGCACCAACAAGTGCACGCTGCACATCAACCCCGCCGACGCCGAACGCCTGGAACTGACCGCGGGCCAGAAGGTTCAGCTGATCTCGCGGACCGGCACGATCGAGGTCCCGGTCGACTTCACCGACAAGATCATGCCCGGCGTGGTGAGCCTGCCGCACGGCTGGGGCCACTCCGCGCCGGACACGAAGATGGCGGTGGCGCAGAAGTCCGCTGGTGTCAACGTGAACGCCGTGACCGACGAGTCCATTGTGGACGTTCTATCGGGCACGGCCGTGTTCAACGGCGTCCCGGTGGAGATCAAGACGGCTTAGGGGCGATGCCGCCGGACGCTTTGCTCGACCAGGGTGAGCACTGGTTCCAGGTGTTCGGCGGGCAGGCCCATGGCCAGGTGGGAGACCAGGCCTTCCAGGACCAGCTCCAGGTAGGCCGTGAGCACGTTCACGTCGATGTCGTCGCGGAGGTTGCCCGCTTCGCGCTGGCGGAGCAGACGCCGGCGGGTGGCCTCGGTGAGGGCCTCCGAGCGTTCGGCCCAGCGGCCGCGGAACTCCGGGTCGGTGCGCAGCCGCCGCGAGACCTCCAGGCGCGTGCCCAGCCAGTCCGCCGGGCTCTCCTCGCCCTCCGGTGCCGACAGCAGGTCGCGCATCACCTGGACGAGACCCTGCTCGGCCACCACGTCGGCCATCCGGCGCGCCTCGTCCTCGGCCAGCGCCAGGAACAGCGACTCCTTGTCCCGGAAGTGGTGGAAGATCGCGCCCCGCGAGAGACCGGTGGCCTCCTCGAGCCGGCGGACGGTGGCGCCCTCGTAGCCGAACCGGGCGAAACAGGTCCGCGCGCCGTCCAGGATCTGGCGGCGGCGGGCGTCGAGGTGGTCCTGGCTGACGCGTGGCATCCGGGAATTCTAGCAGGACTGCAATCCGTACGTACGGATTGATAACCCCTGGGCTGCACACAGAGTAACGGATCGGGACGGGGATTGACACGAACCCGTCTGTGGGTGTGTGATCTGCCCCATAGATAGGAAAGTTTCTTATCTAATTCGAACCCGAGTTGAGACCCCGTAAGCGCCGCACTCAACCTCCGCCCCACTCATCCCTGCGAGGAGGCTTTTAGTGGCACCCCGATCCCGCTGGCGTGGACTCATGTCCTACGCCGCCGCAGGTATCACCGTGCTGGCGCTCATCCCTGTCTCGAGTTCCGTCGCCAACGCCGCCCCCGTGAAGTACGAGGCCGAAGGCGCGACGATCAGTCAGGGTGTCGTGGAGTCCAACCACACGGGCTTCTCCGGAACCGGTTTCGTCAACGGTGACAACGTTGTTGGCAGCAGTGTCGAGTTCACCGTGACCGCCGCCCAGGCAGGCAACGCGAGCCTGGTGCTCCGATACTCCAACGGCACCACGGTCGACCGCCCGATGGACATCTCGGTGAACGGCACGGTCGTGGCCGCGGCTCACAACTTCGGCAGCACCACCACCTGGGACACCTGGCAGGACGCCACCATCACCGCCGCGCTCACCGCGGGGGACAACAAGGTCAAGGCGACCGCCACCACCGCCAACGGCGGCCCGAACCTGGACTACCTGACCGTCGAGGCCGTCTCCGCGCCGCCGACCGGCAACGACCTCGAGGCCGAGGACGCCACGATCGGCCAGGGTGTGGTGGAGTCCAACCACACCGGCTTCTCCGGCCGCGGCTTCGTCAACTACGACAACGTGACCGGCAGCTTCGTCGAGTGGACGATCAACGGCCCGGGCACGGCCGACCTGGTTCTGCGCTACGCCAACGGAACCACGGTCAACCGCCCGATGAACCTCTCGCTCAACGGAACCGTCGTGGCGAGCAACGTCGCCTACAACGGCACCGGCAGCTGGGACACCTGGGCCACCACGACCACCCGCGTGACGCTTGCCGCCGGAGCCAACAAGTTCCGCGCCACGGCCACGACGGCCAACGGCGGCCCGAACGCCGACAAGCTGACCGTCAACAGCACCGACAACGAGCGGCCGACGCCGCCGCAGAACCTGCGCTCCACCGGTCACACCGCGAGCGGCGTCAGCCTGGCCTGGGACGCGGCGAGCGACAACGTGGGCGTCACCGGGTACGACATCTACACGCATGGCCAGCACAAGGGCAGCGTGGCGGGCAACGTCCTGACCACCACCATCGACGGCCTGGACTCCGACACCGACTACGACTGGTACGTGCTCGCCAAGGACGCGGCCAACAACGTCTCCGAGCCGAGCAACGTCATCAACGTGCACACCGATCCGGCACCGCCGGACAACGAGGCCCCGACCACGCCGGGCACGCTGAGCTCCACGGGCAAGACGGCGACCACTGTGGACCTCAAGTGGGGCGCGTCGACCGACAACGTGAAGGTGACCGGGTACGACATCTTCACCGACGGTGCCCAGTCCGGAAGTGCCGACGGTAGCGCGACAACGACCACTGTGGCCGGTCTGACCACGGGCAAGGAGTACAAGTTCAAGGTCCGTGCCCGGGACAAGGCCGGCAACCTCTCCGGCTTCACCAACGAGATCGCGGTCACCCCGGCCGCGGGCGGCCCGGCGGGCGTGCCGAACCCGGGCACTGTGTCCACATTGGCCAGTGGCGTGGATGTGGCTTGGGGCGTGGTGTTCCTGCCGGACGGCTCCGCGTTGTACAGTGAGCGCAACAACTTCAACATCACCCGGCTGACCAAGTCCGGCCAGAAGACCCTGGCGGGCAAGATCAGCCAGGCGGTCGGCACCGGCGGCGAGGGCGGCCTGCTCGGCCTCGAGGTCGGCCCGAACTTCGCCACCGACCACTGGTTGTACGTCTACCACACGGCTTCCGAGGGCAACCGGGTCATCCGGATCAAGTACGAGAACGGGGCGCTGGTCCAGAATACGTACCAGATCCTGATCCAGGGCATCGCCAAGAGCCGGTTCCACAACGGCGGGCGGCTGCGCTTCGGGCCGGACGGCAAGCTGTACGCCTCGGTCGGTGACGCGGAGAACCCGGACGGCAACCCGCAGAACAACAACTCGCTGAACGGCAAGATCCTGCGGATCAACCCGGACGGCAGCATCCCGTCGGACAACCCGTTCGGCAACGCGGTCTGGAGCAAGGGCCACCGCAACCCGCAGGGCCTGGACTTCGACTCGCAGGGACGGCTGTGGGAGGCCGAGTTCGGCGACAGCAGCCAGGACGAGGTGAACCTGATCCAGCGCGGCGGCAACTACGGCTGGCCGAACTGCGAGGGCACGCAGGGCAGCTGCTCGGGCTTCATCGCGCCGAAGAAGACCTGGTCCACCAGCTCCGCCTCGCCCAGTGGCCTGACGATCATCAACGACTACGTGTTCGTCGCGACGACCGTGGGCCAGCGGGTGTACCGGATGCGGATCGACCAGAACTCCAACCTGGTCGAGCAGCAGACCTACTTCCAGAGCACCTACAACCGTCTGCGCACAGTGGAAGTCGACCACGATGGCGACATCTGGCTGACCACCACGACCGACAAGGACGGTACCCCGAACAACGACCGGATCCTCCTGGTGGACATCGTGTACTCCGGGGGCGAACAGCCTGGCGAGTTCAAGCTGTCCAGCACCGCGTTCGCCAACAACGGCAACATCCCGGCGAAGTACACCTGCGCGGGTGACGGGTCCGCCGGTCAGGACCCGTCCCCACCGCTCTCGTGGGGTGCCGGCAACACGAACGCGAAGTCGTACGGCATCGTGTTCACCGACACCGCGAACGGAAACCTGCACTGGGCCATCTGGGACGTGCCGGTGACCTCCTTGCCGGAGAACCTCGGCGCGGGGTTCAATGTGCCTGGAATCACTGGTGCCAAACAGAAGGCGATGGGCAGCGGGGCGAACTCGCAGAAGTTCTTCGGTCCCTGCCCCGGCGGCTCGAACCACCTTTACCGGTTCACGCTCTACGCGCTGAACACGGCCACGGTGCCGGGCCTGACGTCGAGCTCCTCGATGGCCCAGATCGAGACCGCGATCAAGAATGCCAGCACGGGCAACACCGTGCTGGCGGGTAACTCCAACGCAAAGGCGGGGTAACCCACCCAAGCCGCCCGGGTGGCCGGACAACTGGCGGCGATCCGGCCACCCGGGCATCCAACCCAAGGTATCGATCCCCCCAACGGGCGCTGATAACCCGGACCCTCGTGGGTACTTTCCCTGCAGGGAGAGGACACACGAGGGGCTGCCGCATGGATCCCGACATACCGCCGGCCGTGCACCGGACCGTGCTGGTCGTGGACGTGGAACGGTTCTCCGACCACAGCCGCACCAACCCGCACCGGCTGACCGTGCGCGAGGCGCTGTACCGGATCCTGCGGTCGGCGTTCGCCAAGTACGGCATCGGCTGGGCGGACTGCCACCACGAGGACCGCGGCGACGGCGTTCTTGTCCTTGTCCCACCGGAAGTTGCCAAAAGCCTGTTCGTGGAACACCTGCCCGGCGAGCTCACCGAGCTGCTCGACGAGCACAACGCCACGCACGGCCCCGGCGAGCAGATCCGGCTGCGGATGGCCGTGCACGCCGGGGAGATCTACTACGACGCGCACGGAGTGGTCGGCCACGCCGTGAACCTCGCCTACCGGTTGATCGATTCCCCTGTGCTCAAGGCGGTTCTGACCGAGTCGGCGAACGCGCTGGCGCTCATCGCGTCGAAGTGGTTCTACGAGGAGGTTGTCCTGCACAGCATGACCGTGGACGCCACCTCGTACCGGCCGGTTCGGGTGCACGTCAAGGAAACCGACACCACCGCGTGGATCCGGGTCGCCGACGGCGGCAGTGACCACCGTCCACAACCATCAGGTCCACAGTGGACAGCGTCGGACGAGTCGGCGCGACGGCTGGGTGCGCGCCGCACGGCGTACCCATTGGACCTGAGCATCGCCGAGCTGCACACGCGCGGACTCTATGTGCCCGCGACGTTCTCGAACCTGACTCGTGGCGCGGAGAGCGCGTCGGTCGAGGACATCGTCGCCGAGGTCGAGGCCGGGTCGTCGGTGCTGATCCTGGGCGAACCGGGCAGCGGCAAAAGCGTTGCCAGCTATGCGTTGCTTCGGCGGCTGCGCGAGCACACGCCCGCGATCGCCGTGCGGATGACCGAGCTGCGGCGGGTGCTGGACGGGGTCGCCGTCAACGCCCCGCTCGCCGCCGCCCTGTACGGCGAACACCCGCGCTCGGTGCTGGTGATCGACGGTCTGGACGAGACGCTGGGGGAGTTCGGGTCGGCGGCGGACCTGTCCGATCTGCTGCACCAGCTCAGCGAGAACTTCGTGATCGTGGTGACCTGCCGCCGCCGGGAGTTCGAGGACAACCTGGCGCACTCCATGGAAAGCGGCGCGTTCCACCGGATCGTCGCCATCGACCCGTGGACGTTCGACGGCCAGTTCACCGAGTTCGTCACCCGGCTGATCACGGCCGGGCTGCTGGACGGGCCGGCCCTGCTGGCGATGATCGAGCGGTCGCCCGGCCTCGCGCGGATGGTCACGCGGCCGCTGTACGCGCGGATGCTCACGTTCCTGGGCAAGGACAAACTGCCTGCCGTCACTGACGTTTCGTCGCTGTACGGCGAGTACATCGACGCGCTCGCCACCGCCAGCGACGCGTCGCTGGTCCGCGCGGGCTGCCGGATGCCGGTGTCCTCGAACGAGATCTGGATCGAGGCGGCCTGGCAGATCTACTCGCGGGGCATGCTGCACGAGGACCGGTTCGGCTTCGACTCGGTCGTCGCCCTGGTCGCCGAGCGGACCGGCGCGTCCGAGCGCTGCCTGGCGCGGGCGTTGAGCCAGGTCTGCGACCAGTGGCGGGGTGCGGGGCGGGTGTGGGGCCGGTTCGTGCACTACTCGTTCTTCGAGTACCTGGTCAGCCGCCAGTACGTGCGCCGGCTCAACCGGGCCGCGACCACCTCCGAGCTGATCGAGTGCCTGTCGCTGGATCCCTCGCCGGAGATCCGGCATTTCGTGGTGGACGAGCTGCGGCTGGCCCCGGTGCCCGGTCTCGCCGAGGCACTCGAACAGGCCTATCTGCGGCTGTGGTCGTCGAACGCGGACCTCTCCCGGGTCCGCACGACCGGGAACCTCATCGCGTACCTGTTGTCCCGCGCGGTTCACGACGGGCATGCGACCTTGCAACGGCTGGCAGCACGCGAGACCGACATGTTCCTGCAGCAATCCTTGTTGTGGGGCCTGTGCCATCTCGGTGATGACGAGGCGCTGACCAGGTTCGTCCGGGAGATGCGGGCCTCGGCCCAATGGCGGGCGTGGAACCGGGGCTACCTGATGTACTACTACGGGGACATCGACCGCCGGACCGATCCGCCTTACGTGGACACCGACAGAGACCGCGGCTGGGGCCGCACCCGCGAGCGGTCGATCGCGCTGATGTCCGCGAACGGTTACCAGGAACAGATCCCGGCCCAGCGCCGGTACCTGGACCTGTACATCCTGTACGACTACGCGGTCTGGCGGGGCGAGCTGCTGTCCGGGGCGGCCGCGCGGGTGGCCCGGGACTCGCTGGCCGCGCTGTGGGCCGACCCGCGGGTGGAGGGCTCGCTGCTACTGGAACTGCAGGCCATGCACGCTGTGGTCTGTCCCCAGTGACAACTCCGGGAACAGCTCACCGAGCAGGCCGGGCGGGAAGCCGTGCAACGTGTCGTGCACGCTGTCCAAGGCGCCCAGAACCCACTGCTCGGTCAGCTTCCGCCCGGCGCTGTCCTCGATCGGCAGTCCGAGGGTCAGTGCGAGCACGGCCTCCACGCGCGCGCCCCGGCTGTAGCGCCAGCCATCGGCCAGGACGAGGGTGCCGACATGCCGCCTGATGATGCGCTCGCACAGCTCGTCGTAGTCGTGCTGGTCCAGGCCGTCGAGCTGGAACGTGGACGGGTCGATCACGCTGCGGCCGGCGAACCGGCGGCGGGTGTCCGCGGCCGCGGCGCGGGCGTCGGCCTTGTTCGGTTCCAGCACCTTGAGCCGCCATTCGTCCGCGTAGTCCCGGCGGAGATCATTCCGGTCGAATCGCGACAGCTGCCGCATCAGCTCCAGCTCGCGAATACCCGAACTCACCGGGCAGGCGACGTACACGGCGTCGCAAAGATCGATCGCGGCCAGGGCCTGCATTGCCGCTTCCAATGCCTGTGTGCGCACCAGTCGGTTCTCCCCTCTGCGCTATGGTCGGCCCATCGTTGCACGCACGGACGCCACTTCCCCGAATTTCAAGCCAATGGGTGAACCATGGATTTGTGTCGACGGTGTCGACGGCGTCGGTAAGACCACGATCACCGGTGCGTTGGCCGCCGCGTTGTCGATCTCCGCGGCGCCGGAGTTCTCTTCGGCGCCGTTCGGGCAGGCGCTCAAGTCGGCGGTGCGCAGTTCCCCGCACTACATATCGACCAGTCCGGCCGGGCAGTCGCTGGTCTTTCTCGGCGATTTCTTCGAGGTGTACTCGTCCGCCGTCGCGCCCCGGGTGCGTGACGGTGAACCGGTGATCAGCGACCGTGGTTATCTGAGCAAATACGCCTACCAGGAGGTCGTGCTTTCCAGTCGGTACGAGCCGGCCGCGGCCCGTCGGCTGCTGGATGCCGTTTTCGCGTTCCTCCCGCCGCCCGCGCTGACGATTTATCTGACCGCGCCGGTCGATGTACTGGTCGACCGGCTGATCCGGCGGGACGGCTCGTGTGACGATTCCCGGCGCGAATTCCTGGTCCAGGCGGACCGGGCCGCCCGCGCACGACTGCGGCGGGAGCCGATCCTGCCGTCGATGATCCTCGACACCAATCGCCCGGTCGCCGAACTGCTCGCCGAGATCGAACCGGTGGTCCGCTGGACTATTCGTCGTAGCTGAATTCGTTGATCCTGGTGGCCACCTCCTCGCTGAACAGAGTCTGGGACATCAGATCGCGATACCTGACCCCGGCTTTTGTGAGAGTGACGCGGTCCGGATTCACGGCGCACAGACCGAGGTCGGCGAATTCCCGGAACTCGTCCGCGAACTCCTCGACCGGGTCGTAACCGGTCAGCGTCCGGCACCAGGCCCGGTCGAGCGACATCAGGTTGAGCGCGGTGAGTTTGTGCACCCGTTCCCGTGCGGTCATCACATATCCGTCGGTGATCGGAGACCGTCCTTCACCCACATGCCGGTGGTAGTCGGCCAGGGTCGACTTCCGCGAGCGCACCGAATAGCCGTTGCGGAAATCGAGGTTCCAGAGATAGCTGCGGGCGCCCGCGCCGAGCCCGAGCACATTGCGCATTCCCCAGTGGTTGACCTTCTGCACATACCCGCCGCCGTCGCGAACCCAGCGGACATGGGTCTCCTGCCGGTAGCCGGCGTCCCGCAGGATCTGGTCGGCCAGCTCGTAGCGCCGGTACAGCGTGGCACCGTCTATTGTGGAGTACCCACGTCTGCTGTAACCGGTGAACGGCCGCAGGGTCAGCGAGTAGGCGCAGATGGTCGGCGGCCCGACGGCCGCGACCTGTTCCACCGAGCGCTGCCAGCTTTCGTCGGTCTGGCCGTCCAGGCCGTAGATCAGGTCCACGCAGACGTTGGCGAACCCGGTCCTCAAGGCGTCCTCGAGCAGCGTCAGCCCGGCGCTGTCCGGGCGGTCGCGGCCGAGGTGCCGGACCTCGTCGCCGGCCATCGACTGGTAGCCGAGGTTGATCCGGTTGATGCCGCTTGCCTTGATATCCCTCAGCTTCACACTGTCCACTGTGGCCGGATCGACCTCCAGCGCCGTCTCCTCGGGGAAGTCGCCGGGGTTGACCGCGAACAGGCCGAGCAGCTTCGTCACCAGGAGTTCGAGCTGCGCTGGGGCAAGCAAAGAAGGCGTGCCACCGCCGAGGTAGAGCGTGGCGATGGCCTTGCGGTCGGTCAGTCCGGCGTACTGCTGGGCTTCCGCGATGACGGCGTCGACATAGCCGTCGAGATCGTTGTGCGCGGCGCCGACCGCGTAAAGGTTGCAGAACCGGCAGATCTGCCGGCAGAACGGGACGTGCACGTACAGGTTCAGGTCATCGAAACGGTGCAGGGAACGGGAGATCAGGCCGGGTAAGTTCGTGCCGCGGTCGAAGGGACGGTAGGCCTGGCGCGGCGGGTACATGTACACGTAGTCCGCGTGGTCCTGGCGGGCGATGAGATGGCCGAGGAGCCCGGTTCGTTTCGCGAGTAAACGCAAGGGACCTCCATTAGCTCATTGGCTCTGCAGGGTGAAGCGACCGCCTTTGAGTTCTTCGAGGAAGTTGCGGGTGTTCGGCGAGAGATCGTGCCGGTGCATCAGATCTTCGATGGCGTGGTATTCGGCCATGTCGTGCGTGTCGAGCTCGATCACCTGCGGGTCGCCGGCCAGAATGCGCGCGAGAAACCAGGTGTACACCATCCGGCAGCCGTCCTGCACGAAACTGCGGGTGCCCAGCTCCTTGTGCACCAGGACCTCGACGCCCATTTCCTCGTACAGTTCCCGGGTCGCGGCGGCCTCGGCGGTTTCGGTGTGCTCCAGCTTGCCGCCCGGGATCTCCCATTGCTTCAACGTCGCCGTGTTCCGGTGCAACAGCAGGACGCGGTTCTTCGCATCGGTGATCACACAACCGGCCAGACGGATTTCCCGCATGGACCCGGGATGGTAGCGGCTTTCCCGAAGCTGAAAGACGCACTGGTACGGCATCACGACACGTTCACGCCATCGTGAACACGACGAGACCTGTCCTGGTGATCGAAGACAGCCTTCAGCAACCGTTCGTGGAAGACCGCGATACCTCTGCGCGCATCGGCGATGGACGCCCGTGAGATCAGCTCCGAGTTGTCCAGGACCAGGTCATAAGGGCTCCGGTCGGTCATGATGTCGGCGTTCAGCAGCCCGCCGAGCCGTTCTGCCGCCGCGGTGTCCTTCCGTTCGAGCAGCCGGCGGCATTCCGGCAGCGACAGGAACGGGCCGTGGGGTTCCTGGGAAACGCGGACCTTGAGCGTGCGCGACCGGATGTCCGACTCGATGAAGATCCGTAGGCAATTGGCCACATCGGGTAACCACGGCGCCGACCACGAGTCGAACACGGTGTTGTCGCGCGTTTTCAGCAGGTGCTCGAGATGGGCGTTGAGCTCCTCGTCGACCGGCCGCTCGTCACGCAGTTTCTCCACCTCGCCGAAGCGGGACTGCCAGAGCGTGTTGCTTTCCCGGTTCGCGATTCCCAGGCGGCCGAACATCAGCGCACTGGCCGAGACATATCCGAATCCCAGCCGGCGGGCCACCAGCAGCGCGTGCGTTGTCTTGCCCGCTGCCGTCAAGCCCGAGATGGTGATGTTCATGCCGGACCCCGACCTCCAGTGACATCACACTAGAGGCTATTCCGTGGGGGCTCAGTCGGCAGTGTCGGCTGACGCAGAGTCGGTGAGCTCGGCGATGATCCCGTCGAAATACGGTTTCATCGCGGGGTAGTAGTCCGCGAAGAAGTCGGGCTTGGCGGTGTCCTCGCGGGCGGCCACGAACACGTCGAGGTAGTACTCCCAGCCCGGGCCGGCGTCGCTGGCCTTGGACGGGTCGTCGAGGTGGTGCACGAGCCGCAGCTCGGTGACGCCGCCGGTCTCCTGAAGCAGCGCTTCGAGGTGCCAGATCTCCTCGCCCTCCGCGGTCGACACGGCCAGCCGGGCCGGCGGTTCGCAGGCGTCGATGCGCAGGTCCATCTTGGGTTCGCCCTCCTCGAACACCATCTGGACCTTGATGACCCGGCCCGGGCCGGGCTCGCCGGTCCACGGGCCGAACCAGCGGGCGGTGCGCTCGGACTCGGTGAGGCTGGCCCAGACGTCCTCGACGGGCGCGCGGAACGTTCTGGTGAGCACCAGATCCGCGCCTGTACTGGTCGGGAACAGCCGTCCGGTGGGGATCGGGCTCATGACTGTTCCGCCTCCCCGGACTCATCCCTCTTGGTTGCGTTGGGCGGGCATGGTCCAGTTCGGTACGTGCCGGTGACTGGGTTGCGTCCCGTTCCCCTTGGGTGCGGTTGGGAGGGGGTCATGCCGTCTCGTCCTTTCGTTGAGCTGCTTGGGTCTCTTCATGTCGGACGCGGTGCTCGCGGCGGGTCCGGTAGACCTCGGTCTCCAGCGCGTCGAGCCGGTGCTCCCAGCCGGACGCCCGGCTGAACTGCGCCAGCCACCGCTCCAGCTCGCCGAGCCGGTCCGGCACGAGCAGGTAGAACCGTTGCCGGCCAACGAGGTCGTCGCGGACGAGGCCGGCCTCCCTGAGCACGCGCAGGTGACGGCTGACCGCGGGCCGGCTGATCTCGAACCGGTCCGCGATCTGCCCGGCCGACAGCCGCCCGGCGCGCAGCATCACCAGGATCTCGCGTCGCACCGGATCGGCGATCGCGCCGGCCACGTCGTCCACGCCGGAAGCGTAACCCATCGGTTACGCATCCCGTCAAGCGCTCTCGCTCAGCAGCCCGTCCAGCACCAGCCGGACCGAACGCTGCACGTCCAGCGCGGGGACCGGGCGGGTGAGCACCTCGGTGATCAGGCCGTCCAGGCAGGCCAGCAGGATCCGGGCGTGGCCCTCGGGGTCGGGCGAGCCCAGCCGGTCCAGCCAGCGCCCGCCGAGCTGCCAGTAGCGCACCGACCAGCCCAGCACCGCGTCGCGGATCTCCGGGCGCCAGGCCGCCTCGAGGAAGATCGCCCGCCGCGCGAGGGTGAGTTCCCGCTCCTGGTCGGTCATGTACAGCACCATGTCGGTCAGCCGCCGGGCGAACGCGTCGCGGTCGACCACACCCTCGACCTTGCCCAGCAGGTCGCCCAGCAGCGACTGCTCGGTCTTCACCAGGTGCCCCAGGACGCCCTGGATCAGCGCGTCCCGGGTGCGGAAGTGGTTGGAGGTGCTGCCCTTGGGCAGCTCGGCGGCGGCGTCCACGGACAGGTGGGTCAGCGCGCGCGGGCCGCCCCGGGCGAGGACGGACACCGCACCGATCAGGATCTCGTTCCGGCGAGTAGGCACCGGTGCAGAGTACTACGAGCCGAACTATTCCCGTAGTAGCCTCGCCGTAGGACGGAACGGTCATCATGGGCTCGGGGCCGTCCCGGACGGTGCCGTCCGGACCGGTGTCGAAGTGTCCGATGTGGACTCCATTGACGCCGGTACGGTGGGCGGCGCGGACGGCATCAACAGCGTGGTGCGGCAGCAGGTCTTCGGCACCGCGCCACCGCGCTACTCGCCGATACAAGGCGTGGCGCGGACATCTGCCCGGCGGGGTACGGCCCGCTGGGCGAGATTCTGGGCCGGGGCAGGAAGTCCGGCATCACCGGGATGGAGGGCGGCCGGGCCAACTGGTTCGCGCCACTGTGGGCGCCCGAGTGCAGGCAGCACCCGGAGTGGCGGCGGGCCGCGGAAACGGACATTCTCCGTCACGACTTGTATTTCACCGGGCCATCTTTACGCACATTCGTGCGCGGACGTGTGGCCCTGGTTGGTGATGCGGCTCACGCTGTGACACCGGACCTCGGGCAGGGCGCGTGCCGGGCGCTGGTCGACGGTGCCACTCTCGGTGACTGGCTGGCGAAACATCGCCGCGAGGAGGCGTTTTCCCGCTACGACCTGCTGCGCCGCAAGCCTTTCCAGGGGGTGGCCCGGGCCGCTCGGCAGGCCGGATTGCCCACCATGCGCCCAGGACCGGCCGCTGTGCGCGATGGACTGCTCCGAGCGGGCGCTTTCCTGCTGCGCTGAGTGATCGCCCCTGGACCAAGGGCGGCCGTAAGTTCCCCGCAATGAAAATGTCGGTGGGCGAGGGTAGCGTCGATCGCGGTTCCGGCGAAGGAGATCGAACCGTGACGATTATGCATGACACACCCGTCGACGAGCCGGGCCACCGGCTTCGCGACCGGGTCGAGGCCGAGGCCTATGTGGCCTCGGTGTGTTTCAAGCACGGGCCACCGCGGCTGGTCGGCGTGGAGCTCGAATGGACAGTCCACCACGTCGACGACCCGTCCCGCCCGCTGACGGCCGAGGTGCTCAGCACCGCACTCGGGCCGCACGCTCCACGAACGCTCAGTCCCGAAAGTCCCCAAGAAGTCCTTCCCGGTGGCTCCCCGCTCAGCATGGAGCCGGGAGGCCAGGTCGAGATCTCGGCGCTGCCGCAGGATTCCCTGGCCGGTCTTCACGCCACTGCCGCCGCGGACACCCGCTATCTCAGCGATCTGCTGGCCACTCATGGCCTCGCGCTGGGTACGAGCGCGATCGATCCATTCCGGACCCCGCGGCGTGTGCTGGACACGCCGCGCTATTCCGCGATGGAGAAGGCGTTCGCGCCGCTCGGCACGCACGGCGTCACCATGATGTGCAACACGGCCGGGTTCCAGGTGTGCGTCGACGCGGGTGAGGCCGGCCAGATGGCGGCCCGCTGGGCGGCGGTGCACGCGCTCGGCCCGCCGATGATCGCCCTGTTCGCCAACTCGCCCGTGATGCTCGGCCGGGACACCGGCTGGGCGTCCAACCGGTCGCGCGCTGTGCTCAACACCGACCCGGTGCGCAGCTTCCCCAGCGTGTGCGACGACGACCCGGCCGCGAGCTGGGCCAGACGTGTGCTGGACACCCCGTTGCTCTGCCTGCGAAGACCGGGCGACTCCTGCTGGGAGGCGCCCGCGGGCGTCACCTTCGCGGACTGGATCGCCGGCGCGCTGGACCGGGCGCCCACTCTCGACGACCTGGACTACCACATCTCCACCCTGTTCCCGCCGGTGCGCGCGCAGGGCTACCTGGAGGTCCGGTACATCGACGCGCAGCCCGGCGACCGGTGGCTCGCGCCCGCGGCGCTGCTGCTCGCCCTGCTGTCCACTTCGGACACGGTGGCTCGCGTGCTCGACGTGTGCGCACCGGTCGCCGACTGCTGGGAGGGCGCGGCCCGGCACGGGTTGCGGGACGAGAAGCTCGCCAGGGTGGTCGAGGAGGTGGCTGCCATGGGGCTGGCCGCGCTCGACCTGCCCGCTGCCGAGACGGCCGCGGTGACCGGCGACATCGAGGACAGACTTCGGAAGGCCAGGGCATGACCACGCCTAAGGAAATCGGCACAGAGGATATCGAGGCTTTGCGCGACCGCGTGGCCGGGCACCTGGCCCGTTCGCGCGCCCGCAGCACCGCGCTGACCGACGCGGTGGACGACGACGATCTGGTCAAGCAGCACTCCAAGCTGATGTCGCCGCTGGTCTGGGACTTCGCGCACATCGCCAACCAGGAGGAGCTGTGGCTGGTGCGCGATGTCGGCGGCCGCGAACCGGTCCGCCAGGACATCGACGAGATGTACGACGCGTTCCAGCACCCGAGGGCCGACCGGCCCGCGCTGCCGCTGCTGTCACCGACGGAGACCCGTTCGTACGTCAGGGAAGTCCGCGACAAGGTGATGGATGTCCTGGCCAGCACCCGGCTCGAGGGGCGGCGGCTGGTCGAGGACGCGTTCGCGTTCGGCATGATCGTGCAGCACGAGCAGCAGCACAACGAGACCATGCTGGCCACGCACCAGCTTCGGGCCGGCGACCCGGTGCTGCACGCGCCCGCGCCGCCGGACCCGGCAGGCCCGGTGCTCAACCGCGAGATCCTGGTGCCGGGCGGTCCGTTCACCATGGGTACGTCGGTCGAGCCGTGGGCGCTGGACAACGAACGCCCGGCGCACCAGGTGCACGTCGACGCGTTCGTGATCGACAAGTACCCGGTCACCAACGCGATGTACGCCGAGTTCATCGCCGCGGGCGGGTACGACCAGCAGCAGTGGTGGTCGGACACGGGCTGGGCGTACCGGCAGAAGGCGAACCTGGCGAGGCCGCGGTTCTGGATCCGCGACGGGGATCGCTGGCTGCGCAACGGGTTCGGCGTGGTCGAGCCGATCGTGCCGGACGAACCCGTTGTGCACGTGTGCTTCTACGAGGCGGAGGCGTTCGCGGCCTGGGCGGGCAAGCGGTTGCCGACCGAGGCGGAGTGGGAGAAGGCGGCCCGCTGGGACCCGGCGACCGGCCGGTCCCGCCGATACCCCTGGGGCGACGACGATCCCACGCCGGAGCGGGCCAACCTCGGCCAGCGGCACCTGCGCCCGGCCCGGATCGGCGCGTACCCGGCCGGTGAGTCGCCGCTGGGCGTGGCGCAGCTGATCGGCGACGTGTGGGAGTGGACGTCCAGCGACTTCCTCGCCTACCCGGGGTTCGTGCCGTTCCCGTACCGGGAGTACTCCGAGGTGTTCTTCGGGCCGGACTACAAGATGCTGCGTGGAGGTGCGTTCGGCGTGGACCAGGCGGCCTGCCGGGGCACGTTCCGCAACTGGGACTACCCGATCCGGCGGCAGATCTTCAGCGGGCTGCGGCTCGCGCGGGATCCGCGGCCGGACGAGGTCCGCTAGCCGATGTGCCGCCATCTGGGCTACCTCGGCCCCGCCGTGCCCGTCGCCGGGCTGGTGCTCGACCCGCCGCACTCGCTGCTGCGGCAGAGCTGGGCGCCCGCCGACATGCGGGCGGGCGGGACGATCAACGCCGACGGGTTCGGCGTCGGCTGGTTCGCCGGTGCCGCACCGGTGGTCTATCGCCGGGCGAGTCCCATGTGGACGGACCCGGCGCTGGACGGCCTGCTGCGGCCGGTGTCCGCCACCGGTGTGCTCGCCGCGGTCCGGTCGGCCACGGCCGGCATGCCGGTGGTCGAGACGGCCGCGGCGCCGTTCACCGACGGGCTCTGGTTGTTCAGCCACAACGGGGTGGTCCGCGGCTGGCCGGACTCGGTGGCGTCGCTGGCCGGGAAGCTGCCGGTGACCGACCTGATGACATTGGACGCGCCCACCGACGCGGCCCTGCTGTGGGCGTTGGTCCGCGCCCGGCTCCGGGATGGACAGTCCGCTGTGGACGCTGTCGGCTCGGTCGTGCTGGACGTCGAGGCCGCCGCACCCGGATCACGCCTGAACCTGATGCTCACCGATGGGCGCTCGCTGGTCGCGACCGCCTGGACCCACTCGCTGTCGACGCTGCTCACCGCGGACTCCGTGGTGGTCGCGTCGGAGCCGTGGGACCCCGATCCGCGCTGGACGCCGGTGCCGGATCGCCACATCGTCACGGCGGCCATCACAAGTGGCCCGCCCTCACTCGCCGTGCACCCGCTCGGCGCCTACGAACAGGGAACCCATGACTGAACCGGTGGTGGACGTCCACCTGGCCGAAGACCACGCCGCCCGCGCCCTGGCCTCGGACGCCCGCGCAGGCCTGTCCGCATCGCCGAAGTCCTTGCCGCCCAAGTGGTTCTACGACGCCCGGGGCAGCGAGCTGTTCGAGCAGATCACCCGGCTGCCGGAGTACTACCCGACCCGCGCGGAGCGGGAGATCCTGCACGCGCGGGCCGGTGAGATCGCCGCGACCAGCCAGGCGCACACGTTGGTGGAGCTGGGGTCCGGCTCCTCGGAGAAGACCAGGCTGCTGCTGGACGCGTTGCGGGACGCGGGCACGCTGCACCAGTTCGTGCCGCTCGACGTGTCCGGCAGCGCGTTGCGGGACGCGGCGGCGGCGTTGGCCGAGGACTACCCGTCGCTGCTCGTGCACGGGGTGGTCGGCGACTTCACCGAACACCTCGCCCTGCTGCCGGGCGAGGCTCCCCGGGTGGTCGCGTTCCTCGGTGGCACGATCGGCAACCTGCTGCCCGCGGAACGCGCGAAGTTCCTCTCCTCGCTGCGGGACGTGCTGGAGCCGGGGGAGTGGCTGCTGCTGGGCACCGACCTGGTGAAGGACGCCGAGACCGTGCGGGTGGCGTACGACGACTCGGCGGGCGTGACGGCCGAGTTCAACAAGAACGTCCTGCACGTGCTCAACCGGGAGCTGGGCGCGGACTTCGACGTGGACGCGTTCGACCACGTGGCCCTGTGGGACGCGGGGCAGGAGTGGATCGAGATGCGCCTGCGGGCCACGCGGGCGATGCGGGTGCACGTCCCCAAGCTCGGCATGACGGTGTCGTTCGAGGACGGCGAGGAGCTGCGGACCGAGATCTCCGCGAAGTTCCGCCGCGAGGGCATCACCGGTGAGCTGGCCGAGGCCGGGTTCGAGCTGTCCCGATGGTGGACCGACACCCAGAACCGTTTCGGGCTGTCCTTGTCCAGAGCTGTCTAGGGCTGTCCAAACCTCCGACATATTCGCCAGGGGTTGATCTCGTGGCTAGGGTGCGAGGCGAGTGAGTGCTCGCCTTTCACCCCGTTGGAGGTGCCGTGGTCGAGACAGTGAAGCCCCGCCGCCGGCAGGCCCGCGGCGAGCGCAGAATCGCGCAGTTGCTGGACGCGGCGGCGAAGGTGTTCGCCGCCGAGGGGTACGTGGCGGCGACGATGAACGCGGTCGCCGCGGCCGCCGAGGTGTCCCCGGGCACGCTCTACCAGTTCTTTCCCAACAAGGAGTCGATGGCCGAGGCGCTGGCCGAGCAGTACCTGGACGCGTTGAGCGTGGCCCAGGCGCGCGGCGAGGGCGCCGAGGTGCTCGGCGTGCCGCTGGACGACGTGATCAACCGGATGGTCGACCCGGCGATCGAGATCTGCCTGGCCAACCCCGGGTTCGAGCCGTTGTTCTCGTGGTCGGACCGGCTGCGGACGGCGGTCGTCGAACGCGTCGACGACATCATCGCCCGGCGGGTTCCCGAGATTGATCCGAGCAGACGCCGGCTGATCGCGACCGTGACCGTCCGGATCTTCGCCGCGGTGCTGCCGCAGATCCTGGCCACCACCGGGCGCGAACAGCTGGAGTACACGCGTGAGCTCAAGCGCGTGCTGCGGGCCTACTTGCTGGACATCTCCGACTGAACCAGCACCGTCTTGCCCGCGGTGCCCTGCTTGGCCTGGAACGCCTCGGCTGCCTGGTCGAGCGGGTAGACGGCGCCGATCCGCGGCTTGAGCCTGCCCTGGACGACCAGCTGGGCCAGCGCGCTGAGCTGGTCGCGGTTGGGTTCGACGATGAAGTACCGGCCCTGGGGCTTGGTGACCGACACGAACAACCCCGCCTCCGGCAGGTCCACACCGATCGTGTCGAACACCAGATCCGCTTGGGGCGCTTGGTCGACCGGCGCGAACTCGTCCGCGCCCAGCTCCCGGATGAGGTCCGCCGTCTCGGCGCGGCCGGTGCCGATGACGTGCGCGCCCGCGTCCTTCGCCAGCTGCACGGCCAGGCTGCCCACCCCGCCTGCGGCGCCGTGGACCACGACCGTCCGCCCGCGCCTGAGCTTGCCGTGCACGAACAACGCCTGCCACGCCGTCAGTCCCGGCATCACCAGTGCTGCCCCGGTCACGAAGTCGATCTCCTCCGGCAGTTTCGCCAGGTCCCGCGCCTCGGCCGCGACGTACTGGGCGGCGCCGCCGTCCCGGTGCGGGTCGGTCAGCCCGAACACCCGGTCGCCCGCTTCGAGCCCGGTGGTGCCGTACCCGACCTCCACCACCACCCCGGCGACCTCGTGCCCCGGCACTGACGGCGTCCGGTCGCGGCCGGCCCGGTCCGTCCACGTCGAGGGCCAGTCGAGCTCGTCCGGCGTGAAGCTCGCCGCCCGCACCTCGACGACCACATCGCCCACCCCGGTCTTCGGGTAGGGCGCCTCCTCGACGGCCAGCGGGCCGCCGGGAACGTGAATCCGAATCGCCTTCATGCTGATGATCATGAACTATCCGCCATTCGGCCCTGCGGGCGGCCCGGCATCGTCCGCAACGGTCACGTTACCGACGGTGACAACCCACCGGTAGGTGGCTATTGGCCATGGCCGTCCGGGACTTCCGGCCCTGGAGGGGGTGCGGCGGATGGCTTAGTTTTCGAGCTGGCGGGGTGGTGTCCGGGAGGACGGGATGACCGGTTTCACGCGAGGCCCGCACGGACGGGCGCAGCGGCAGGGTCGGGGCCTGGCCGCGAGTGCGGAACCGGTCGTCCTGCCCTCGCCAGGCGATGAGGGACATGCAGCCGTCCCGAATCGGCGAGATGGCCACCGGGCACCCACGCCCGGTGGCCATCTCTCGCTCGTCGGGTCCCTCTCAGCCCAGCAGCCGCCGCCCGGAGATGATCTCGATCCCGATCTGCAGGTAGTACTCCTGCGCGTCCGGCGCCCACGGGCGCAGCCCTAATCGGCGGGCCTGGGCCAGCTCGGTCTCCCGGACCACCCGGCGCGCCTGCCCCACGGCCACGACGCTCCAGCCACTCCGGACCAGCGTGCCGCTGAACTCGTCGGCCTCGAAGGCCACCACGGTCCCGGTCGCGGCCAGCGCGAGGCGGCTGCGCGGCGAGGTCAGGATGAACACCGACTGCCCGTCCACGGCGAAGGCGACCGGCTGCACGGCGGGCAGAGCGCGGTCGGTGAACACGATCCGGCCCACCGGCACCTTCGCCAGCAGCCGGAGGCACTCCTCCTCGGAGAGCACCTCGAGTCCCGCGGAATCCACCATGTCACCTCGCCTCAACACGCCCCCAACGGTCCTGCCTGGCCGCTGCGCAGTACAGGGTCCAAAGACCTCTTTCCGATCAGCCGATGGGCCGAAAGCCCTTGACTGGCCGGGACTTTCGACGGCTGTGGAATTGACCGACGACTCATGTGCGCGGCCTCCGCGGCGGGCCATGATTCGTGGTGAACACGTGACCGCCGTTGGAATGGGACCGGCTCGGTCCCCGCTGAGCGTCGTTCCACCGCCTCAGGCCCCGGGGCGGTGGAACGACCCTGAACTGAGCACAGTGGACATCCGCGTGTGCCGTGGCGCGGTGGAGTTGAAAGGGCGACCTAGTCCTGAGCCGGTAGCTCCACGGTCCGGGTCACCGGCGCCGGACCGTCCACAGTGACCCGCAGGCTCGTGCCCTCGACGCGGACGGTGAGGGCGGTGGCGTCGTCGGACAGCAGTTCGCGGACGGCGGCCACGACCTCGGGGTGAACCGGGTCGGGCAGCGCGTCCAGGGCGCTGTCCAGGGTGACGGTGGCGGGCGTGAGGCGCAGGAGCTGGGCGCGCAGGCTTTCACGGGTCTCCTGCAGCGGGAAGATGCTGCGGCGGATCTCGCGGATGGTCTGGTCGACCTCGTCGACGAACCTGCCCACCCGCTGCACCACCTCGCGGCCACCGACCAGCCGGGTCAGGCCCTGCAGGCCGAGGCCGATCGAGAACAGCCGCTGGATCACCAGGTCCTGCAGGTCGCGGGCGATCCGGTCGCGGTCGGAGACCACCGCGATCCGCCGCCGGTCCTCCTGCACCCGGGCGAACTCGACGGCCAGCGCGGCGTGCGCGGCGAAGGTCTGCACCATCTGCAGGTCGAGGTCGGCGAACACGGCCTGGCCGCGGCTGCGGGCGATCGTGAGCACGCCCAAGGTTCGCTGACCCGCCTGCAACGGCACGATGATCGCCGACCCGAGCTCCTTCAGCGCGGCCGGCAGGTCGCCCGAGCGGTCCTTGGCCACCTCCCAGACGTCGGCGATCACGCGCGGCTCGCCGGACGTGTACACGGAGCCGATCAGGCTGTTGCTCATCGTGATGCCCTGGCGGATCCGGCCGGCGGTCGCCGGGTCGCCGACCACCTCGACGTCGAGCCCTTCGTCACTGGGCAACGCGACCGCGACGAACGGCGCCCCGGACACCTTCGCGGCCCGCTCGGCGACCAGCTTCAACGCGCCCGAGACGGTCTGGTCGGCCAGCAGCGAACCGGTCAGCTCGGTGGACGCGCGCAGCCACGTCTCGCGTTGCTGCGTCTGCTCGAACAGCCGCGCGTTCTCGATCGCCATGCCCGCGGCCGTGGCCAGCGCGACGACCACCGCCTCGTCGTCGGCGGTGAACGGTTCGCCGGACGATTTCTCGGCGAGGTACAGGTTTCCGAACACCGCGCCGCGGACCCGGACCGGCACGGCGAGGGTCCGGCCCTCCGGCAGGTCGCCGGGATCGGCGCCTAGGTCGATGAAGTCCTGCATGGTCGCACCGTCCGGGCCGAGCACGCCCATCGCGCCACGGCGGGCGCCGGTCAGGTCCATCGAGGACTGAACGATCCGGCGCAGGACGTCGGGCAGGGAGAGGTGACTCGCCACGGATACCACCGCGTCGAGGAGTTCGCCCGCGTCGTCCCGCACACGCACCTCCGTGAGTGACCGGCTCAAGAGGTTAAACCTTTCAACACCAGAAGGCGACCGCCAGCCGGGGTGGGCCAAACTGAGTTCATGGAGTCGAGGGTCTGGCGAGTGCGCCAACCGGGGCCGGTGAGCACCTCTCCGCTGCGGCGGTCACGTGAACCCCTGCCGTCGCCCGGACCCGGTGAGCTGCTGGTCCGGGTGCTGGCGTGCGGGGTGTGCCGGACGGACCTGCACGTGACCGAAGGCGATCTGCCGGTGCATCGCGCCGAAGTGACACCTGGACACGAAGTGGTCGGCGAAGTCGTGTCCGCTGTGGACGGATTCGCGGTAGGTGATCGGGTCGGTATCGCCTGGCTGCGGCACACCTGCGGTTCCTGCAAGTTCTGCCTGCGCGGCGCGGAGAACCTTTGCCCATCCTCGCGATACACCGGCTGGGACGCGGATGGCGGGTACGCGGACTACGCCACGGTCCCGGCCGCATACGCCTACCGCCTGCCGGGCGGGTACTCCGATCAGGAGCTGGCGCCGTTCCTGTGCGCCGGGATCATCGGCTACCGCGCCCTCCGCCGGGCCGCGCTGCCTCCGGGCGGGCGGTTGGGGATCTACGGGTTCGGCGCCAGCGCACACCTCGCCGCCCAGGTCGCGCTCGCCGAGGGCGCCACCGTGCACGTGGTCACCCGCAGCGCCGCCGCCCGCGAGCTCGCCTTGTCCCTCGGCGCCGCCTCCGCCGCCTCCGTCCCACCCGAACCGCTGGACGCCGCGATCCTGTTCGCCCCCGTCGGCACCCTCGTCCCGCCGGCCTTGGCGGCCCTCGACCGAGGCGGAATCCTGGCCATCGCCGGAATCCACCTCAGCGACGTCCCGGTGCTGAACTACCAGGAGCACCTCTTCCAGGAACGCGAGATCCGCAGCGTCACCGCGAACACCCGGGACGACGGCCGCGAGTTCCTGGCGTTCGCCGAACGGCACCGCCTGCACGTGACCACGACGCCGTACCCCTTGGACAAGGCCGACCAGGCGCTCGCGGATCTGGCCGCGGACAAGGTGAACGGCGCGGCCGTGCTGGTTCCCTAGTGCTTGGCCGGATGGGTTTGCCGTGTTATCGGCGGATCCAGGTTTTCAGCCGGGGTTGATCAGCACGGGCGTGCGGCCGGAAGGTCCTCGTACCGGGTTGTACTTGGGCCTTTCGGCCGTGCGGTCAGCGCTGTTGGATGTCACCGCAAAGCTGGGCCGTCGAGTCGGTGAACCTATCCGGTCACAGCACTAGCCGTCGCCGAGCAGGTCCCAGAGGTTTCCGGCGATGTCGCGGAAGACGACCACCCGGCCATAGGGCTCGGTCCGGGGCTCGCCGAGGAACTCGACCCCGGCGGCCCGCATGCGTTGGTAGCCGGCGTCGAAGTCGTCGACGCGGAGGAAGAAACCGACCCGGCCGGCGTGCTGGTTGCCGATCGCGGCGATCTGGTCGTCGCCGTCGGCGCGGGCCAGCAGGATCCCGGTCTCCGCGCCCGGCGGACGGACCACCACCCAGCGCTTCGGGCGGCCGTCGTTGGTACTGGCCGGTGAGTCCTCGGCCAGCTCGAAGCCCAGCGCCTGGGTGAAGAACGCGATGGCGTCGTCGTAGTCCTCGACGATGATCGCGGTGAGGTGCAGGAATGCCATAGCCCCAACGATGGCAGTGGCGAGTCGGCGCCAGGGGTTTGCCCCGCCGTGGGCGAGGTGGTAAAGATAGTGAACCGGTAAGAAAAGTGAACCGAGGTGATGGCGTGCTGGAGTCCGTGGTCGGCCGGAGTGGGGCGGGTGGCGAGTTCGGGGAGATGCACCGGGCGGCGCGGGAGGCCGCGGTGCTGGCCCGGGAGCTGGCGGCGGAGACGGAACGAGGGCGCGCGCTGCCATCGGAGCTGGTGGAGAAGCTGGCCAAGGCGGAGTTGATGCGGTCGGGGGTGCCGCGGCGGGTGGGTGGGCCGGAGGCGCCGCCCGCGGTCAGCCTGGAGACGGCGGAGGCCGTGGCGCGCGGGGATGCGTCGGCGGGGTGGTGTGTGTCGATCGCCGTGACGAGCAGCCTGCTGTCGGCCTACATCTCGCCACAGGGAGCCGAGGAGGTCTTCGGCGACCCGATGACCGTGGCCGCCGGGGTGTGGGCGCCGCGAGGGCAGGGCGAGGTCGTCGACGGCGGCGTGCTCCTGAGTGGACGGTGGGCTTTCTGCAGCGGGATCCCGCATGCCGACTGGTTGTTCGCCGGGTTCGTTGTGGACGGTCAGCTGCGGGTGGCCGCGATTCCCAAGACGGATCTGCAGGTGCTGGACACCTGGTACACGAGCGGCCTGCGCGGCACCGGCAGCCACGACTGTGTGGCAACGGATGTCTTCGTTCCCGACCACCGGGTGTTCTCTGTTGTGGACGGTCCACCGCCCGGAGCCACCGCGCTGCACCGGTTCCCGGTCTTCGGGTACTTCGCGCTCTCGATCGCCGCGGCCGCCCTGGGCAACGCGCGCGGCGCGATCGACGACTTCGCGGACCTCGCCGGTGGCAAGAAGACCCTCGGCTCCAGCCGCACCCTCGCGGAGCGCTCCCAGGTCCAGGCCGCGGTCGCCGAGGCGGAGGCCGCCCTGCGCGCGGCCCGGCTGTTCATGTACCACTCGATCGACCAGGCCTGGCGGGCCGCGCAGGGCACCGAACCCGTGTCCGACGACCTGAAGGCCGGTATCCGGCTGGCGGCCACCCACGTGGTCCAGACCTCTGCGGATGTGGTGCGGTCCCTGTACGACCTCGGTGGTGGCGCCGCGATCTACGACACTTCGCCGTTGCAGCGCCGGTTCCGCGACGCGCACACTGCCACCGCCCACTTCCAGGTCAACCAGGCCAGCTTCGAGCTGCCTGGCAAACTGTTGCTCGGCCTGAGCGCCCGGACCGACCAGCTGTAGGAGAACGATGCACAACGCGCAGTACCGCCTCGCGTCCCGGCCCGAGGGCGCCGTCCGGCACTCGAACTGGCTGTACACCGAGGAACCGGTCGGCCGGCCGGCCGAGGGGGAGTTCCTGGTCAAGGTCGAGTACCTGTCGCTGGATCCGGCGATGCGCTCCTGGATGAACGCGGGCCGCTCGTACGTGCCGCCGGTGGAGATCGGCGAGGTCATGCGTGCCGCGGGAATCGGCACGGTGATCGAGTCCCGGCACCCGGACTACTGCGTGGGTGACACGCTGTACGGCGTCTGGGGTGTGCAGAACTTCGCGATCTCGGACGGCACTGGTGTGTCCAAGGTGGACACCTCGCTCGCACCCGCGCCGGTTCACCTTGGCGTGCTTGGGGTCAGCGGGTTCACCGCCTACTTTGGACTGATCGACGTCGGCAAGATCAAGGAAGGCGACACCGTCGTGGTGTCCGCGGCCGCCGGTTCGGTGGGCAGCGTGGCCGGGCAGATCGCCAAGATCCTGGGCTGCCACGTGATCGGGATCGCCGGTGGCGCCGCGAAGAGCGCGGTGCTGCTGGACGAGCTCGGGTTCGACGCGGCCATCGACTACAAGTCCGAGAACGTCCGCGCCCGGCTCAAGGAGCTGGCGCCCAAGGGCGTCGACGTGTTCTTCGACAACGTCGGCGGCACCATCCTGGAGGACGTGCTGGCCCGGCTGGCCCGCGGCGCGCGGATCGTGCTCTGCGGCGCGGTGTCCCAGTACAACGCCGAATCCCGGCCGAAGGGCCCGTCGAACTACATGCAGCTGCTGGTGAGCCGGGCGTCGATGACCGGGTTCGTGTTCTCCGACTACGCCGAGCGCTTCGGTGAGGCCGCGGTCCAGCTGGCCGCGTGGCTCACGGACGGCAGGCTGAAGTCGTTGGAGCACACCGTCTCCGGCGGGATCGAGAGGTTCCCGGACGCGCTGCTGGACATGTTCGCGGGCGGCAACACCGGCAAACTCGTGCTGGCGCTATGAAAGATGCGCTGCGGCACCGCTTCGAGGCGGACTCGGCGGCCCGGACCCTGGCGCTGGTCGGCGAACGCTGGACCCTGCTGATCCTGCGGGAGACCTTCTTCGGGGTCCGGCGCTACGGCGAGTTCGCGCGCAACCTGTCCATCCCCAGGCCCACCCTTTCGGCGCGCCTCAAGACGTTGGTCGAGGCGGGCCTGCTGGACCGCGTGCGGTACGCCGCCGACCCGGACCGGCACGAGTACCGGCTGACCCCGGCCGGCCGGGACCTGTTCCCGGCCATCGCGACGCTGATGCGCTGGGGCGACAAGTACCTCGCCGGCCCGGAAGGCCCGCCGATCCTGCTGCGGCACAACGACTGCGGCGAGATCACCGAGACCTACGTGGCATGCGGCAACTGCGGCAAGGAGGTTTCCGCTGACCGGGTGACCCCCGAACCCGGCCCCGGCTACCAGACCTGAGGGCCGAACGGGCCAATCCGGAAATCGCCACGGGGTTTGCCGCAACTTGTGGCAACCTTTGCCTTCACTCGTGCGTGGGGGAGGCATGGTCATGAGGGGGACAAGGCCGGTCACGGCCGTGATCGCCGAGGCGAAGCACCGGCGGCCGTTCTCAACGTCGCTGGCGTTCGCGGTCATCTTCGCGCCGCTGCTGGCGCTGATGGTGACGTTCGGCCTGAGCGTGGATGTCACGCTGGAGGACTACCTGGCGGTGCTGGTCGGCTTGCTGGCCCTGGTAACCGGGGTCAACGTGGTGTCCGCGCGCATGGACAGCAAGCTGATGCCGGAGGTGCTGACCGACGAGGAGGCCGACGAGGTCCGCCGGACGGTGTGGCTGGGCACGGAACTGGCCCGGCCCCGGCTGGCGTTCGCCGCGATCCTCTACAGCCAGCGCCTGATGCGCAAGCGCTCGGACATCTTCATGCTGGTGGGCGGCTGCGTCCTGCTGCTGGTGGCCATCGTCGGGCCCAAGACCGTGCCCGGCCCGGCCAAGGTCTGGTTCGTCGGGCTGGCCCTGCTGTTCGCCGCGGTCACCTTCGCCTACTACCCGGCCGTCCGCAAGGCACGTAAACGTCATGGCGAGGCGCTGAAGAGGGCCGAGGAGATGGTCCGGAACTCCTAGTGGTGCCGGACCACAAGAAAACAGCAAGAACCGCTGTCTGGTCTGGCGGGAATGTGAGCTTTGGGGGAGAAGATGATCGGCCTGAGGATTCTCGAGGAACAGCTGGCCCGGCCGGTGCTGATGGCTTTCGGCATGGCCTTCGCCATCGCGCCGGTGGTGTCGGCCGGGGTCTGGCTGGCGACCTCGACCACACTCACACTGGCTGGGCAGGCAGGTTGGGCGGCGTGACCTGGCGCCCGTGGTGATCCACTACAGCGAGCGTCTGCTCAACAAGCGCCCGGACATCCTCCTGCCGGTCCTGGGGGCCGCGCTGGTGGTGCTTGGTCTGCTGCCGGTGCCGGAGATGCCCGCGACCCGGCAGCTGATCGTGATGCTGGTCTTCGCCGCGGGGACGTTCGCGTGCTGTCCGTCCGCGCTGAAGGCTCGCAGACGGCAGCAGACGGCGTTGAAGAACGCGCAGGAGCTACTGGCAACGCCGGTTGTAGCACCCTTGGGGCAGAGATGATCGGTTCGTCATTCGCGCGGAAGCAACTCGAGCACCCGGTTCTGGTAGCGGTGGTGCTGAGTGCCGTCGAAGCGCCGCTGCTGGCGTTGTTCTGAGGGCTGATGGACCGGGAGCTGACACTGTCGGACTTCCTGATGAGGCCGGTTATCGCAGCGGTGGCGATGCTCTGGCCGAACGTCGTGAGCGTGCGGGCCGAGCACAACAGGTTCCCGGCCGGGCTGACGCCGCCGGACATGGTGGAGGTCCAGCAGATCGTGTTGCGCGGCCGGACCGAGTTCCGGCCGGAGCTGGCGCGCGGTCGACCACTACGGCCGTCGGCGCCTCAAGCCGCTTTCGGCGGCCACCACGCTGTGCCTGATGATCCTGTTGCTGGCGGCGGCGGTGTTCGTCTACGTGGTAGTCGACCAGTCGGTGGTGGCCGCGATCGCGATGGGCTTCTTCGGCGCGTTGACCTTGGTCTGCTACCCGCTCATTCAGGCGCAGCGTGAGCGGATCGAACGGGCGATGGCCAGCGCGCGGGAGATGCTGGGGCTGCCAGCATCTCCCACGCCTGCCGCTTAACCCAGGGAGATCCGGTCCAGGTCCGGCGCCCCCTCCTGGTCGTTGAAGATCTTGATGGAGTTGGCTCCGGCGTTCAACGTGACCGGAACCGTTGTGGTGTAAGGCGTGTTGTTGCCTTGACCGTCCACGGAGACCTTCACCGGCGTCCCGCCGTTCACGGACACGAAGTACGACCGCGGCCCGTTGACCGTGAAGTCGATGTACAACGTGTACTGCTTGGCAGTGTCCACAACGACATTGTCGAACTGGACGAAGGCATCCGGTGCGCCGCCGATGTTGCGCACCTTCTCGCCACCGGAACACGGGCCACAGCTGGTCAGACCGGCGTTGCCGATGTTGTTGCTGGAGTCCTCGGCCTCGCGCATGAACACCCGGTCGGCAGGGCGGGTCCTGACCTGGATGTTGGTCGAGACCTTCTTGGCCCGGCCCAGGAACTGGAACGCCGCCGACACCGGCGCGGTGGCCGAACCGATGTCCACGCCCGGCGGTGAGGTGAGCGTCCACTCGCCGGACACCGTCTGGCCGAGCCGCAAGGTCTGTGCGGTGACCGGGTTCCCGGTGACCGTCCAGCCCGCGGGCACGGTCGGGGCGAGGGTGATGTTGGTGATCGGGTCGTCCACGTCGAGCCGGAGCTTCGCGGTCACCTTCATCGACTGCTGGCCGGGCGCGACCCATTGGATGCCATGGGGTTCGACCGTCAGCGTGGTCGTCGGGGTGTACGAAGCCGGGGGCAGCGGCGAGATCGCGATCCGGTCGAGGCCCGCTTGTCCGGTGACCGAGATCTTGTTCGCGCCCGCCTTCAACGTCACCGGGATCGCGGTCGGCGAAGGTGCCGGCGAAGCGGCGATGGGCACGGTGATCGGCGCGCCATCGTTGACCCGCACCGACATCGAGGTGGCGCGGTCGGCGGTTGTGTTCAACTCCAACCGGTAGTCGCCAGCCTCAGCCACGGTCGCGTTGGTGTACGTCGCCCCGCCGAGGACCTGGAGGTTGCCGGAGCAGTACCGGCACAGGTCCAGCCTGCCCTCGCGGTGCGCCGACTCGGCCTCCAGCGGCACGGCGGTGAACGGTGACCACGGATAGCCGTGCGCCACCTTGATCTCGTCGATCAGCAACCGGTTGACGTAAAGCGGCGCTTGCGGTCCGGCCCAGGTGTTGAGCACGTCCAGTTTGATGTAACGGGCATGCTGCTCGCCGAGGTCGATGAACTGGGTACCCCGGGCGCTGGGCATCGCTCCACTTCGCACCGCGGTCCAGTGCTGGCCGTCGTCGCTTGTGGACACCCGGTAGTCCTTGATCCGCGCGGAGTCCTCGGGCCGGCCGAACGACGACCGCGAGTAGGTCGGCGACCATTCCCGCTGGTTCACCGCGAGATACGTGGCATCCTTGCGGTCCTTGAGGTCCAGCGTGATCGACGCCGGGAACTGGCCGTTGGCGTCCCAGTACTTCTCGTAGCTGCCGTCGGTCAGATTGCTCGCCGGGAACCCGTCCTTCGCCGAGGACGCCGTGGCCTTGACGTTGTCGTAGTAGAAGGCCTGGCCGAGGGTGTCCACCTGGAACACGGTGTCGTAGGTGTCCCAGTTCTTGATGTCCAAGATGGACAGATAGCCGCCGGACTGGGCGAACCGCATCCGCTGCCCGGTCCGCAGGTCGGTCACCCTGTCCACCAGGTACCCGTTGTCCCGCAAGCGAAGCATGTCAGTACGGGGTCTCGTGACGACGTGCACGTACTGGGTCCGGGTGCCCGGCTTGACGGTGATCACGCCGTGCGCACCGTCGTTCCAGAACCCGGGCGCCATGCCGCCGTACATGTACCCGCCGCCTTCGGTGCCGCCCAGCGACTTCTCGATCGGCGGCACCCAGGAGGCCATGAAGTTGTTGAACTCCTCCTGGCTGGGCGGGAACTTCCCGTTCACCATCGGGGTCTCGGCCATCAGCGACTTCATCGACGAGCCCGCGTTGGTGATGTAGCGCCCGGTGGACAGCCGGAAGTCGACCGGGTGGTCGGCGCCGTCGTACCACCAGTCGCCGACGGTCGGCAGCTTGTAGTCCGCCTCGACCAGCCGGGGCATCGGCGTCCACGCGGCCTGCGGGTAGTCGTAGGCCGGGGTCATGCCGGTCTTCTGCTCGTTGCTGACCGTGTCCATGATCGGCGTGTCCTCGTTGTTGTTGCTCAGCAACCAGGACGGCCGGATCTGGCGGATCTGCTCGTAGAGGTGGTTGTCCTCCCAGTACTCGTTGTCGTTGTCGATCCAGAACCCGGCGAGGTCGTCGTACCGCTTCATGACCTCGAAGAACAGGTCGTAGCTGTACTCGCCGAAGCCGCGCCGGGTGGTCAGGTCGACCTGGTGGCCCTTGTAGGCCGAGTACGCGGCCGAGTTCAGCGTCTCGATGCCCGCCTCGTTGTGCCACTGCGGGTCGTCGGTCATGTAGAGGATGACCTTGACGCCCTTCGCCTTGCCCGCGGTGACCAGCTCACCGAGCAGGTCACGCTGGGTCGAGCAGCTGCCCGGGATCGCCGACGGCCACGGCCGCGCGTACCCGAGGCGGCTGTGGAACGTCGCCAGCACGATGTAGGACGCGCCGAGCTTGCGCGCCTCGTCCACCCAGTAGTCCGGCGTCCACCCGCCCGCCGTCACGTCGTGTTCCCAGGCCGCGCAGTCCAGGTGCCGCGGCGCGGTGAACATGCCCCAGTGCAGGAAAAGCCCGGCCGTCGACGCCCGTAACCAGGCCTGTCTCGGGTTTTGCACCTCCGCGCTCACCGGAGCGCTGAGCAGGCCGGCCAGGATCACGAAAATCCACACCAGCCGCCATCGAAACCGCATGCCCCATCGCCTCTCATCGTGGTCCAGGCGGCGGAAGGACATCCGATCATTACAGGGCTGTAAACGTTGGTCAAGGCTGCCCGAAGGAAGTTTGCCGAACAGACATCCGAGGACTAGCCGTGACGTACACCGATAGCAGGAACATCCCGGCGGCGACCGCGACCATCGTGACCACGCCCCGCGGCCAGAAGATGTGGCTGTCGAGGAACGAGACGCTCGCGGCCAGCAGCAACACGGCCCCAGGCAGCACCCGCCAGCCCACGCGCAGCGCGATCGCGGCCACGATGACGGCGTTCGCGGCCAGGAAGCAGGCCGCGCCGATGTAGCCGAGCGTGTCACCGATGCCGAACACGGCGAAGGTGACCGGGCCGACCACGTGCTGGGTGTGCGCCACGGTTCCGGCGGCGATCCCGGCGACCGCGTCGAGCCCGCCGTAGAACGCCGCGAACCCGAACGCCGCCACCCGCCCAGCCCACCGCAACACCATTGGCGCACCCGTCAGCAGAACCCACTGCGCCGCGGCCAGCAGCGGGAACACCGGTAGCAGCAACACGTGCAAGGTCGTCCACCACTGAGCGGTGTCCACCTCGAGCGGCGCCGGGTGGAACACACCGAACCCGGCCAGGATCAGCCCCGGCGCGGCCAGCAGAGCGGCCCGGAGCCATTGCGAACGTGACACCCGGCGACCGTAGCCTCGCGCCCGCCGCACGGACCGGTCGCGCACATTAGGGAACCGTTACGTATCCAGACACGCGCGAGCGCGGACGGCTTGCCACGCCCCTCGTCGCAGGTCTGCGACCCGGGATCGCCCGAATGGGCCATGTGCCCGAGCTTGCCCGGCCGATGACGCGTAGGGTCGGAGGTAGCGCCGCCGTGCGGCCGGACCTGGCGAGCTGTCGGGGATACAGCTCGACACCGCTCCGGCCACGCGGCGGCCCCCTTCGGGTGATTTCCCGGCAAAGCTAACGCCCGCTCGATTCACTGCCGATATCCGGACACGGATACCGGTGCTATGGGTGGATCGAGGACCTGGTGACCTTCATCGAGGGGCTGTGGTGGGGGGCGTTCGGCGGGTTCGGCGTGGAGGCGTCGCATCTGTTGATCGCCTATCAACGAGCGAACACATTGCCGTGGAAGATCCCGGGTGAACCGGGTCTTGGCGCGATTGTGTTCTCGGTGGTGCTCAGGGTTCTGCTCGGCGCGGGTCTGGCCGCCGCCGCGGGGATGTCCGAGCAGGTCAGCGGCCCGATGGGGGCGATCGCGGTCGGCGTGTGCGCGCCGGTGATCATCAACCAGATCGGTGCCAGAATGCGCCCCGCGATCCCGCGGAACGACGAGGCCGAACCGGTCCCCGCCGGAGGCCCCGGTGCCTGACACAAAGTTCCGGGCGGACCTGAAGAACGCGTTCTTCCGGACCACGCCGATGTTCTCGATCACCAATCCGGTCCGCCCGGAACTGGAGATCCCGAAAAGAATCGCGAAACGCCTGGAAGAACGCCCACAAAAGATCTTCCGGCCGCGGCTGGTCCTCGCGATCGGGATGGCGTTCTCGGTGCTGCTGGTCGGAACCGTCGTCGCGATCCAGTACTCGAGGACCGGCGCCCAGCAGGTGGCCGACGTGACCCGCGTGCCGCCTACGGCCCAGCCGACGGCGGAACAACCAGCGGACAACAACTCGGGCCGCGCCACCGGCGGCCCGTCGCCCGTGCCCCAGTCGGCGCCGACAGCGAGCGAGGCATCGCCACCGCCCATGCCGATCGCGGCCCCGCTTGGCCTGTCCACGCTGCTGCCGCCGGGCTGGACCGCCACCACCCAGACCGGAGCGGTCACCGAGGCGCGCGGCCCTGGTGAGGCGATCCTGCGGCTGGGTGGGGGGCAGGCGACGGGCTCCGACCTGCTGGCCGACAGACAGGCTGCGGATGCCGCTGCTGCGAACAGGCCGGGATATACCCGGATTCTCTTGGCGGCACAGACCTTCAGATCTCACCCTGCCGTGCTTTGGGACTTCCAGGACCTCCGCCTTGATGTCAGCCGTCGTACCCGGATCTTGTACTGGCAGCAGAACTCGACCGTGTACTACGTGTCACTGTCAGCTCCATCCAGGACCTGGGACGTCACCACCGACAGGCTCTTCGACGGCTTCGTCAATTCCGCAACTGTGTCCTGACGAGCGAAAGCGCCGCCGGGAACGAGTCCCGGCGGCGCCTTCAACGCCAACCTCAGGAACGGACCATCTTGCGCAGCACGTACTGCATGATGCCGCCGTTGCGGTAGTAGTCCGCCTCACCAGGCGTGTCGATGCGCACGACGGCGTCGAACTCGACCTTGCCGCCGTCGGCCTTGGTCGCGACCACCTTGACGGTGCGCGGGGTCGAGCCGGAGTTCAGCTCGGTGATCCCGCTGATGTCGAACGTCTCGGTGCCGTCGAGGCCCACGGAGGCGGCGGTCTCGCCCTCGGGGAACTGCAGCGGCAGCACGCCCATGCCGATCAGGTTGGACCGGTGGATGCGCTCGAACGACTCGGCGATCACCGCGCGCACGCCCAGCAGCGAAGTGCCCTTGGCGGCCCAGTCACGCGACGAGCCGGAGCCGTACTCCTTGCCCGCCAACACAACCAGCGGCACACCGGCCTCGGCGTAGGCCACCGAGGCGTCGTAGATGGTGGTCTGCGGGGCACCCTCGGTCAGGAAGTCGCGGGTGAAGCCGCCCTGCACGTCGTCCAGCAGCAGGTTGCGCAGCCGGATGTTGGCGAAGGTGCCGCGGATCATCACCTCGTGGTTGCCGCGGCGGGAACCGTAGGAGTTGAAGTCCTTGCGCTCCACGCCGTGCTCGGTGAGGTACTTGCCCGCGGGGGAGTCGGCCTTGATCGAACCCGCCGGGGAGATGTGGTCGGTGGTGACCGAGTCGCCCAGCAGGGCCAGCACCCGCGCACCGGCGATGTCGGTGACCGGCGACGGCTCGTTCCGCATGCCCTCGAAGTACGGGGGCTTGCGCACGTAGGTCGAGTCGGCGTCCCACTCGAAGGTGTTGCCGGTCGGCGTCGGCAGCGAACGCCACCGGTCGTCGCCCTTGAACACGTCGGCGTAGTCGTTGGTGAACATCTCCGAGGAGATCGCCGAGGACACCACGTCCTGGACCTCCTGCGGCGACGGCCAGATGTCGGCCAGGAACACCGGCTTGCCGTCCGAACCCGTGCCGATCGGCTCGTTGACGATGTCCAGGTCCATCGACCCGGCCAGCGCGTACGCCACCACCAGCGGCGGGCTGGCCAGGTAGTTCATCTTGATGTCCGGGTTGATCCGGCCCTCGAAGTTCCGGTTGCCGGACAGCACCGACACCAGCGCGAGGTCCTGGTCCTGCGCGGCCTGCGAGATCTCGTCCTGCAGCGGGCCGGAGTTGCCGATGCACGTGGTGCAGCCGTAGCCGACCAGGTGGAAGCCGAGCTTCTCCAGGTAGGGCAGCAGGCCCGCGCGCTCGTAGTAGTCCATGACGACCTTGGAACCCGGCGCCAGGGTGGTCTTCACCCACGGCTTGCGCTCCAGGCCCTTGTTCACGGCGTTGCGGGCCAGCAGGGCGGCGCCGATCATCACCGACGGGTTGGACGTGTTGGTGCAGGACGTGATCGCGGCGATCGCCACGGCACCGTGGTCCAGCTCGAAGGTGTTGCCGTCCACGGTGACCGTGGTCGGCGCGGACGGGCGGCCCTCGCTGCCGGTCGCGGCCGAGTGCACCGGCTTGCCGCCGCCGTTCTCACCCTCGTGCACCGCGATCGGGTCGCTGGCCGGGAAGGTCTCCTCGACGGCCTCGTCCACAGCGGACGCCGGAGGGGCGTCGGTGTGCGACACGTAGCTGCCCAGCGCGGCACGGAACGCGGGCTTCGCGGTCGCCAGCTCGATCCGGTCCTGCGGGCGCTTCGGGCCGGCGATCGACGGGACCACAGTGGACAGGTCCAGCTCGAGGGTCTCGGAGTACGCGGCCTCGACCGACGGGTCGTGCCACATGCCCTGCTCCTTGGCGTACGCCTCGACCAGGGCCAGCTGCTCCTCGGACCGGCCGGTCAGCCGCAGGTAGTCCACGGTCTCGCTGTCGATCGGGAAGATCGCGCAGGTGGAACCGAACTCCGGGCTCATGTTGCCGATGGTGGCCCGGTTCGCGAGCGGCACAGCCGAAACGCCGGTGCCGTAGAACTCGACGAACTTGCCGACCACACCGTGCTTGCGCAGCATCTCGGTGATGGTCAGCACCAGGTCGGTCGCGGTGGCGCCGGCGGGCAGCTCACCGTGCAGCTTGAACCCGACCACCCGCGGGATCAGCATCGACACCGGCTGGCCCAGCATGGCGGCCTCGGCCTCGATCCCGCCGACACCCCAGCCGAGCACGCCGATGCCGTTGACCATGGTGGTGTGCGAGTCGGTACCGACGAGGGTGTCCGGGTACGCCTGACCGTTGCGGGTCATGACAACGCGGGCCAGGTGCTCGATGTTCACCTGGTGCACGATGCCGGTGCCCGGCGGGACGACCTTGAACTCGGAGAACGCGGTCTGGCCCCAGCGCAGGAACTGGTAGCGCTCCTTGTTGCGCTCGTACTCCAGGTCGACGTTGCGCTCGAACGCGTCCGGGCGGCCGAAGATGTCGGCGATCACCGAGTGGTCGATGACCAGCTCGGCCGGGGCGAGCGGGTTGACCTTGTCCGGGTCGCCGCCCAGCTGGGTGACGGCCTCGCGCATGGTGGCCAGGTCGACGATGCACGGCACACCGGTGAAGTCCTGCATCACCACCCGGGCGGGGGTGAACTGGATCTCGGTGGCGGGCTCCGCGGTCGGGTCCCAGCCGGCCAGAGCGCGCACGTGGCCGGCGGTGATGTTCGCACCGTCCTCGGTGCGCAGCAGGTTCTCCAGCAGGATCTTCAGGCTGTACGGCAGGCGCTCGGCGCCGTCGACAGCGTTCAGCCGGAACACCTCGTAGGAGGTGTCGCCGACGGTCAGCGTGCCGCGGGCACCGAAGCTGTCCTTGCTCGCAGGTCCGGTGGGGGTGGGCGCCCCCGCAGGGGGCTGGCTAAAACCTGTCACGTCAACAACTCCATCTCGCGCGCCAGTGAACGGGTGGCAGCAAGTCAGTTCAGGGTTGGGCCGAGTCTCGCGCACCCCGCCCGGGTCCGCAGACGCAACCCCTCTTGCGCTTAACAGTACGCTTGTCCTGTATTAGGGCTCAAGGTGGGGGTGACGAGACATGATTCACCATGTACAGGTCGCGTGTCCGGCGGGCAGCGAAGATCGACTTCGGGAGTTCTACCACGGGTTGCTCGGCTGGCCGGAGCTGGCGAAGCCGCCGTTGCTGGCCGCGCGTGGGGGCTGCTGGTTCCAGGTGCCCGGCCGCGGCGGCCCGGACGGGGAGCTGCACGTCGGCGTGGAGGCGGACTTCCGGCCGGCAAGAAAGGCCCACCCCGCGTTCGTGGTGGACCTTGATCTTGTCGCTTCCGCCCTGTCAGGGGCGGGATATGAGGTTGTGTGGCCCGACCCGGCCGAGATCCCGGGCCGCAGGCGTTTCCACACCTACGACCCGGTGGGCAACCGCGTCGAGTTCATCGACGGTTAGCGGCCACCCTTGGCGAGGGCCTCGATGTCCGACGGCTGCAGGCTGCGCAACGCGGTCAGCACGACCTCGAAGAAGCTGCGGCCAGGCGAGACATACCACTTGCCGTCGACCTCGGTGGTGACCACGCCGAGACCGTTCTTGAACAGGCCCTCGGTGAGGTGGGTCAGCGCCTGCTTGGCGCCCGCGGGCATCTTCTTCCCGCCGAACTCCTTCACCGCGTCGGCCGCGCACAGCTGGTCGGTCTTGCCGTCGGCGGTGCCCTCGTAGCAGTCGCCCTTGCGGACAATGTGGACGGTCTCGCCGTCGGCGGTGACCTCCAGCTCGCGCAGGGTGACCTTGGTGCCGCCGGTGACCGAGCTGGTGTCGGTCTCCAGCTTGGTGATCTTCGCGCCGGTCGGCTTGGTCCTGCCCGCGATGGCCTGCAGCAGGACCGGGCCGGCGTCGTGCAACGCGCCCAGCTCGTCCGGCGGCATCAGTTCGATCACGCGCTCGAGGTCGGCGTCGAGGGCCGCGTCGGCGACACCGCGCACGGCCTCACCCGGGCTGCCCGCACCCTTGGCCGCGACGGGGGTCTTGGGCCACGGCTTCTTCGCGTCCTGCAGGGCGTAGTCGGCGATCGTGTAGAAGAGGCTCGGGTACCACTCGCCGCCGACCTTGACCGTGGCGATCCGGATCGGCTTCTTCGAGCGCTGCACCTGCTTGCCGATGTCGATCTTCTGCGTCTTGGACGTGCTCGGCGCGCCCTTGGGGAACGCCATGTCCAGGAACTTGTCGGTGAACGGCAGCTTGCTCAGGTCCGAGTTGACCTCGATCTGGCCGTCGACCAGCTTGGTGATCGTCAGGTGGTCGTTGACCTCTTGCTTCTGCGCGTCGTCGAAGCGCAGGTTGCTGGTCTTGATGTCCAGGCCGGCGACCTTGTCCGGGTCGGCGTCCTTCTTGTAGACCTCCAGGCGCTTGAACTCCTCGGTGGCCTGCGAGTTCAGGTCGCGCAGCAGGGCGCTCTCGGCCGGCGGCAACGAGGTCAGCACGCCCGCGACGTCCGCGCTGCCCACCGCGCTGACCAGCTTCAGCGCCGCGTCCTGCGGGTTGGCCGAGCCCTCGTTCACCTGGCTCTGGTTGAGCGCGACCACGGCGACGACCGCTCCGGCCGCGACCGCGACGGCGGCGATCGCCGAGCCGACGATCAGGCCGGTGCGCTTGCGCTTCGGCGGCGGCGGATAGCCGTAGCCCTGCTGCATCGGCTGGCCGTACTGGTCGTACATCGGCTGCTGGTAGGGCTGTTGTTGCTGGTACGGCTGCTGCTGGGGGTAGGGCTGTTGCTGGGGGTACTGCTGGCCCTGGGCGGGGAAGGGAACGCTCGGCTGGCCTGGGTATGGCTGCTGGGGGTACTGCTGGTTCGGATCGTTCGGCTGCCACTGGCCGCCTTGTGGCGGGTAGGTCACGGTTCCCCTCCTGCTGTTCTTTGCTGTGCGACGCGTGTGCGCCGGGTTGCGAGCACGATCACGGCCCCCAGCAGCGCCAGCGCCGACCCGGCCGTTGTGGTGGCCGGTCCGGAGCTCGCTATGCCGATCAGATCGCCCTCGTCCGCCCCTTGGACGGCGGCCACCCCCGAGATCGTTCCCACGATTATCGACAAGATGGCCGCGACGATAGCGGCCGACCGGCGCAGTCCGAGGGCGAACAGCGCGATCGTGACGGCGGCGACCGGGATCATAGCCACCCACACGGTCACGACGTTCCCGATGAACCCGAGCTCTCGCAGCACGCCCAGCGACTCATAGCTGTCACGGTAGGTCATTCCGGACCTTGACCAGGGCAGGAACGTTCCGGCTACCAGGACGACCAAGCCCGCGGCGCCGACCGCGGCCCCCATCCACTTGCGCATGCCCGACATCCTGCCTGCTGACCCCTCGGGTCCCTCGATCGGGTTGTTTTCGCACGTCATGGGTGTCCAAAGAGGATTTTGTGAGGCACGGTAACTAAGTTTCCAATGTGGCGGAAGGGGTGGTCGTGCTTCCTAGGGCCCTTGTGGCGCTCGCGCTGCTGCTCGCCACCGCCCAGCCGGCGCTGGCTGTGCCGCCTCCCCCGCCGAAGCCCTCCGACCAGGAGGTTCAGGCGAGCAAGAACGACCGGGACAGCAAGGCGGGCCGGGTCGGCGAGCTGGCCAACCAGCTGGCGGCGGCCGAGACCAAGCTGACCGACCTGCAGGCCAACGTCGAGCTGAAGATGGAGGACGCCAACAAGGCCCTCGTCGACCTCGACACCGCCCGGGCGGCGGCGAACAAGGCCAAGGCCGAGGCCGCCGCGACCCGGCAGGAGGCGGACGCCGCCCAGGCCGCGATCGACCGGATCCACCAGGAGGTCGACGACTTCGCGGCGGCCAGCTTCCGGCAGGGCAGCACGATCGGCTCGATGACCGCGTTCATCGGCGCCCGCAGCCCGCAGGACATCCTCGACCGGGCGGCCCTGTTGAACGCGGTGAGCGGCAGCCAGCTCGACGCCCTCGACCGGATGCAACGCGCCCGCGTCGAACAGGCCAACAAGGACTCCCTGGCGCGCGCGGCGGTCAACGTCGCCAACGCCAAACAGGCCCAAGCCGAGGACGCCAAGCGCGTCGCCGACGCCGCGACGGCCGCAGCCGAGGAAGCCCGCCGTTCCCAGGCGTCGCAGGCCAAGCAGATCATGGAGGACAAGGAGAACACCGAGCAGCTGCTGGCCGAAGCGCAGGCCAAGGTCGGTGACCTGGAGTCGCAGCTGCAGCGGTACCGCGAGTGGCAGGCCGCCAAACAGAAGGAAGACGAGGAACGCGCCAAAGCCGCCGCGGCAGCCGCGGCAGCCGCTGCTGCTGGGAACCGGCCGGGCCGCCCCAGTCGTCCCGTCATCGGCCGTCCCGCGGCGGGCAGCAACGCGGCCCAGATCGTCATCGCGCGCGCGTTGGCCCAGCTCGGCATGCCCTACGCGTGGGGCGGCGGCAACGCGAACGGGCCCACCCGAGGCATCCGCGACGGCGGCGTGGCGGACCTGTTCGGCGACTACAACAAGATCGGCTTCGACTGCTCCGGCCTGATGATCTACGCCTTCGCCGGTGTCGGTATCGGCCTCCCGCACTACAGCGGCTACCAGGCCACTGCGGGCCGCCGGGTCCCGCTGTCCCAGATGGCCCCCGGCGACATGCTGTTCTGGGCCACCGGCGGCCGGATCCACCACGTCGCCCTCTACATCGGCAACGGCCAGATGATCGAGGCTCCCTACTCCGGCTCCCGCGTCCGCATCGCCCCGGTCCGCTACGGCGGCATCGTCCCCTACGCCACCCGGCTGCTGTGAGCTAGCCGAGCGGGTCGCGCAGCCGCTTGACCTCCGGCCGCATCCGGTCCACCAGTTCGTTGCGCAGGAACGTGCTGAACTCACGGCGGACGGCCAGCGCCTCCTCGCTGACGCGGGGTTCGGGATCGGCGCGCAGTTCGTGGACATACGTTTCGCGGACCTGCAACTCCAGCGGCAGGTATACGGTTTTCAGCCACTGATGCAGGTCGTCCGGCGCCAGCAGCAACAGCCGGCGGTAGGCCTCGTCGCGGACGCGTACCCGCGCGCTCAGCTCGTCGTGCTTGTCCCGCCAGCCGTCCTGGCGGATGTAGTCGAGCCAGTCCAGCCAGGTGGTGGTGGCCAGGATGAAGGTCTCGATCGCGGCCAGCCGGCGCTCCTCGGCCTTCTCCACCATGGCCGCGTGCTGGCGCAGCCGCTCGACCGACCGCGTGGCGAATGCGGTCAGCACGCCGCCAAGGATCGCTGCTGCGGCGGCGATCAGCGCCGCGACGGTTGTTCCCACCACGGCGCCGATTCTTCCAGCCCGGGGTTCATTCCAGTGCTGCGGCGAGGACCTGTTCGTAGGTCGCTCGGGTGGGCAGGTGGGTGAGGAGGTGGTGGGTGTTGCGGTCCGCGAAGCGGCGGTCTTCGAGCGTGGTGGCGGTTCGGGCGAGCTGGAGCTGGCCGGTGACGTAGTTCAGCAGGCCGATCGCGGCGCCGCGGAATGCGTTGAGGGACAACGGGGGCAGGATGCCGGCGCGGGTTCGGTAGCCGTCGATGAGGGCGCGGGCGCCGGTCGTGTTGACGCCGCCGTTGGGGTTGATGGTCCAGGAGGCAAGGGCGGCGGCCAGTTCCCACTCGGGTGGCAGGCCGCTCGCGTGTTCCCAACCGGTGACGACCAGCCGCCCGCCCGCGCCAACGCGGACGTTTCCGGGGTTGAGATTGTTGTGGCACAGCACGGGTTCTGTGGCGGGTGCACCGTCCCCAATGGACGCCGGCTCGCGGACCGGTCCGGGCAACTGCTCGATCGGTCCGAGCAGCCGGGCGTTCCACGGGCAGATGCCGTCCGCGGGGAAGCGCACAGCGTGCAGCGTGGCAAGGATTTCGCCGACCTGACGGGTGATGGCAGCGCTGACCGGAGCCGCCAGCGGGGGACCGGTGCGCAGCCATTCGTAGACGCGCCACCGGTTGCCGCCGATGGTCTCCACCCCCGCGCCCGTGCGGCTGCGGATCGGAGCCGGCAGGTGGACGTCCGCTCGCGCGGCGGCTTCCTGGAAGCGGGTGTTGTGTTCGCCGTCGGTCACCGGGTAGACGTCGTCGACTGTGCGCGCAGCCCAGCGGCCACGGACGGTCTCCAGCAGCCAACGGCGGCCGATCTCGTCCGGGCGGGACAGCGAGCGCATCGGCCCGGTCGGGGCGCCCAGCTCGAACCGGGCGGCGATCTGCGCGGCCAGCGTGGGATCGGCCGTCTCGGCGCCGCCCTGCAGACGGTCCACCTCGGCCTTCAGCTCCGCCCAGGTCCGGAACCCATACTGCTCGGCCAAGGACGCCTGCGCGTCGGCCAGCGACGCGGCCGGGTCGGAGTCACGCAGACCCGCCAGCAGGTCCTTGGCCTGGCGGCGCAGGTGGTCGAGATGGGGGTTGTCGGGCAGCGTCTTCATCGGGACCTCGCTCACCACCCGGACTCGCACAGGCGGGGGCGCGGCAACCTGACACCAACGGGGTGGCTTCGAGCCTTCCGGCGAGTCGCGGCGCGTACCCAACGCGCTGGACCGAAGATAGCGCCGCGCGGCCGTCGAGGACAATGCGGGGGTGCGGTTCGCGGCGATCATCTTCGCGGGTGGGAAAGCCACCCGATTGGGCGGCGTGGACAAGGTCATGCTCAGGGTCAACGGCCAGACGCTGCTGGAAAGGTCGCTGGACGCGGTGACCGGCGCCGACCCGATCGTCGTAGTCGGCCCCCGCCGCGACATCCAGGCGCCGGTCGTCTGGGTCCGCGAAGACCCACCCGGCGCCGGCCCACTCGCCGCCCTCGCCGCTGGCCTCGCCGCCCTCGACAAGCCCCATATCGCCATAGACGACCCCGGCGAGGTTCACGTTGCCGTTGACGACTCCGGCCACACCGACGTTGTCGTCGACGACCCCGGTGACACCGACGTTGCGGTTGATGCCCCCGGTGACGCCCACGTTGCCGTTGGCGATCCCGGCGACATCCAGGTGGCCGTTGACGACCCCGGCGAGGTTCACCTTGTCGTTGACGACGCCGGTGACACCCAGGTCGCCGTCGAAGACCCCGGTGACACCCACGTTGCCATCGACCACTCCGGTGACACCCACGTTGCGATCCTCGCCGGTGACCTCATTGGTATCGCCACGGACACCGTGCCCCGCCTGCGGTCCACTTTGGATGCGAACCCCGGCGCGGCGGGCGCCATCCTGGTCGACGATGAGGGCTACCTCCAGTGGATGCACGGCGTCTGGCGGCTGTCCGCCTTGCGGCAGGCCGTCCCGCCCGGCGCGGCGGGTAAGTCGCTCAAGTCCGTCCTCGGCGCCCTGCCGTTGATCGAAGTGCCCGCGCGCGCCGGGGAGACCGCGGACGTCGACACCCCTGAAGATCTGGCATGAATAGACGATGTTCGCGAGCTTTGGAGATTGTTTCACGGGCTGTCCGCAATTGATGTCATAACGGTCGCATGACGTCGGTAACGACATTCTTGATCGCTGCGACGATCTGTGCACAAATGTGGTCGCGCGATGGATGGAGGCGATCGTGACTTCTGGTGACGCGGTTTCGAACCGGAACGACAACCTGGCCAGAAATATCATTCACGCCATTATGTGGACGGCCCTCATCGTTGCTCCGGGATTTCTTGGCGCACTGGCGACGTTCTTCGTCGCCCGGGCGTTCTCGGACGGGTTCCTGTCGGGGCTGCGTAGCTTCGCCGCAGTGCTGTTGCCCTTGATGGTGCTCACTTTCGTCGTCGCGCCGAAGCTTGGCCGTGACCGCGACAACACGGCGACGGACGGCACGACCGGCGACAATGATCACCAGGCCGGCGATGACGCAAAAGCGCTTGCCAGGAGCGTTGATTCGCTGCCGCTGTGGCTGGCGACATTGGGTATGGCCGCCGTGGGTGCGGTGATGATGCAACTGCTCAACCTGTCGACCTCCATTCCCATTGTGGAGCTGGTTCTTTCCGCTGGTTTCTCCTTCATCTTGTACTTGTGGGCGGACGACAAGGACAGGGCGGCGCCGTACTGTCTTGGATTGGTGATCGGAGCGCTGGGATACATCATCATCCTGGGCGTTCCGCACGTTTGATCCGAGCGCCCGGGCCCATGGGCCGATGGTTGGATGGTCCCGTGACCAAGTTCGCGATCGTCGGCTCCGGGTGGCGGGCCGAGTACTTCTGGCGCCTGGCAACGGACGGGCTGGAGTGTGTTGGCGTGGTGTCGCGCAGCCCGAAGACCCTGCCGGTGCCGGTGTTCACGTCGTTGGACGAGTGCCTGGCCGCGAAGCCGGACTTCGTGGTGACGGCGGTGCCATGGGCGGTGACGCCGGGGCTGATCGTGGAGTTGGTGGAGCGGGGTGTGCGGGTGCTTGCGGAGACGCCGCCCGCGCCGGATGTGGATGGGCTGCGGGAGCTGTGGCGGAAGGTGGGGGAGAGCGGGTTGGTGCAGGTCGCGGAGCAGTACACCCGCATGCCCGCGCACGCCGCCCGGCTCACCCTCGTACGGCGGGGTGTGATCGGCGAACCGACCCGCGTGGACGTCTCGTCGACCCACCAGTACCACGCGATCTCGCTCATCCGCACATTCCTCGGCGTCCAGCGAGGGTCAGCTGAGGTCCGGGCGGTGCGGACCACGGCGCCGCTGGCCGACCCGTTGTCCCGCGAAGGTTGGGCCGATCCGGTCGAGATCAAACCGGCGACCACGACCATCGCCACGATCGCGTTCGACCAGGGCTTCGGCCTGTACGACTTCACCGACAACCAGTGGCACAACCAGCTGCTGGCCCGCAGGCTCCTGGTCCGCGGCACAAAAGGCGAACTGCACGACCAGGAAGTGATCAGGCTCCTGGACGGCAAGACGATCGCGCGGACCCCGATCGTGCGCCGGCAGACCGGCTACGACCTGGATCTCGACGGTTTCGATACCGACCACGTCACGTTCGGCGACACGGTCCTCTACCGCAACCCCTATCAGGGCAAGCGCTGGAACGACGAGGACATCGCGATCGCCACGTTGCTGAAGGACACCGCCGCCTGGGCCACCGGCGACGGCCCCGAGCCCTACCCGCTCGCGGACGGCATCCACGACCACCGCATCGCCCTCGCCATCGAGCAGGCCGCCGACGAAGGCACGGCGGTTCAGGTCACCAACGAGCCCTGGTTCTGAACCTCGATCCGCCGGAACGCCCGCACCAAACAGGCGAGGACGAAAGCGAACACGGGTAACCAGACCAGCCTGTGTAAAGGCCAGGCGCCGGTCGGCGGGTCGAGCAGGCCAGGCACACGGCCGAACAACAGGCCCGAGAACGTGACCAGCAGCAACGCCGTCTGATGCCAGCAGTACACCGTCATCGCGGACCGGTTGAGCACGGCTACCGGCGTCCACCGCGCGGTCAACCATGGCCGCAGCAGAAGGAAAGCGCCGATCTGGGCCACGGCCAGAGCCAGCGCGAACAGCGACGGCGGAGACAGGTTCGACCAAGGATCCCCAGGCACCCCGACCGCGCTGGCCGGATATCCAGCCACCAGAACCAAAGCAGCCCCAGCGACAACGCCCACCACGAGCAGCGCAATGCCAGCCCTGCGCGGCAGCCGGTCCTCGGCCAGCGCGATCCCCAACAGGTACGGCACCGCCCACCCCACCGGCACGACCAGAAGCTGTAACCAGGAAGGCAACGGCCGAAAGACATCCGCCGCCGCGACAACGGCCACCGCAGCCGGCACCGTCCAGAGTCCACATCGGACAAAGATCGCGCGGAGCCAGGGCGTGAGCAAGGTCAGCACCAGGTACCAGCAGGAACCACATCGGCTGCGACACCAACGCCCACACCAGATCCTGAGTGGTGGCAGGAGCGTGGATCCGGGCCAGCAAGAACAGTGCCGCCGCCCAGAGCAAGCCGAGCGCCAGGACCGGTTTGAGGAAGCGGGACAGCCGGGACATCAGCCACGGCAAGGCGTCAAGTCGCGAAGAACTCCGGGTCGATGCGAACCCACCCGCGAAGAAGAACAACCCAAGTGTCTCCAATACCCATGTCACCGGCACAAGGAAATGCGCAGTCGATAAGGGACTCTCCAGATGCAGCGCCGTGGGCTGGTAGGGGTCGCTCACCACGGCCGACACCAGCCAGTGCCCGAGCACGACACCGCCGATCGCGAACGCCCGCAGCGCGTCCACCGACTGGTCCCGGGATGTCACTTCGCCTCCCCATCGAGCGCGATCCGGGTCAGGTTGGCCTGTGAGTCGGTGCCCGGACTCAGGTAGTGGTCATGGTCCGTCACATCCGCCGTGCTGAACACCCGCGCACCGAAGGAAGGATCCGCGGGTTTGGTGCCGTGGCCCAGCCCGAAGATCCGCACGCCGGGCACCCACCGGATCCAGTCGTGCTCGGACTGGCCCGCCCACACCCGCGCCGAGGTCCCAAGCCCGGCAGCGGAAACCACCCCCATCCCCGGGCTTCCGTACACCGCGATATCGGTCACCTGCCAGGGTAATCGAGAAGCGGCGAGCCCGATCACGGTAGATCCATAACTATGGCCCAGCAAGGCAAGAGTCGCATGTGGACGGATGATGGTCAGCCCGGCCACGAACCGCTCCAACGCCACCGCCCCCGCCCGGGCAACATCCTCCCGGACGGCGGCCAGGCCCAATCCATCCGGAGTGTCGTAGCCCAGCCACGCGATCACGGCGAACCGATCCGAACCGGCCGACCGGTACAAGTCCGAAGCCTGCACTGCCAACGACCGGTAGCGCCGGCCGCCTAAACCCGTCCAGAAGTCGACCGCCCTGGTGCTCACCCCGGGCACCAGGACGGCGATCCGGTCGGCCGTGGACAGGTCGCCGAACACCTGCGCCACCAAGCCATCACCGCGCGGGTCGAACAGCAGGAACTGCCCGGCCTGCTGGTCGTACGGCGCCCCGGCCGCCTGCATCGCCCGCCGGTTCGCCTCGTACCGCAACGCAGGCGGAGCGCCGTCCAACGCGCCTACGACCCCTGGGTAAGCGGTGACCAGATCGCGTTGCTCGGCCTCCCCCGCGGCCGTCAGAAACCCCGACACCGCAACGGGATCGGCCGACGAAGGATCGGGCAGATGCCGGCGGTCGGCCAGCCACCCGGCGGTTCCGGTGGGTGGCGTCAGCAGCACATCGCCCGGCGCGGCCAGTACGGTGGCCGCCGCCGGAGCCGCGGTCACCATGGCGGCGGCAAGGGCGGTCAGCAGTCGGCGTCGTTTGATCACGGCGAAAACACTGCCGGTTCGTGGCCGGCGAATCATCGGCCCGGCGATCACATTGGCCAGGGCCGGATGTAGCCCGTGGGCGTACGTCCGCGAGCCGATGCCCGGCCGCCGGCCGCCTCGTTACGATCGCCGCATGTCCGCCTCGTTGACCAGCAGAATCCCGGCACAGGTGCGGACCGTGACAGCAGGGATCACGGTCGCGCTCTCGCCGGTCGCGCTGGCCGTGCCGATCGCGTTCGACGGCACGCCGTACCTGCTGTTCCTGGTGGCGCTGGTGCTGCCGTTCTTCGGTCTGCGCCGCTGGCCGTGGGTCGTGCTGGGCGTGCAGTTCGCCGAGTTGCTGCTGGTCGCGGTGGCGTCCGTGCCCGGGGCCGACGCCAACCTCCGGTACGTCCAGATGATGACGATGGACCTGGTCGTGGCCACCATCACGGCCCGGGTCCGGCCACGCGTGTCGATCCCGGCCGCGGTCCTGACGTTCGCCGCCCAGCTCACCGTGTCCGCCGTCAAGGACCCGGGCAACACCAGCAGTGTGGCGACCTCCATCGGTCTGCTGATGATCACGATGTGGCTGACCGGGACCGCGATCCGCCTGCGCCGCCAGTACCGCGACGCCCAGCGGGAACAGGCCGAGATCCAGGCGGTGCAGGCCGAGCGGCTGCGGATCGCGCGGGAGCTGCACGACATGATCGCGCACAGCATCGGCGTGATCGCGTTCCAGGCCGGGATGGGCGGCCGGGTGATCGACACCCAGCCCGCCGAGGCCCGCAATGCCTTACGCGCCATCGAGGAGACCAGCCGGGACACCCTCGCTGGGCTCCGCCGGATGCTCACCGCACTGCGCCGCGACGACCCCGTGCCGGCCGCGGTGGGCTTGGCCGATCTCGACGGTCTGGTCGCGCGCTCCCGGCAAGCGGGCGTGAAGGTCGACATCGAGTGGCGTGGCGACCGACGCCCGCTCCTGCCGGACATCGACCTGTCGGCGTTCCGGATCATCCAGGAAGCCGTGACCAACGTGGTGCGGCACGCGGGCACGTCAAGATGTGACGTGCTCATCGACCAGCGGGACGAGGAGGTGTTGATCGAGGTGACCGACGAGGGCCGGGGCGGCAGCGAGGGCGCCGGGTATGGCATTCCCGGGATGCGCGAACGGGTCGCCCTGCTCGACGGCGACTTCTCCGCCGGGCCCAGGCCGGAGGGCGGGTTCAAGGTGTCCGCCCGCATCCCGGTGCCGATGGGGGTGCGGTGACGGTCCGCATCGTTCTCGCCGACGACCAGCCGTTGATCCGCAACGGCCTGCGTGTGCTCATCGCCGACACCGACGACCTCGAAGTGGTCGGTGAGGCCTCGAACGGCGCCGAGGCGATCCAGCTCGTCCAGGACCTCCGGCCTGATGTGGTGGTGATGGACGTCCGGATGCCCGGCGTGAACGGCATCGAGGCAACGCAGAAGATCGTCGCGGCCCCCGAACCGCCGCACGTGCTGGTGCTGACGACTTTTGACGAGGACGAGTACGTGTATGGCGCACTGCAGGCCGGGGCGAGTGGGTTCCTGGTGAAGGACATGGCCCTGGAGGACATCCTGGGCGCGATCCGCGTGGTCGCCGCCGGGGACGCGCTGATCGCGCCGAGCGTCACGCGGCGCCTGATCGCGGACTTCGTCGGCCGCCCCGCCAAGACCGCCAGGCGTTCGACCGACGGCATCACCGAACGGGAAACCGAGGTGCTGACCCTCGTCGGCCTCGGCCGGTCCAACAGCGAGATCGCGGCCGAGTTGTACATCACGGTGGCGACCGCGAAGGCGCATGTGGCGCGGCTGTTCACCAAACTAGACGCCCGCGACCGCGTCCACCTCGTGATCATCGCCTACGAGATGGGCTTGGTCGGTTAGGTGTACTGCCCTGAAAGAAAGTGAACGTTGCGACACGTGATCGATGATCTTGGAATGCGGAAGGAGCGCCCTGGTCCAGAGTGGATTGCGATATCCGCACCAGTGCCCCGGAAGGGCGCGCTGAGTGACGGATCATCAAGGTCCGGCGGGTCCGACGATGGGGACCGGCCCGCATCGCCTGCCTGCTCGGCCCGAATCTGACCACGGTGCACATCGGCCTCGCGAACGTCGAACCCGATCGAGTCGGTCACCGGCTGGACGATGGTGATGCCCAACCGCCCGGTCGGCTGCGCGG
>NZ_JBFAPA010000027.1:0-112135 GCF_040675465.1 Actinocrispum sp. NPDC049592 | reverse complement strand
GACTCCGGCTGCGCGGACTCCGGCTGCGCGGACTCCGGCTGCGCGGACTCCGGCTGCGCGGACTCCGGCTGCGCGGACTCCGGCTGCGCGGACTCCGGCTGCGCGGACTCCCTCTGCGCGGACTCCCTCTGCGCCGTCCCAGCTCCTGGCCGCTATGGCTGCCCAACTCACCACCGCGGCCACACTGCGCTTGCAGTCACCCACTGCCAGCCGACCACCTGCCAGCCGACCACCTGCCAGCCGACCGCCTGCCAGCCGACCGCCTGCCAGCCGACCGCCTGCCAGCCGACCACCTGCCAGCCGACCACCTGCCAGTCGCGTTCCTGGCCCTCCACGTCCGTACAGCGAGGGCGTGTCCGCGGGATCGCGATAGCGGGGGCGCTGATGCCCCCGCGGGAGGCCCGAATACGCCCGGTATGAGGACCTTCCTGGAACCACCTCGCTGAAGTCCGGTTTCGGGGCGGACTCCCACCGATCGAGATCCCGCGGGCACACCTGACCCTCTTCACAGCGGTCACACTGGCGATCCGTTTGCATGGTCATCGCGGATACGTGTGTTTTCGAGGAGGTTCGCCCGTGACGGAGCCCGAGGCCGGAAAGACGGAGGCAGGTGGCGCCGCCAGCACCCCGGCCCATGACGCGCAGCTGCTCGAGCGCACGGTGTTCGAGGTCAAGCGGGTGATCGTCGGGCAGGACCGGCTGGTCGAGCGGATGCTGGTGGGCCTGCTGTCCAAGGGGCACCTGCTGCTGGAGGGCGTGCCCGGTGTGGCCAAGACCCTCGCGGTGGAGACGTTCGCCCGGGTGGTCGGCGGCTCGTTCTCCCGCGTGCAGTTCACCCCCGACCTGGTGCCCGCCGACATCCTCGGCACCCGGATCTACCGGCAGGGCAGCGAGTCGTTCGACGTCGAGCTGGGCCCGGTGGTGGCCAACTTCGTGCTCGCCGACGAGATCAACCGCGCGCCGGCCAAGGTGCAGTCGGCGATGCTCGAGGTGATGGCCGAGCGGCACGTGTCCATCGGCGGCCAGACCTTCCCGATGCCCGACCCGTTCCTGGTGCTGGCCACCCAGAACCCGATCGAGAACGAGGGCGTCTACCCGCTGCCCGAGGCGCAGCGCGACCGGTTCCTGTTCAAGATCATCGTCGAGTACCCGACGGCCGAGGAGGAGCGCGAGATCGTGTACCGGATGGGCGTGCAGCCCCCGGTGCCGCACGAGGTGCTCACCCCGGCCGAGCTGACCCGCCTGCAGGGCGTGGCGTCCAAGGTCTTCGTGCACCACGCGCTCGTCGACTACGTGGTGCGCCTGGTGCTCGCCACCCGGACCCCGGCCGAGCACGGTCTGTCCGATGTGGCCGGTTGGGTCGCCTACGGTGCTTCTCCCCGTGCCAGCTTGGGAATCGTGGCCGCCGCCCGCGCGCTCGCGCTCGTTCGCGGCCGGGATTACGTGCTGCCACAGGATGTTGTCGACGTCGTTCCGGATGTGTTGCGGCACCGGCTCGTGCTGTCGTACGACGCGCTGGCCGACGCGGTTCCGTTGGACCACATCATCACCCGGGTGCTGCAGACCGTTCCGTTGCCCCAGGTGTCCGCGCGGCCGCAAGCCGCGCCGCAGCAAGGACACCCCGCACCCGCAGGCATGTCTGGCCGGCCGTGACCAAGAAGGAGGAGCGGCCGTCCTGGACCCCGCCGATCCTGCGCGGCGAGCGGATGGAGGCCGGGCTGCGGCTGCTGGAGCTGGATGTCCGGCGCAAGCTCGACGGCCTGTTGCAGGGCAACCACCTCGGACTGGTGCCCGGGCCCGGTACCGAACCGGGGGAGGCCCGGCCCTACCAGCCGGGTGACGACGTCCGCCGGATGGACTGGGCGGTCACGGCCCGCACGACCACCCCGCACATCCGGGAGACGGTCGCCGACCGCGAGCTGGAGACGTGGCTCGCCGTGGACCTGTCCGCCAGCCTGGACTTCGGCACGGCGGCGTGCGAGAAACGGGACCTTGTCGTGGCCGCGGTCGCCGCGGTCGCGCACCTGACTCGCGGTGGCGGCAACCGGATCGGCGCGGTGGTGTCCACCGGCGCGCAGATGAACCGCATCCCGGCCCGCGGCGGGCTCGCCTACGCGCGGGGCCTGATCCGCAAGATCGCCGAGACACCGAGCCCGCCCGAGGGCACCTCCGGTGATCTCGCCGAGCTGCTCGAACAGCTGCGCCGGCCGCCGCGCCGGCGGGGCCTGGCCGTGGTGATCTCGGACTTCCTGGGCGAGATCAACTGGCAGCGCGCGCTGCGTGGGCTGTCCGGCCGGCACGACCTGATCGCGATCGAGGTCGTCGACCCCCGGGACGTCGACCTGCCGGACATCGGCACGGTCGTCCTGTCCGACCCGGAGACGGGACGGCAGCGTGAGGTGGACGCGACCCCGTTGCTGCGCCGGGAGTTCGCCGCGGCCGCCGCCCACCACCGGGCCGAGGTCGCGGCCGCGATCCGCCGTGCGGGGGCGGGGCACCTGGTGCTGCGCACGGACTCGGACTGGGTCGCCGACACCGTCCGGTTCGTGGTCGCCCGCAAACGTCGTTGGTCCGGAGGGGGTGCCGCCTGATGTTCGGCCTGAGTTTCACGCGGTTCGCGGACGCGTGGTGGTTCCTGCTGCTGATCCTGGTCGCCGGGCTGGTGGCCGGGTACGTGTTGGCCCAGCGCAGGCGCCGCAAGAAGACCATGCGGTTCACCAACCTCGCGCTGCTGGAGCGGGTCGCGCCGAAACGGTCGCGCCGGACCCGGCACGTCCCCATCGCGCTGCTGCTGACCGCCCTGACGCTGTTCACCATCGCGCTGGCCGGCCCCACCGCCGAGGCCAAGGTCCCGCGCAACCGGGCCACGGTCATGCTGGTGATCGACGTGTCGCTGTCGATGGAGTCCACCGACGTCAAACCCAACCGCCTGGAGGCCGCTCAGGCGGCGGCCAAGTCGTTCGCCAACGGCCTCACCCCCGGCATCAACCTGGGCCTGATCTCGTTCGCCGGAACAGCCACCGTCCTGGTCTCCCCGACCACCTCCCGCCAGGGCGTCGTGAAGGCCATCGACACCCTCCGCCTCGCGCAGTCCACCGCCACCGGCGAGGCGATCTTCAGCGCGCTGCAGTCCATCGAGGGCTTCTCCCAGGTCGTCGGCGGCCCCGAAGGCCCGCCCCCGGCCCGCATCGTGCTGATGAGCGACGGCAAGCAGACCATCCCCACCGACAACCAGGACGACCCGCGCGGCATGTTCACCGCCGCACGGGCAGCCGCCGACCAGAAGATCCCCGTCTCGACCATCTCGTTCGGCACCACCGACGGCACGGTCGACATCGACGGTCGACGGACCCCCGTGCCCGTCGACGACGAGTCCCTCCAGGAGGTCGCCAAGCTGTCCGGCGGCGAGTTCTACAAGGCCGCCACCGCCGACGAGCTGCGCAAGGTTTACGACACATTGGGTGAACAAATCGGTTATGAGGTGAAAGACGCCGACGCGAGCCGCCCATGGTTGATACTGGGCACCATCGCGGCCATCAGCGCCGCGGCCAGCGCGCTGTTCATCGGGCAGCGCCTGCCCTAGGAGCCGCAGCAGCGCAGGAGGACCCCCATGGTCGACGCCAAGGACTGGCGCGAGATGCATGAGTGGTCCGCCCAGCTCCTGAAGCGTCAGACCGGCCACACCGTCGACGACTGGAACAGAAGGATCAAGGACACGGGCATCACCTCCCGTGACGAGCTCCAGCTCTGGCTCAAGACCCGCAACATCAACGGCTACGCCCAACAGCTGTTGATCATGGAACGCTTCGGCTACCCCGAATTCCTCCTGAAAACAGCCGAAGAGTTGGTCGACGAACAGTTCGCCGACCGCCAACACCTCCGCCCGGTCTTCGACGAACTGGTAGAAGCAGGCATAGGCATAGCCCACCAAGGCCTCGTAGAGGTCCAGGCCAGAAAAACCTACGTCACCCTCCGAACCAAACGCCGAAAATTCGCCGTCATCAAACCCACCACCAAAACAAGGGTCGACCTCGGCCTCCGCATAGTCACCATGCACGAAGGCCACACCCGCTTCGCCGCAAGACTGCAGTCAGCCAAGATACTCAGAGACGAGACCATGACGCACAGAATCCCGTTGACCCGCCTGGAAGACGTGGATGACGAGGTCTGCTATTGGCTGGCGGTCGCATACGAGCAGAACACTTAAAGAAGCCAACCCACGCGCGGAAGCGCGCAACAGGGGTGCCCTTCGCCCACCAGCCCACAGGGATCCGAAGGATCCTTGTCCCTTGCCCCTCTTCGCGGCCTGCCTAGCGGCGAGCGAACTCTTTTCACCCAGCCATCCCAAACGCCCCCAGACATGAGTCAGCGGCCCGCCCCTGAAGGAGCGAGCCGCCGACTCACGCGTCAATGAACCCGTCGACTGCCGTAAAGCCCGCCAACGATTCCGACGAGCACTACAGCCGCGCCAACCTGTAGCAGGATCTCGATCCAGTCGATACCGGCGGTGTCCTGCACGCCCAGCCACCGGGCGATGAGGCTGCCGATGAAGGCGGCGACGATACCCACGACGATCGTCAGCCAGATGGGGATGTTCTGCTTGCCGGGCAGGATCAGCCGGGCCAGCGCGCCGATGATCAGGCCGATCACGATCGCACCGATGATCGATTGGATGGTCATGGCACACGCTCCTGGGTCCAGAGTCGGGTGAAAGCCACTCGGTACTACGGTCCCAGGGGTCCCCCGTTTCGGCATCCCGTAACCGCCGAACTGTGTCTCAGAAGGGTCAAAACGTTACCCGTGCAGCTCACGGTACCTTTCCGCGGCGCCTGGGTGCAGGGGGACACCGGCTGTTCCGATGAGGGTGCGGGCGTCGAGGAACTGGGTGCCGACCGCCTGTTGCGGCACCAGCCGGCTGGCCCGCGTGACCAGCACGGACACCACCGCGCCGGCCACCTCTGGCGGCAACGAAGGGGCGCTGACCAGCAGGTTTGCCACCCCGATCGTCCGGGTGTCCCGCACGTGCTGGTACGCGCCCGACGGCACGAGCACCGACTCGTAGACCGAACCGTGCGCAGCCCGTAGCGCGGGTGTCACCCCATCGAGGGACAACAAGCGGATACCCACCCGGTTGTCGAGGTCGGCGAGAGCGGGGGTCGGCACCCCGCCGGACCACAGCAGGGCCGAGATCCGGTCCTCGGCCAGCGCGGACACCGCGTCAGCCAGCGGCAGATGCGAAACCGTGGGCTGGATACCCGCGGCGGCCACCATCCGGGTGCCGAACAGCGCGGCCCCCGAACCAGCAGCTCCCAAGGACACCGTCTTGCCAGCGAGATCACCCAGCGAGTGGATCGGGCCATCCTGCCGGACGACAAGCTGCATGTAGTTCTCGTAGACCCGCCCCAACGCCCGCAATGGCATGGCAGTCGTAAAAGGACTGTTGCCTTTGGACGCCGTCAACGCCGTATCGGCCAGCACCAGCGCCAAATCGGCCTTGCCGGACTGCAGCAGCTCCAAGTTGGCAACGCTGGCCTGAGTCGGCACGGCGGTACACCGCAGACCGACATCGGCCTGGTTCACCTGGTCCGCCAGCAACTTCGCGAACGCCAGATAGAACCCGCCCTCCTCACCCGCGGCGATCGTCAACGGCCGATCCGACCCCCGGGTGCACCCCGCCAACAAACCGGCAGTAGCCAGCACGAAAGCCCGCCGCGAGATCATGACGCCTCCAACGGGAGAGTCACGTGCACCGCGAGCCCATGCGGCGCAACCTCATCCAACCGCATCCGCCCACCCCGAGCGGTCACCAGCCGCTCGGCGATGGCCAACCCGAGGCCCGTTCCCTCCGCCCCGGCATCCCCAGCCCGCCAGAACCGCAAAGTAGCCCGCGCCCGATCATCCGCCGACAGCCCCGGCCCGTTGTCCGACACCGTGATCGTCGCGATCTCGTGGTCGACCGTCCCGGTCACCTCGACCCGCGCACCCGGCCCGGCGTACTTGATAGCGTTGTCCAGCAACACATCCAGCACCTGAGCCAGCTCACTGTCCGGCATGGACACCCGCGCCGGATCCACGACAGACACGCAAATCCGCGACCCCACAGCCGCGGCAGCGGCCTTCCAAGCATCCGAACGCTCCCACAACAGCGCCGGAACGTCACTCGCCTCACCCGGCGCGAGCTTGACGTTCTCCGCCGAGGCCAACGCGAACAGGCCGTCCAGCAACGACTCCATCCGTTCCACCTCCCCGACACACCCCCGGTAGGTGGCCTGCCCGTCGGGCCGCACCTGGTCCGCCAACGAGTCAACCCGCAGCCGCAGCGCCGCCATGGGGTTGCGCATCTGGTGCGACGCGTCGGCGACCAGCCGCCGTTGCTGCTCGGCGGCCTCGTCCACGGCGTCCGACATCTGGTTGAACGACGCCCCCAACGCCCGCAGCTCCCGTGGTCCGGCCCGCGCCGGAACGTGGGGATGCCGTTCACCCGCGGCCAACGCCCGGACACCCTTTTCCAGCTGTGCCAACGGCCGCAGCACCCACCGCGACACCACCAGAGCCAGCAGCACGAACAACAGCGCCGCGACCAAGGCCCCGAGCACGATCAACAACCAGTCGTGCGCCACATCCGAAGCCGCCGCGCCCACCGAAGCCCGCAACGCCACCGCCCCGGCGACCCGAGTCCCCGCGCCGACCGGACGCACCAGCAGCACATCCCCGCTGGACCACGGCTTGATCACGGCGGGCGCGGGACCGGGCTGGTTGCGCAAAGCCCCGTCGAGCAACGACATCAGCGAAGGATCGTCCGCCTTGAGCCCGGCCTCGACCACCGGCCGCTTGCGCGCGTCGACGACGAGCACGCCCTCGTTGTAGAGCTCGCTGTACGCCCGGACCTCGGCGCTGACCTGGGCGGTGTCGCCGGTGTCCCCGGCCTGCTGGGCCAGCGCGGCGAACCGGTCCAGCTCGGCGGTCCGGGAGATCACCAGTTGCTGGGTGCGGGCCGCGGCCGTGCTGGTCAGCAGCGGCCACGCGAACCCGGCCAGCGCCGCCGCCGACAGCACCAGCAGCACCACCAGCAGACGGGTGCGCATGTCAGGTTTCCAGCCGGTAGCCGAACCCGCGGATGGTCGCCAGCAGGCCCGGGCGGTGCAGTTTCCCGCGCAGCTGCGTCATGTGCACGTCCAACGACCGCGAGACCCCGACATAAGCGTTGCCCCACACCTCGTCCATCAGCTGCTGGCGGCTGACGGCCGTGCCGATCCGGGTGGCTAGCACTGCTAGCAGATCGAACTCCTTGGTAGTCAAAGTGATCTCCTCGCCGCCGACGGTCACCCGGCGGGCGGCGAGGTCGATCTCCACATCGGACACCCGCACCACGCGCACCGGCCGGGCCCGGCTGGCCGCACGCATGGTGATGTTGTCCATCCGGGCCAGCAGTTCGGCCAGCCGCACCGGTTTCACCACGTAGTCGTCCGCGCCGAGGCGAAGACCGCGGACCACCGAACGTTCGTCGCCGCGGGCGGTGAGCACGAGCACCGGCACGTCCGCGACCTTGCGGAGCATGCGCAGCACCTCCAGGCCGTCGGTGTCCGGCAGGCCGAGGTCGAGCAGGACCAGGTCGGCGTCGTGGTGCTTGCCCAGGGCGTCCGCCCCGCGGCTGACTCTGGTGGGGACGTGCCCGCGTGCGGCCAGCGCCTCGCTCAGCGCGTCGCCGACCCCGTCGTCATCCTCGACCAGCAGCACCCTCATGTTCCAGCTCCGATGCAGAAGACGTTTCCCGCATTGTCCAGTACACGATGAGCGAGACCAGGATGCACGCCGAGACGTACCAGTAGAACAGCTGCTCCAGTCCCGCCTTCTTCAGGCCGAGCGCGATGTACTCGGCCGTGCCGCCGAAGATCGCGACGGTGAGCGCGTACGGCAGGCCGACGCCCAGCGCGCGGATCCTGGTGGGGAACAGTTCCGCCTTCACGATGGCGTTGATCGAGGTGTACCCGGTGACGATGGACAGGCCGATCATCATCAGCAGGAACGCCACCACCGGGTTCTTCGTGCCCGCGAGGATGCTCAGCAGCGGCACGGTCGCGAGCGTGCCCGCGATGCCGAAGAACTTCAGCAGCGGCCGCCGCCCGATCCGGTCGGACAACCGGCCGGCGAGCGGCTGGATGCCCATGAACACGGCCAGCGCGATGAAGTTGATCCAGGTGACCGTGCCCTTGTCGATGTGGCTGGTGTTCACCATGAAGTTCTTCAGGTAGGTGCTGTAGGTGTAGAACGCCACCGTGCCGCCGAGGGTGAGGCCGACGACGATCAGGCACTCCTTCGGGTACTGCAGCAGCACCTTGAGCGTGCCGCGCTGCTTGGTGTCGGTCTTTTCCCGTTGGTAGCTCTCGGACTCGTCCATCCCGCGGCGCAGCCACATCACGATCAGCGCCCCCGTGGCACCGACCGCGAACGCCACCCGCCACCCCCACGTGGTGAGCTGGTGGTCGGTGAGCACCTGCTGCAACACGATCTGCAGCCCCAGCGCGACAAGCTGCCCGGAGATCAACGTGACGTACTGGAAACTCGAGTAGAAACCCCGTTTCCCCGCAGTGGCCACTTCGGACAGATACGTGGCCGAGGTCGCGTACTCCCCACCGACACTCAACCCCTGCAGCAACCGGGCGAGCAACAGGATGATCGGCGACGCCACCCCGATCGACGCATACCCGGGCGTCACGGTGATCAACAAAGACCCGGCCGCCATCAACACCACGGACAACGTCAGCGCATTCCGCCGCCCGAACTGATCCGCGAACCGCCCGAGCAGATACCCCCCGATCGGCCGCATCAGGAAGCCGACCGCGAAGATCCCCGCGGTGTCCAGCAGCTGGGCGGTCTGGTCGCCCTTCGGGAAGAACGTACTGGCGAAGTAGATGCTGAACGCCGTGTACGCATACCAGTCGTACCACTCGATCAGATTCCCGATCGACCCCCGGATGACATTGCCGACCACTCGGCGTTCCCCGGTCTGGCTGATGACCGCCATCGGACCTCCTCGTCACGTGACTGCCATCACGGTCGAGCCCCGAAGCCCGGAGAACAAGCAGGTCAGCCCAGACCTAACACTCACTTAGGCATGTCGTGGTCTACTTCGGCGGTGGATCCGATCGTGCGGCAGGCCCTGCAGGCCATCGAGAAGCGGGACTGGGCGGCGTTGAAGCCGCTCCTCCATCCGTACCTGCACTGGACCGAGGACGGCCACACGATCCGGGGTCGCAAGAACGTCCTGGCGCACCTCGAATCTCTCTCCACTGTGGACGCTCCAATCGAAACGGAGCTACGGGACAACCAGATCTATAGGTGGACAGTGTTACCCGTGTAGTTCATCCGTTGGTTGGTTGCCCACCATTCTCAAAGTGGCATGCTGGGCTGCCGGGCCTGACACTGACGGGAGATTCGGATGAACGATGTGACCCGGCGGAAGTTCCTGGTAGGCACGGCGGGTGCGGTGGCGGTGACGGCCGCGGCGGCGTCGACCCTCCCCGCTGAGGCGGCGGCTTTACCCGATCCCAAGGATTCGGGGATCGACCACATTGTCGTGGTGATGATGGAGAACCGCTCCTTCGACCACTATCTCGGCTGGTTGCCCGGTGCGGATGGGCGGCAGGCGGGGCTGAGTTTCACTGATGCCAACGGTGTTTCGCATCCGACGCACCGGCTCACGGTGCCGCACGGGTGTGGTTTCAACGATCCGGACCACTCGTATGAGGGTGGCCGGATCGAGTTCAACAACGGTGCGTGTGATGGGTGGCTGCGCGCGGGCAACAACGATGTTTTCTCGATCGGCTACTTCGAGGCCGCCGATCTGGGGTTCTACGGCCGGGCCGCGCGGGACTGGACGGTGTGCGACCGGTACTTCGCCGCGATGATGGCCCCGACCTTCCCGAACCGGTTCTTCCTGCACGCCGCGCAGACCGACCGCACGACCACGTCGGTGGACAAGATCGCGACGATGCCGGCGATCTGGGACCGGCTGGCCGCGAAAGGCGTGACCGGCCGCTACTACTTCACCGACGTCCCGTACACCGCCTTGTGGGGGACCAGGTATCTCGGCATCTCCAAGCTGATCTCGAACTTCTACACCGCCGCCAAGGCGGGCACGCTGCCGCCGGTGTCCTTTGTGGAACCCGGGTTCTTCGGCGAGGCCCTGCCCGGCTTGTCCCAGGATGAACACCCGCTGGCGGATATCCGCCTGGGACAACACTTCCTGGACACCGTCTACAACGCCGTGGTGTCCAGCCCGAACTGGGAACGAACGGTCCTGGTGATCACCTACGACGAGTGGGGCGGCTTCTTCGACCACGTGCCCCCGCCGGTCGGCCCCGACCCCAACCCCGATCTCGGCGCCGGCCTGCGCGGATTCCGCGTGCCCTGCCTGGTGATCTCGCCGCGGGCCAAGCGGTCCACGGTCGCGCACGGCCTCTACGACCACACCTCGATCCTCAAGATGATCGAGTGGCGGTTCGGCCTCGACCCCCTGACCGTGCGGGACGCGGCGGCGAACAACCTCGCCGAGGTCCTCGACTTCGAGAACCCGCCGAAGCTGTCCGCGCCGCGCTACAACGTCCCCCTGCCGATCACCTTCGGCTGCCTGCTGGAGAGTCACGCCCACTCCGGTGAGGACTGGCCCGACCTCGGCGCCAGGGCCAGGGCCCTGGGCTTCCCTCAGCCCACACCCTGACTGGCCAGCGGGCGCGAGCGGGTGGCCAGCCAGGCCGGCACCACGGTGGCCGACAGGGTGAGCACACCCGCCGCGCCCGCGATGATCCCGAAGATCCACAGCGGACCGACCGGGAACAGCGAACCGTTGACCGCCAGGCTGAACGGCAGCAGCGTCGCCCCGGAGATCACGGTCCCGAGCACCAGCCCGCACAGGCCGATGATCGTGCCCTCGACCGCCGCCATCCGGACGATCTGGCCCCGCAGCGCGCCGGAAAGCCGCAGCAGACCGAACTCCCGCCGCCGGTCGGCGGTCTCGACCACCAGCGTGTTGATCACCGAGATGGCCGTGTACAGGATGATCAACCCGGCCAGCAGGTAGTTGATCCACGCGCCGGTCTGCTGGTCCTCGGAGTAGGCCGCGGTCAGCACGGACCGGTCGACGATCTGCGCGTCCGGGAACGAGGACACCGTGCCACGAACCATGATCTGCGTCGGCGCGCCCGCGGTGGTGTGCGAGGCAAGCAGTCCGGCGGGTAGCAACGCGGCCTCCGCGGACTTCTTCGAGTCGAGCAAAGCAACGACCCGCAGCGAACCGGACTGCCCATCCCCGAACCGAAGGGTGACGGTGTCACCGATGCCCACTCCCATGTCCGACGCATGCGACTTCGGCAGCGCGACAGTGTTGCCCGACAATGCATCGAGCGATCCAGCGGAGACCGGCACCGCGGAAAGGGCGGCAGCACCGGAAGCGGTGACGCCCTGCAGCGCCAAACCATCATCGCTCAACGCGGAGTCATAAGGCGCCTCGACAAAACCAGTGCTGGTCACCCATTCCGAAGCCGCGGTGACCCCGGGAAGGTGCTGCACCTGGGACACGGCAGCGGGGGAGAACCCGCCGGTGGTGGACTGCAACACCGAGTCCGCCCGCAGGCTCGACGCGTACTCACGCTCCGAAGCCGCCACCGAAGTCGTCTGCATGTAGATCTGCGCGGTCGCGAACCCGACGGACAACATCACCGGAGCGATCGCGGCCGCCAGCTGGATCCGCCGCACCCGAGCGTTGTTCAACGCCAGATACCCGGGAACCGAAGTCACCGCGCGAACCGGCCACCGCAGCGCCGCCATCACAACGCGAGTCGCCCCCGGAGCGATCATTGTCAGCCCCAGCGCCCACATCAACACCGCAGGCCCGGCGGTCGAAGCGGCGAGCGAACCGCGGTCGCCCATCACCGTCAGCGTGAGGATCGCCAACGCCAGACCGCCGCCGAAAGCCAACGCCGCCAACACAACCCGGAAGCCACTGAGCCACTTGCGCAGCACAGCGGCCTCAGCGAGCGCCTCGGTCGGCCGAGTCCGCGCGGCCCGGCGAGCAGCGGCGATGGCGGCGAACTGGGAGCTGAGCACGGCCACGCCGATCCCGGTCACCGAAGGCACCCAGCCCTGGTGGAACTCGATCAGCGACGACACCACGCCCTTGCCAGTCAGCTGCGAGAACAGCCATTCGCCCAGATAGGACCCCGGTATCCAGGCGACCAAATTGGCCAGCAGCGACACCACGAGCGCCTCGGCGAACACCATCCGCCGAACCTGCCGCGGCGTCGTCCCCACCGCCCGCAGCAGAGCCAGTTCGCGGCGACGCTGGCGGATCGACAACCCGAGCGTGCTGGCGACCACCATCATCACGACCATCACCGCGAACCCGCCGAACACCCCCGCCAGCACGATCAACATCTCACTGCTGGCAAGCGTCTGCGGGAACTCCGCGACGCCACGGTCCTCGCCGGTCAGCACGATCGCCTGACCCTTCAGCGAGTCCTCCAGCGAAGACGCGAGCGCCGGCACGTCGGTCCCCGGCTTGACCGTCACGGCCAAAGCGGAGACGCGCCCGAACCGGCCCGCGTCCGCCGACGAGAAGTACAGGTCCGGCTGAGCGAACGTGCCCACCCCGGCCACGGTGAACTTCTGCGTGACGCCCCGGATGGACACGTCGACCTGGTCACCGGCGTGCCGTCCGATGGACGCGTCCAGGACGACCTGACCGGCGCCGGGAGCCGGACCCGAGTAGTTGTGCGGCCCGAGCGCGACCGAGTCCCAACCGTGGCCGGAAGTCGCCGAACCGCCGACGACCACCGGGAACGTCACATCCGGCAGCACGGACGCCACGCCCGCGGTCGACGCGACCTTGTCGGCCACGGCGGGTGACACGGTGACCTGCTCGACCAGGCGGCCGCGCTCGGAGTCCTCGTCCTCGTCGGACGGGTCCTTCCTCGGCAGGTCGTAGTGCTTGTCCCCGGTCACCACGATCGGCGCGCCGGCCAGCCGCTGGGCCGGGACGGCGGTGCGCACGCCCGTCTCCATCAGGCCGCCGCACGCCATCACGATCATCGAACCGAGCAGCAACGCGATGAAGGTCGCCACCGAACCGCCCTTGCGGTAGCGCAGCGTTCGCAACGTCAGGCGCAGCATGCCGACACCGTCCCCAAATCTCGAGCCCCTTGTTTGTGGCTCGACGCTATTGCCGTCAACGGTGTCGCCCCCATGGTGCTGAACAGCCGATTTACCGGGGGGCTAGCCCTACCATCGCCGCCGTCGGCCAGTAGCCTGTGCCCGCGAGAGGCACCATCGGGGCGCGGAGGAGTTGAGCGTGGCACGGTCAGTATTGGTCACAGGTGGTAACCGGGGGATCGGTCTGGCTATCGCCCGTGCGTTCGCCGAGCAGGGTGACAAGGTGGCGGTCACGCACCGCGGCTCGGACGTGCCGGAGGGCCTGCTCGGGGTGAAGTGCGACGTGACCGACGCCGATCAGGTGGACGCCGCGTTCAAGCAGGTCGAGGAGGCGCACGGCCCGGTCGAGGTGCTCATCTCCAACGCCGGGATCACCGACGACACGCTGCTGTTGCGGATGACCGAGGACCAGTTCACCCGCGTCCTGGACGCCAACCTGACCGGCGCGTTCCGCGTGGTCAAGCGCGCCTCGCGGGGCATGCTCAAGCAGCGGTTCGGCCGGATCGTGTTCATCTCGTCGGTGGTGGGGCTCTCCGGCGGCGCGGGCCAGGCCAACTACGCGGCCAGCAAGGCCGGCCTGGTCGGGTTCGCCCGGTCGCTGGCCAGGGAGCTGGGCAGCCGCAACATCACCGCGAACGTGATCACGCCGGGTTTCGTGGCCACCGAGATGACCGCCGTGCTGTCCGAGGACCGCAAGGCCGAGATCATCGCGCAGGTCCCGCTCGGCCGGTACGCCGACACCGCGGAGATCGCCTCGGTCACGACGTTCCTGGCCTCGGACGCGGCCTCGTACATCACCGGCGCGGTCATCCCCGTCGACGGCGGCCTCGGCATGGGCCACTGAGAGAGAGATCTAGGGAGAGGGAACAAGTGAGCGGACTGCTCGAAGGCAAGCGGCTGCTGATCACCGGTGTGATCACCGACGCGTCCATCGCGTTCCACGTGGCCAAGATCGCCCAGGAACAGGGTGCCCAGGTGGTGCTGACCGGGTTCGGCCGGATGAGCCTGGTGGAGCGGATCGCGCAGCGGCTGCCCACGCCCGCCCCGGTGATCGAGCTGGACGTGACCAACCAGGAGCACCTCGACGGCCTGGCCGACAAGGTCCGCGAGCACGTCGACGGCATCGACGGGGTGGTGCACTCGATCGGGTTCGCCCCGGCGTCCTGCCTCGGCAACCCGTTCCTGGAGGCGCCGTGGGAGGACGTGGCCACCACGGTCCAGGTCTCGGCGTACTCGTTCATGTCGCTGACCAAGGCGCTGCTGCCGTTGCTGCACGAGGGTGCGTCCGTGGTGGGCATGGACTTCGACGCGCGCCAGGCGTGGCCGGCCTACAACTGGATGGGCGTGGCCAAGGCCGGGCTGGAGTCGGTCACCCGCTACCTGGCCAAGGAGCTGGGCCCGAAGCAGATCCGGGTGAACCTGGTCGCGGCCGGCCCGGTGCGCACGATGGCGGCCAAGTCGATCCCCGGTTTCAAGGACATCGAGGAGCAGTGGGGCCCGCGCGCGCCGCTGGGCTGGAAGGTCGACGACCCCGAGCCGGTTGGAAAGAGCGTGTGCGCCCTGTTGTCGGACTGGCTGCCGGCGACCACGGGGTCCATGGTGTGGGTGGACGGCGGGTTCCACGCGGTCGGCATGTAGCCACCGCCTGAGCCGTCCACGTGAGACTTGAAGGTGGGCGGAGTTGTTAGGTCTCGAGATCGTCGTTGTGCTCGGGGTGGCCGTGCTGGTCTGCACGGTCGCCGCCGGGCGGCTGCGCGTGGTGCCGCCGGTGCTGCTGGTCGTCGTCGGGGTGGCGGTCGGGTTCATCCCCGCACTGCGTGAGGTGTCGCTGCCGCCCGAGACGATGCTGCTGGTGTTCCTGCCGGCGCTGTTGTACTGGGAGAGCCTGACCACGTCGTTGCGGGAGATCCGCAACAACCTCCGGATCATCGTGCTCGCCAGCACAGTGCTCGTCGTCGTCACAGCAGCCGCTGTAGCAGCGGTAGCGCATGCCGTAGGTATGCCGTGGGGTCCCGCGTGGATCCTCGGCGCTGCCATCGCGCCTACGGATGCCACCGTTGTCGGCGTCATCGCACGGGCACTGCCGTTGCGCACGATGACCGTGTTGCGTGCGGAGAGCCTTGTCAACGACGGCACCGCATTGGTCATCTACGGCATCGCGGTGAGCGTGACGCAGGGCGGTGGGTCCTACGGCCCCGGGCATGTGAGCTGGCTGTTTGTGCTCGCGTACGTCGGCGGCGCGGCCTCCGGGCTGCTGACCGCGTGGCTCGCCATCCAGGCCCGGCGGCGGCTGGACAGCCCGACCCTGGAGAACGTCGTCAGCGTGCTGACCCCGTTCGTGGCGTTCCTCCTCGCGGAGCGTCTGGAGGCCTCGGGGGTGCTCGCGGTGGTCGTCTGCGGGCTCGTGCTGAGCCAGATCGGGCCCCGGATCGTGCGCGCGGACACCCGTCAGCAGGCCAACGCGTTCTGGGGCCTGACGACGTTCCTGCTCAACGGATCGCTGTTCGTGCTGATCGGCCTGCAGGCCAACGCCGCCGTCCGCGACCTCTCGTCCAGCGAGCTGACCCGCGCGCTCACCCTGCTCGGGATCGTCACGGCGGTCGTCATCGGTGCGCGGTTCGTCTACAACTTCACCACGCCGTACGTAATCCGCGCGATCGACCGGCGGCCCCAGCAACGGCTGCGGCGCGCGGGCCCACGGCCGCGCGTCGTGATGGCGCTGTCCGGGTTCCGCGGGGCCGTGTCCATGGCCGCGGCACTGGCTGTGCCGGAGCTGACCAACGCCAAGGACCCGTTCCCGGACCGGGACGTGATCATCTTCGTCACCGCGGGTGTGATCGTGCTGACCCTGGTGATCCAGAGCGTGATCCTGCCGTTCGTGGTCCATTGGGCGCACCTGCCGCCGGACACCCAGCTCGACGAGGAACGCTCGCTGGCCATCACCGTCTCCTCCGAGGAGGCGTTCGAGGCGTTGCCGCGGCTGGCCGCCGAGCTGGAGGTCGACCCGATGGTGCTGGAGCGCACCCAGACCGAGTACCAGCGGCATCTCACCATGCTGCGCACCGAGGGCGCCGGCGAGGACGACATCGACGACACCGAACGGCGGCTGGAGGACGAGTACAAGCAGCTGCGGCTGGCCCTGCTGGCGCGCAAGCGGGAGACCCTGCTGCGGCTGCGCGACGAACGGCTGATCGACGACATCGTGGTGCGCGAGGTGCAGAGCAAGCTCGACGTGGAGGAGGTGCGGCTGTCCCGGCGGGAGATCGTGGAGTGACAAATGCCAGGATAGGGCCGTGAGTTTTGACGCCGTGCTGTGGTTGTCGTTCGGCGGGCCGGAGGGGCCCGCGGAGGTCCGGCCGTTCCTGGAGAACGTGACCCGCGGCCGGGGTGTGCCGCCCGAACGCCTCGACGAGGTCGAACAGCACTACCAGCACTTCGGCGGCGTCTCCCCGATCAACGAGCTCAACCGGGACGCCATCGCCGCGGTCGAGGCCGAGCTGGCGGCGCAGGACATCAAGCTGCCGGTGTACTTCGGCAACCGCAACTGGCACCCGATGGCCGAGGACACCGTCGCCAAGATGGCTGCCGACGGGGTGAAGCGGGCGCTGGTGTTCCCGACGTCCGCGTACGGCGGGTACTCGGCCTGCCGCCAGTACGACGAGGACATCGCGCGGGCCCGCGCGGCGGTCGGCCCCGCTGCCCCTGAACTGGTGAAACTGCGGCAGTTCTTCGACCACCCGCTGTTCGTGGCGGCCTTCGCCGACTCCGTCCGGGCCGCGTTGGCCTCGCTGCCCGACAACGCCCGGCTGGTGTTCACCGCCCACTCGGTGCCGGTGTCGGCCGACAAGGCCGCCGGTCCGCCCGAGGAGGGCGGCCACCGGTACTCGCGCCAGGTCGCCGAGGCCGCCCGGCTGGTGGCGGCCGAGGTCGGCGTCGCCGAGTACGACGTGGTCTGGCAGTCGCGGTCCGGGCCGCCGCGGATCCCGTGGCTCGAGCCGGACATCGTCGACCACGTGGAGGCGTTGAGCGCTCAGGGCGTCGGCGCGCTGGCGGTGTGCCCGATCGGGTTCGTCTCCGATCACCTGGAAGTGATCTGGGACCTGGACAACGAGGCCGCCGAGAAGGCCGCCGAGCTGGGCATGCTGTTCGCCCGCGCGGCCACCCCGAACGCCGACCCCCGGTTCGCCGAGCTCGTGGTCGCGTTGATCCGTGAGCACATCGCGGGCGAGCAAGCGCTGAAGCTGTCGTCGTTCCCGGCGGCCGGGTGCACGGTGAACGGTGCGCCCTGCGCGGTCGGCTGCTGCGAACCGGTCCGAAGGCCTTGAGTACCTTCGTGATCATCACCGGGGTGGCCGGTGGTGGCAAGACGACGGTCATCAACGCCTTACGGCAGTACGGGTACACGTGTTTCCCGGAAGTGGCGCGGGAGATCATCCGCGACCAGGTGGCCATCGGCGGCCGCGCCCTGCACCAGGCCGACGCGGCCCTGTTCGCCGAGGTCATGCTGTCCTGGGAGATGCGTTCCTACCGGGAGGCCAGCCAGCACGGCGGCCTGGTGTTCTTCGACCGCGGCATCCCGGACCTGGTCGGCTACCACCGGCTGCTGGGCCTGCCGGTGCCGCCGCACGTGCTGACCGCGACCGCGATGTTCCGCTACCACCAGCGCGTGTTCATCACCCCGCCGTGGCCGGAGATCAACGACCGCGACGAGGAACGCACCCACGACTTCGACGAGGTGCTGCGCACCCACGAGGAGATCTCGCTGGGCTACATCGAGCACGGCTACGAGGTCATCGAGCTGCCCAAGGTCAGCGTGGACGAGCGCGTCGCGTTCATCAGCCAGTACGTTTCCTAGATGCCCTCGCCTTTGGTGCGGCTGCACGACGCCCGGCTCGGTGACGTCCGCCTGGTGCTGAAGCGCGACGACCTCATCCACCCGGACCTGCCGGGCAACAAGTGGCGCAAGCTCAAGCACAACATCCCGGCGGCACAGGCAATGGGAACGCTGCTCACGTTCGGCGGCGCCTACTCCAACCACATCCGCGCGACCGCCACCGCCGGCCGGCTGTACGGGTTCCGCACGATCGGCGTGATCCGCGGCGAGGAACACCTGCCGCTGAACCCGGTTCTCACGTACGCGGTTGAGCAGGGCATGACGTTGACCTACCTGGACCGCGAGACCTACCGCCGCAAGACCTCACCGGAGGTCGTCGCCGATCTCAGGAACCGGTTCGGCGAGTTCTTCCTGTTGCCAGAAGGCGGAAGCAACGCCGAAGCGGTCCGCGGCTGCAGCGAAGTCCCAGCGGAGATCGACTTCGACTTCGACGTGATCGCGTGTGCCTGCGGCACGGGCGGAACACTCGCGGGCCTCTCAGCAGGTCTCAAAGGCCAACGCGCCCTTGGCTTCTCGGTGCTGAAGGGCGGTTTCCTGACCGCTGAAGTGGCCCGCCTCCAGCAAGCCGCGCTGGGCACGGTCCGGCGCAACTGGACGGTCAACGACGAGTTCCACTTCGGTGGCTACGCACGAAGAACGACAGCTCTGGACGGGTTCATCGCCGACTTCCGTGACCGGCACGGCCTGGCACTGGACTGGGTCTACGTGGCCAAGATGCTGTTCGGCCTCTACGCCTTGACCGCCCGGGGTGCGTTCGCGGCCGGAACGACAGTCGTAGCGGTCGTGACCGGCTCGGGGGAGTGGGACAGCCGCCCAGCGGCACACAATTCACAGGGATGAACCGGACAGAGTTCCCTGCCTGGACGAAATAGCTCAACCCACGACTTGGTCGCGCCGGTCATCCGCGGCTCGCAACACGCCCGACATCGCCCCGAGACCGAGGCGAGACCTGATCAATCGATGTCGGCCGCGTGGTGCGAGCCGCGGATGACCGGCTCCCGGCGACCAAGTCCGTCCGAGCGAAGCGAGGACCACAAGGATGGTCTTGACCAATTGGGCGTTGGTGACTAGCGTCACCACAAATCGTCTGGGAAGTTACCAGATTAATTTGACCCCATTGGAGCCGAGTTGAGAGCCGGGAGCCCGCGGCTGCTTCGCGAGATCAACGATCGCGCGGCCATCGACGCGTTGCTGCGCGACGGCCCGCTGACGCGCTCCGAGCTGGAGTACGCGATCGGCTTGTCCAAGCCGGCGACCGCACAGCTCCTGGCCCGTCTCGAGGACGAGGGTGTGGTGGTCCGCGAAGGGCTGCGCGGCGGCGGGCGGGGCCCCCGCGCGCAGCTGTGGGCGGTCAACGGGGCGGTCGCGCACGTCGCGGCGATCGACCTGACCCCGCGCGGACTGGACATCGCCATCGCCGACGTGTCCGGCGAGACCCTCGCCGAGCACCGGTACCCGCTGCCACCCCGCGGCGAGCCCGACGACGTCGTCGGCGCCTTCCGCGGCGCGGTGGCCGCCGCCTGCGAACAAGCGGGCCTGACACTCGCCGACCTGCGCCATGTCGTGGTCGGCACGCCCGGTGCGGTCAACCCGCGCACCGGGCACCTGTGGTTCGCGCCGCACCTGCCGGCGTGGGAGGGCTTCGACATGCCCGGCCGGATCGGCGCGGAGCTGAGTGTGCCCGTCACCATCGAGAACGACGTCAACCTCGTCGCGCTCGAGGAGATGATCGCCGGCCAGGCCACGGAGGCGCGGTCCTTCGTGATGGTCTGGCTGGATCAGGGGATCGGTGGCGCGATCGTCATCGACCGCCGGCTGCTGCGTGGTGCGACCGGCGGTGCGGGCGAGATCGACTGGATGCACGTGCCCGACCGGGCGGCGGTCGACACGGGCATCGCACCAAGCGGGACGCGGTTCGGCGACCTGGTCAGCTCACCCAGCGTGGTGAAACTGGCCAAGGCGCACGGGTTCGCGGCCCGCAACGGCTGGACCGCGGTCACCAAGGCGGTCCAGGCGGGGCAGCAGGGGGAACCGTTCCTGGCCGACCTGGCCCGCCGCGTCGCGACCGGCGTCGCGGGCGTGGTCAGCGTGGTCGACCCGGAACTGGTGCTGCTGTGCGGGAAGACCGGCATCGCGGGCGGGGAGACGCTGTGCCGGCTGATCAGTGCGGAGCTGCGGAGCATGGTGGTACCCCGCACTCCGGTGGCGTTCAGCGCGCTCGGCGGCAACGCGGTGCGTGCCGGTGCGCTGCACTCCGCCCTCGCCGTGGTCCGGGAGCAGGTGTTCGGGCTGACCGGCGACATCACCGAACCATCGCGGCGGCTGGAGACCGGTTCAGCCGTCGCGAGTGACTGATCGAATTTACGAGTTCCCAGGAGGGCTCATGCGCAAGACCTCCATGCGAGTGCTGCTGTGTTCGGTGGCGTTACTCGTCGCCTCGTGCTCGGGTGCGGCGGGCAACGGGGGCGGTGGCGGTAGCGGCGACAACAGCGGCGCCGGCGCCGCACCGGCCAAGGACGCCACGCTGACCCTCGAGGTCTACAGCAAGTTCACCGACCGTGAAGAGCGTGAGCTCAACAAGGTGCTGGACACCTTCAAGAAGAAGTACCCGAACATCACGGTCCACCACACCGGCAACCAGGACGACGACAAGCTCACCCAGTCGATCCAGGCGGGCAACCCGCCGGACGTGGCGATCTCGTTCTACACCGACAACCTCGGCAACTGGTGCAAGAGCGGGGCCTTCCAGGACCTCAAGCCGTACATCGACCGGGACAAGATCGACGTCAACCAGATCCCGGAGGCGGTCCGCGAGTACACCACCTTCGAGGGCAAGCGCTGCGCCATGCCGCTGCTGGCGGACGCGTTCGGCCTGTACTACAACAAGGACCTCTTCGCGGCGGCAGGCATCTCCGCCCCGCCCAAGACCACGGACGAGCTGTTCGAGGACGCCAAGAAGCTGACCAAGTTCGGGCCGGACGGCTCGATCGAGGTCGCGGGCTTCTCCGCCTCGATGCCGTTCTACGGCAACCTGGCCGAGGTGTGGGCGCCGATGTTCGGCGCGAAGTACCTCGGCCCGGACGGCAAGTCCGGCCTGGCCGGCAGTCCACAGTGGAAGGAGATGTTCGAGTTCCAGAAGAAGCTCGTCGACTTCTACGGCGCGGACAAGCTGGAGAAGTTCAAGGCGGGCCTTGGCGACGAGTACTCCCCGGACAACGCGTTCCACAAGGGCAAGCTGGCCATGGCGCTGGACGGTGAGTTCCGCACCGCGTTCATCGCCGACACCGCCAAGGGCCTCAACTACGGCACCGCCCCCTCGCCGATGTCGCCGAACAACTCCAAGATGTACGGCGGCGGCCTGGTCACCGGCACGATCATCGCCATCCCCAAGGGCGTGAAGAACCCGGGCGCGTCCTGGGAGCTGATCAAGCACCTGACCCTGGACACCGACTCGCTGGTGGCGTTCTCCAACGGCATCAACAACCTGCCCAGCACGATCGACTCGCTGAAGTCGCCGAACCTCAAGCACGAGGCCCAGTTCCAGACGTTCCTGGACATCTACGGCAGCGGCAAGCTGGTCACCAAGCCGTCCACCGCCATCGGTGACGCCCACCTCAAGGCGGTCAACGACTTCGCCGAGCAGTGGGTGGCGGGCAAGATCCCCGACCTGGAGGCCGGTTTGAAGAAGGTCGACGACCAGATCAACGACGCGCTGGCGCAGAAGTAGCACGAAAATCCTGCGATGACAGCGACTTTGCATCGACCGGACACGGACTCGGCCGCGGCCCCCGCGAGGGGCCTCGGGCGGGTCCGTTCCCGCCGCCGGTGGGTTGTGCTCGGGTTCATGGCACCGGCGCTCCTCGGGTTCCTGATCTTCTTCGGCTACCCGCTGATCGCCACGGTCTACTTCTCGCTGACCCGCTATGACCTGATCAACCCGCCCGAGTGGATCGGGTTCGACAACTACGTCCGGATGTTCACTTCCGAGCCGCTGATCGGCACGGCCGCCTACAACACGTTGTGGCTGGTGATCGTGCTGACGGTGTGCCGCGTGATCTTCGCGCTCGGCACCGCTTCGGTGATCTCCCGGCTGCGCCGGGGACTGGGGCTGATCCGCACCCTGTGCTACCTGCCCGCACTGGCGCCGCCCGCCGCGGCGACGCTGGTGTTCGTCTTCGTGCTCAACCCGGAGTTCGGCCCGGTGAACCGGTTCCTGCGCTGGCTGGGCATCGACGGCGGGCTGTGGTTCAACGACCCGGCCATGTCCAAGCCGTCGCTGACCCTGCTGGTGCTGTGGGGTTCCGGCGAGCTGATGATCATCATCCTGGCGGCACTGCTGGACGTGCCGCAGGAGCAGTACGAGTCGGCGTCGCTGGACGGCGCCGGGCCGGCCCGCCGGTTCTGGCACATCACGTTGCCGTCCATCTCGCCGGTGCTGATGTTCGGCATCGTCAACTCGATGATCTTCGCGTTGCAGTTCTTCACCCAGGCGGTGGTGGCCGGATCGGCCGCGGCTGGAACCGCCGACGTGGCGGGCAACACCAAGTTCATCGGCGCGCCGCAGAACTCGACACTGACCTACCCGGTGTGGCTGTACGTGCAGGGCTTCCGGTACTCCAACATGGGGTACGCGGCGGCCATGGCCGTGCTGCTGTTCGTCGTGTCGTTCGCGTTCACCGCGATCCTCGTCCGGCAACTCCGCCGGGCTTCTCATGTCGAGGAGGGGGCATGACAGCAGTCCTCACCCCTCCACGCACCGGCGGTTCGCCGGTTCTGGTGCGGCGCAAGGCTTCCTGGCAGAAGACGCTCTACTGGGTGGCCACGCACGCGCTCGGTCTCGCGATGGGCATCGCGTTCACCCTGCCGGTGATCTTCGTGCTGCTCACCGCGTTCATGAAGAGCGACCAGGCGATGACGTCGAGCTGGTGGCCGAACGAATGGCACTTCGAGAACTTCGTCGAGGTGTTCAACCGGGCGCCCATGCTCACCTACCTGATCAACAGCATGACCTACTCGCTGCTGGCGACCCTGGGCATCCTGCTGTCGGCCATCCCGGCCGCGTACGCGCTGGCGAAGCTCAAGTGGCGCGGGCAGACCTGGGCGTTCATGGCGGTGGTCGCGGCGATGATGCTGCCCCCGCAGGTGGTCATCGTGCCGCTGTTCGACATGTGGGTGCGGATGGGCCTGACCGGCACGCTGGTTCCGCTGATCGCGCCGTACTTCCTGTTCGACGCGTTCAGCATCTTCCTGCTGCGCCAGTTCTTCCTGACGATTCCGAAGGACTATCTCGACGCGGCCAGGATCGACGGCTGCTCGGAGCTGCAGGTGCTCTACCGGGTGGTGGTTCCGATGGCGAAGCCGGGCATCGCGGCCGCGGCGATGTTCTGCTTCCTGTACACCTGGAACGACTACTTCGGGCCGTTGCTCTACACCGCTCAGGCAAGGGACAACTGGACGTTGTCCTTGGCGATCGCCTCCTTCCGCGGGATGCACCACGTCGAGTGGAACCTCACCATGGCCGCGACCGTCGTCGCGATGCTCCCGGCCATCGTGCTGTTCGTCTTCGCGCAGAAGTCGTTCGTCAAGGGCGTCACGTTCACGGGAGTGAAGGGTTGAGCATGAGACTGACCGTCGTGGGTGGCGGGTCCACGTACACACCGGAGCTGGTCGACGGCATCGCCGGCCGGCGTGCCAGCCTGGATGTCGACGAGATCGTCCTCGTCGACCCGGACACCCACCGGTTGAGAATCGTCGGCTCGTTCTGCCAGCGGCTGCTGGACCACGCCGGGCACCCCGCGAAGGTGCTCACCACGACCAGCCTGGAGCAGGGTGCCGAGGGCGCCTCGGCGGTCCTGCTCCAGCTGCGGGTGGGCGGCCAGAAGGCCCGGCGCTCCGACGAGACCTTCCCGCACGCGTGCGGCTGTATCGGCCAGGAGACAACGGGTGCGGGCGGTCTGGCCAAGGCGCTGCGCACGGTTCCGGTGGTGCTGGACATCGCCCGGACCGTGCGCCGGGTGGCCGGCGAGGACACCTGGATCGTGAACTTCACCAACCCGGTCGGCATCGTCACCCGAGCCCTGCTCGAGGAGGGCCACAAGGCGGTGGGACTGTGCAACGTGGCCATCGGGCTGCAGCGCAAGTTCGCCGCGTGGTTCGGGGTGGACACCAACGCGGTTCGGCTGGACCACATCGGACTCAACCACCTCACGTGGGAACGCGGCGTCCAGGTGTCCACTCCGGACGGTCCGGTGGAGCGGATCGGCGACCTGCTCGGCGAGTTCGGCCGGCGGGTGGCCGACGAGATCAGCGCCCCGCTGGACTGGATGCGCCGGATGAACGCCATCCCGTCCTACTACCTGAAGTATTACTACGCGCACGACGATGTGCTCGCCGACCAGCTGGAAAGCCCGCCGCGAGCGGACGTCGTGATCGAGGTGGAGAACGAGTTGCTCAGCCAGTACGCCGATCCGGACGTGGTGACCAAGCCGGAGAGCCTGGCCAAACGCGGTGGCGCGTACTACTCGGAAGCCGCCGTGCAGCTCGTGCACGCGCTGACCGCGGGCGGCCCCGCGGAGGAGCACGTGGTCAACGTCCGCAACAACGGCGCCATGCCGTTCCTGCCGGACGACGCGGTGATCGAGGTTCCGGCCACTGTGGACGGCAAGGGGGCCGCCCCGCTGCCGGTCAAGCCGGTCGAGCCCCGGTTCTCCGGCCTGATCTCGCATGTGACGGCGTACGAGTTCCTGGCGCTGGAAGCGGCCCGCAAGGGCGGCCGCGACCGGGTCGCCGACGCGTTGCTCGCCCACCCGCTGGTCGGGCAGTACGCCATCGCGGACCGGCTGGCTGACGACCTCGTGGCCGCCAACCGCGCCGATCTGCCGTGGGCCGCGGTATGAGCGGCTCCGACATCGTTGTCATCGCGATTGACGGCGGCAACAGCAAGACCGATGTGTTGCTTGTGGACGGTTCGGGCGGGGTGCTCGGCCGTGCCCGCGGTATCGGCGCCTCGCCGCAGACGGTGGGCGTGCGCAAGAGCCTGGACACGTTCGAGCAGCTGGTGATCGAGGCCGCGGCCCAGGCGGGCACGCCGATGAGCCCGCCGTTCGGCGCGCACACGGCCGCCTACCTCGCGGGCGCGGACCTGCCCAAGGAGGAGGAGGTCCTCGAGCGGGCGCTGGCCGAGCGCGGCTGGTCACCGTCCATTGTGGTCGGCAACGACACGTTCGCGTTGCTGCGGGCCGGTACAGCCGACGGCGTGGGCGTCGCCGTGGTGTGCGGGGCCGGCATCAACTGCGTCGGTGTGTCCGCGAACGGCAAGGTGCACCGTTTTCCCGCTCTGGGCCGGATCTCCGGTGACTGGGGCGGTGGGCTGCACCTCGGCGAGGAGGCGCTCTGGTCGGCGGTGCGCGCCGCCGACGGGCGCGGCCCGCACACGGAGCTGCTGCCCGCGGTGATCGAGCACTTCGACGTGCGGGACATCTTCGACGTGGTGGAGCGGCTGCACTTCGAGGGCCTGCACCGGTCGGTGCTGCACGAGCTGTCGCCGTTGCTGTTCACCGTCGCCCAGGGCGGCGACCAGGTCGCCGGGCAGATCGTCGAGACCCTCGTCACCGAGGTGGTCACGATGGCCACGGTGACGTTACGCAAGCTGGAGATGACCGGCGAGGCCCCTGCGATCATCCTCGGCGGCGGCGTGCTGACCGGCCAGAGCGGCGCGCTGCTGGCCGAGATCACCCGGCGGATCTGCGCCGTCGCCCCGCGGGCCGACGTCCGCGTCGTGGACCTGCCCCCGGTCGTGGGCGCCGCGCTGATGGGCCTGGACGCGATCGGCGCCGAGCTGGCCGCGAAGAAGCGGCTGCGGGCCTCCGCCGGACTGCTGAGCTCAGTGCCGTCCGGCGTGATCGGACAGGGCGCGGACGGCGTCGTCAACGGCAGCGCACCGGGCGACGCGGACAGCGTCGGCGAGCGGGCGGAGAGCTTCGGCGCGTCGTAGCGCCGCGGAGGACGACAACGCACCGCCGGGGTCGTCCTCCGCCGCCACCTCGAGGATGGCGGCGACCTCACTGGCCCGTTGCAGCACCCGCAACGCCTTCTGCGGCATGCCGATCGGCCACCGGGCGCGGGCGGTCACGGCCGCCCGCTCCTTGATCTCCTGCCGGACCCCGGGACGGCTGCTGGCCAGGTCCAGCGAGGCCAGTGTGCCGGCGGCCTCCCGCATGGCGGCGGACAGGCCGTGGTCGGCCTCGCCCAGCGGGGTGAACTCGGCGGGCCCGCCGGTGGGCAGGTCGAACACGGTCCACCGGATCACGTCCTCGGCGATGGTGTCCGGCACGATCCCCACGTTCGCCTCGGGCAGCACGATGACCTGACCGGCGTGCATCCCCGCCTGCGCCAACGGCATGGACCCACCCAGCCCGCGGACATCCCCGGGCACCGGGATCACCAGCCGCGCAGTCGTGGCCCCGGCCTTGCGCAGCGCGGCGAACAACCCGGCGAGCTGTGTCGCCCGTTCGTCCTTGGCGGGCAGGTCGAGCGCCGTCGCGGTGCCATCGTCGTCGGCGACCACCTCGTGGATCTCGGCCCACACCTGCAGCGCGTCGAGGGCGTCATCGGGCGCGGCGACCCCGTGCAACCAAGCGGATCCCCACACAGCCAACGTGGCACTAGGAAATGGCACGGCCGCAAGCGTACCGACCCCCGATCGCGCGGGTGGTCAGACCGGTCCATCCGCGCATGTATAGCGTTCACGTCCATGCTTCAGGTGCGGGGCAGGCGCCCGGGCCGGCGGGTGGTGCGGCTCGGGGTGCTGGGGCTGGTGCTGGCCGGGGTCGCGGTGGTGGTGATCGGGCTGAGGTTCCACCAGTGGCCCGGCGGGCCGGACCCGGACGGGCCGAGGGTGCCGGGCGGCGTGCTCACCGGAATCCTTTGGGGTACCCCGGTCTTCTTCTGGGTCACGGTGGTGATCGCGAACATCACGCGGTCCGGTGTGGCGACGCTGGGGCCGGGCGGAGAACTGGGGCTCTCGTGGCTGGGCGGGCCGGTCGTGGTCGGCGGCGGGGTCACGTTCGGCCGGTGGGTCGAGGTCGCGCCGCTGCACACCATGAAGGGCATGATCGCGTTCATCCCCTATGGCCACCGGACGGTGAAGATCGGTGGACTGGACCACGACGGCCTCGGTTACCGCCTGGACGTGCCCAGCAGCACCAAGTGCGACTTCTGGCTGGACCGCGCCGACTTCGACCGCCTGCTGGCGCACCTGAACCAGCATCCCGATCCCGTCCTCGCCGCCGAACCGGTCGTCGACCTGATCGGCAACACCCAACGGCCGCGTGGCCTGCTGCGGATGATGGCGCCCTGGTTGATCACCATCGCCGTGCTGAGCGGGTTCGGCGTGTTCCTCGGGCTTTCCGGGCTGGGTGACCAGATCGACGTCACGCCGCGAGGCCGGTTCATCCTCGCCTCGGTGACCGTCGTGGTGGTCCTCCTCGGCATCCTGTGGACCGCCCTCTCGGCCCGCGGCGCGCCCTCAGACGTGGTCCTCCTGCACCTACGTCCGGAGGGAGTCGTGCTGACCGGCCCTTCGTGGCGGCCGGGCGAACTCGCGCGAGCGGACTGGACCGCGGTGTCGGCGACCATCCACACGAAGTCGATCGCCAGCCGGTACGGCCGGTCGACCATGGCGGTCCTCGACCTGCGGATCGCCGGGCACAAACCGTTGCTGATCGGCGCCTGGACCGCCAAACCCCCCAAACACGCCACACCCACCCGCCACAACGCGCGCTACATGATCGGCACCGGGCAGTGGCAAACCCTCCTCACCACCCTCCGCCGCCACCACCGCGTGCGCTGAACGCCTCCACGGGTTTCAAAGCAGCGCCGGCGGCCCGTTCGCGCTCGAACCGGTCCGCGCCGAGCGCCTGGATGGCCGCCTCGCGGGCGTTCTGCAGTTCGATGGCGTCGTCAGGGTCGGGAACCTGCCCCAGGGCGGCGAAAGCGCTCTCGCTGACGCCGACCATCAGCGCGGCGCGGGCATGATCGCCCTCGGCGGTGGCGAGGGCTGTGCCGGCGACACAGACATACGGCACGAACGAGTCGTAGCCCTCCCGGAACACCCGTTCCCGCCCTTCGCGGAACAACTCCCGTGCGGCGGTGAGATTGCCGAGGTGCAGCTCGGTGAACGCGAGGTTGTGGTACTCGGAGTTGACCATCCCGGGCTGGCCGAGTTCCTCGTTGAGCGCGATGCTCGCCAGGTACAGCTCCCGCGCCCGCACGAAGTCCCCGGACATCCGGGTGACCGCGGCGAGGACGTGGCGGGGGCGTTCCTCCAGCCGTCGGTCGCCGGTTCCGCGCGCGACCGCGAGGGCCTCCTGGGCCAGGTCCCCGGCACGGGTCAGCTCGCCGCCGCGGATGGCCACCCGGCTCATCGCGTAGAGCGCCTCGACCTCCCCGGCCGGGTCGCCGGCGGCCCGCGCCCGCTCGACCTCGGCCATCGCCATCCGCGACACCTCAGCGCTGTCCCCGCGCCGGAACGCGGCCCGGATCTCGTCTGCGAATCCCACGCCGTCAATGATCGCGTGCCGGGCGGCTGGATACCGGCTCCGGCACAACCACGCCAACCTGCGGATTACGCTCTGAGCTGACACGAACCGGGAATACCCCGGTGTGGCGATTCGTCGGTTCTCATGGGGTGGTGTCCGGAGCTGCTCCACGTTGGCACCCACCAAGATCCGACGTAACTTCGAACACGTGAATCGTGGGAATCAGCCGCGCACGGTCGGCGAGCTTCGGGCGGCCGGCCACCGGGTGCGGGGCGTCAAGGCCGAGATCAGGGAGAACCTGCTGGCCGCGTTGCGGTCGGGCCGGAACCCCTGGCCGGGAATTGTCGGGTTTGACCGGACTGTCCTGCCGCAGCTGGAAAGGGCGCTGCTGGCCGGGCACGACATCGTGCTCCTGGGGGAGCGGGGACAGGGCAAGACCAGGCTGCTGCGGACCCTCGTGGGCCTGCTGGACGAGTGGACCCCGGCGATCGAGGGGTCCGAGCTGAACGAGCACCCGTTCGAGCCGATCACCGCCGAGTCGCGGCGGCGGGCGGCCGAGCTGGGCGACGACCTGCCGGTGCGGTGGGTGCACCGGGACGAGCGGTACGCCGAGAAGCTGGCCACGCCGGACACCTCGATCGGTGACCTGATCGGCGACGTGGACCCGGTGAAGGTGGCGCAGGGACGCAGCCTGGGCGACCCCGAGACCGTCCACTTCGGACTGGTCCCGCGCGCGCACCGGGGTGTCATCGCGGTGAACGAGCTGCCGGACCTGGCCGAGCGGATCCAGGTCGGCCTGCTGAACGTGATGGAGGAGCGGGACATCCAGATCCGCGGCTACACCATGCGGCTGCCGCTGGACGTGCTGCTGGTGGCCACCGCGAACCCGGAGGACTACACCAACCGGGGCCGGATCATCACGCCGCTGAAGGACCGGTTCGGCGCGGAGGTGCGCACGCACTACCCGCTCGAGGTGGCCGACGAGATGGACCTGGTCCGCCAGGAGGCCGACCTGGTCGCCGAGGTCGGCGACGCGCTGATCGAGGTCGTCGCCCGGTTCGTTCGCAACCTGCGCGAGTCCAGCGCGATCGACCAGCGTTCGGGTGTGTCCGCGCGGTTCGCGGTCGCGGCGGCGGAGACCCTCGCTGCGGCGGCGTTGCGCCGGGCGGCCATCACCGGCGAGGAGCCCGCGGTCGCGCGGCCGATCGACCTCGACGCCATTCCCGCTGTCCTGCAAGGGAAGCTGGAGTTCGAGGCGGGCGAGGAGGGCCGCGAGATCGAGCACCTCGTGCACCTGCTGCGGGTGTCGGTCGCCGAGACGGCCCGCGGCGCGTTCGCCGGGCTGGACCTCAAACCGCTGCAGGACGCCATCAACGAGGGCCGGATCGTCACCACCGGCGAGCGCGTCCCGGCCTCGGAGGTCCTGGGTGCGCTGCCGGAGCTGCCGGTGCTGCACGAGGTCGCCGAGCGCGTCGGCGTGAGCCCGACCGACCCGCCGGGCCGGATCGCGTCGGCGGTCGAGCTGGCGCTGGAGGCGTTGTACCTGTCGCGCAGGCTGGCCAAGGACGCCGAGGACGGCACGGCGGTGTACGGGCCGTGAGCACTTTCGCGTACCGCCCCTGGCACGACGGCCCTGACCCGCTGGCGCCGCCGGTGGACATCCGGGCGGCGCTCGACCAGATCGGCCGGGACGTGATGGAGGGCTCGTCGCCGCGGACCGCGCTGGAGGAGTTGCTCCGCCAGGGTGTCCGCGGCACACGTGGCCTGGACGAGATGACCCGGCGGCTCTGGCAGCAGCGGTCCCGCCTGCAACGCCGCCACCGGCTCGACGGCACCCTGCAGGAGGTGCAGCGGCTGCTGCAGGAGGCGCTGGAGGCCGAGAAGCGGCACCTGTTCCCGGACCCGTCGGACGACGCCCGGTTCCGGGAGGCGCAGCTGGACAACCTCCCGGCCGGGACCGCCGCGCAGGTGCGGGACTTGGCCGACTACGACTGGCAGTCGCAGACCGGCCGGGAGAACTACCAGAAGATCCAGGACCTGCTCGGCCAGGAGCTGATGGAGTCGCGGTTCAAGGGCATGAAGGAGGCCCTGCGGAACGCGACCCCGCAGGACGTCGAGCGGATCCGCGAGATGATGTCGGATCTCAACGATCTGCTGGCGGCGCATGCCCAAGGGCGGGACACCCAGCAGCAGTTCGAGCAGTTCATGCGCAAGCACGGCGAGTTCTTCCCGGAGAACCCGCGCAATGTCGAGGAGCTGATCGACGCGCTGGCCGCCCGGGCCGCCGCGGCCCAGCGGATGATGAACTCGATGTCGGCGGAGCAACGCGCCGAACTGAGCGAACTCATCCAGCAGGCGTTCGGCGATCCGCGGCTGGCCGGCGAGGTCGCCCGGCTGGACGCGCAGCTGCAGTCGCTGCGGCCGGGCGAGGACTGGACCTCCTCGGGCCGGTTCCGCGGCAACAACCCGATGGGCATGGGCGAGGGCGCGCAGGCCATGCAGGACCTGGCCGAGATGGACGCGCTGGCCGAACAGCTCAGCCAGTCCTACCCGGGTGCCCGCCTGGAGGACATCGACCTGGAGGCGCTGGAACGCCAGCTCGGCCCGGAGACAGGAGTGGACGCTCGCCGTCTGCAGGAGCTGGAACGCGAGCTGCGCAACCAGGGTCTGCTGGAACGGGCCCCGGACGGCTCGCTTCAGTTGTCCCCCAAGGCGATGCGCCGGCTGGGGCAGACCGCGTTGAAGGACGTGGTCAACTCCCTGTCGGCCCGCCGGGGTGAACGGGACACGGCCAAGGCCGGTGCCGCGGGCGAGCCCACGGGCAGCTCCCGGCCATGGCAGTTCGGCGACACCGAGCCGTGGGATGTGTCCCGGACGGTCCGCAACGCCGTTCTCCGCACCGCCTCCACCACCGGCGGCGCGGTCACGCTGGACGTCGAAGACGTGGAGATCGTTGAGACGGAACAGCGTGCGCGCGCGGCCGTGGCGTTGTGCGTGGACACCTCGTGGTCGATGGTCCAGGACGGCCGCTGGCTGCCGATGAAACGCACCGCGCTGGCGTTGCACCACCTGGTGCGCACCAGGTTCCGCAACGACGCGCTGGAGCTGATCACGTTCGGCCGCCACGCGTCCACAGTGGACATCGCGGAGCTGACCGCGCTGGAAGGGGTCTGGGAGCAGGGCACGAACCTGCACCACGCCCTGCTGCTGGCCGGGCGGCACGTGCGCAGGCACCCGGACGCCCAGCCGGTGGTCATCGTCGTCACCGACGGCGAACCGACCGCGCACCTCGAACCGGACGGCGAGGCGGAGTTCAACTACCCGCCACTGCCCCGCACGCTCCGGCTCACGCTGGCCGAGGTGGACAAGCTCGCCCGGCTGGGCGCGTCCGTGTCGGTGTTCATGCTGGGCGACGACCCCAAGCTGGAAGCGTTCGTGGACATCGTGGCCCGGCGCAGCGGCGGCCGGGTGGTCAACCCCGACCTCGACGGCCTCGGTGCCGCCGTGGTCAGCGACTACCTGCGCAACCGACGCAGGTGATCGAGTGCCGCCAGCCGCGAGTTCCCGGCGGCTGGCGGTCACCACTGCCAGTACCGTGACCCGCGTGCTCCGGTCGATTCTGTTGTTCGTGCTGGCCGCCGTCCTGGAGATCGGCGGGGCGTGGCTGGTCTGGCAGGGTGTTCGGGCCGACCGGGGCTGGATCTTCGTCGGCGCGGGCGTGATCGCGTTGGGACTGTACGGATTCGTGGCGACCCTGCAGCCGGACGCCAACTTCGGCCGGATCCTGGCGGCGTACGGCGGGGTGTTCGTGGCGGGGTCGCTGGCGTGGGGGATGGTCGCCGACGGGTTCCGGCCGGACCGGTACGACGTGATCGGCGCCCTGATCTGCCTGGCCGGGGTCGGCGTGATCATGTACTCACCCCGTGGGTGAATGCGGACGGGAGCTGACCGCAATGGCCGCTAGCGTGAGCCCGTGAGCCTCGACTGGACCCAGATCTGCGCGCAACGCCTGGCCCGGCACCACCTGCTGCGGCCGCACACCGACCTAACGGAGGTCGTGCGCGCGATGTGCGGGGCGCACGCGCAGATCATGGCGGCCGGGGAACTCTCGGTCGGGATCCGGACCAACGCCAGTCGCGGCGATGTGCAGCACGCCCTGTGGCACGACCGGACACTGGTGAAGACGTTCGGGCCGCGCGGCACGGTCCACTTCCTGCCGACCGCCGACCTTCCACTGTGGACGGCCGCACTGTCCGCGATCCCCGGTCAGGCCTCGGGTTTCGCCGAAGGTGTCCGGATGACGCCGGACCAGACCCGGCAGGTGATCGACGCGATCGGCATCGCCCTCAAGGACGCCGAGCTGACCGTCGACGAGCTCACCGAGGCACTGGTGGACCTGGCCGGGCCGTGGGCCGGCGAGAAGGTGATGCCCGCGTTCCAGACCTTCTGGCCGCGTTGGCGCCAAGCCACCACCGAAGCGGCCAACAGCGGCGTGCTTTGCTTCGGTCTCAACAAAGGCCGCAAGGTCACGTACACCAACCCGCACCGCTGGCTGCCCGGGTTGCAGCCGGTGGACCCGGATCAGGCCCTCGCCGAGCTGGTCAACCGCTACCTGCACGCCTACGGCCCGGCCACGCCCGCCCAGTTCGCCCGCTGGCTGTCCGCGTCACCGGCCTGGGCGGCCAAGCTGTTCGCCTCGCTCGACCTGCGGCAGGTCGACGTGGCCGGCACTCCGGCCTGGCTCGCGGCTGGCGATACGCTGGGAAGCGGCGAGAACGTCCAAGGCGTCCGGCTGCTGCCGTACTTCGACGCCTACACGGTCGGCTGCTTCCCACGTGAGCTGGTGTTCCCCGGCCGGGCGTTCGAGCGGGTGCTCAACCGGGGCCAGGCCGGGAACTACCCGGTGCTGCTGGTGGACGGCGTCATCAAGGGCGTGTGGCACCAACGCCGTAGCGGACGCAAGATCGACGTGACCGTGGAACCGTTCGGGAAACTCACCGCGCGGCAACACAAGGACCTCGAAGGCCAAGTGGACCGCGCCGGCGAAATCCAGGACGGAAAGGCCACCTTGACGATCGGCACGGTCACCGTCGGTCCGCACGCCTGATGGCCAGAACCCGCCACCCGAATGGCATGGGAATCGCGCGGGGAAATCCGAAAAATGGCGGCATGCCCCGCGTCCTGCTCATCGACGACGACGAGACGATACGTAACTCTCTGTCACTCGCGTTGCGCCGGAACGGGCACACCGTGCACGCGGTCGAGTCGGGCGAACTGGGGCTGTGCGAGCTGGACCGGACCGACATCGTCCTGCTCGACCTGCGGCTGCCGGGCATCGACGGGTTCGAGGTCACCCGGCGGATCCGGGCCGCCAGCAGCGTGCCGATCATCATGGTCTCCGCCCGCGAGGACGACATGGACGTGGTCGCGGGCCTGGAGGCGGGCGCCGACGACTTCGTGGTCAAGCCCGTCCGCGCCCGGGTGCTGGACGCGCGGATCAAGGCCGTGCTGAGGCGGGGCGGTGTCCGCCAGCGGCCGGAGAACCTGGAACAGTACGGCGAGCTGACCATCGACCGGGCCGGGCTCGTGGTGAGCAAGCGGGGCGTCCCGGTCACCCTGGCCCCGACCGAGCTGCGGCTACTGCTCGAACTGTCCGCGTCACCCGGCCGGGTGCTGTCCCGCCAGTACCTGCTGGAAGCGGTGTGGGAACGCGGTTACCTCGGTGACTCCCGGTTGATCGACGCCAGCGTGCAGCGGCTGCGGGCCAAGATCGAGGACGACCTCGCCCGGCCGGTCCTGGTCCAGACCGTGCGTGGTTTCGGTTACCGTTTCGGCCCTGTCTGAAACTAAGTCGCGGGCTGCGCTTTTCGCGGCTTGGGGGCGAGCCAGGGTATTCGCTGCAATGCCCGTTTGAGCACGGGCGCGAATTTCTTTTCGACCAGGGTGTGAATCGCGTAGGCGAGGCCGAGCATGAGCAGAATCGTGCCCACGGCCAAGACGTACGGATTGATCGCGTCACCGATCCTGGCGATGATCACGAACCCGATATGCGCGTGCACCAGGTACAGCGGATAGGTCAGCGCCCCGGCGTGCACGAACCCGGGCCGGCCCAGCGGCCGGGTCACCCGGGTCGCGATCAGCAGCATCACCAGGAAGACGCAGCTGATGATCGCGCTGACCACGAACGGGTTGATCTCGGTCTGGTAGCGGGTGCCGACGTCCTCGCTGAACTGGATGCCGCGGATGATCGCGTTGTCCCAGCAGATCGCGATGATCGCCACCACCTGCCAGCTGAACCCCGAGCGGTAGCCGACGAACAACGCCATGCCGGTGATGAAGTAGTGCGAGAACTGGCTCTGCACAACGAGATCCGCCGCCGCCGGGAGCACGCCCAGCTCCATCAGCACGGTCAGCGCGAGCCAGCCCCACAGCACCGCGAGCACCTTGCGGCGGGTGATACCGAGGACGCACAGCACGAAGATCAGCGCGTAGAACCGCAGCTCCGCCCACAGCGTCCAGTACACGACGTCGACGTTCTGCAGGTTGGCCAGCGAGTTGAACATGGTCAGGTTGGCCAGGTACTGCCCGACCGTGACCCGGAAGTGGCCGTTGCTGAACAGGATCGACACGATCGCGGTCAGCGTCACCGCGACCCAGTACGCGGGGTAGAGCCGGGTGATCCGGGAGACCACGAACGCGCCCGGCCGCCGGTCCCACGCGCTCATCAGCACCACGAACCCGCTGATGGTGAAGAACAGGTCGACGCCGAGGTAGCCGAACCGGGTCACCTCGCTCAGCGCCGGGAACGACACCGGCGTGTGACCGCCCGCGAACCCGGAGAACGTGTAGTGGTACACGACCACGGCGAGGGCCGCGAAGATCCGCAGCGCGTCGATCTCGTACAGCCGGTCCGCCGGCCTGGCGTGGACCTCAACCATGCTGAAGCGCTGTCTCCAGGTCGACCGGGCCGAACTCGGTGGCGGCCAGGCCGTGGTGCAGGGCCCAGTACCGGTCACCGTACGAGTAGTGCCACCACTCGGTCGGGTAGTTCACCATCCCGGCGCCGGTCATCACCTTCACCAGCAGCTCCCGGTTGGCGCGGGCGTCCGGCGAGATGGTGGTGGCGGCGGTGAAGCACGCGCTCGCGCAGTCCTCCGGGGTGGCGTTCATCGCGGTGCCCATGTCCAGTTCTTCACCGTCCACAGTGCACAGGGTGAGGTCGACCGTGCCGCCGGTGCAGTGCGGGGCGACCTCGGGCGGCGAGACGAACTTGCTGGCCTCGACGTGCACCCGCTCGTCGGCCCAGTCCGGGTAGGTCCGCCGCAGCCTGCCGCAGTACCCGTCGAAGATCTCCTGCTGCAGGTGCAACGGCCGGTACGCCTCGACGATCAGCAGCCGCAGCCCGTCGGGCAACGCGTCCTGCGCGGCCAGCAGCCGCTCGGCCACCGGCTTGCGGATCCGGGCGAACGCACCGTCCTCGTCGGCCATTCGCTTGTCCAGCAACAGGTCCGGCTGGTGACGCAGGTCCACCATGGGCGCGCCGCAGTCGGCGGACTCGAGCCGCCGGATCTTCGGGTCGGACAGCAGGATCACGCGGCCCCCTTGCGCAAGGCCTGCCGCTCGAACGCCAATGCGATCAGCTTGTCCAGCAACTCGGCGTAGCCGATTCCGCTGGCCGCCCACACCTTCGGGTACATCGAGTGCGCGGTGAACCCCGGCAGCGTGTTCAGCTCGTTGACGTACGGCTGGTTGTTGGCCTCGTCGTAGAGGAAGTCGATGCGGGCCAGACCCCAGCAACCAACTGCCTGGAATGCGCGGATGGACAGCTCACGCAGCTGCTCGTCCAGGCCGTCCGGGAGCTGCGCGGGCACGATCATCGGGTCGGCGTCGCCGTAGTACTTCTGCTGGTAGTCGAACCAGCCACCGGCCACCGTGACCTCACCGGTGACCGAGGCCGCGGGGGAGAACCCGCCCAGCACACCGGTTTCCAGCTCGCGGGCGGTGACGCCCTGCTCGACCAGCACCACCGGGTCGTACGAGAACGCTTGCTGCACCGCGGTTTCCAGGTCGTCCATGTCGGTCACCCTGGAGATGCCGATGGAGGAGCCCATGTTGGCCGGTTTGACGAACAGCGGCAGCTTCAGCCCGGCGACGAGCTCCTTGCGCTGCTGCGCGGTCTGGTCCTTGTTGGTGACGACGTAGTTGGTCACCGGGATGCCCTCGGCGCGGAACGCCCGCTTCATCGCGACCTTGTCCATCCCGGTCGCCGACGCCGCCACACCGCAGCCCACGTACGGCACGCCCAGCCACTCCAGCAGGCCTTGCAGCACACCGTCTTCACCGAACGGGCCGTGCAGCACCGGGAACACGACGTCGAACTGGCGCAGGAACTCGACGCCGACCTCGGGACCGGCGACCTCCAGGTGGTCGTCGATGGCCCGGGCGCCGGGCGGCTGGTCGCGAAGCTTGTCCAGCAGGTCCTGCGGAACGTGCCGGAAGCCGCCGTCCTTCGTGACGCCTACGACGGTCAGGTCGTACTTCTCAGCGGACAGCGCTCGGGCGACGGCCAGCGCCGACGCGCAGGACACCTCGTGCTCCGCGGACGGCCCGCCGAACAGCAGGCCCACTCGGGTGCGGGGATTCACTTGTCTCCGTTCATGATCCCGGCGAGCACCGCCGGATCGACGTTGCCACCGGTCAGCACCACGCCGACCGGTCCGGGCACGGCGTGCTTCAACACCCCGGCAAGGCCGGCCGCGGCCGACGGTTCGAGCAGGACTTTGGCGTGGAACAAGGCGGACCGCAGCGCACCGGCGATCTCGTCGTCGTCGACGGTGATCATCTCGGTGATGTGCCGGCGGCCGATGGCGAACGGCAGCTCGCCGACGGTCGACGGCTTCAGCCCGTCCGCCAGGGTCGTGCAGGGCGCCACCGGTGTGCGCTCGCCTCGGGCCAGGCTCCGCGTCAGTGAGTCGCAGCCCACCGGTTCGACCCCATAGACCTGAATGCCGGTGTCCATAGTGGCCAGACAGGCCCCGGCGATCCCGCCGCCGCCCCCGACCGGGATGACCACCGATCGCAGCCGCGGAACCTCTTCGATCAGCTCCAGGGTCGCCGTGCCCTGGCCGCTGATGACATCCGGGTTGTCGTAGGCGTCGACCACGGCGTACCCGGTCCGGGCCCGGATCTCCGCGACCCGGCCGACCCGGTCGGCCAGCGTTGTCCCGGCCAGCACGACCTCGGCACCGGCCTGGCGGATGGCGGCGAGCTTGGTGGCGGGCGCGTCCTCCGGCAGCACGACCGTGGCCGGCAGTCCGAACTGGTTCGCGGCGACGGCGACCGCGATGCCGTGGTTCCCGGTGCTTTGCGCGACCACCCCGGGAAACGATCGCTCCCCGGCCACCCGGCCGACCGCTCGCAGCGCGCCGCGCAGCTTGTACGAGCCCGCGCGCTGCAGGTTCTCGGCCTTCAGCCAGACCTCGCGGCCGGCCAGCCGGTCGATGCCGGCCGAGTGCAGCACCGGGGTCCGCACGAGGGTCCCGGCCAGGCCGCGGGCCGCTGCCAGGACGTCCGCGCGGGCCAGTGGCGGTGAGTCGGTGTGCAGGGAGAGCATGCCCGCGATGATCAGCGGCGCACGTCCGCGTCACGTCTTGGCAATGTCATGAACGTGTAACAGTGACGGCGACTAGTCGCCGTAGGTGACCGGCGTCACTTGTCCGACTGGAGGTGCAGGCGGAACACCGGGAAGCCGGGGGCGATGCCCAGCAGGGTCTCCTCGCTGGACTCGTGGCTGATGCCCTCGCCGAAGAACTTGCCGACCTCCCAGGCCCACTTCTTCAGGTACAGCCGCAGGATGTCGGGCTTGTCCTGGTCGGCCAGCTCGGTGACGGTGAACGTCTGGCGCTTGCGGCCCAGCCGCAGCTCGCCGCCGCCGACCACCCGCATGTTGCGCACCCACTGGGTGTGGCCGCGCGGCGCCACCAGGTAGGTCTCACCGTCGATGGTCAGCGGGTTGACCGCGGTGGTGCGCCACTGCCCGCTCTTGCGGCCCTTCACGGCCAGCAGGCGGGTGCCGTACAGGCTCACGCCGACCTTGGCCAGCCAGCGGACGGCGTTGTTGAAGATCTTGTCGGCGCCGGTGGGCTGGATGTTGCGGGTGTCGTTCATGACTGGGACTCCTGATCTGTTTCAAGAGCGGTGCTCTCTGTTGTGACCAGTAGACATGAGAGCGCCGGTTGTTGTCAAGAGCAGTGCTCTCGAAATTGACTGGTGCTCTCGGCACTGTCAGACTGAGGCCATGGGTGCCACACGGACGGCTCGCGAACTGGCGAGGATGGAACTGACGCAGGCGATCAAGGACGAGGCCCGGCGGCAGCTGGCGGTGGACGGGCCGCAGAAGCTGTCCCTGCGGTCCATCTCGCGCGCGCTGGAGATGGTGTCCTCGTCGCTGTTCCGCTACTTCCCGAGCCGCGACGACCTGCTCACGGCCTTGATCATCGACGCGTACAACGCCATGGGGCAGGCCGCGGAGGACGCCGCGCAGGGGGCGCCGCGAGAGGCGTGGATCGCCGCGTGTCACGCCGTGCGTGCCTGGGCCAAGCAGAACCCGCACGAGTACGCGCTGATCTACGGCTCGCCGATCCCCGGCTACAAGGCCCCGCGGGAGACTGTCGCGGCCGCGGCTCGCGTGCCGCTCCTGCTGATCGGGCTGCTGAGCAAGGCCTGGCAGGGGATGCGGGTCGAGTATGGCGAACCGAGTCCGCCGTTGACGCCGGGCCTGGCCCAGCAGTGGGCGGACGTGGGGCGGGAGGTCGCGCCCGAACTGCCGGTCGAGGTGCTCAACCGTGGCGGGATCGTCTGGTCCCAGCTGTTCGGCATGCTCAGCTTCGAGCTGTTCGGTCAGTTCGTCGGCTCGGTGGACCCGGCTGACGAGTTCTTCGCCCACGCTGTCGGGCAGATGGCGGACTTCGTCGGTCTCAAGTCCCCGTTTTGACACTTCCTTAACTTCACAAGTTTGTGAATGACGAGTATTGCTTGAAGGGTGACACACATCAACGGTCTGCCGACCGAACGACGATGTCCCCTTGATCCCGCCGACGGCCTGAAGGGCCTGGAGCCGGTCGTCCGGATGACCTACCCGGACGGCCACGAGGGCTGGCTGGTCACCGGCCGGCACGAGGCCCGCGAGGTGCTCGCCAGCCCGGCCATGAGCAACCGCATCGACCTGGCCCGGTCACCGGTCCCGCGGGCGATCGCGGCCGACGCCGATTTCCGGATCCCGCCCGGCATGTTCAACCGGATGGACCCGCCGGGCCACACCCGCGTCCGCCGGCTGCTGATCAGCGAGTTCACCGTGCACCGGATGAACCAGCTGGCGCCGCACATCAGCGAGATCGCCGAGCGGCACCTCGACGAGATGGAGCGGATGGGCCCGCCCGCCGACCTCGTGCCCGCGTTCGCGCTGCCGATCCCGTCGCTCGTCATCTGCGAGCTGCTCGGCATCCCGTACGACCGCCGCGAGACGTTCCAGCAGTCCGCCGCCACGATGCTGCGCATCGACGTGGCAGCCGACGTCGCCATCAAGGCGTGGAACGAGCTGCGGGCACTGCTGACCGAGGTGGTCAACGCCAAGCTGGCCCAGCCCACCGACGATCTGCTCGGCCGGCTGTGCGCGAAGGACGAGCTCACCAGGGAGGAGCTCGTCACGATCGCCACCGTGCTGCTCATCGCGGGGCACGAGACGACGGCCAACATGCTCGCGCTCGGCACGTACGCGCTGCTGCGGCACCCGGACCAGCGTCAGGCGATGCTCGACGACCCGGCCAGGGCCGTGGAGGAGATGCTGCGCTACCTCTCGATCATCCACATCGGACCGGTGCGGACCGCGCTGCGGGACGTCGACATCGAGGGCAACCACATCGCGGCGGGGGAGTCGGTCACCATCTCGGTCCCGGCCGTCAACCGCGACGAGGCCAAGTTCGCCCACCCGGACGCCCTCGACCTGACCCGCGACGCGCACGGGCACCTGGCGTTCGGCCACGGCATCCACCAGTGCCTCGGCCAGCAGCTCGCGCGGATCGAGATGCGCGTCGGCTACTCCGCGCTGCTGCGCCGGTTCCCGTCGCTGCGGCTGGCCGGGGACGTGAGGTTCCGCTCCGAGATGGCCATCTACGGCGTGTACACCCTGCCGGTCACCTGGGACAACGCATGAAGATCGTGATCATCGCCGTCGGGTCGCGCGGCGACGTGGCGCCCTACACCGGCCTGGCCGTGCGGCTGATGGCGGACGGGCACGACGTGGCCATCGCGACCCAGGGGGCTTTCGAGGCGATGGTCAACGCGTGCGGTGCGCAGTTCCGGTTGATGCCCGGTGACATCCGCACCGACCTGGCCTCGGCCGACGGGCAGAAGTGGCAGCGCAACGGCACCGGCTGCGTGGCGTGCGGACGAACATCGAGTTCGGCCGCCGGCTGATGGAGGATGTCGCCGCTGGGGTGGCCCACGTCGCCTCGGGCGCGGATCTGCTGATGCTGCAACGAGGTGCGCTCATCCACGGCTACCTGGTGGCCCAGGCGCTGGGGATCCGGGCGATCGCGCTGGAGCTGTTCCCCGGCGTGCCCAGCCACGACTTCATGCTGCCCGCGTTCGGCGGGAAGTCGTTGGGCGGTCTGCTGAACTGGTGGCTGCCCAAGCTCGCGCTGAACGCGCCGACGCCGTTGGACGGTCTGGTGAAGCAGTTCTGCGTCCAGCTCGGACTGCCGCCGCTGGGGCTGGCCAAGGTGCGCAGGCAGATGCTCGAGTCGGACTTCGAGATCCGGCACGGCTACAGCCCGGTCCTGCTGCCGCGGCCGCGGGACTGGCGGCCGGGGATCGAGGTGGACGGTTACTGGTGGCCTGAGCGGCTGCCCGGCTGGACCCCACCGGCCGGCCTGGTGGACTTCCTCGCGGCCGGGCCGCCGCCGGTGTTCGTCGGGTTCGGCAGCATGTCGCTCGCGGACGGCGACCGGTTGTCGGACATCGTGTCCACAGTGGTCCGCCGGACCGGGATGCGCGCGGTGGTCCAGGCGGGCTGGTCGGGGCTGACCGCGACCGGGGATGACGTGCTGACCATCGACACGGTGCCGCACGACTGGCTGTTCCCGCAGGTCAGTGTGGTCGTGCACCACTGCGGGGCGGGGACGACGGGCGCCGGGTTGCGGGCGGGGGTTCCGGTCGTGCCGGTTCCGGTGCTGGCCGACCAGCCCTTCTGGGCGGCGCGGCTGGCGGCGATCGGCGTGAGCCCGGGGTCGGTGCTGATGCGGAAGTTGTCCTCGGCGGCGCTGACCACGTTGCTGGGCAAGGCACCCGAGCACGCCGCCCAAGCGCGAGCGGTCGGCAGGCAGGTGCGGGCGGAGGACGGCGCGGGCAGGATCGCCGCGCTGGTGCGCGCCGCGTAAATTCCCAGGCGTGAGCTCACCATTGTTCGTCCACGAGTTCGGTCCCGCCGACGGCCGCCCGTTGCTGGCGTTGCACGGCCTGACCGGCCACGGCGCCCGCTGGCGCCGGTTCGCCGCGACGCACCTGCCCGGCTGGCGCGTGATCGCCCCGGACCTGCGGGGGCACGGCGGGTCGACGTGGAACCCGCCGTGGACGCTGGAGACGTTCGCGCAGGACGTGCTCGCCGTGCTGGACGATCTGGGGCTGGGGCCGGTGCCGGTGATGGGCCACTCGTTCGGCGGCGCGATCGCGGTGTACCTCGCCCGGCTGGCCCCGGACCGGATCAGCAAGGTGATCCTGGCCGACCCCGCCATCGGCCTGGACCCCGCGGAGTCGTTGCAGGACGCGGAGGACGCCCGGACCGAGGACGTCTACGCGACCCTGGACGAGGCCCGCGCGGCCCAGGCCGAGCGGTGGCCGTTCGCCAGCGAGGAGCAGCTGTCCGACGAACTGGGCGACGGCATGCACCAGAACACCGAGGACGGCACCTGGCGGCGGCGCTACTCCCCGGCGATGGGCGTGACCGCTTGGAGCGAGATGGCCCGCCCGCTGGTCACCCCGCCCGCGTCCATCCCGACCCTGCTGGTGCCGGCCAAGGGCGCGGACTTCGTGACGTTCGAGCACATCGAGGCGTTCCGGGCCGCGCTCGGCGACAGCCTGACCGTGCGCGAGATGGACTGCGGCCACCTCGTCTACCTGGAGCACCCCGAGCAGTACGCGGGCATTCTCAACGCTTTCCTTGACTGACACCGGCTACGAGCGCCAAGGCGTGCTCGCGGCCCGGGCAGGGGCGGGCGTCCCCGCCGAACGGGAATGTGCTGATGTCCAGCCGTACCACCGTTCCGGCGGGGATCGTGACCCCGTCGATCTCGGCGTCCCGCAGCGCCTGGCGCCGGGTGAACCGGACCGGGGGCTCGCCCGGGCTGGTGATCATGGCGGCCGTCGCCGCGTACGCCTGGATCAGCAGGCCGATCCGGTTGGCCAGCACCTCGGGTTCGGCGGGCGGGGCGAGTTTCACCAGGGTGGCCACGGCCTCGTCGGGTTCGGCACCGCCGTGGTACGCCGCCGCCACCTCACGGACCGCTTCCAGGGCCGCGGGCACGTCGGTGAAGCCCAAAGTCCCGGCCAGCACGGCGGTCGGCACGTCTTCAGGGTCCACTGTGGACTCCGCGGCTCGCTTTCGGAGGACCGCCGGATCGAGGGCGGCGAGGTCCCGCTCGACCAGCGCCCGGCGCCTCGCGTGCGTCTCGCCGCTGCTGAACCGGACCACCGACGACCGTAGCCAGCGCATGGTGCCCATCGGCCCGGGCTCGGGTGGTGGCGGCGCGAACCGCGGGTCGGCGATGATGGCCTGCACGGTCCTGGGGTCGGCTATGTCCATGCCGTGACGCTAGAGCCGGAACGTTTCGGCCGCGGCCGCACTGTCCGGGCAACCTCCCAGCGGTCCCACCTCGTACTCATGGCCGAGGCGAGAGGAGCTGCCGATGGGGGACCAGGACGACGAGTTCGCCGATTTCGTCCGGTCACGGATGGCCGCGCTGCGGCGGACGGCGTTCCTGCTGTGCGGGGACTGGCACAAGGCCGAGGACCTGGTGCAGAACGCGCTGCTCAAGGCGTTCCGGGCGTGGGCACGCGTGCGGCCCGGCGAGCAGGACGCGTACGTCCGCAAGGTGCTCGTGCGGGTGGCGATCGACGACTCGCGCCGGTTCTGGCACCGCGAAACGGCGGCCGGGGACCTGCCGGACACGCCGACGTCCGTCGTGGACACCGACGAGTCGATGGACGTCCGCCGGGCACTGGCCGCCCTGCCGGTCCGGCAACGCGCCGCCGTCGTGCTGCGGTACTGGGAGGACCTCCCGGTCGAGGAGGTCGGGCGCCTGCTCGGCTGCGCGCCCGGCACCGTCAAGAGCCAGTGCGCCAAGGGCCTCGCCACGCTTCGCCGAACACTGCTGGTGCTGGAGGAGACCGAATGAACGAGAACATCGAGGCCCGCCAGTTGCTGGAGCGAGCCCTGGGCACCGAGCCGGAGCTCGGCCTGGACGCCGGGAAGGTGCTGGCCCTCGCGCGCCGCGAGGCCGTCTACCGCCGTTCGACGATGCTCGGTGGAGCGGCCGTCGGCGTCGCCGCGGTCGCAGTCGCCGCCGTCTTCATCACCGCACCCCGCCCACCCGCCGGCTTCGGCCCCGCCACCCCGCCCTCACCAGCGAACTGCGGGGCCTCGGTCAGCCCGAGCGAGCCCCCGTCGACAACCCTCTCCAGCCGGCCGCCGACCACGAGCCACCGCAGCCCAACACCGCCAACAGCCGCCGTGAGCGGGCCGCCCTCGGTGGCAGGGATGTGCTTGGCGAAGTAGGGGGCGCTATCGCCGGTCTCACCCTCTGAACGGTCTTCCGGTTCGGCGAATGCCGATTAACCTGGCGGACATGCAGACTTGGGCATCCACACCGGTTCCTAGGGTCGCGGGCACCCCGCGTCCGTTGCGGCTCTACGACACTGCGGCCGGTGAGGTGCGGCCCACCGCCCCCGGATCCACCGCGGGCCTGTATGTCTGCGGGATCACCCCGTATGACGCCACCCACCTGGGGCACGCCGCCACCTATCTGGCGTTCGACCTGGTGCACCGGCAGTGGCTGGACAACGGGCACGACGTGAACTACGTGCAGAACGTCACCGACATCGACGATCCCCTGCTGGAGCGGGCCGAGCGCGACCAGGACGACTGGGTCGTGCTCGGCATGCGGGAGACGGCGCTGTTCCGCGAGGACATGGTGGCGCTGCGGGTGCTGCCGCCCCGGTCGTACATCGGCGCGGTGGAGTCCATCCCGGAGATCACCGAGGCCATCGCGAAGCTGCTGGCCGGCGGGCACGCCTACCGCGTCGACGACGCCGAGCACCCGGACATCTACTTCGACCACACCGCCACCGGCCGGTTCGGCTACGAGTCCCAGTACCCGGCCGAGACCATGCTGGAACTGTTCGCCGAGCGGGGCGGCGACCCGGACCGGCCGGGCAAGCGGCACCCGCTGGACGCGCTGCTGTGGCGGGTCGAGCGGCCGGGGGAGCCGTCATGGGAGAGCGAGCTCGGGGCCGGCCGCCCCGGCTGGCACGTGGAGTGCTCGGTGATCGCGCTCAACCGGCTCGGGACGGCCTTCGACGTGCAGGGCGGCGGCTCCGACCTGGTGTTCCCGCACCACGAGAACAGCGCCGCGCACGCCGAGGCGCTCACCGGCGAGCACCCGTTCGCCCGGCACTACGTGCACGCGGGCATGATCGGGCTGGACGGGGAGAAGATGTCCAAGTCCAAGGGCAACCTGGTGTTCGTGTCCCGGCTGCGGGCCGACCAGGTCGACCCGATGGCCGTGCGGCTGGCGTTGTTCGCCGGTCACTACCGGTCGGACCGGGCGTGGACCCGGCAACTGCTCGACGAGGGCATCCACCGCTTGGGCCGGTGGCGCGACGCGGCGCTGCTGGACACCGGTCCCACGGCGACCGACACCATCGCCCGGTTGCGTGACCACCTGTCCAACGACCTCGACACCCCGTCGGCGTTGCTGGCCGTGGACGCCTGGGCCAACGAGGCCCTCGCGGGCCGCGGCAGCGACCCGACCGGTCCGACCGACCTGCGGGACGCCGTAGACGCTCTGCTGGGCATCGACCTCTAAGCCGTCCCGGTGTAGGCGCGGGCGAACCAGCCGGGTGACTCGACCAGGTCGGTCACCCGGTTCACCCGCATCCGGTAGTCGGCCTCGATGTCCGCGCGGGGCAGCTGCAGGGGAGTGTTGACCAGGGCTAACAGCCAGTCGGCGAACGTGACCGCGCGCCAGACGTCCGGCAGACGGGCGGCGGTGTAGTCGACGTCCCCGTGGATCAGCGCCCGGGCCAGGGTGTGCGCGTCGGCGATGGCCAGGTTCATCCCTTTGCCGCCGGTGGGCGGCAGGATGTGCGCCGCGTCCCCGGCCAGGTAGACGTCACCGTGCCGCATGGGCTCCGTGACCTGGGTGCTCAGGTCCAGGATCGCCCGGTGCAGGACTCGTCCGGGCGTCGTCCCAGGCAGGCGCCGGGCCAGCAAGGTCCAGATCTTGTCCTCGTTCCAGGACAACGGGTTCTCATCGGGTGAGCACTGGAGGTAGAACCGCGACTGGCCTTCCGTGCGCGGCATCTGCCCGGCGAACCCGTCCGGATGCAGCCCGTAGACCAGCCCGGTCGCCGGGACGTCGGCCACCACCGTGAGCCAGCGGTACGGGTACTGTCGCGTGTGGACGGTCGCATTCCGGGGCAGGCCGATGCTGGGATTGCCGTCGCAGCAGGCCACAATGGACCCTGGCGGCGGTTCGTCCACCGTGGTGCCGAACCGCAGATCGCCGCCCGCCTTGCCGAACGCCTCGATCAGGTCGCGGACCAGAAGCTGCTGCGGGTACACGTAATGCCCGATCCCGCCGGTGTGTTCGGCGTACGGGACCACGAAACTCTCATCCCCGGCCCGGAACTCACAGCTGGTTTGCGTCGTTCCGTTGCCCAGCAAGCCATCGGCCAGGCCGAGGCGTTCCAGGATCAGCCGGGTCCGATGATCGGTGATCCCGGCCCGCGCCCGGTTCTCCACGTGCGACCGGTCTCGGCGTTCCATGATCACGCAGTCCACACCGGCCTGGAGCAAGGCGTTGCCCAGCACCAGGCCGGCCGGACCGGCGCCGACGATCAGGACCGTCATCCGACCGTTCCGACGATGACCCCATTCGCGCTGAGGCCGTGCACGTCGACCCGGGTGACGTCGGTGCAGCCGACCTCACGTAGCCACCTCGTGTACTCGGCGCCGGTGTAGTTCCAGCCACGCTGGGTCTCCACCAGCATCAGCAGGTTGAACATGGCCGCGGGCACCGGGCCGGTCTTGTCGTCGTCCATCAGCAGTTCGCTGATGATGATCCGGCCGCCGGACGGCAGCGCGGCCCGCACCCGGCGCAGGATCGACAGGTCCTCCTGCTCGCTCCAGTCGTGCATCACGGAGGACAGCAACGCCACGTCGTGCCCGGCCGGCAGGTCGTCGGTGAAGAAATCGCCGCCCACACACGTGATCCGGTCGCTCAGCCCGGCCTCGGCGATCCGCTCGGTGGTCTGCTCGCACACGAACGGCAGGTCGAACACGGTCGCGGTGAGGTCCGGGTACGCGCGGCACAGCTCGATCGTGTACGCCGCACCGCCACCACCGACGTCGAGCAACCGCCGGACGCCCGAGAAGTCGTACGCCTCGGCCAAGGCGCGAGCGGTGAACACGGCCAGCGAATGCATGCCCCGCCAGAACAACTCGACCATCTTCGGGTCACCGGCGTCGAAAATGGACTCCTGGACCCTCGGATCCCAAGTGGTGGGCTGGTTCTCCTCGACCGCCTCGGCCAGCCGCATCCAGCCGCCGTAGGCCCGTCCGTCGAGCATCATCAGGTAGTCGCCGAAGTAGTACCGGCCACCGGGCACGAGGTAGAGCCCGGCCAGCGCCGAGTTGCCGTACCGGTCGCCGTTCTTGACCAGCAGGCCGAGGCTCACACACCCGGTGAGCAGCATCTCCGCCGGCCGGGGGTGCAGGCCTTTCCTGGTGGCGAACTCGGCGGCGGTCAGGGCGCCCTGCTCATCGATCAACGCGAACAGCCCCAGGCGGACCGCGACGGACAGCGTCTTGGCCACGAACAGCCCGGAGCTGAGTTCCATCAACGGCAACGGGCTGGGGGTGGTGGCGGTCATGAGGCGCTCCCGTGGCGGTAGAGGCCGAGCCGTGGCTCGGTGGTGATGCGGATGTCGCCCATGGCGGTGTCCGGGCCGAGCGGGTCTCGCCAGATGTTCCACACCGGCGACATGTCGATCCCGCCCATGTACCGCTCGTTCGGCCGGGTAACGTCCTCGGCCGCCTCGAGAATCGCCGCTGTGGCGACCCTTGCCGTGCTCCCGGACGCCTCGCGCACGTCGGTCAGCCCCGCGGTGATCTTGGTGAAAGACTGCACCGGCTGGTCGCCGTCGTCGTGCACAAGGCGTTGGGACTGGCCGAAGTAGTCGTCGGTGCCGATGTAGTCGCGGTACATCCGGGTGACCAGCACCAGCATCCGGGAGTACGCGCGGCGGTAGGTGTAGTCGAAGAACGCCAAGGCATCCGGCTCGGGCATCTCGCCGCGCAGCGTGGTCGCGACCGCGGCGGCGCCCACCATCGCGCTGTACTGCGCCAGGTGCACACCTGTGGACAGCAACGGGTCCAGGAAGGCCGCCGCGTCGCCGATGATCACATAGCCCGGCCCGCAGAACCGTTCGGCCACATAGGAGTACTCCTGCTCGACCCGGACCTGCCCCTCGAACTTTGCTCCTTGCAACAGGTTCCGCAGCTGCTCAGGCGCGTGGACCATGTCCAGGTAGTAGTCGGCGACCGAGTCGTAGTGGCTGCGCTGCTCGGCGAACCGGTTCTTGTGCGTGACCAGGCCGACGCTCCACCGGTCGCCGGACAACGGGATGTGCCAGTACCAGCCGTCGGGGGAGGAGACGACGTTGATCGCGCCCTCCGGGCTGCCTGGCAGCAGCCGTGCGCCCGTCCAGTATCCCCACACGCCGACGTTCTGGAACTGCGCGTGCGGGGTGCGCATGTCGAAGTGTTTCCTGGCCAGCACACCGTTGCGGCCGGACGCGTCGACGAGGAAGTCGAACGACGTCGTGTGCGTGGTGCCGTGCCGGGTCCACTCGACCGACACCGGCCGGTCACCGTCGAACACCACCCGCCGGACGCCTGCCTCCTCGACCACGGTCGCGCCCTGGTCGGCGGCGTTGCGCAGCAGGATGTCGTCGTAGCTGGCGCGGTCGACCTGCCAGGACCACGCGTCGGGGTCGACCAGCTTGCGCCAGTCCAGCAGCCATTCGTCGTCGTCCCAATGGAAAACGGCCCCGCGCTTGACGGTGAACCCGGCGGCCTTGACCTTGTCGAACGCGCCGGACAGCCGCAGCGTTGGCAGGCAGGACGCCAGCAGCGACTCGCCGATGTGGTAGCGCGGGAACACCTCCCGTTCCAGCAGGACGACGGTGAAACCGTTGCGCGCCAACATGGCCGCGGCCGTCGACCCGGCCGGGCCGCCACCGATGACGAGGACGTCGGCGTGCTCGCTCATACCGCCGACTCCACGCGCTCGTCCACCGGGACGCGTTGCAGGCCGAGGCGGGGCTCGGTAACGAGGCGGAACTCCACGGACTCGGCGTCCCGCAACGGGTTCTCCAGCACCGAGGAGAAGTCCGGCATGCCCGGCCCGCCCTCCTCGCCGGAGACGAACCGCTGCTGGATCCGCATGGCCTCGTCCACCAGCCGCTCGGTGAGGATCCGGGTGGACGCGTCGGTGGCCTCGCGCATGTCCGACACCCCGGCGATGATCTCCACAAAGGACAGTGAGTCGGCCTGTCCCGGTGTGGCGGTGCCGACCAGGCGGTCGGAGGTGTGGAAGAAGCCGTCCTTGCCCAGGTAACGCTCGTACATCACGCTGACCAGCGCCAGCAGCCGGGTGTAGGCGCGGCGGTAGGCGTGCTCGAAGTAGGCCGTGGCGTCCTCTTCGGACACTTCACCGCGGGCCACCGAGGCGATGCTGGCGGCGGCGTTGAAGGCGCTGTACACCGCGAGGTGCACGCCCGAGGACAGCAGCGGGTCCAGGAAGCAGGCAGCGTCCCCGACGATCAGGTAGCCCGGTCCGCTGAACCGGCCGCTGACGTACGAATAGTCGGTCTCCACCCTGGCGTGGCCCTGGTAGTTCGCGCCGTCGACCAGGTCGTGTACGGCCTCCGACTCGTCGAGCAGCTCGCGGTAGATCGACTCCACCGAGTCGTGCCGGGCGTTGCGCGCCGCGAAGTCGTCCTTGCCGGTGACGAAGCCGATGCTGGTCCGCCCGCCGCTCAACGGGATGATCCAGTACCAGCCCTCGGGCGAGGAGATGATGTTGATCCCGCCGGTCGGCGTGCCCGGCAGCACCTTCGCGCCCTCCCAGTAGCCCCAGATCGCCACGTTGCGCAGGTTGCGGTGCGGGTAGCGGTCCTGGAAGTGGCGTGCGCTGAGCAGGCCCGCGCGGCCGGTCGCGTCGATCAGGTAGTCGAAGTCGTCGATGGTGAACTCGCCGTCCGGTCCCGCGCAGTGCACTGCCGTTGGCCGCTGCCCGGTGAACACGACTTCCTTTGCCGCGACGCCCATCGAGACGTCGGCGCCGCTGCTTTTGGCGTGGTCCAACAGCAACGCGTCGAACTCGCCGCGGTCGACCTGCCAGGACCGGGCGTTGATCTGCGCGCCCCAGTCGAACACCCAGCTGTCGGCGTCCCAGCGGATCACGCCGCCGTGCTTGGCCACGAACCCGGCCGAGTCCAGCTTCGCCGCCACGCCGATCTGCTCGAAGATGGTCCGGCAGGACGGGGTGAGCGACTCGCCGATGTGGTAGCGCGGGAACTGCGCGGCCTCGATCAACCGCACGCAGACGCCCTGCTGGGCCAGCGCGGCCGCCGCGACCGAGCCGGCCGGCCCGCCGCCGACCACGAGAACCCGTGTGTTCTTGGTCATCACAAAGAAACCCCTTGTTCTGTCTGGAAAATGTCAGTCCTATGTGGACGTTGTGACTACGCGGGCAGGAACGCCGGATCGCCGCGCCGCATCAGCGGGCTCAGCAACGGGCCGGTCATCGCGGTGGTGACCAGCGCCATGACCACCAGCAGCGAGTACAGCCGGACGTCCAGGACCCCGATCTGCAGGCCGACGGCGAGCACGATCAGCTCGGTCAGGCCGCGGGTGTTCATCAGCACCGCGAGCACGGCCGCGTCGCGGGGCGTCTGCTTGCGCAGCCGGGCGCCGAGGTAGGCGCCGGCGATCTTGCCGCCGATCGCGACCAGCAGGATCAGCCCGAGCTGCCACAGCCCGTCGGTGCTCAGCCCGGACAGGTCGGCGTTCAGCCCGGAGACCACGAAGAAGACCGGCAGCAGCAGCGCGGTGCCGAACGTCTCCACCCGCTCGTGCACCGCCGCGGTCACCCCGCTGCGGGGCATGACCAGGCCGAAGGCGAACGCGCCGAAGATGAAGTGCAGCCCCATCCACTCCGTCGCGCTCGCTGAGACCAGCAGCCCGGCCATGGCCAGGACCAGGCCGCTGGTCGTCGGAGGCAGCCTGCGCAGCAACGGCCGCACGGCGAAGACCAGGAGCAGCAGGTACGGGATCAGCAGCGCGGCCCGCCACTGGTCCTGTTGTGTGCCGGTCACCGTGATCACCACGGCCAGGACGCACCACGCGATCACGTCACCGACGGCCGCGGCCAGCAGCGCCAGCCCGCCGATCCGGGTCCGGCTGAGCTCCCGGTCCCGGAGAATCCTTGCCAGCACTGGGAAAGCGGTGATGGCCATGGCGGTGCCGAGGAACAGCGCGGACCCGGGCATCCGCGCATCCGGGCCGCCGATCAGGTACGCCGCGCCGAACCCGAGACCGAACGGCACCAGGATCGAGCCCAGCGCCACCGTCAGCGCGCTGGCCGAGTCGCGCCGCAGCAGCCGGTGGTCGACCTCGAGGCCGACGATGAACATGAACACCGCGACCCCGACGTTCGCCAGCGCGGCGATCATCGGCCGCACATCGACGGGGAACACAGCCCTGGCCACGACACCGTGGAAGAACGTCGGCCCCAGCAGGATGCCCGCCGCCATCTCGCCCACCACCCGCGGCTGGCGCAGCCGCCGGGCGAGCACGCCCGCGGCCCTCGTGACCACGAGGACCACGGCGAGCCCGAGCAGGAGGAAGACGGCCTGGTGCGAGGTCATGGTGGGCGAGGTTCTCCGGGTGGATTCGACGCGAGATCGATCAAAAGTGCTGTGAATCCACGTTAACCACGGATGACCAGGCAATGGGCGGCGCGAATCAGCCAGCAACCGGCCGTTACGCGGGGCGCGTTCCGGTGAAGCCGCTGGTACGCGGGAACGAAACCAGCCACCGGCGCGGGCGCCGGTGGCTGGAATGTGTCGGGGTTACGCGGTCAGCTCGACGACGGGCGAGGGCCTCGGCCGGGTCCCGGCCCGGGGCCCGGGCCGCCCGGACGGCGGCGGCGCAGGTAGCGCTCGAACTCCGCGGCGATGGCGTCGCCGCTGGTCTCGTTCAGGGTGATCTGGGCGTCGCCGCGCTCCTCGAGGGCGCGGACGTAGTTGGACACGTCCTCGTCCTCCTCGGCCATCTCGCTGACCGTGCGCTGCCACTCCTCGGCCTGCTCGGGCAGGGCGCCCAGCGGGACCTCGACGTCCAGCACCTCCTCGACCCGGTGCAGCAGCGCCAGGGTCGCCTTGGGCGACGGCGGCTGGGACACGTAGTGCGGCACCGCGGCCCACAGCGTGATCGCCGGGATGCCGGCCTGTACGCACACGTCCTGCAGCACGCCGATGATCCCGGTCGGGCCCTGGTAGCGGGAGTTCTCCAGGCCGAACCGGGCGGCCGACGCGGCGTCGTACGCGGTCCCGGTGACCGGGACGGGCCGGGTGTGCGGGGTGTCGGCGAGCATCGACCCGAGGGTGACGACCGTGGTCACGCCGAGGCGCTCGATGTGCTCCAGCAGCTCCGCGCAGAACTTCCGCCAGCGCATGTTCGGTTCGATGCCGTGCACCAGGACGATGTCGCGGCCCGAGCCGGGCGGCCGGCAGGTGGACAGCCGGGTGGTCGGCCACTCCACGCGCCGGGTGACCCCGTCCACCAGGCGGACTGTGGGTCTCGTCACCTGGAAGTCGTAGTAGTCGTCCGGGTCGATGTCCGCCAGCGGGGTGGCGTCCCAGGTCAGCTGCAGGTGCTCGACCGCCGTACTCGCTGCGTCCCCCGCGTCGTTCCAGCCTTCAAAGGCGGCCACCAGTACCGGGTCGACCAGGCGGGGCTGTTCGGCGGGCGTCTGCGAGTCGTGATCGGTCACTTGCCAAGCCTACGACCCCACACCCCCACCTGGACTACCTGTCGAGGTCGTGTCGGATCGTAGGGTGGGGTTGTGACCGCCCTGAGGATGGAGGACCTGTGAGACGAGTGCCGGACGCCGTGTTGTGGGACATGGACGGCACCCTGATCGACTCGGAGAAGCTGTGGGACATCGGCCTGCACGAGCTGGCGGCGCAGCTGGGCGGCGTGCTCACGCAGGAGACCCGCGACGCGGTGGTCGGCTCGAACATGGACAACACCATGATCGTGATGTTCACGTCGCTGGGGCTGGAGCTGGAGAAGACGGCCATGGACAAGGCGGGCGTCTGGCTGGGTGAGCGCACAGCCGAGTTGTTCCGCCAAGGCGTGCCGTGGCGGCCGGGAGCGCGCGAGGCCCTGGAGTCACTCAAGGCCCACGACGTCCCCATGGCCCTCGTGACCTCCACCGAGCGGTCGCTGACCGAGATCGCGCTGGACAGCATCGGCCGCGACTACTTCCGGGCGAGCATCTGCGGCGACGAGGTCAACGGCCACAACAAACCCGACCCCACCCCGTACCTGATGGGCGCCTCACAGCTGGGCCTGCCAGCGAGTCGTTGCGTGGCCGTGGAGGACTCCCTGATGGGCATGCGTTCGGCCGTGGCCGCGGGCTGCACCGTGCTGGTGGTCCCCGCCGAAGTCCCCATCGCCCCCGGCCCCGCCTGGACCGTCCGCGAAACCCTCGAAGGCGTGGACGCCTACACCCTCGGCGCGCTCTGACCCATCGGTCGCCCGCGCAGTTCGCCGACCACTCGGCCGAGGTGGTCGCCGAACTCCGGATGGGCCTCGATGATCTCGGCAAGCCGATCGACCGTTCGGAGCTCCCGCACCGCGCGGGCGAGCTCCGCCGCGGCCTCGGCGTCGAGCGGACACGTCTCGAAGACGTCCGCGATCCGGTCGGCGATTCGCGTGTTCTGCCCGCCAGGGCTCCCTGATCCCGCGGATCAAGGCTATCGGCGGGCGCCTGTATCGGATGTCACTCGATCGGTTGACCGGGCGGGATGGAAGGATCGGGGTGTGAAGACGTTCGACGAGCTGTTCGCCGAACTCAGCGATCGCGCGAAGAACCGGCCGGCTGGGTCGGGGACGGTGGCGGCGCTGGATGCGGGTGTGCACGCGCAGGGCAAGAAGGTGCTGGAAGAGGCGGGCGAGGTCTGGATCGCCGCCGAGCATGAGGACGACGAGCATCTGGCCGAGGAGGTCTCCCAGCTGCTCTACCGGGTCCAGGTGCTGATGATCGGCCGGGGCCTGACCCTCGAAGACGTCTACCGGTACCTCTAGGAGTTCCCAGAATGTTGCGTGTGGCCGTGCCGAACAAGGGCGCGCTGGCTGTCGCCGCGTCGGAGATGCTGATCGAGGCCGGGTACCGGCAGCGCGCCGAGCAGCGCGACCTGACGGTGCTCGACCCGGGCAACGACATCGAGTTCTTCTTCCTGCGCCCCAAGGACATCGCCGCGTATGTCGGCTCCGGCGACCTCGACCTGGGGATCACCGGCCGCGACCTGGCGCTGGACTCCGGCGCCCCGGTGGGGGAGCTGCTGGGTCTGGGGTTCGGCGGTTCGACGTTCCGGTACGCCGCTCCGGCAGGCACCGACTGGACGGTCGCGCAGCTCGACGGCAAGCGCCTGGCGACCGCGTACCCCCGGCTGGTGAAGGACGATCTGGCCAGGCACGGCATCAAGGCCGACGTCATCCGCCTTGATGGCGCCGTCGAGATCTCCGTGCAGCTCGGTCTGGCCGACGCGATCGCCGATGTGGTGGGTTCCGGCCGCACGCTGCGTCAGCACAACCTGGTGGCGTTCGGCGAACCGATCTGTGTGTCCGAGGCGGTGCTGATCAACCGCCGCGATGTCGCCCCATCGGCGGACGCCGAGCAGCTCAAGGCGCGGTTGCAGGGCGTGGTGTTCGCCCAGCAGTACATGATGCTCGACTACGACTGCCCCAAGGCGCTGCTGGACGAGGCCCTGCGGGTCACGCCCGGCCTGGAGTCGCCGACCGTGGCGCCGCTGGCCAACCCGGAGTGGGTGGCGGTGCGCGCGATGGTGCCGCGCAAGCGGGCGAACCCGGTGATGGACGAGCTGTCCGCGATCGGCGCCAAGGCCATCCTCGCGTCGGACATCCGGTTCTGCCGCCTGTGAGGCGTCCCCGGAATTGTCGTACCCCTCCTTTACTGTTCGGGGCGTGACGGTGACTGAGGAAGTACAGGTCCGGCGGCGGCCGGCGTTGTCCCCTTCCCGTGCGAGTGACTTCAAGCAGTGCCCGCTGCTCTACCGCTTCCGGGCGGTCGACCGGCTGCCGGAGACCCCGAGCCTGGCCCAGGTCCGGGGGACTGTCGTGCACGCGGTGCTGGAACAGCTGTACGCCCTGCCCGCGTCCGACCGTGTCCCGGCCAAGGCCCATGAACTGCTGCAACCCACCTGGGCGAGACTCAGCGAGGAAGCCCCGGAGCTGGCCGGGCTGTTCGCCGAGACCTCCCTGGATGACTGGCTGGCCTCGGCCGACGAGTTAATCGACGGCTACTTCACCCTGGAGGACCCGCGCCGCCTGGAGCCGGAGGCGTGCGAGCTGCTGGTGGAGGCCGAGCTGCCCTCCGGCGTGCTGCTGCGCGGCTACATCGACCGCCTCGACGTGGCGCCGACCGGCGAGATCCGCGTCGTGGACTACAAGACCGGCGCCGCGCCGCGCGAGATCGGCGAGGCGAAGGCCCTGTTCCAGATGAAGTTCTACGCCCTCGTGCTGTGGCGGCTGCGCGGGGTCGTGCCGCGCCAGCTGCGCCTGATGTACCTCGCCGACCGCCAGTCGCTGGCCTACCAGCCCGACGAGGCCGAGCTGACCCGGTTCGAACGCACCCTCGACGCCATCTGGCAGGCCGTCATGCGCGCGGCCAAGACCGGTGACTTCCGCCCCAACAAGAGCCGCCTCTGCGACTACTGCGACCACAAGGCCTTCTGCCCCGAGTTCGGCGGCACCCCGCCGGAGTACCCCGGTTGGCCAGAACCGGACCCCGGCATCGAGACGGTGCTCGACCGCGCGGACTAGCAGTACCGAACCACCCGGGTGGACCGATGAGTTTTCCTGGTGGTGCGCGTCATTACCTTTGTGACACCACTACTGAGCGGCGGCGTCGGGCTGCTGGAGCGTGCCATCGGGTACACCCTGGGCAGCCTGCAGCTCGTCACGCCCGCGGCCATGTCCCAGCCGACCCCATGCCGCGACTGGGACCTCGAGGCCCTGCTGCACCACATGAACGACTCCCTCGCGGCGCTGCACGAGGCGGTCGACAGTGGGTATGTGGGACTGGAGCCGGCTGCCGGTGCGCCCGCGGCGGACCTGGTCGCGGCGCTGAAGGACCGCGCCTGCCGGTTGCTGGGGGCGTGGACGAACGGTGAGCGCGACCGGGTGGCGATCGCCGACCGGGAGCTCACCGGGCTGATGGTGACCAGCGCGGGCGCCCTGGAGATCGCCGTGCACGGCTGGGATGTCGCGCGGGCGTGCGGGGTGGACCGCCCGATCCCGGACCGGCTGGCCGTCCGGCTGATGCGTTTGTCGCTGTTGTTCGTCCCGCCCCAGGACCGGCCGGGGCGCTTTGCCCCGCCGTTGCCCCCGGAAAAGGATTCCGGTGCTTCCGGTGAATTACTGGCATTCCTCGGGCGCATGAAATAATCCCCCCGTACATAACTCGCCCACGTGGGTGATTTCCAGCTTGATCGGATGCCAAGGTCCTGGTTAGTTTGGTCGCACTAAGTTCTTCCCCGATTAACTGGGAGGCGGGGGTGTCGGGATTCTCCTTCAACGCGCTCACGGCATTGCTGGCCTACGTGACCTCTGTGGTCGGTTGCGCGTTGGGGCTGCTCTGTACTTCACGGGCGCGGGTCGTGGAGCGGGCGGCGAAGGCGAGATGGCTGGCGCTGGGCGCGTTGTCCATTGGCGGAACCGGAATCTGGGTCATGCATTTCATCGCGATGCTCGGCTCGGAAGTGGACGGGACACCGCTCCATTACAACATGCGGATAACGTTTTTGAGCATGATACTGGCGATTGGTGTAGTGGCGGTCGGGTTGTTCATCGTCGGTTTCACCCAGCACATCGCGTGGCTGTTCGCCGGCGGGCTCATCACCGGTTCCGGCGTCGCCATCATGCATTACGTCGGCATGAGTGCCATAACAATGTTCGGTGACATTCAGTACGACACCGGACTGGTGGCTTTGTCGGTTCTGATCGGTGTTGTCGCGGCCACGGCGGCGTTGTGGGCGACGGTGAACATCAAGGGCCCCGGCGCGACCACGCTCGCCGCGTTGGTGATGGGCGTCGCGGTGAGCGGGATGCACCACACGGGCATGGCAGCCGCGCACGTCGCCCTGCACGCGCCGACGCTGACCCTCGGCGGCAGCAGTGGCGAGGACCTGCTGCTGCCGTTGATCGTCGGCATCGGGTTCTGCACGGTCCTGGTGCTGTCCATCGTGGTGCTCTCGCCGAGTGAGAAGGAAATGGCCGAAGAGGTCGCCCTGCAGCGCCGCATCGCCGGCAGCATCGGCTACCGCTGACCCCTCGTGAGTGGTTTCGGCCGTTCCAACGACCGAAACCACTCACGAGGACTGACCTGCGCGCGGCACACGGCAGGCCCACATCGTTGCCCCTACCCTCGTGGGATGACGACCATCCGGAGCGGTCATCCCGTGCGCAGGGAGGGCGGGCTGTTGCTGTTCCGGATCTCGGGCGTGCCGGTGCTGCTGGCGCCGTCCTGGTGGCTGGGCTCGCTGGCTGTGGTGCTGCTGTACGCGCCTTTGGTGGATCGATTGCTGCCTGGTGTGAGCAATCTCGTCGCCTTCCTGCTCGCCTCCGCGTTCGCGGTGCTGCTGGGTGTGTCCGTGCTCGCGCACGAACTGGGCCACTGTGTGGTCGCGTTGCGGTTCGGGCTGCCGGTGCGGCGGGTGCGGCTGTTCCTGCTCGGCGGGTTGTCCGAAGTGGCCAGAACACCGCGAAAACCCGCGCACGAGGGGCTCGTCGCGGCCGCGGGACCGGCGGTGTCGATCGTGCTGGCGGCGTTGTTCGGCGCGACGGTGTTGGTCGTGCCCGACGACACGGCTTTGTGGGTGCTGCTGCTGGAGTGCACGGCCGCGAACCTCGCGGTGGCGGTGTTCAACCTGTTGCCCGGCTTGCCGTTGGACGGCGGGCGGATGCTGCGGGCGGGCGTGTGGGCGCTGACCGGGCGGCGGTCCAAGGGCACGACGGCCGCGGCCGTCGGCGGCGGTTTGGTCGCCGGGGCGCTGCTGGTGTGGGCGCTGTTCGGGATCGCCGAGGACAGCACGGACAAGTGGCTGCGGCTGGGTGTCTGCGTGATCACCGCGTGGTTCGTGATCGCGGGCGCCACCGGCGAGTTCACCGCCGAACAGCGGCGCACCTGGCCGGACGGCCTCAAACTCGCCGACCTCGTCCAACCCGTGCTGCAGCTGCCCGCGGAGAGCCCGGTCGCCGACGCGCTGGGTGCGTCCGCCGGGCGCGGCGTCGTACTGGTGCGCGCGGATGGGGTGGCCGCCGGGTTGCTGGACCGGGAGACGGCCGAGCGGCTGGCCCAGACCTCGCCGTTGTCGCCCGCGGAGCAGGCCGCGGAGCCGATCCGGCCGGAGACGGTTCTGCTCGACTCGGAGACCGGCGAGGAGATCATCGAACGCGTCCAGGAGACGGCCGCCTGGCAGTTCCTGGTCGTCGACGAGGAGGGCCGGCCGTCCGGCGTGCTGCGCCGCGAGGACCTCAAGGCGGCCCTGCGTAACGCCTGAGCAACCCCGGATGCCACCATGTGTGCTGGTTCTGGGGCCGTGAAGGAGAAGAGCGCAGGTGTCGGTGAGCAGGGCGAGTGGCCCGTTCCGCAAAGGTGACCGGGTGCAGTTGACCGACCCGAAGGGCAGGCACTACACGTTGGTGCTGGAGGAGGGCGGCCAGTACCACACCCACCGCGGGGCGGTGAACCACGACGACCTGATCGGCACCCCCGAAGGCTCGGTGGTCACGTCCGTCGGCGGCACGTCTTTCCTTGCGCTGCGGCCATTGTTGCCCGACTACGTGCTGTCGATGCCGCGTGGCGCGCAGGTGATCTACCCCAAGGACGCCGCGCAGATCGTGATGTGGGGCGACATCTTCCCGGGCGCGCGGGTGCTGGAGGCGGGCGCCGGGTCGGGCGCGCTGACGTGTTCGCTGCTGCGGGCCGTCGGTGACTCGGGCAGCGTCACGTCGTACGAGATCCGCGACGACCACGCCGAGCACGCGCGCCGCAACGTCAGCCAGTTCTTCGGTGAGCTGCCGGAGAACTGGTCGCTGACGGTCGGCGATCTGGCTTCCCACAAGGGTGAAGTGGACCGGGTCATCCTGGACATGCTGGCACCGTGGGACATGCTCGACGTGGTGAAGGAGAACCTGGTTCCCGGCGGTGTCCTGGTCGTGTACGTGGCGACCGTGACGCAGCTGTCGAAGGTGACGGAAGCGTTGCGGGAGCAGCAATGCTGGACCGAGCCGCAGTCGTGGGAGACGCTGCACCGGCCGTGGCACGTGGTGGGTCTGGCGGTGCGCCCGGACCACAGGATGGTCGCGCACACCGCTTTCCTGCTCACCGCAAGGCGGTTGGCCGATGGCGTTGTGGCGCCACGGGTTCAGCGCCGCTCGGGCAAGTAGGGCTCAGGCGCCCAGCCCGCACACCCGCCACGAACCGTCCTCTTTGACCAGTCCGAACTCCTCGTCGCTGAAGTCGTTGTCCTGGCCGGGAACGGTGACCTCGCTGCTGATGGTGAAGCTGCCCTTGTCGTTCTCGGTCTTGACGTTCTTCACCGACAGCTTGAACTGGGGCGCGCCATCCACCGGGTTCTCCTTGGCGGAGAACGCCTCCCGCAGGCCCTCCATGTCCGCGTTGCACACCACCGGGGCGAACTCGTCGACGTTCACGTCGCGGCCGGAGGTGTTCAGACCGCGCTGGTAGACCTCGGTGAACCGCTGCGCGGCGGAGTTCGGGTCGTCGGTGCCACTGCTGCTGCCGCCACGGGTCAGCAGGAACACCCCCACCCCGCCGACGACAAGCACCAACGCGATCGCGACGATGACCAGGATCCGGCCGTTGCGCCTTCTGCTGGGCTCCTCATTGGTCACTACTGTGTCTCCGTCGTGGTCGTCGTGATCGTGGTGCCGGGGTTCTCGCCGACCGGGCTGGTCGGGAACTCCGGCTCTGTCGTATTTGTTCCGACGTCCGACGGGGTGGTCGGGTTGCTGCTGGAGGACGAACGGGGGATCCGGAACACCACGTCGCAGACCTTCCACAGACCCTGTTCCTTCACCAGGCCGAAGTCCTGGTCGGTCTTGCGGTCGGCGATGGTCCCCGTCAACGTCGCGACACCCACATCCCCCTGGATGTTGATGTCCTTGATGGTCAGCTCCAGCCGGGCGGCGGGCGTGGGCGGCGCCGACGAGCGGTTGATCTCCTTGGTCTCCCGCTCGGTCCACTCCTGGTCGAGCGCGTCCTGCTCCCGGCTGCACAGCAGTGCCTTCACATCCGACTTCGACAGCGAGAACGCCCCATCGTTCCGCGCCTGAGCGAAGAGCACCGCGAACTTCTCGACTACTCCACGAGCCTCGGCCTTGCTCTTCTGCAAAGCCAGATCCTCGGGCCGGTTCTGCGTCGCCAACGCGATGATCGTGATCCCGCCGCCGACCAGGACCAGCACCGCGAGCCCGATCGCGATCAGCAGCCGCGTGCTGGACTTCCGGGTGGGCGGCGAGACCGCGGGCAGAGCCTCGGTGGGCTTGTCGCCGTCGCCGGTTTCGCTGGGCTTGTCGCCGTCGCCGTCGCCGTCGCCGGTTTCGGTGGGCTGCTCGCCTTCGCTCGCGGGGGAGGGGCTTTCGGTGGGCTGGTCGCCCTCGGCTGCGCTGTCTGCCGTGGCGGGCAAGGCTTCCGTCGGCTGCTCGTCGCCCCCACCCCGCGCCGACGGACTCGGCTTCCGCCCCGCCCCATCCCGATCCGCACCCACCCCAGGCGTTTCACCTACAGAGGGAAGTGTCTCGGTCGGCTCGCCGTCACCCGGCTTCTCGCCCGCGGCGGCCGGTGTTTCGGTGGGCTCGGCCTCGCCAGGCCTCTCGCTTCCCGCGGCAGGACTTGGCTTCTCGCCGCCCGCAGCGGCAGGTGTGTCCGCGTCCTCGGGCTTTCCGCCCTCAGCCGCGCTCGACCTGGCCGCACCCTCTTGGGAATCGGGCATTTCCGGCTTATCGGCGGGGGTGCCGTCTGGGGGTTCAGGGGCCGGCGGGTGCTCGGGCGGGACCATGCGCACACCGTATCCGGCGGCTGTGAAATGGGTGTCACCCGCACCCGGTCGCGACGGGTGGGTATCAGCCCGGGCCGATGGCGGTGAGCTGCGGGGAGTCCATGCCGCACAGGGTCCACGCGTCGCCGCTGCGCTGGATGCGCATCTTCCCCTCGTGCGACGCGCCCTGGTAACTCACCGCGATCCCCGCGACGTACCCCTCGGCGAACTCGTTCACATCCTTGAGCTGGAACTCCATCGCCGCGCTGCGGGTCGACGCCGGAGCGGACGGGTCCAGCGGTGGCAAGGCCCGGATCAGCTCGCGCCGGCCGGTGTTCTTGCCCTGCGCGCATGTGAGCTCGATCACTCCATCGAGGTCCTTGGCGTTCAACCGGTCCACCACCGCACGCGCCAGGCTCTCCGGCGACCCCTCGGACTGCGGCACTGACGGACCCGGCGCCGCGGCCACCGGCGAAGGCGCCTCCGACGCGAAGAAGAAGTACGCCGCCCCCGCGCCGCCCAGCACCATGCCCAACGCGAGCACCGTCGCGCCGAGCATTCTGCGTCTCGCGGGGGTCAACACGCCGACAAGCTACCCGCAACCCAAAAGATCACCCGACCGGCCCAGCGTCCGCAGTTGGGTTCGCATGTGGACATGACGCATTCATGGTGTCCAACCGACGAACAAGGCCCGGACCTCCGGGAGAAGTCCGGGCCTCGCACGCACGATCAGCTCAGCCTTCGACGCACCAGGAGCCGTTCTGCTTCTTCAGCGGAAGCGGGATCTCCTGCTCGTGCGACTGGCCCGCGAAGCTCACCGAGAGCTTGATCTTCGCGGTCGCGGTGTCACCGTGCTCCTCGACGCTGCCGAGGGTGGCCTTGAACTCGAAGCCCTCGGGCAGCTTGTCGCTGCCGCCGGGGGCCAGCGGGCCCAGGTCCTCCTCCTTGACGCTGTCGGGGTTGCAGGCGACCTTCTTGATGGCGTTGATGTCGCGGCTGTTGAACGCGTCCGCCGCGCTCTGCGCCACGGCCTGCGGGCTGCTGCCGCCGCTGCCACCACCGCCGAGGGTGAAGATCAGCACCACCACGACGGCGATGACGATCACGCCACCACCGATGAGGATCCACGGCAGCGGGCTCTTCTTGGCCGGCTGCGGGGGCGGGAAGCCACCCCCGGGCGGCGGGAAACCACCACCGGGCGGCGGCGGGTAGCCACCGGCGCCGGGCTGTCCGGGCGGCGGGAAGCCGCCGGAGCTCGGGTCGTAGCCACCGGGCTGCTGTCCGGATGGTGGGAACTGCCCACCCGGCTGGGCCGGCTGGGGTCCGGATGGTGGGAACGCGCCACCAGGCTGCTGCTGCGGGTATCCACCTTGCTGCGGGTAGCCACCTGGCTGCTGCGGGTAGCCGCCGCCAGGCTGCTGGCCGTATCCAGGCTGTTGGCCGTAGCCGGGCTGGTCGCCGTATCCGCCCGGCTGCTGCGGCGGTTGGGACATTACGTTCTCCTAGCTGTGGCGATCGTGTACATGTCACGTTTCAACTGCGTTCGCCCCGAGCGCAGTTGGACTAGTACTGGACGCACCGTAGCCGGTCACCGGTTCCGTACTACACCGGGATGGAGCATCCAAACCCTCCGAGCGGGGGTTTCTTGACATCGACGCGCCGATCTCGACATCTGGTTGAGCTTCTAATGTCAGTGATCACCGGTACCGTATGGGGTACGAAGTTCGGGAGGAGGTGCCGACCATGCAGCACGACCGTCCCGGCAGTCGGCCTGAGGAGGCCGACGACCACAGCGCCGATGACGGCGCGGGCCGTGAGACCAGTCAGTCCGCGCAGATCCGATTCCTCGAAGAGGAAATCGCGCTGCTGCGCCGCAAGTTGACGGAGTCGCCTCGCCATGTGCGCCTGCTCGAGCAGAGGCTTGCCGAAGCATCTGAACGAGTGGGTCAGCTCACCGAGCGCAACACCAAGTTGGTGGACACGCTTCGCGAGGCCCGAAGCCAGTTGCTGGCGTTGCGGGAGGAGGTGGATCGGCTAGCGCAGCCGCCCAGCGGCTACGGTGTCTATCTCGCCGGTCATGAGGACGGCACGGTGGATGTGTTCACCGCCGGCCGCCGCATGCGGGTGGCTGTATCGCCCGCCGTCGAGATCGACGCGCTCAAGCGTGGCCAATCGGTGCGTCTCAACGAGGCGCTGACCGTGGTGGAGGGTGGCACGTTCGAGCAGACCGGCGAGGTCTGCACGTTGCGCGAGCTGCTGTCCGCGGGTTCCGATGGCGCCTCACTGCGAGCGCTTGTGGTCGGACATGCCGATGAGGAAAGAGTGGTCTGGCTGGCCGATCCGCTGGCCGACTCGCCGCTCAAGCCAGGAGACTCGCTCCTGGTCGACACCAAGTCCGGATACGCGTACGAGCGCGTGCCCAAGGCGGAGGTCGAGGATCTCGTGCTGGAGGAGGTGCCCGACGTCGACTACGCCGACATCGGTGGCCTGTTCCGGCAGATCGAGCAGATCCGCGACGCCGTGGAACTGCCGTTCCTGCACGCGGACCTGTACCGGGAGTACGAGCTGAGGCCACCGAAGGGCGTGCTGCTGTACGGCCCGCCCGGCTGCGGCAAGACGCTCATCGCCAAGGCCGTGGCCAACTCCCTGGCCAAGAAGGTCGCGGCGGCACGCGGTGACGGGGACGGCGAGGCGAAGTCCTACTTCCTCAACATCAAGGGTCCCGAGCTGCTGAACAAGTTCGTGGGCGAGACCGAGCGGCACATCAGGCTGATCTTCCAGCGGGCACGGGAGAAGGCCTCCGAGGGCACCCCGGTGATCGTGTTCTTCGACGAGATGGACTCGATCTTCCGGACCCGCGGCAGCGGTGTGTCGTCCGATGTGGAAACCACGATCGTGCCTCAGCTGCTGAGCGAGATCGACGGTGTCGAGGGCCTCGAGAACGTCATCGTGATCGGTGCCTCCAACCGCGAGGACATGATCGACCCGGCGATCCTGCGCCCGGGCCGGCTGGACGTGAAGATCAAGATCGAGCGTCCGGACGCCGAGGCGGCCAAGGACATCTTCTCCAAGTACCTGACCGACACCCTGCCCATCCACGCCGAGGACCTCGCCGAGTTCCACGGTGACACCAGGGCGTGCCTGGACGCGATGATCCAGCACACCGTGGAGCGGATGTACGAGGAGAGCGAGGACAACCGGTTCCTCGAGGTCACGTACGCCAACGGGGACAAGGAGGTCCTGTACTTCCGCGACTTCAACTCCGGCGCGATGATCCAGAACATCGTCGACCGGTCGAAGAAGGCCGCGATCAAGTCGGTCCTGGAGACCAAGCAGCCGGGTCTGCGGGTGCAGCACCTGCTGGACGCGATCGTGGACGAGTTCGCGGAGAACGAGGACCTGCCCAACACCACCAACCCGGACGACTGGGCACGTATCTCCGGCAAGAAGGGCGAGCGGATCGTCTACATCCGCACGCTGGTCACCGGCAAGAACCAGGAGTCCGGCCGGGCGATCGACACGGCCAGCAACACCGGCCAGTACCTGTAGATCCTCCCGATCGACGCAACGGGCGCCGCGGCCGCGGCGCCCGTTGCCTATGTTTGGGCGCATGACGATCGCGATCGGCACGGCGGCCCTCGGCAGGCCCGCGTACATCAACCTGGGCCGCGACGGCGCCCTGCCCGCCGAGCGGACGGTCGACGCGATGCGGGAGGCCTGTTTCGAGGTCCTGGACGCCGCGTACGCGGCCGGAATCCGGTGGGTCGATGCCGCGAGGTCATATGGCCGTGCCGAGGAGTTCGTGAGCCTCTGGCTGGCCTCCCGCGGGTTCACGGATGTGACCGTGTCGAGCAAGTGGGGTTACGAGTACACCGCGGACTGGCGGCCGGACGCCGAGGTGCACGAGGTGAAGGAGCACTCGCTGGCCCGGTTCGAGCGCCAGTGGGCCGAGACCAGGGCGCTGCTGGACGTCGACCTCTACCAGGTGCACTCGCTGACCATCGACAGCCCGCTGTTGACCGACCGCGAGCTGCAGGCCGCGATGGCCGGGATCGGCGTGCCGCTGGGGTTCTCCACCTCCGGGCCCAGGCAGGCGGACACGATCCGGCGGGCGTTCGAGCTCGAAGTGGACGGGCAGCGGCTGTTCTCGGCCGTGCAGTCGACCTGGAACCTCCTGGAGACCTCCGCGGGGCCCGCGCTGGCCGAGGCGCACAAGGCGGGCGCGCGGGTGATGGTCAAGGAGGTCATGGCGAACGGACGGCTCGCCGTGCGGCCACCCCGTGCGGTCGCCGACATCGCCAACCGCTCGTTGGCAGGCCCCGACGCTGTAGCCATGGCCGCGGCCCTCGCACAGCCGTGGGCGGACGTCGTGCTGACGGGCGCCGCCAGCGTTCCCCAGTTGCACTCCAACCTCGTGCCGGTCGAACTGGACGAACCAGACGGCATGCTGCTCGCCGACCTGGCCGAGGACCCCGCCGGCTACTGGGACCAACGCGCACACCTTGCGTGGACCTGATCGCGAACGAACCCCGCATCCGTGGGCAGGAGTTGTCAGTTCCTGCGCGGGGTGACCGCGGGCTTTGGAGGACGGTCGAATAGCTGGTGGCCCCAGCGGGCCATTGCTAACGTTCGACGAGTTGTTAAAACGTTTCAACGGGAGGGGCGTCCGGTTCGCGAACCGGACCTGGCAGGGGCTGGGGCCGGACTCCCGGCCCGGCGAGCGGCGGCTTGCGTGCCACCGAAATCAGCATCGCCGGACTGAATGACGGGTCAGCGAAAGGGGAGAGATGATCCGCGCATTGAAAAGAACCGCATGTGCCGCGTTAGTGGCGGCGCTGGCTGTTGTGGGCCTCGCCGGTGCCGTGCCGAGTGCCGTCGCCGCGGCACCGTCCGTGCAAGGTGTCGCGCCCGACGAACCTCAGGAGATCACGGGGATCGACGGCCACGACGGCATGATCAACAAGGTCGGCGGCACGTACTACCTGTACGGCACCCGTTACGCGTGTGGCTTCAAGTGGCAGCACCCGGAGACGGACTTCTGCGGCTTCGGCGTCTGGAGCTCGCCCGACAAGGTGCACTGGACCGACCGCGGCAACATGTTCGACCCGTCCGGGCACAACAGCTGGGGCGGCATCACGCCGGGCGGGGAGAGCTGGCAGCAGACCTGTGTGAAGCACTTCGGCGGTGGGTGTTTCAACCCGCGTATGGTGCAGCGGCAGAGCGACGGTGTCTGGATCCTGTGGTTCAACGCGCCCGACGACTTTCGGCGGATCGGCGCGAACGCCTACTACGCGCTCGGCTGCAACAGCCCGGTCGGGCCGTGTGGCTCGGAAGCAGGCGGCCCGCATGGCTCGACCAACAAGCCGAACATGTCGACCTGTTACGACAACGGTGACTTCTCCATCGTCAACGACGGCGGCAGCGCCTACATCGTCTGCACCATGGCCAACCAGACACTGAACATCGAGCCGCTCGACCAGTGGTGGGTCAACGGTGTCGGCGGCGGTGTGCGCAACGTCGTGGGCCGTAACGACGTCGAGTCGCCCGCCATCTTCCGGTCGGGTTCGGTGCTGTACCTGACCTACTCGCAACCCAACTGCGGGTACTGCTCTGGGACCGGCGCCGGCTACGCGTACTCCACCAACGGCATGCTCGGCCCGTGGCACGAGGTCGGCCGGATCTCCGACCAGAGCTGCGGCGGCCAGGTGCGCAGCCTGTCCTGGCTGGACAACGGTCTGGTCGAGTGGATCGACCAGTGGTACCCGGACCGCGACCCTAACCAGGCGAACGCGTCCATCCGGCTGGAGCCGATCCACGTGCCCACCCCGGGAACGGTCGCGCACATGACCTGCCCGTGACCCGATGATCCGCGGCTGTCCCTCCGGCGGGCCGGGCCGGCGGGACAGCGCCCTAGCCTGGACGTGACCCGTCCACTGCGAAGGGAGCCGTATGACCCGCGTGCTGGTGACCAACGACGACGGCATCCACTCACCCGGCCTGGCGGCGCTCGCGCGCTGTGCGGTGGACTTCGGCTGGGAGACGCTGATCGCCGCGCCCGCGACGGAGGCCAGCGGGGCGAGTGCCGCGGTGCACGCGGCGGTCGGCGGCGGCCAGGTGGTCATCCGGCGGCACCGGCTGCCTGGGCTCGAAGACGTTGAGGCGTACGCGGTTTCCGCCCAGCCCGGGCTGATCGCCATGGTCGCGGGCGAGGACGGTTTCGGCACCCGGCCCGATGTCGTGCTGTCCGGCGTGAACCTGGGTGCCAACATCGGCCGCGCGGTGCTGCATTCCGGAACCGTCGGCGCGGCCATGACGGCCGCCATCCACGGCGCCCGTGCCATGGCCGTGTCGCTCGATGTGGGCCTCGGCGGGGGCGAACCGCTGTGGGACAGCGCCGCGGCCGTGGTGAGCCGGCTGCTGCCCAAGCTGGCCGGGCTTTCCGCGGGCGACGCGCTGAACGTCAACGTTCCCAACGTGCCCGCGGACCGGCTGCGCCCGCCGCGGATCGCCCGCCTCGCGACCTACGGCCAGCTGCGCAGCAAGGTCACGCGGATCGGCGACGAGGCCATCGAGCTCGCGACCATCGAGGTGGAGGGCGAACTCGAGGCCGGGACGGACGCGGCGTTGCTGGCCGACGGGTACGTCACGGTGACGCCGCTGCGCTCGATCCACGAGGACCACCGGCTGATGGGCCTCGACCTGAGCTGAGTTCGCGGTGCGATAGGTTGACCGGGCCCAGGTCTGGGAGATGCCAAGAGCTTCAAGGGGACCAACAACCTTGCGTCGCGTGCACGTGCTCGCTGTTGCGGGAGCCGCTGTGCTTCTGTCGAGCTGCTCGAGCCAGCCGAACGACCTCCGGGACAACCGGTACTACCGGGACGCCGAAACACCCTCAGCGCCGTCGCAGAGCCCCAGTGCGGCCCCACGCCCGGCCCCCGTGGCAGCGCCGAGCGAGCAGCCGAAGGCGCCCGCGCTGGACAAGGTCGCGCTGACCGCCGCCGATCTGGCCAGTGAGGGTGTCCAACCGAGTGGCTCCCCGCAGCGCACGGTTCCCGCGACGTTGCCGGATTGCAATGTGCCGCTGTTGGACGCCACAACGGCCTACCAGACCGCGTGGAGTTACCCGAGTGGAGCAACTTTGCGCCAGGTCGTGCTGGCCTACGACGACGAGGCGGACGACGTCGTCGACGCCCTGCGGGACAAGCTGACCTGCGGGAAGTACCGGGCCGAGGGCGCCGAGGTCACCGTGCGCACGCCTGCCGTGGCGGCAGATGGCCAGGTCAGCTGGTGTGCGACGAGCACGAAACAGTCCGCGTGCACTGCGGTGAAGGCCGATGGGCAGTTGCTGAGCGTGGTCGTGGTCAGCGCGGCCACCGAGACCAAGGCCCGGCAGGCCGTGACACGGATCGCACCACTCGCTGCGACGGCCCTGGCACGCACCTCATAGGCTGGTCCTCATGCGGCGGATCATGGGGACTGAAGTGGAGTACGGCATCGCGGTTCCAGGCGATGCCACAGCCAACCCGGTACTGACTTCGACCCAGGTCGTCCTCGCCTACGCGGCGGCCGCCGACATCCCCCGGGCCCGGCGGGCCCGCTGGGACTACGAGGTCGAGTCGCCGCTGCGGGACGCCCGCGGGTTCGACCTCGGCGCGCCCAGCATGGCCCCGTCCGACCCGGACGTGGAGGACCTGGGCGCGGCCAACGTCATCCTCACCAACGGCGCCCGGCTGTACGTCGACCACGCGCACCCGGAGTACTCCGCGCCCGAGGTCACCAACGCGCGCGACGCGGTGATCTGGGACAAGGCGGGGGAGCGGGTGATGGAGGAGGCCGCGCTGACCGCGGCGACCGTCCCCGGCCAGCCCCGGCTGCAGCTGTACAAGAACAACGTCGACGGCAAGGGCGCCAGCTACGGCACCCACGAGAACTACCTGATGAGCCGCAGCACGCCGTTCACCTCGGTGATCGCCGGGCTGACCCCGTTCTTCGTGTCCCGCCAGGTGATCTGCGGCTCCGGCCGGGTCGGCATCGGCGTGGCCGGCGAGGAGGCCGGCTTCCAGCTGTCCCAGCGCTCTGACTACATCGAGGTCGAGGTCGGCCTGGAGACCACGCTCAAGCGCGGCATCATCAACACCCGCGACGAGCCGCACGCCGACGCCGACAAGTACCGCAGGCTGCACGTGATCATCGGCGACGCCAACCTGGCCGAGTACTCGACCTACCTCAAGCTGGGCACGGCCGCGCTGGTCATCGACATGATCGAGTCCGGCATCCGGTTCGACCACCTCAAGCTGGCCGACCCGGTCCGCGCGGTGCACGCGCTCAGCCACGACCCGACGCTCAAGACCACCGTCGAGCTGTCCAACGGCCGCAAGTTCACCGGGCTGGACATCCAGTCGGCCTACATGGAGATGGCCGCCGAGCACCTGGAGAAGACTGACCAGGACACCGTCAGCCGCGACGTGCTGCGGACCTGGGCGGACGTGCTGGACGCGCTGCGCCGCGACCCGATGGAGTGCGCCGACCGGCTGGACTGGCCGGCCAAGCTGCGGCTGCTGGAGGCCTTCCGGGCCCGCGACGGCCTGCAGTGGTCCTCGCCCCGGCTGCACCTGGTCGACCTGCAGTACTCCGACGTGCGGCTGGACAAGGGCCTCTACAACCGCCTGGTGGCCCGCGGCTCGATGAAACGCCTGGTCAGCGAGGACGAGGTACGTGCGGCGATCACCGAGCCGCCGAGCGACACCCGGGCGTACTTCCGGGGCCGCTGCCTGGAGCGTTACCCGAACTCGATCGCGGCCGCGTCCTGGGACTCGGTCATCTTCGATCTCGGCCGCGAGTCGCTGGTCCGCATCCCCACCCTCGAGCCGCTGCGGGGGACAAAAGCCCACGTCGGAGCGTTGCTGGAGGCCTCGGCGACGGCCGAGGAACTGGTCGACGCGCTGACCGGCGCCAGTCGCGGCTGAGTTCACCGGGAGAGAAACACCCGGGCACCGGCGGGACGAATGTCGGTCCTCCTGGGTAATGTTCAAGTAGGCCAGTCGAACGGGAGGCCCAATGTCCCAGGAACATGTGCAGCGGCAGGGTGGCGGCGACGGCGACGAGGACGTCGAAGGCGCGGCCCCGGCCGGTCAGGAACGCCGCGAGAAGCTCGGTGAGGACGTGGACACGATCCTCGACGAGATCGACGACGTCCTCGAGGAGAACGCGGAGGACTTCGTCCGCGCGTACGTGCAAAAGGGCGGCCAGTAGCCCCCGGGCACCACGTAGCGGCCGGACAGAGCACCTAGGAACGAAAGCAGGGCATGGACAACACCTTCTCCCGCCTGGGGGCGGGCCTTGGGCTACCGGCTGCCTACATGTCGGCCGCCTCGTCGTCGTTCACCGAGTTCCTGCGCGAGCAGGCGCCGGAACTGCTGCCCGGCGGCAGCGTGCGAGTGTCGCCCGCGGGCATGGGCGCGGTGAACCCCGTCGAGATCCCGCACGGGACCACCATCGTCGCCGCCGTCTACGACGGCGGCGTGCTGATCGCGGGTGACCGCCGGGCGACCGCGGGCAATCTCATCGCCCAGCGGGACATGGAGAAGGTGTACATCACCGACGAGTACTCGGCGGTGGGCATCGCGGGCACCGCGGGCCTGGCGATCGACCTGGTCCGGCTGTACGCGGTCCAGCTGGAGCACTACGAGAAGATCGAGGGCGTGCAGCTGTCGCTGGACGGCAAGACCAACCAGCTGGCCTCGATGGTGCGCAGCAACCTCGACATGGCCATGGGCGGGCTGGCCGTGGTGCCGCTGTTCGTCGGCTACGACCACGAGGCGGACGAGCCGGCCGGCCGGATCGTGTCCTACGACGTGGTCGGCGGCCGCTACGAGGAGCGCGCCGGGTTCCACGCGGTCGGCTCCGGCTCGCTGTTCGCCCGTTCGTCGCTCAAAAAGCTGCACGACCCGGCGGGCGACCGGGACGCGGCGCTGCGGGCGGCGGTCGAGGCGCTCTACGACGCGGCCGAGGACGACACCGCCACCGGCGGCCCGGACGTGTCGCGGCGGATCTTCCCGTCCGTCATCACCATCGACGGCCAGAACGGCGCGGTGCGCGTCCCCGAGGACGAGACCAGCTCGATCGCCGAGGCCGTCGTCACCGACCGGATGCGGCGCCCCCGTGGCTAGCCTCCTTTTCCAGACCATCGAGACCCAGGAGCCCTCGCTGTGAGCATGCCGCTGTACGCCTCGCCCGAGCAGTTGATGCGGGAGCGGTCGGAGATCGCCAGAAGGGGCATCGCCCGCGGCCGCAGCGTGGTCGTCCTGAAGTACGCCGGTGGCGTGCTGTTCGTCGCCGAGGTTCCGCCGAAGAGCACCCTGCGCAAGGTGTCCGAGCTCTACGACCGGATCGGGTTCGCCGCGGCCGGACGCTACAGCCAGTTCGACAGCCTGCGCCGGGGCGGCATCAAGCACGCCGAGCTGTGGGGTTTCGCCTACGACCGGCGGGACGTCTCGGCCCGCCAGCTGGCCAACGTGTACGCGCAGACCCTCAGCTCGATCTTCACCGACCAGCTGATGCCCTACGAGGTCGAGATCTGCGTGGCCGAGGTGGGCGCCACCTCGGAGCAGGACCAGATGTTCCGGCTGACCTACGACGGGTCCATCGTGGACGAGCCGCGCTACGTGGTGATGGGCGGCAACACCGACCCGATCTCCACGGCGCTCAAGGAGACCGTCAACGAGGGCATGGAGCTCGGTGAGGCGCTGGGCGTGGCCGTCCGCGCGCTGAGCAAGTCCAGCAGCCCCAGCACCGGCGCCTCCTCGTCGTCCTCGTCCTCCTCGGCGGGCAACAACAACGGCAACGCCGGTGAGCTGCTCGGCCCGGAGAAGCTCGAGGTCGCCATCCTCGACCGCTCCCGCCCGCGCCGCGCCTTCCGCCGGATCTCCGGCGAAGCCCTCACCGCCCTGCTGCCCACCACGGAAACGCCTCCGGCCGCCGACGAGTCCAAAAAGGACGAACCCCCCACCGATGCACCCGGCGGCGAATAACCATCAAAGCCACCCCAGGGCCCCTCGCGCACACCCGCACGAGGGGCCCTTTTTTCGGGACAGCGGGGCCACCTTCGGATGGGTGTGGGGTAGCGCGGGTTTGATTTTGTGCGGGGTGGCGGCGCGCATAAGCTCGTCGGCGGGCAGGGCGCCGGCCCTGCCCGCATCTTGCCTGCCCGCGCGCCGCAGGGGTCCCCGCACAAAATCAAACCCGCGCCCGGGCACCTCGCAGACAGACCCAGCCGGGCGCCCAGACCCAGCCTCACTCAGCGCGATACACACCCAGCGCGGCGGGCTGCGAACGGAACCGGAACCGTGTCCCCTCCGGCCCCACCTCCCCATCAGTGGCGATCGCGACCGGCGACCCGATTACCGTCACGTCCAGCTCACCCGTGTCGAAGTGCCGGTACGTGACGCTGCGGTGCAGCGCTCCGGTGATCGCGGCCGCGATGAACCGCAACCGGGAGAACCGCACGTCGGCCCGGATGTACCGGACGTCCATCAGGCCGTTGTCCAGGCGCGGGCGGGTGGTGGGGGCGAAGCCTTTGGGGCGGTAGCTGCCGTTGCCGACGAAGATCATCCAGACCAGGTGGTGCTCGCCGTTGATGCGCAGGTGCAGCGGGGTCGACTCGCGCAGGATCTTGACCAGGGCCATCCCCGCCGCGGGCCATTTCGTCCAGCGCTTCTCCAGTTTCTCCCGCAGCCGCACCATGTCCGGGTAGCCGCCGAGGCTCGCGGTGTTGATGAACCAGCGGGCCGGCTGGCTGTCGACGGTGACCGTGCTGAGGTCGACCCGGACGCCGTCGCCCGCTGAGACGGCCGTGGCGGCGCTCTGGATCCCGTCCGCGCCGACGTCCCGGGCGAAGTGGTTCAGCGTCCCTGCGGGCACGAGAACGAGCGGCAACTGCCGTTCCGCGGCGACCGTGGAGACCGCCGCGACGGTTCCGTCGCCGCCCGCGACGCCGAGGGCCTTGGGCGCCTTGCTGTCGACCGCGTCCCGCAGCTGTTCGACCAGGTCCCGGCCGGGCGACGGCGTCAGCACGGTCGCCTTGGGCCAGTACTCGGCGATCTGGCCGGTCGGGTCCTCGCCGTCCACCCCGGATCCCGGGTTCACCAGGACCAGCAGGTCTTCGCCGTCCTCCAACGCCGACAACGCCGAATGGGGGTGCGCGATGGCCGGTTCGTCCGTTCCGGTGGGCCACCAGCGCCGGGTGGCGAGCCCGGCGGCCACCCCGATGGCCGCACCGGCGGCGACATCGGTCGGCCAGTGCACGCCGGTGTGGACGCGCGAATATGCGACCGCTGCCGCCACTGGGGCGATGACCAGGCCCAAGACCGGGCTCTCCATGGCCAGCGCTGTGGTGAACGCCACTGCTGACGCTGAGTGACCGGACGGGAAGGACGAGGATGTCGGCCGTTTGGTCAACCGGCGGTGCACCGGCAGCAGTTCGGCCGCCGGCCGGCGTCTCGGGAACAGCTGCTTGCCGATCAGGTTCGCGCTCATGCTCGCGCCCCCGATCGCGGCCACACCACGCATCGCGGCGCGGCGCGTCTTGCCCTTGCGCAGGGCGAGCACGGCCGACACGCCGAACCAGAGCTTTCCGTGGTTGGCCGATTTGGTCAGCGCCGTCAACACCCGGTCGGCGCGGCTGGGCGGCAGCCCGGCGGACCGGCGGACGAGGCGTTTGTCCACTTGGCTGGCATCGCGCAGGCGGCTGCGGACTCGTCTGAACACGTCTGGAACGTTAGCGACACCGCCGATCCGGCGCCGATCGAATGTTACGAATACGGCCAGTTGACCTATGTCGCCCCGAACGGCGCACGGCCCCTGTCGCCCGGACCGCCTAGGCTTAAGGGATGCAGCGGCGGATCTTCGGCATCGAGACCGAGTTCGGGGTGACCTGCACCTTCCATGGGCAGCGCAGGTTGAGCCCGGATGAGGTGGCGAGGTACCTCTTCCGGCGGGTCGTGTCGTGGGGACGTTCCTCGAATGTCTTCCTGCGTAACGGCTCGCGCCTGTACCTGGACGTCGGGTCGCACCCGGAGTACGCCACGGCGGAGTGTGACGACCTGGTGCAGCTGGTGACGCATGACAAGGCGGGTGAGCGGATCCTGGAGGACCTGCTCGTGGATGCCGAGCGTCGGCTGGCCGATGAGGGTATCGGCGGCGATATCTTCCTCTTCAAGAACAACACCGACTCGGCCGGCAACTCCTACGGCTGTCATGAGAACTATCTGGTCACCAGGGCCGGGGAGTTCTCGCGGATCGCGGATGTGTTGTTGCCGTTCCTGGTCACGCGTCAGCTGATCTGTGGCGCGGGCAAGGTGCTGCAGACGCCGCGGGGCGCGGTGTACTGCTTGTCGCAGCGGGCCGAGCACATCTGGGAGGGCGTGTCCAGCGCGACGACCCGGTCGCGGCCGATCATCAACACCCGCGACGAACCGCACGCGGATGCTGAGCGCTACCGCCGCCTGCACGTGATTGTGGGCGACTCGAACATGTCCGAGTCCACCACCCTGCTGAAGGTCGGCAGCGCCAACCTCGTGCTGGAGATGATCGAGGATGGGGTGCAGTTCCGGGATTTCAGCTTGGACAACCCGATCCGGGCGATCCGGGAGATCAGTCATGATCTGACCGGCCGCAGGCTGGTGCGTCTCGCGGGTGGCCGGGAGGCCTCGGCGCTGGATATCCAGCGGGAGTACTACGCCAAGGCGGTCGAGCATGTCGAGCGGCGTGGTGCCGATCCGGTGACCAACCGGGTGATCGAGTTGTGGGGGCGCACGCTGGAGGCGGTGGAGCAGGAGGATCTGGGGCGGATCGACCGGGAGATCGACTGGGCGATCAAGCACCGGCTGGTGGAGCGGTACCAGGCCAAGCATGGGCTGGAGTTGTCCAGTGCCCGGATCGCCCAGCTGGACCTGGCCTATCACGACATCCGCCGCGGCCGGGGCATCTTCGACCTGTTGCAGCGCAAGGACCTCGTGGCCCGCGTCACCGACGACGGGGAGATCGAGGCGGCCAAGGACACCCCGCCGCAGACCACCCGGGCCAAGCTGCGCGGTGATTTCATCGCCGCCGCCCAGGAAGCGGGCCGGGACTTCACCGTGGACTGGGTGCACCTCAAGCTGAACGACCAGGCCCAGCGCACGGTGCTGTGCAAGGACCCGTTCCGGGCCGTGGACGAACGCGTCGAGCGCCTCATCGCCAGCCTCTAACCCACACCAACGTGCGTGGCCGAGCCGGTCCAACCGGCGCGGCCACGCACGAGTGCTACTTGGCCACCGTGAGACCGCGGTCCTGAGCGGCTTTGGCCAGCCGATCGTCGAAGGTGGCGCCGCTGTCCCCGGCCGCGAGCAGCACGAGCAGTCCGGGATGTTCAGCTGACGCCCATCGGAACGTCCGTGTAGCCGGTGAGGATCCGCTCGGCATCGTCATGGTGGGCAGGTGCAGCACCGCGAACGTCAGCGGCGGGCGGCGGGGGCCCGGTAGTGGCGGGGCTGGGGTTTGCGGTCGGTGCGCCGGGTGTGCGTGCCGAACCGGGAACCGACGATGACCACGCAGCTGGGTGCCGGCGGACGGGGACGGACCGGGCGGGCGGTGGCGCGGGGACGGTACCGGCGGCGGCGCAGGCGGGCCGCGACCGCGCTCAGGCCGAGCAACACCACAACACAGATCCACACGCCTCGTAGCCTGGATCACATCAGTCACATTCGCCTCAGAAGTCACACGAAAGTGTGTTCGATCCGGTGATCGGATCTCCGGGCGTGGACGAGTCCGTGCGAACGGTCCGTTCGCACGGAGTGGTACGGGCATGGGACGCACCGGTGGGGTTAGGGTTTCGGGGTGTCCGTCGCGCGCGCAGAACGCCTGGTGAACCTGGTGCTCTGTCTGTTGTCCACCAGGCAGTACCTCTCCGCGGAACGCATCCGGGAGATCGTCCCTGGTTACGGTGACGCGCCCTCGGACGAGGCGTTCTTCCGGATGTTCGAGCGGGACAAGACGGAGCTGCGCGAGCTCGGCGTGCCGCTGGAGGTCGGCCGCCAGTCCGGCGCGGAGATGACCGACGGTTACCGGATCGCCCGCCGCGACTACGAGCTCGGCGACATCGACCTCGAGCCCGACGAGGCCGCCGCGGTCGCGCTCGCGGTCCGCCTCTGGGACTCGCCGGAGCTGACCGGGGCGGCCAACGGCGCCCTGATCAAGCTGCGCGCCGCCGGGGTGGACGTCGACCAGTCCTCGGCCGCCGCGGTGGAGCCCAAGGTCCGCACGACCGAGTCCGCGTTCGCCCCGCTGCTGGCCGCGGTCCAGGACCGGCAGGCCGTCACGTTCGACTACCGCCGCCCCAGCCCGGCCGAGCTGCGCAGGCGGACCATCGAGCCGTGGGGCGTGGTGTCCTGGCGCGGCCGTTGGTACGTCGTCGGCCACGACCGCGACCGCAGGGCGCCGAGATGTTTCCGGCTGTCCCGGATCGTCGGCGAGGTCGAGCCGATCGGCGAGCCCGGCGTCGTGCAGGCGCCGGAGAAGGTCGACCTGCTCGGCTTCGTCGCGCACACCGGCGGCGAGCCGACGTCGAGCTCCATGGCGCGCATCTGGGTGGCCAGGGGTAAGGCGACCGGGGTGCGCCGCCGCGCCAAGGTGATCGGCAGCCGTGCCGTCGCCGGGATCCCGGGCGACGAGGTGGAGCTGGAGCTGCTGTACCCGGAGTCGGCGGCGAACTGGCTGGCCGGGTTCGGCCCCGACGTGCTGGTGCTGGAGCCGGACGTGCTGCGCAAGTCGGTGCACGAGCGCCTGCTGGCGGTGGTCGGCGGATGAGCACCCCCGAGCGCCTGCCGAGACTGCTCGCGCTGGTGCCCTACCTGCTGGCCCGGCCCGGCATCAAGATCACCGACGCGGCGGCCGACTTCGGCGTCGGCGAGAAGCAGCTGCGCAAGGACCTGGAGCTGCTCTGGATGTGCGGGCTGCCCGGGTACGGCCCCGGCGACCTGATCGACCTGTCCTTCGAGGGCGACACCATCACGGTCGCCTACGACGCCGGGATGAGCCGCCCGCTGCGGCTGACCGGCGCCGAGGCCACCGCGCTGCTGGTCGCGTTGCGGGCCCTGGAGAAGACCCCGGGGCTGGCCGACGGCGAGGCGGTGCGGCGAGCTGTCGCCAAGATCGAGGCGGCCGCGGGGCAGGCCCAGCCCGCGGGCGTGGTGGTCGGCCTGGGCGTTCGGGAGGGCGACGCCGAGGTCCGCGAGCACGTCCAGCACGCCCTACGGACCAGGCGTGCGCTGCGGATCACCTACTACACCGCGTCCAAGGACGAGATCACCGAGCGGACCGTCGACCCGATGCGGTTGCTGCTGGTCGAGGGCCGGTCCTACCTGGAGGCCTGGTGCCGCCGGGCGGACGCGGTGCGGCTGTTCCGGCTGGACCGGATCGACGAGATCACCGAGCTGGACGAGCCGGCCGCGCCACCGCCGTACGCCGAGCCGACCGATGTGTCCGTCGGCCTCTTCCAGAACCGCCCCGACCAGCGGCTCGCCGTCCTGGTGCTGGACCCGGACGCCCGCTGGGTGGCCGAGTACTACCCGGTGGAGTCGGCCGAGGAGCTCGACGGCGGCCGGGTGCGGGTGCGGATGCGCTACTCCGACCGGTCCTGGATGGTCCGGCTGCTGCTCAGCCTGGGCGGCGAGGTGCAGGTGGAGGCGCCGGACGAGCTGGCGGACCAACTGCGGAACCGGGCGCTCGCCGCGCTGCAGCTGGCCGGCAATCTCGAGTCAACCTGAGCAGGCTACTGTTCCGGCCGTGTCGTTCATCCTGGTCGCCGTGTTGCTGGCGCTCGGTCTGGTGATCTTGGCCCTCGCGTTGCTCGCGCTGGCTGGTCACATCCGCAGGCTCGGCATTACGCGCAAGCAGGTCACCGGCGAGGTGCAGGCGGCGACCGGACTGCTGACCGCCCGAAAAGCCGCTTTGGGCGTCGCGATCCGTGAACGCAAGGCCCGGAAGAACGACCATGGCGCCGTCACGAAAGCGTGATTGACAGGTAGCATGCTGGTGAGTTGGGCAACGGAGGAGGAAGTCCTGTGGGTAACCTCGGAGCCACCGAGCTGATCATCATCGCGGTGGTGATCATCCTGCTCTTCGGAGCCAAGAAGATGCCGGACATGGCCCGCTCGCTGGGCCGGTCGATGCGCATCATCAAGGCCGAGACCAAGGGCATGCGCCAGGACGAGGGCGAGGAGCCCGTCGCGCCGGTCCAGGCCACCGCGACGCCGGCCAGGCCGCAGGACCCCGCGCCCTCCCAGCTGCCGGAGGCCAAGGCCGCGACCGCCTCGGACGTCGAGAAGATGCAGAAGCAGATCGACGAACTGCAGGCGCAGCTGAAGAACAGCCAGGCACCGCAGGCTGAGCAGAAGAACGCCAGCTGACCTGACCTAGCGAAAGACGGTTACACGGTGGCCCGCGACCCGGACCGCCGGGAAGCACGGCGGACACGCAGCCGCCGGCACAATCCCGACGGCACCATGAGCCTGAGAGAGCACCTCTACGACCTCAGGCACCGGCTCAGTCTCGCTCTGCTGTTCCTGGTCCTGGGTGCGATCTTCGGCTACATCTGGTGGGACTGGCAGATCGTCCCGCACGGTGCGCTGGCCGACATCATGCTCAAGCCGTACTGCGACCTGCCGTCGGAGGCCCGTGGCGTCGCCCCGGGTGCCGCGCAGGAGACGTGCCGGCTGCTGCAGACGACCCCCTTCGAGGGCTTCATGGTCCGCATGAAGGTGGGTTTCGGCGCGGGCGCCGTGCTGACCAGCCCGCTGTGGCTCTACCAGATCTGGGCCTTCATCGCGCCCGGCCTGTACGCGAAGGAACGCAAGTTCGCGCGCCGGTTCGTGCTGTTCGCCACGATGCTGTTCGTCGCCGGTGCGCTGCTGGCCTACTACGTCGTCCCGCAGGGCCTGCAGGTCCTGGTCGGCTTCGGTGGCGGCTACTTCCAGACGTTCTTCAAGGCCGACGACTACTTCTCGTTCGTCCTGGTGATGCTGCTGATCTTCGGGGTGAGCTTCGAGCTGCCGCTGGTGATCATCATGCTCAACCAGATCGGCGTGCTCACCTACGACAAGCTCAAGCGCTGGCGCCGGGGCATCTACTTCGCGCTGTTCGTGTTCGCCGCGATCGCGACCCCGGGCACCGACCCGTTCTCGATGGTGGCGCTGGCGATCGCCATGTGCCTGCTGTTCGAGATCTCCGTGCAGGTCGCGAGGGTGCACGACCGGCGCAAGGCGGCCAAGGTGTCGGGCACCGAGGAGGACTACTCGCAGCTCAGTGACGACGACGTCTCGCCGTTGCACATGGACACCAGGCCGGAGCAGCCGAGCGAGAAGCCGGCCGGCTCCAGCTTCGACGACGTCACGTAATGCGCGCGGCGTTGGTGGTGTGCCCGGCATCGGGGCTGGGCACGGCCGCACGGGTGGCCGGTTCGGTCTCCGCGCGGCTGCGCGACGCCGTCGACCAGCTGGACCAGTACGTCCCCACGTCGCCCCAGGACACCGTCAGCACGCTGCGCAAGCTCGTCGACGCGGGCACCGAGACGGTCGTCGTCCTCGGCGGTGACGGAGCCGCCCACGCCGCCGTCCAGGCGTGCGCGCAGTCCGAGACCGCGCTGGCGGTCATCCCCGCGGGCACCGGCAACGACCTCGCCCGCGCCCTGGGCCTGCCCAAGGACCCCATCCAGGCCACGAGCGTCGTGGCCGACGGCCTGCGCCGTGACCTGCGGTCCTCGTTCGACCTCGGCCGGGCCGGCGACACGTGGTTCGCGACCGTGCTGTGCGCTGGTTTCGACTCGGCCGTCAACGAGCGGGTCAACCGGATGCGCTGGCCGCGCGGCCCGCGCCGTTACGACCTGGCGATCGTGGCCGAGTTGGCCGCGCTGACCCCGGCGAAGCTGACCGTGCGCACCGAGACCGAGACCCTCGAGGTGGAGGCGAACTCGGTGGCGGTGGGCAACACGCCCTTCTACGGCGGCGGCATCCCGGTCTGCCCGGGCGCCGACCCCGCCGATGGCTGGCTGGACGTGACCGTCGTGGGCCGTGCCACCCGCCGTGACCTGCTCAAGATCCTTCCCGGCCTGCGGACCGGCTCGCACGTCGACCACCCCGCGGTGACCACGATGCGGGCGCGTGAGGTGAGCCTGAGCGTGGACGGCGGCTGGATCGGCTACGCCGACGGCGAACGTATCCGCCCGCTCCCGCTCGACGTCACCTGTGTTCCCGCTGCTCTTCAGGTCGTGGTCAAGTAATCCCCGCCACGACTGTCGTACCGGCACGTTACTGTTGACCCGTGGCCGCACGCCCTTCGCGTACGCCGGCTGAGGCTTACCAGGCGTCTCGACGCCGTTCGGAAAGCCCGGAGCTGGCCGAGTTCTCCTCCGCGCTCTCCTTTGAGCTCGATCCCTTCCAGACCCAGGCGTGCGAGGCGCTCGAGGCCGGGCACGCGGTGCTCGTCTGCGCCCCGACCGGCGCGGGCAAGACCGTGGTCGGCGAGTTCGCCGTGCATCTGGCGCTGGCCGAGGGCCGCAAGTGCTTCTACACGACGCCGATCAAGGCGTTGTCCAACCAGAAGCACGCGGACCTGACGGCCCGTTACGGCGCGGGCAAGGTCGGCCTGCTGACCGGCGACACGTCGGTCAACGGCGACGCGCCGATCGTGGTGATGACCACCGAGGTCCTGCGCAACATGCTCTACGCCGGCTCGGGCGCCCTCAAGGGCCTGGCCTACGTGGTGATGGACGAGGTGCACTACCTGGCCGACCGGTTCCGCGGGGCGGTGTGGGAGGAGGTCATCCTGCACCTGCCCGAGCACGTCCGCCTGGTCAGCCTGTCCGCGACGGTGAGCAACGCCGAGGAGTTCGGCGAGTGGCTCGTCGAGGTCCGCGGCGACACCACCGTCGTGGTCGACGAGCACCGCCCGGTCCCGTTGTGGCAGCACATGCTGGTCGGCCCGCGGATGATGGACCTGTTCGCCGGCGAGGACCCGGCCGGGGAGCCGCGGATCAACCCGCACCTGACCCGCCGGATCGAGGAAGTCGGCCGGATGCACGCCTGGGGCGGCCCGCGCGGGCGCGGGCGCCGTCCGCCGGTCCGGGGGTCGCGGTTCAAGCCGCCGTCGCGGATCGACACCATCCAGCGCCTGGACAACGCGGGCCTGCTGCCCGCCATCGTGTTCGTGTTCAGCCGGGCCGGCTGTGACGCGGCGGTGGTGCAGTGCAGCCGGTCCGGGGTGCGGCTGAACACCGAGGCCGAGGTCGCCGAGATCCGCAAGATCGTCAACCTGCGGACCAAGGACCTGCCCGAGGGCGACCTGGGCGTGCTCGGCTACTGGGAGTGGCGTGAGGCGCTGGAGCGCGGGTTCGCCAGCCACCACGCGGGGCTGCTGCCGATGTTCAAGGAGACCGTGGAGGAGCTGTTCGTCCGCGGCCTGGTGAAGGTCGTGTTCGCCACCGAGACCCTCGCGCTGGGCATCAACATGCCCGCGCGCACGGTCGTGCTGGAACGCCTGGTGAAGTACAACGGCGAGGCGCACGTCGACCTGACCGCGGGGGAGTACACCCAGCTCACCGGCCGGGCGGGACGGCGCGGGATCGACATCGAGGGCCACGCGGTCGTGCTGTGGCAGCCGGGCGTGGACCCGAAGGTGGTCGGCGGCCTCGCCTCGACCCGGACGTACCCGCTGAAGTCGTCCTTCCGCGCCAGCTACAACATGACGGTCAACCTGGTGGCGCGGCTGGGCGCGGAGGCCGCCCGCGGCCTGCTGGAGCAGTCGTTCGCGCAGTTCCAGGCGGACCGCTCGGTGGTCGGCGTGTCCCGCCGGATCGACCGCAACCGGGAGGCCCTCGAGGGCTACGCCGAGTCGATGACCTGCCACCTCGGCGACTTCGCCGAGTACGCCGAGCTGCGCCGCAAGCTCAACGACCGCGAGAAGGCGTTGGCACGGCAGAACTCCTCGGTCCGGCGGGCCGAGGCGGCGGCGTCGCTGGAGCGGTTGCGCAAGGGCGACGTGATCGCGGTGCCGACCGGCCGCCGGTCGGGGCTGGCGGTGGTGATCGATCCGGGCCTGGACCCGATGGGTGAGCCGCGGCCGCTCGTGGTGACCGAGGACCGGTGGTCCGGCCGGTTGTCCGTGCACGACTTCACCCAGCCGGTCGAGCCGTTGGGGCGGATAAGACTGCCCAAACAGGTAGACGTTCGCTCCCCGAAGTCCCGCCGGGACCTCGCCTCGACGTTGCAGAACACCGGGATCACCGTGCCGACCCGGGCGAAGCGCCGCTCCGGTCCGGACGACGACGCCGATCTCACGGCTCTGCGCCGGGCGTTGCGCGCGCACCCGTGCCACGGTTGTGAGGACCGTGAGGCGCACGCGCGCTGGGGTGAGCGCTACCACCGGCTCAAGTCGGAGACCGAGCAGCTGGAGCAGAAGGTAGCGGCCACGACGCACTCGCTGGCCCGCAACTTCGACCGCATCCGCGCCCTGCTGACCGAGCGGCAGTACTTGTCCCGCAACGGTTCCGAGGAAGTCACCCAGCACGGCAGGCGGCTGGCCAGGCTCTATGGCGAGTCCGACCTGCTGGCCGCCGAGTGCCTGCGGCACGAGGTGTGGTCCGCCCTCAACCCGGCCGAGCTGGCCGCGGTGGTCTCCGCGCTGGTCTACGAGGCGCGCCGGGACGGGCCGATGGACACCCGCGTCCCGCCGGGCGCGGTCACCGAGGCGCTGGCCGAGACCGCGCGCCTGTGGGCGTCGCTGGACGAGGACGAGCGCCGGCACAAGCTGGACCGCACCCGCCAGCCGGACGCCGGGTTCGCCTGGCCGGTGTTCCGCTGGGCCCGCGGCGAGTCGCTCGAGCGGGTCCTGACCGCGGCCGAAAGCGCGGGTCAGGAGCTGTCCGCGGGCGACTTCGTGCGCTGGTGCCGCCAGGTGGTTGACCTGCTGGACCAGATCAGGGACGTGCTCGGCACCGGCGACCCGGTGGGGGCCACCGCGGCACAGGCGGTGCAGGACATCCGCCGCGGTGTGGTGGCGATGGGTACGTTGTGAGAAATCGCGAGACACGGCTGGGACACGCTGGCCGGGTCGAGGGAGGGAATTCAGTGCGGCTGTGGTTGGATCTCGCGGAACGGCTGCACCAGGACACCGGAGGCAAAGCATGAGCAGCCCGTACGGGCCACCCGGCGGGAACGATCCGCAGCAGTGGGGCCAGCAACCGCAGCAGCCCTACGGCACACCGGCCGGCGGTTTCCCGGCCCAGCAGCCGGGTTACCCGCAACAGCAGCCCCAGTACGGGGGCTATCCGCAGCAGCAGCCGCAGCAGCCCCAGTACGGCCAGCCGCAGGAACAGGGCGGGTATCCGCAGCAGCCGCAGTACGGCCAGGAACAGCCGCCCAGCGGCGGGTTCCCGCAGCAGACGCAGCCGTACGCCCAGCCGCAGCAGCAGCAATACCCTGGCTACGGCCAGCCGCAGCAACAGCAGCCATACGGGGGCTACGGCCAGTACCCGGGCCAGCAGCCGCAGCCGCAGAAGAAGTCCGGTGGCGCCACGGTGTGGATCATCGTCGTGGTGGTCGTGCTGCTGGTCGCCGGCTTCGTGGTCACCGCGTTCGTCACGCCGGGCTTCCTGAACAAGAAGGTGCTCGACCAGAGCGCCGTGCAGCAGGGCGTCGTGAAGATCCTCAAGGAGCGCTACAACGAGGACGCGAGCGACGTGCAGTGCCCCGCCGACCAGGAGGTCAAGGTCGGCCACACCTTCGACTGCACGCTGAAGGTCAACGGCGACAGCCGCAAGGTGACCATCACGGTCAAGTCCGAGGACAAGGCCGAGTACGAGGTCAGCCAGTCCAAGTAGGACCCCGGACCCTAAATCGCTCGAAGCGGTCGCTCACGCCGTGCGAAGATCGCCGGTGTGAGCGACTTCGCCGTACGGGTGCTGGACGAACCGGAGTACCGGCCCGCGCAGGACATGTTCCGGCGCGCGCTGCACAAGGGGACGACGACCGACGACGAGTGGGCGCAGCTGGGGCCCACGTTCGCGCCCGGGCGGTTTCTGGCGGCGTTCTCGGAGGGGACCATCGTGGGCACCGCGTACTCGTTCGTGTTCGAGATGCTGGTCCCCGGCGGCCGGATGGTGCGGACCATGGGCGTGTCCCGGGTCGGTGTCCGCGCGGACCACACCCGCCGGGGTGTGCTCACCGAGCTGATGCGTTACCAGCTGGCCGAGGCGAAGGCGCGCGGGGATGTGATCGCCGCGCTGAACGCCAGCGAGGCCGTCATCTACGGCCGGTTCGGGTACGGGCCGGGCACGTACGGCCGTGAGCTGCGGATGCGCGGGGCTCGCCTGCATCCCGGGGTGCCGCGGGCCGGTGAGGTCCGGTTCGTCACCGGCGATGAGGCCGTGTCGCTTTTGCCTGGCCTGTACGAGAAAATCGGGTTGGACCGGCCGGGCATGCTGCTGCGGGACGACGGCGCGTGGGCGTTGATCAACCGGTTCCTGCGGCCGAACCCCACGCTGTACGCGGTGGTGCACTCCGGTCCGGACGGTGACGACGGGTACCTGTTGTACAAGACCGAATCCCTGGCCGACCCGGCGAACCCGGACCACGACAACAAGGTCGTTGTCGAGGAGTTGCAGGCCGCGAACCCGGGCGCCTACAACGATCTCGTCCGGTTCGTGCTCGGCCTGGACCTGGTCGGCGAGGTGTACTTCGAGTCCCGTGCGCTGGACGAGAAGCCCGAGTTGTTGCTGCAGGACGTGCGGACCTGTCGGACCGCTGTGGTGCAGGACGAGCTGTGGATCCGGCTGATCGACGTCGAGTCCGCTTTGGCCGCCCGCACCTACGGCTCCGCGCCACCGGTGGTGATCAAGGTCAACGACGCGTTCCTGCCCGAGAACACTGGTACGTATGGGATCTCGCCGTCCGGGGCGGCGCGGGTGAGCGGTTCGGCGGCCCTGGTGCTGGACGCCTCCGCACTGGCGATGATCTACCTGGGTTCGGTCAAACCGTCCGAACTGGCCGCCGCCGGCCGGCTGCAGGTCCTCGACCCCTCGGCGCTTCCCCACGCGGACAAGCTGTTCGGGTGTGACACGGTTGCCTGGTGTGGCACGTTTTTCTGAGTTCCTACGGATGCGTAGCGCGATCGTGTTAATCCGCTGTCCGGCCGGGTCAAATCCGCGCACTCGCCGCTAACCTGGCGGCAACGGCGTGGACGAGGAGGACTGGGTGACCGAAGCGGCGATCGAATGGGTACCGACCGGGATCGACGAGGAGGTGCCCAGCGCCGCGCGGGTGTACGACTACCTGCTCGGTGGCGGCCACAACTTCAGCGCCGACCGCGAGCTCGCGGAGAACCTGCTGAAGGTGCTGCCCGCGCGGGACATGGCCCGGCTCAACCGCCAGTACCTCGACCGGGTCGTGCGCTACCTGATCGGCGAGGGCGTCACGCAGTTCCTGGACCTGGGGTCGGGCATCCCGACGGTCGGCAACGTGCACGAGATCGCGCAGAAGGTCAACCCGGCGGCGCGGATCGTGTACGTCGACAACGAGGCCGTCGCGGTGGCGCACAGCGAGATGATCCTGCGCGAGAACCCGAACGCGGCGGCGATCCTGGCGGACATGCGGGAGCCGGAGGCGATCCGGGACCACCCCGCGGTGCGGGACCTGATCGATTTCAACCGGCCGCTGGGGTTGCTGATGGTCGGCGTGGTCCAGTTCGTGCCGGACGCGGACGACCCGTGGGCGATGACCGAGGCGTACCGGTCGATGCTGGTTCCCGGCAGCTACCTGGCCTTGTCCGCGTTCACCTGGGACAACGCGCCCGAGGGCATGCAGGCCGCGATCGAGGTGTTCAAGAACAGCCGCGACCCGATCTTCCCGCGCACCCACCAGGAGCTGCTGCGGATGTTCGGCGACTTCGAGCTGGTGCCGCCGGGCCTGGTCTACACCCCCGAGTGGCGGCCGGACCGGCCCGGCGACCTCGCCGACGCGTCCCGGTCGAACCTCTACGCGGGCGTGGGCATCAAGCGCTGAGCAGGACTCGACAGCGTCCGCGGCCGTGCGGACGATGTGGTCGGGTGGCGGGTTCCCGTTGGGCCATGGGCGATTCCCGAGCCGCGTAGCAGCGCCGATGTGATCCCACCGCGAGAACGGCGGTCTGCCGCTCAGCGCCGTAGGTCGCTGTGGTCAGGTGCCGATACTCCGGTCGCGCAGGACCTTGCCGACCCCGTCCCGCTCGGTCAGCAGATGGAGCGACCGTGGCGGGTGTGGCGATCACCGGCCCGTGGTGATGGCCTCCAGGAGGCGGTCCGCGGAGGCGCCCAGGCCCCACTGCTTCTTGATCGCCAGGAACCGGTCGAGGTCGGCGGGTTCGGTGGGGACGCGGTCGTCGCGGTCCAGCACGACGGGGGCGTCGACGGCCACGGCGACAACGGTCGGCGCGGCGGCGAGGTACTCGGCGGACGCGAGGATGTTGGTGGCGGCGCGTTTGGGGATGCGTTTGTCCCCCGCGGTGGCACCGGCGATCAGGGCTTGGAGGTCACCGAACTCGCGGATCAGCTTGGCCGCGGTCTTCTCGCCGATGCCGGGCACGCCCGGGAGGCCGTCGGACGGGTCGCCGCGCAGGACGGCCATGTCGGCGTAGCGGGGGCCGGTGTCCTCGGCGGGCAGGTCGTACTTGGCCGCCAGCTCGGCCGGGCCGATCACCTGGACCTTGTTCCAGCCACTGCCGACGTACCAGACCGTCGCGGGGGTCGGCTCGTGCCGGACGACCTGGAACATGTCCCGGTCACCCGAGATCACCTCGACCGGGTCGGTCTTCTCCCGCGCCACCAGCGCGCCGATCACGTCGTCGGCCTCGTACCCGGCGGCTTCGGCGGTGCACAGGCCGGCCGCGTCCAGCAGGTCGAGGATGATCGGGATCTGCGGGGTCAGCAGGTCCGGCACCTCCTCCTCGAGCCCGTCGCCGTCCTCGGCCACCCGGTGCGCCTTGTAGGACGGCAACGCCCGCACGCGGAAGTCCGGCCGCCAGTCGGCGTCCAGGCACGCCACCAGGCGGCCCGGCTGCCGGTCGGTGAGGATCCGGGCGATGGTGTCGGCGAACCCGCGCACGGCGTTCACCACGGTGCCGTCGGGCGCCGTCATGGAGTCCGGCAGCGCGTAGAACGACCGGAAGTACAGGCTGGCGGAGTCCAGGAGCGCGAGTGGAGCGGTCACGGGGGTGAAGCTTAGGCGGGTGGCGGCGAGGTTGTGGCGCGGACGATCAGCTGCGTGTCGAGGTCGACCTGACGGACCTCGGTCGTGCCCGCGTTCAGCCCGTCCAGCAGGAGGTCCACCGCGAGCATGCCGGCCGGCATCAGCGGCATCGCGACGGTGGTCAGCGGCGGTGAGCAGAGCGCGGCGAACATCAGGTCGTCGAACCCGGTCACGCTGACCTCGTCGGGCACCACGATGCCCCGGTCCCGCAGCCGCGCCAGCACGCCGAGCGCCATGATGTCGTTGTACGCCATGATCGCGGTCGGCTCCGCGGCAAGCGCGAGGTCGCACGCCTGCAGACCGCCCTCGTAGCGCGGCGGGAACGGCCCCAGCTCGATCAGCTCGACGCCGTGCTGCTGGGTGGCCACCCGCAGGCCGCGCCGGCGTTCCTTGTTCGACCAGGAGGTGCGCGGGCCGTTGAGGTACACGAGCTTGCGGTGCCCGAGGGCGACGAGGTGGTCGACGATCTGGCGCATGCCGGAGGCGCTGTTCATCAGCGCGGCGGGCACCCCGCGCAGCCGCCGGTTGAGCATGACCACCGAGGTGGTGCCCGCGGCCTCGTACAGCTGGGTGTCGTCGATGCCCGGCGAACAGACGATGACGCCGTCCACCTGTTTGGCCATCGCCCGCAGCAGCTGCTCCTCGGTCGCGCGGTCCTCGTCGCTGTCCGCGACGAACACTGAGTAGTCGGCCTGCCGGGCGCGCGCCTGCACGCCCTTGAGCACACCGGTGAAGAACGGGTTGTTCAGGTCCGGCACGACGATGCCGAGGTTGCCGGTGCGGCCGGTGATCAGGCCACGGGCGGCACGGTTGGGCTGGTAGCCGAGCTGCGCGGCCGCGTTCAGCACGCGGTCGCGAGTGGCCGGGCGGACCAGATCGGGGGACGAGAGCGCACGGGAGACCGTCGCCACCGATACCTGGGCTTCGCGCGCGACGTCACGGATGGTCACCGCCACCGGGCACACCTCCGTTCGTCACTTGGCTGGAGATCCTACCGACCGATGTAACGCGGTATCGGTACCGGGCGTCCGGCGCGGCGGGCGCGACGTGCGATGCGTTGACCGTCGCGCGGGTCGGATGGAAACATAACGAAAACGTTTACATTGTTTCTCCGGGGAAGGGAAGAGGGCATGGACGCGCTTCGCTCGGTAGTGTTGATCACCGCGACACCCTTCGACGCACGAGGCGCGCTGGCCGAGGAGGACTACGCGCGGGTCCTCGACCACGCCGTGACCGCCGGGATCGGCTGTGTCACACCCAATGGGAACACGAGCGAGTTCTACTCACTGACCCCCGACGAGCTCGACCGCGCCCTGGCGGTCACTGTGGCAACTGTTAAGGGTCGAGCGACTGTCATCAGCGGCGTCGGCCATGAGGTATCGCGCGCCGTCGAGATGGCCCGCGCGGCGGCCGACGCGGGTGCCGACGGGGTCATGGTCCACCAGCCGGTGCACCCGTACCTGTCCGACGAGGGCTGGATCGCCTACCACAAGGCCATCGCCGACGCCGTGCCGTCGCTGAAGGTCGTCTGCTACCTCCGCAGTCCGCACATCACCGGCGCGGCGGTCCGGAAACTGGCCATCACCTGTCCGAACGTCGCCGGGGTGAAGTACGCCGTGCCGGACGTCATGGCGTTCGCGGACATGCTCGCGGAGACGGGGTTCGGGGGCGCGGAACGGCTGGTGTGGGTGTGCGGGCTGGCCGAGTCGTGGGCGCCGTTCTTCTGGGTCGCGGGCGCCGAGGGCTTCACCTCCGGCCTGGCCAGTGTCGCGCCCGAGTTGTCGATGCGGCTGTTCGACGAACTCGACGCGGGCAACCCCGGCTCCGCCATGCGTGTGTGGCGCCGCCTCAAGCCCTTCGAAGACCTCCGCGCCCGCCACGGCAACGCCTACAACGTCTCCGCCGTCAAAGAAGCCCTCGCCCAGCTCGAACTCTGCCGCCGCGACGTCCGCCCACCCATCAGCGAACTCCCGCCCGCGGAACGCGACGAGGTCGGCAAGATCCTGCGCGACTGGGGCATCGGCAGCTGAGCCCGGGTGACTGGGAGCGAATCGTTAGGGCGGTGTCTGTACCCTCGGGGCAGTCGATCATGAAGGGGGACACCGGATGCGGAAGAAACTGGCGGCCGCGGCGATCGCGGCCGTGCTGCCGTTGAGCCTGGCCACCGCGGGACAGGCGTCGGCGGGGGATGTCGGGGACTCGACGATCTTCGACGAGGGCAGCGGCAGCTGGTACCACACGCACGGTTCGTTCACGTGGTTCAACCGGACCGTCACCGTGGCCGGGTATGTGGCGACCGGCAACCCGGCGTTCGACAACGACCCGAAGCCGGTGACGGTCACGCGCGTGTACTTCGAGGCCTACAACCTCGCCACCAAGGTCGAGATCCAGTCCCGGTCGACCGACTACGAGGCCTCGCCGAAGAGCTTCCGCTTCGACCTGAGCACCGACCGGGTCGGCGGCATCGACCGGATCAGGATCACCCGCTGCGGCTACTTCGGCGAAGAGCGGCTGTGGTGCGACACTCCCAAGAACTACTCACGCCCGTTCTGAGGTCAGGTCGCGTCGGGTTCGGGGGTCTCGCCGCGCGCGGCCAGGAAGTCGAAGTCGCAGCCCTCGTCGGCCTGGAGGATGTGCTCGGCGTGCAACGCGGTGTAGCCGCGCGGGTAGCGGTCGGGTGATGGGGTCCAGGTCGCGAGGCGGGCGGCGAGCTCCTCGGGGCTGATCTCGATGTCGAGGCGGCGGGCCGGGACGTCGAGGGTGATCAGGTCGCCGTCGCGCACGACGGCGAGCGGGCCGCCGACGTGCGACTCGGGTGCCACGTGCAGGACGCATGTGCCGAAGCTGGTGCCGCTCATCCGCGCGTCGGAGATCCGCACCATGTCGCGGACTCCTTGCCGCAGCAGGCGTTTGGGGATCGGGATCATGCCGTGCTCGGGCATGCCCGGGCCGCCCTGGGGGCCTGATCCACGCAACACCAGCACCGAGTCCGCGGTGGCTTCGACGGTGTCGATCCGCGCCTGGAGGTCGGCGTAGGAGTCGAACACCACCGCGGGCCCGGTGTGGCGCAACAGGCGTTCGTCGGCGGCGATGTGCTTGATCACCGCCCCGGCGGGCGCGAGGTTTCCGTTCAACACGGCCAGCCCGCCCTCCTTGGCCAGTGGGTTGTCCAGCGGGCGGATGACCTCGGCGTCGAACACCTCCGCGTGGGCCAGCGACTCGCCCAGCGTCCACCCGCTGGCCACCCGGCGGTCGAGGTGCAGCCACGGCGTCAACCGGGACAGCAACCCCCGCAACCCGCCCGCGTAGTAGAAGTCCTCCATCAGGAACCGGCCGCTCGGCTGGATGTCCGCCAGCACCGGCACGCCGCGGGCGATCTCGTCGAAGTCCGAAAGCGACAGTGCCACCCCGGCCCGGCCGGCCATGGCGATCAGGTGGATCACCGCGTTGGTCGACCCGCCCAGCGCCAGCACGGTGACCACGGCGTCGGTGAACGCTTCGGGGGTCAGCAAAGTGGCCGGGGTCAGGTCCTCCCACACCATCTCCACGATCCGCGCCCCGCTCGCCGCGGCCATCCGCGAGTGCCCGGAGTCGACCGCCGGGATCGACGCCGCCCCAGGCAAAGTCATCCCGAGCACCTCGGCGACGGACGTCATCGTCGACGCGGTGCCCATCGTCATGCAGTGACCGGGGGAGCGGGCCAGGCCGTCCTCCAGCTCCGCCAGCTGCGCCGAGTCGACCAGGCCCGCCCGCTTGTCATCCCAGGCGCGCCACATGTCGCTGCCGCTGCCGAGCGTGCGGCCGCGCCAGTTGCCGCGCAGCATCGGCCCGGCCGGAACGAAGATCGAGGGGATACCGGCACTTGTGGCGCCCATCAGCAACGCGGGCGTGGTCTTGTCGCAGCCGCCCATCAGCACCGCGCCGTCGACCGGGTAGGACCGCAGCAGCTCCTCGGCCTCCATCGCCAGCAGGTTGCGGTAGAGCATGGCGGTCGGCTTCTGGAACGTCTCCCCGCACAACGCGCTCGCCGGCAGCTCGACCGGGTACCCACCCGCCTGCCACACGCCGCGTTTGACCGCCTCGGCCCGTTCGCGCAGGTGGATGTGGCACGGGTTGATCTCGCTCCAGGTGTTCAGGATCCCGATCACCGGCTTGCCCAGATGCTCCTCCGCGCCGATGCCCAGCTGCCGGGTCCGGGTGCGGTGACTGAACGAGCGCAGACCTTCCCCGTTGTACCAACGCGCGCTCCGCAGCTGTGAGGGTGACTTGCGCGCCATCGCGCACCTCCGGCAATTCAAGTAAACGTTTTCAAATTTTCTGTAACCCCCTGTTTAGCACGTCAGACGCGGAAGAGTGAACCGCTTGCCGCAACGTCGGGAGCGTGGTGCAGTGGATCGTTCCTCTCCAGAAGGACGGGTATGAGATCCCTGGTCGCCCTGTTCTGCGCGCTCGGTGTGTCACACGCGGGTTCGGTCATGACGCTGCTGGCGATCCCGTGGCTGGTGCTCCAGAGCACCGGCAGCGGCCTGCAGACCGGGGTGGTGACGGCGACGGAAACCGTTGGCCTGCTTGTGTCTTCGGTTCTTTCCGGGCCTGTGATCGACCGGTTCGGCGCCCGCTCGATGAGCGTCGCGGCCGACTTCGCGGCCATGTTCGCGGTGGGTGCCATCCCACTGGCATACAACACTGTTGGGCTTTCCCTGCCGGTGCTGGCCGTTCTGGCCGGACTGGCCGGGCTCACCAGGGCGCCCGGCGATACGGCCAAACGGGTGTTGTTGCCCGGCGCCGTCCGGGTGGCGAGGACCTCGCTGGAACGGGGGTCGGGGATCGCCGACAGCGTGATCAGATCCGGGCGGATGCTCGGGGCCCCTCTGGCGGGCGCGCTGATCACGATGATCGGTGCGCCCGGCGTGCTTTTACTGGACGCGGTGACGTTCCTGGTCGCCGCGGTGCTGGTGGGCGGTCTTGTCACGGTGCGGATGGACCCGGCGCCGATCAGCAAGGGCTACTTCGGGCGGCTGGCCGAGGGGTTCCGCTATGTCCGGTCCGACCGGCTGATCCTGGCGATGATCAGCACGGTCACGGTGATGAACGCGCTCGACGCGGGGATGTCCACCGTGCTGCAACCCGCGTACGCCGCGTCCCTGCACAGCAGCGTGCTGCTGGGGGAACTGATGGGCGTGTTCGGCCTCGGCGCGGCCGCGGGCAGCATGATCTACGGCTGGTGCGGGTCGCAGTGGTGCCGCTGGTACACCTTCGCGGTGTGCGCGCTGCTGGCCGGGGCGCCGCGGTTCCTGCTGATGTGGCTGGGCCCGAGCGTGCCGGTGCTGCTGGCCGGGTTCTTCGTCTGCGGGCTCGCCGCGGGCAGCCTCAACCCCCTGCTGCTGACCGTCGAGTTCGACCGTGTCCCCGCGCATCTGCGGGCCCGGGTGATGGGCGCGAGCGAGGCCGGGGTGCTGGCGATGATGCCCGCCGGCGCGTTCTTCGCCGGGGTGCTGCTCGACGAGCTCGGCCTGACCGCCACCTTGGTGCTGTTCGCCGCCGTGTACTTCCTGACCACGCTCTGCCCCGTCGCCTTCCGCGTCTGGCGCCAGATGGACCAGCCGTTCCAGGCGCCCGCCACCCCGGCACCGGTGCCGGTTTCCGTCGGCTGACCACTAGTCTCTGGGGTATGTCGTCGACCGCTGTCTTCCGCTCTCGTCTGGACCGTGCCGCGGCCGCCGCCGCTGACGCCGGTTTCGACGCTCTGCTCGTCACGCCCGGCTCGGACCTGCGCTACCTGATCGGCGCGCAGGGCGGGTCCTTCGAGCGGTTGACCTGCCTGGTGCTGCCCGCGGACGGCAGCGCGGCGACGTTGGTGGTGCCCAAGCTGGAGCTGCTGGGCTACGAGTCGGTGCTGGTCGACGGGCTCGGTGTCGAGGCGGCCACCTGGGTGGACGGCGAGAACCCGGCCAAGCTGGCGGCGGGGCTGCTGCGCAACCCCAAGCGGGTGGCGGTCAGCGACTTCACGCCCGCCCTGCACGTGTTCGGGCTGCGGGACGCGCTCGCCGGAGTGGACCAGGCGCTGGCCGGGCCCGTTATCCGGGAGCTGCGGATGCGCAAGGACGACAGCGAGATCGCGTCGCTGCGCGAGGCCGGGGCGGCGATCGACCGGGTGCACGCCCGGATGGCCGAGTTCCTGCGGGCCGGGCGCACCGAGAACGAGGTGGCCGCGGACATCGCCGAGGCGATCCTCGAGGAGGGCCACGCGGTCGCCGAGTTCGTGATCGTCGGGTCCGGCCCGAACGGCGCCTCCCCGCACCACAGCGCCTCCGACCGGGTGATCGAGCAGGGCGACGTCGTCGTGATCGACATCGGCGGCCCGGTGCCGGCCGGCTACAACTCCGACTCGACCCGCACGTACTCGATCGGCGCCCCGCGTGACGCGGATGTCGCCGGCACGTACGCCGTCCTGCAGCAGGCCCAGGCGGCCGCGGTCGCCGCGGTCCGGCCCGGGGTGACCGCGCAGGACATCGACCTGGCCGCGCGCAAGGTGATCGCGGACGCCGGGTTCGGCCAGTTCTTCATCCACCGCACCGGCCACGGCATCGGCCTGGACGTGCACGAGGAGCCCTACATCGTGGACGGCAACGACCTGCCGCTGGAGCCGGGCATGGCGTTCAGCGTCGAGCCGGGGATCTACCAGCCCGGCCGGTGGGGCGCCCGGATCGAGGACATCGTGGTGGTCACCGAGGACGGCGTGGAGTCGTTCAACAACCAGCCGCACGAACTGGTGGTGCTCGGCGAGTGACCGCACCCCACCACCTGGAGCCGCTCGACCAGGCCATCGTGCGGGAGCTGGCCGCCGACGGCCGGCGCAGCTTCACCGACCTGGCCGAGCGCGTCGGCCTGAGCGTGTCCGCCGTGCACCAGCGCGTGCGGCGGCTCGAACAGCGCGGGGTCATCCGTGGCTACACGGCCCGGCTGGACACCGAGGCGATCGGCCTGCCGCTGACCGCGTTCGTGTCGCTGACCCCGATCGACCCGGCCGCCCCGGACGACTACCCGCAGCGGCTGGCGCACATCTCGGAGATCGAGTCGTGCTACTCGGTCGCGGGCGACGAGTCGTACATCCTGTTGGTGCGCGTGCCGTCCCCGGCCGGCCTGGAGGAGTTGCTGCGCCAGGTCCGTGAGGCCGCGAAGGTCTCCACGCGCACGACCGTGGTCCTTTCGACACCGTACGAGGGCCGCCCACCCGCCCTCTAGGGAGGTGCCCGTGGTCCGGGTCAATCGCGAAGCGCATCCGGCGGACCAGCTGCTGCCGGCCGGGCAGATGGCGGCGCTGGGGCTGCAGCACGTGCTGGCGATGTACGCCGGCGCGGTCGCGGTGCCGCTGATCGTCGGCGGCGCGCTGGGCATGTCCAAAGCGGACATCGGCTACCTGATCAACGCCGACCTGCTGATCTCCGGGGTGGCCACGCTGATCCAGTGCCTCGGGTTCTGGCGGTTCGGCGCGCGGCTGCCGCTGATGCAGGGCTGCACGTTCGCCGCGGTCACGCCGATGGTGCTGATCGGCACGACCGGCGGCGGGCTGACCGCGATCTACGGCGCGGTGATCCTGTCGGGCGTGCTGATGATCCTGCTGGCCCCGTTGTGGGGCAAGCTGTTGCGGTTCTTCCCGCCGCTGGTGACCGGGACCGTGATCACCATCATCGGGCTGGCGCTGATCCCGGTCGCGGTGAACTGGGCCGCGGGCGGGGTCGGCGCGCCGTCCTTCGGTGCACCCAAGAACCTGGCGCTCGCGTTGGGTGTGCTGCTGCTTGTGCTGCTGGTGCAACGGTTCGCGCCGCCGATGATCAGCCGGATCTCGGTGCTGGCCGGGATCGTGATCGGCACGGTGGTGGCGATCCCGTTGGGGTTCACCGACTTCTCCGGGATCACGGACGCGCCGGTTGTCGGTGTCAGCACGCCGTTCCACTTCGGACTGCCGACCTTCGAACCGGCGGCGATCGTGGCCATGATCATCGTGATGGCGGTGACCATGACCGAGACCACCGGGGACATCCTGGCGGTGGGGGAGATGGCCGGCCGCCCGGTGGACGGACCGCGGCTGGCCGACGCCCTGCGCGCGGATGGGCTGTCCACTGTGCTCGGTGGTGTGTTCAACACGTTCCCGTACACGGCTTTCGCGCAGAACGTCGGCCTGGTCGGGCTGACCCGCGTGTACAGCCGGTTCGTGGTCGCGGTGAGCGGCGGGATCCTGGTGCTGCTAGGGCTGTTCCCGGTGCTCGGCGAGATCGTCGCCCGGATCCCGGCGCCGGTGCTGGGCGGCGCCGGGGTGGTGATGTTCGGCACGGTCGCGGCGACCGGCATCAAGATTCTGTCCGCAGTGGACTTCACCAGGAGCGGGAACCTCATGGTGGTGGCGGTCTCGCTGGGTGTGGGCCTGATCCCGACCGCCGTGCCGGACATCTACGCGCACTTCCCGGCCTGGTTCCGCACCATCATGGAGTCCGGGATCAGCGCGGGCTGCCTGTGCGCGATCCTGTTGAACCTGTTGTTCAACCACCTGCGTGGACGTCAGAGCAACGCGGCGTGAAGGTTGCCGTCCCGCCCAACCAGGCAGGCGCCTTCCCGGACCGCGGGGAAGGTGATGAACTCGCCGAAGCAGCGGCCGAACTCGGCATAGCCGGTCGCGTTGGGGTGAAACGACTCCTGCAGCGCGTGCGTGGCGCGTTCCTGCGCGCGCAGGTCGGTCCACTCCACGGCCAGCCGTCGGAACCACTCCTCGTCGGGGTTGTCCCGCGAGCACGCCTCGCGGCCCTGCCCGGCCTTGGACAGGTCCAGGAACCGGGTGTTGGCCTCGGTCGCGGCCTTACGCAGCCCTACCGTCAGCGTGGGCACGGCGGTGTCCTTGATCCACTGGAGGTCCTCGGTCCGGAAAGGACACCCGGACAGGTCCTGCAGCCCACCGATGAGGTTCGGCGTCACCGGGGCCGCGTAGGACTGCAGCACCAGCCGGTAGTCGCTGTCCGAGTACCCGGCGCTGCTCATCACTTTCCTGATGTCCTGCAACACCTTCACGACCTTGGGCACCATGGCGTCGATCCGCCGCTGCCACTCCGGCCCCAACGCGTCCTTACAGGACTTCCGCGTCCGGTCGAACCACGCCTCCACACAGCTGTTGAGCGAGTTCGCGAACGACGGGTCGTCGTTGGCGCCCACCGCCACCTGGATCGCCAGCACCCGGTTCTGCCGCGCCACCACCGCGAGCCGGCCTGCCTGCGACGGCTCGGTGTACTGCTTGATGTCACCCAGTCCTATTTGGGCGGAGTTCGCGCCGGAACACGCCAGGCTGATCGTCGCCTGCAACCCGGTCACCAAAGTGTGGTGAATGGACGCATCACGCGACCGGTGACACCAGTCGCCCTTCTCCCCGTTCGTACCCGGCTCGTAGTCACCGGCGCCCTCACCGGAGATCGTGCTGTCACCGAGCGCGACCAGCACCTGCGGCACGTTCTCCGGCGGCCGGGGCAGCGGCGTGGGCGCCTGCTGTTCGTCACCGCCGATGATGAAGTAGGCCCCTACCACGACCGCTACGAGGGCCGGAATGGCGTACAGGGTCCATCGCCGCTTGCGAGTCATCCCGCATAATCCTAGTGGCTACGACCGGAGGGTCCGTCGGGGAGATCGAGGTTCAGGGGTTTTTGCCGGGTCGTTGCGGGCAAGATCTAGGCTGTGCGCGTCCTTGGGAAAGGAAGCCTATGAGCGACGACGACGGGTTGCGGTTCTGGACGGCCCTGCACGCCGACCGCGGGGCGCTGGTCCGGGCTTTCGGTGACGAGGACTTCATCGCCGACCGGCTGGCCCGCCAGGACCGCGGGCACGGCCAGCTGCTGACCGCCTGGCTGCACGAGCAGCTCGTCGGCGAGGTCTACCTGTGGATGGGCGAGGCCGACGAGCCCGAGATCCGCCGGCACCTGCCCGGCGTGCCGCTGCTCAACCACGTCGAGGTCCGCTCGGACCTGCGCAACCGGAGGATCGGCCGCCGGCTGGTCGACGCGGCCGAGCGACGGCTGTACGGCTTCGGCTACGACCGAGTGGCCCTGGCGGTGCGCACCGACAACTACGGCGCCAAGCGGCTCTACGAACGGCTCGGCTACCAGGACTGGGGTCACTCCACGGTCAAGTGCTGGTACGAGGAGCGGCTGGCCGACGGCGAACGCAAGCAGGCCACCGAGACCTGCCACGTCATGGTGAAGAAGCTCGTCAGCGGATGAGGCCGAGCTCGGCCAGGGTCTTCTCCACGCCGAGCTGTTCGGGCGCCACGTTGATGTGCTCGCGCCAGAGTTTCCGGTCCAGCCGCCATGCATCCAAGTAGTCCACGCACAGTTGCGGCTCGATGACCAGGTTCCGGCCTTTGGCGGCCTTCAGTGACTCGATCATGCGTTCCTTCTCCGGCTGCGGTAACGCCGTGTCACCGACGAAGGTGACGATCTCGTCGATGAACTTCAGCCGCCGGGACAGAAACCGGGCCCAGTACGCGTAGTTCGCCGTGTCCAGCCGCTGCGTGTCGTCCAGGAGCATGTACAGGCCCTCGGCGAGCGAGTCACCGAGCTCCTCCGAACGGGCCCGGGTCGGGTCGTGGAACGGGTCGTAGCTCGACTGCTCCACGACGCCGGTGGTGAACGCCGACGGGCGCAGGCCGTGGTCGTTGAGCAGGAAGAACCAGTCGTCGTTGTAGATGTTGGGGAAGAACGAGTTGAACGACTCCACGCCGACCGCGAGCGCCCCGCCGCCGATGAACGTGTCCTGCCGCCCGCCCGCGATCCGGTAGGCGTGGCAGACCACGGAGTTGTCCGGGTAGCCGTTGATCGTCAGCCCGACGCTGGCGAACCGGCCGAGCGAGCCGACCGCGCCGGCCAGGTCGTGCGGGGCCGGGATGTCGATGTCGTCGTCCAGGAACACCACGTGCTCCCAGCCGACCATCCGGGACAGCAGCAGGCCGAAGTTGCGCTTCTGGCTGGTGTCCGTGCGCCGGTCGAACTTGGTGTCCCGCAGCAGGTTCGTGGTGGCGAACTCGGGCACGTGCTCGCCGATCTCGGTGGCGTCGACCGCGATCAGGTCGGCCAGGCCCTCCCGCGCCGCCAGTGCGCGCACATCGGCCGCCGTTGAGCTGCGGCTGCTGATGGTGACCAGCGTGCATTGGTGGTATTTGGCCAGTTTCATCGCGGACTGGAGATAAGCGACCGGGCGGCCGGTCGGCACGATGATGGCGTCGACGGTGGCGGGCACCGGGTTGTGGACCGTGTCCACCAGTTGGCGGTGTGACCCGTGATGATGCGAAGTGTCAGCCTGCGCCTCGCCTGCCCGCCAGCTCACGCGTGCCCTCCTGCCACTCGAACAGCCGAGATTCCGGCAATGTCCAGTCTGGGGTCAACACCTGGGTCTTGACCACCCTCACCCGGCTGATGATGAAGAACTGGCGCGAGGTGCCGAATCGTTCGCGCAGGAACCCGTCGTTGCGGTCACGGAACCTCGGATCGGTGAGAGCGCGTACGACACCATACGTTCCCCGCCCGTACATACCGTAGCAAATCGTGACGGTTCGCTTCTGGTTGAACGGGTTCGGGCCGCGGTAGAACAGCGCCACGTCCTCGGCCAGCTGCCCGTTCTCGAGCAGCTTGGGCACGATGGACCGGCCGCCCGCCTCGAACCCGCCCGGGTCGTCCTCGGTCTCCCGTTCCAGGCTGGTGATCGGCAGGTCGATGGTCTTGAGCAGCTCCTCGGTGAGGAAGTTCCAGTCGGTGCCGCCGAGCACGATCAGGTGACCGGTGAAGTCGTCGGGGTTGAAGTCGCGGTCGGCGGCCTTGTACTCCACCGAGTTGGCCGGGTTGGTGGCGCGGACGTGGCCGTGCAGTTCGAACAGGGCGTCGAGGTCGGCGTAGGTGTAGAGCGAGACGTAGTCGGGGTTCTCCGGGTTGGCGTAGACGAAGTTGCGGTGCAGCTTGGCGGGCAGCTGCGCGCACACGATCGTCACGTCGTGGTTGACCGGGAACCGCCACATGCCGTCGGTCGCCGGGGGCAGGTCCGGCGCCGGGGCGACGGGCGGCGGCTCGTCGCGCAGCCGGATCAGGTCCTGCAGCAGCTGTTCGCGGGCGGTGAGCTCGTCCTCGGACAGCTTGGTGAGCGGAAGCACCCGGTAGGGCTCGGATTCCACCGATCGGGGGGTGGCGAAGAACGTCGCGTAGGCGTTGAGCCGCCTGGTCGGCACGACCGCCTTGTCCGGCGTCTCGTAGGCGGAGATCGACGCGACGCTCAGCCCGAGGGCGTCGGCCAGCTGCTTCTGCGTGAGGCTCAACCAGGTCCAGTGCCGCTCCCGCAGGGCGCGCAGACGTTCGGCCAGGTTTCCGCTGCCACTCACCGGTGTCACCCTTCCAGTGAACTCGGGTGTTCTTCAGTGTGAATCTGTAAATTCAGTTTTCTTCAGTTGGAGTTGAGTCTTCTGGACCCGATCTCCGGCGTGTACAGTTGGGAACCACAGCGTAGCAGACATGATCTGACGCAGCTGAAATTTACTGAAGTTCAGGACAAGGGCGCAGCGACCGAGAGGGGGTCGTCATGACCGCACTTCCTGTGCTCCCCAGGCACCGGGCCATCATCGCGGTGGATGTCGAGGGATCCACGCACAGAACGAACGTGGGCCGGGCGCAGTTGCGCGACGCCATGTACGACCTGCTCGAGCGGTCGCTGGAGATGGCCGGGATCTCCGAGCAGTACCGCGATCTCTACGACCGGGGTGACGGAGTGCTCGTGCTGGTCCGGCCGGTGGACGACCTGCCGAAGACCACGCTGCTCACCACCGTCGTCCCCACCCTCAGCGACCTGTTGTGCCAGCTGGAGTTCGAGCGGCCGCAGGACAGTTTCCGGATGCGTGCGGCGATCCACTCCGGCGAGGTCCACTACGACAAGCGGGGCGTGTACGGCGAGGACGTCGACATCACCTGCCGGCTGCTGGATGCCCCCGAGGTGAAGGGAAAGCTGCGCGCCACCACCGCCCCCATGGTCCTCGTGGTGTCCGAGCAGATCTACATGTCGGTCATCCGCCACGACTACGACGGCATCGACCGCACCACCTACCACCGCCTCACCCAGGTCCGCCTCGGCGACGGCTGGCACCAGGGCTGGGTTCACGTCCCCGCGGTCACCACCCACCACCAACTGGCGGGCTGAAGTCCACTGAAGTCCGGCGTTTGAGCCGACGGTTCGGAGCGTATCGCCCTGAAGTTTCCTGAAGGGACTTCAGGGGCGGATCTCGGCGAGGTGGGCGGTGATCTGCCGAAGGATCGCGGGGGTGTTGGTGTCGATGTAGAAGTGGTCGCCCGGGTAGGTGTGGAGGTCGAACTTGCCGGTGGTGTGGACCGACCAGGCCTGGGCTTGGGCGGCGGTGACCTTGGGGTCCTTGTCGCCGACGAGGGCGTAGATGGGGCAGGCGACCTTGGCCTCGGTGGTGTTGGTGTACGTCTCGATGGCGCGGTAGTCGTTGCGGATCGCCGGCAGCACCATCTCCTGGATGTCCGGGTCGTCCAGCAGCTGCGAACCCGCGCCGCCCAGGCGTTTCACCTCCGCGATCAACGCCTTGTCCGGCAGCTTGTAGGTAGCGTCGTCCACCCTCTGGCTGGGTGCGCGGCGGGCCGAGGCGAACAGCGCGGCCGGGCCCGCGCCCGCCTTTTCCATCCGCTGCGCCAGTTCGAACCCGATGGTCGCGCCCATGCTGTGCCCGAACAGGGTGACCGGCCGGTCCAGCCACGGCCGCAGCGCCACCATCACCGCGTCCGCCATCGCCGGCACCGTCTCCACGAACGGGTCCATCCGGCGGTCCTGCCGCCCTGGGTACTGCACCGCGATCACGTCCACACCAGGCGACAACGCCTTGGCGAACCCCAGGAAGTAGCTCGCGGCACCGCCCGCGTGCGGCAGGCACACCAGCCGGGTCGGCGCGTCCGGCGCCGGGACGAACCTGCGGATCCACGCGTCGGCGGTCATGTGTTCATCCTGCCAGCTCGGCCAGACGCCGCTCCAGGCCGTCGAGGCAGCGTTCGGTCGCGTACCGGAACACCTCGTCGTGGAACCCGGCCAGTGCCTCCGGGCTGCTGCTCAGCCGCGCCACGAGGTGGCCGACCGCGGCCATGCCAGGCAGGTCCTCGCGCTCCCGGTACGGCAGGTAGAACGGGCTGTTGCTCCTGCCGCGGCCGGGGTTGTCCTGCATCGCGATGTACTGGCACGCGGTGGACATCAGCACGTTGTAGGCCAGCACGCTCTCCGCGCCGAACCCGGCCTCCTGCAACAGCCGCACGCCGAGGTCGATGGTGACCGCGGCGGCCTCGACCGGCGGCCCGTACATCGCCAGCCGGTACGCGGTGCCGGGATAGGACCTCAGCACCCTGCGGTGGTTGTCGAGCATGGTGGAGAACCATTCGCGCCACGGCAGGGTTTCCGGCGGGGTCTCGACCTCGAGGATGACCCGTTCCAGCACCAGCGCGACGACCGCCTCCCGGTCACCCACGTGGTGGTACACCACCGCGGGCGAGGCCCCGATCTCCGCCGCGAGCTGCCGCAGCGTCCAGTTCTCCAGGCCGCGCTCCGCGGTCAGCCGGACCGCCGAGTCCACGATCTGCTCGACCGTGATCGCGGGCAGACCAGCGCCGTTGCGGGACCGCGGCCGGTGCGGAAGGTCCACCATGACCTGACAGTATCCGCCGGCTACAGGGAGATCGCCGCGAGATCGATCCCGTGTGCCGCGGTGGCGGCGACATCTCGCACGCGCGGGCTCCAGATCGCGTGCCCGTGTGCGGTCCACAACGGGATCACCGGCAGATCGCGCAGGATCTGGTTCTCCGCGAGCCGGTACTGCTGGGCCCGTTCCGCCGGATCGGCGGAGGCCGCGGCGGCGTCCAGGAACTGTTGCACCGAAGGAACTCCCAGCTGGGTGAAGAACTCGTACGGGCTCAGGCTGTCCACGCGCAGGTCCTTCTGCTCGATCTTGACGCCGGACTTGGTGTCGACGCCCAGCACCGAACGCACCTGGTCGGCTACCGGCCCCGCCTTCAACGCAACGGAGGTCAGACCGGACTGGGCCTTCAGCGACTTCGCCGCGGCCGCGTCGAGGTTGCACGCCCGGCAGGCGCCGGACCGTTCACCGGGCGCCAGCGCGGGCGGGATCAACGCGGTGGCGGCGTCGACCTGGTTGTCCATCGGCCCGGCGGCCAAAGCCTTGCGGTCCAACGACATCGACACCGCGAACCGGGCGGCGGCCTCCGGCGCGTCCGCCCCGAACGACAGAACCGCCGACCGCGGCCGGGGCCAGATCGCGTGCCGGTCGGCGAAGTCCTTGTGCATGGCGTCATGCCGGGAACCGGGCACGACCAGCGACATGTCCAGCGTCCCGGCGGCGACCTCGTCGTAGGCCTTGGCGGGATCATCGAAAAGGCGGACCTCGACCACGTTGACCTTGCCCGGGGCCTTCGCCATCCGCACGAGCCGCCATGGGTCCCCCGGCTGGCGCGGATCCAGCATGAACGGGCCGTTGCCGGCCTCCGGCTTGTCCCAGCGGACCGGCAGCGAGCGCTCCGACGCCAGCATGGCGGGGACCTCGCTCATCGGCTGGGCGAACACGACCTGGATGGTCTGCCGATCCACGGCGGTGGCGACGCCGCCCGGCAGCGGGTGGAGCATCGCCCAAGCGTCCACATAGGACTGCGCGGTGACCGGCGCGCCGTCGATGTACTTGTCCGGCTTGAGTTTGATGGTCCACGTCTTGAGATCGGTGGACGTCACCGACTCGGCCGCGCGTGGGGTGACCTTGCTGGTCGTGGGGTCGTAGTCGATCAGGGGAGTCCACAACGCGAAGTTGAACGACGGCTCATCCAGTATCGGCGTGTTCGGGAACCCGATCCGCAGCACGCCTTCCGGCGGCGGGGGCGGCGGGGAGTCAGTGCATGCCGTGGCCAGCAACGCCGCCGCGACCAGGACGACCGTCAATCGCATGCGGCACTTCCTATCAGACGGAAACTTTCGCGGTACGACGAAAGTACGTTGTGTGCGGGTGATGCCGGTCCTAGTGTGGCTTTCGTGCGTAACTGGGTGGTCACTGTCGCTTTGTCCGCCACCATGCTCACTGTCGGGTCGGTGGCGCCCGCGATCGCGTGTGAGGACGTGCCGCACCACGCGGCGCCGCAGGCCAAGGTCGCGGGTGCGCCCGAGGCGATCAAGAACGTCAAGCTGCTGGCCAACCTGCCGGAGGCGCAGGGCGCGATCTCGATCAGCTTCCTGCAGTACGGCTGGCGCGACGTGATGATGGTGTCCGGCGAGTTCGGCCTGAAGGCCTACGACCTGGCCAACCCCGCGAAGCCCAAGCTCGTCGGCGAGCTGAACCTGCCGGGGATGTGGGAGACCGAGAACACCGAGGTCGACCAGAAGCGCAAGCTGGTCTTCCTGTCCCGCGACCCCAGAGCGTTCGGCGGCAACACGCACACCGGCGAGTCCGGCATCTACGTCGTGGACGCGTCGAAGCCCGAGAACCTCAACGTGCTCAGCTACGTCAAGGTCCCCACCGGCCACACCACCAGCTGCATCAACGAGTGCAAGTACGTCTGGACCGGCGGCCCGGCCAAGGCCGATGACCAGCCCGCGGACTGGGGCGGCCGGCCGATCTTCGTCACCGACATGCGCGACCCGCGCCACCCCAAGGTCAACCCGAACCCGATCGAGCTGGCGCGCAACGACGGCAAGACCGACTACGTGCACGACGTCCAGGTCGACGAGATGGGCATCGCCTGGGCGTCCGGCCGGGGCGGTGTGCGCGGCTACTGGACCGACGGCGTGCACAAGGACCCGACGACCGGCAAGTTCCGCAAGGCGACTGCGGTCAACCCGGTGCCGTACGCGGGTGGCGGCCTGTCGGAGCTGACCGCGCCCTCGAAGTTCATGCACAACAGCTACCGCCCGATCGACGGCCATGGCCGCTGGGGCCGCAGCGACCTGCTGTTCGTCACCGAGGAGAGCTTCAACGACGGCTGTGCCACCGACGGCATCCTGGTGATCGCCTCGCTGAAGGGCTCGTACAACGGCGAGGGCTGGCGGTCCACCCCGGACAAGCCGTTCCGGCTCAACACCGTCGGCAGCTGGGGCGTCGCCGGTCAGGAGGGCAGCGACCCGGCCTCCGACGACTGCTCAGCGCACTACTTCGACGTGCGCGGCGACGTGCTGGTGCAGTCGTTCTACGCGCAGGGCACCCGGTTCCTGGACATCAGCGACCCGACCAACCCGCGGCAGATCGCCTACCACCGGGCCGCGGACGCCCAGTCCTGGCAGCCGGTCTGGCACAAGGGCCTGGTCTACGTCGCCGACAACGCGCGCGGCATCGACATCCTTAAACTCACCGTGTGAAGCTGCTGCTCATCGCCGACACGCACGTGCCCAAGCGGGCCAAGGACATGCCCGCGCAGGTCTGGCAGGCGGTGAGCGAGGCGGACGTCGTGCTGCACGCCGGTGACTGGGTCGATGTGTCGTTGCTGGACCAGCTGGAACAGCGGGCCGCCAGGCTGATCGGCGTCTACGGCAACAACGACGGCCCTGAGCTGCGTGCGCGGTTGCCTGAGGTGGCGCGTGCTGAGCTGGGCGGCCTGCGGTGGGCGATGGTGCACGAGACCGGCCAGGCCAAGGGCCGGGAAGCCCGCTGCGCCGCCGAGTACCCGGATGCCGACGTGCTCGTGTTCGGCCACAGCCACATTCCCTGGGACACGACGGCGGCCAACGGATTGCGCCTGCTCAACCCCGGTTCGCCGACCGACCGGCGCCGCCAGCCCGCGTGCACGTACATGACCGTAGTGGCCGGGCACGGCGAGCTGTCCGGAGTGACGCTGCACGAACTGCCCGGGAAATGATGTTCACCGGTTTACCATGCGGCACAACGGGGTACACCCGGCCCGGGGCGTGAGAACCGCCTGATGAGGAGGCGAGGCTCTCGTGGGACCTGGACATGGGGGCGACCCGTCCGACGTGGCACGAGCCTTCGAGCATCTGCCGGCGGCGACCTGGCTGCTCGACGGGCCAGAGCACGTCGTGGTCGCCGCCAACCGGGCGGCGCGCGTGAGTGTGGGCGATGTCGACCTGCAGGGGATGCCGATCCGGCTGGCCGGACCGGCCCTGCCGGGTGCGCACCTGCTGCGGATGCTCGACGACGTCTACACCTCGGGCGAGCCATTGTCGGTCGAGGAACCCGACGCGTTCGTGAGTGTGCAGCCGCTGACCGGTCCTTCCGACGAAGTGACCGGTCTCGTCGTCCAGGTGGTCGATCTGGGCCGCCCGGACCGGCGCACCGAGCACGAGATCACCCTGGACCTGCAACGGGCCGTGCTGCCCGACGGGCTGCCGGTGCTGCCCGAGGTCAGCATGTCCGCCGTGTACCAGCCGGCCGGCACCGAGGCGGGCGGGGACTGGTTCGAGGTGGTCCCGATGCCGCGCCGGCGCCTCGGCCTCGTGCTGGGCGACGTCGTCGGGCACGGCGCCACCGCGTCCGCGATCATGGGCCAGCTGCGTGCCGTCGCCGCCGAGCGTCTTTCGCTGGGCGGCGATCTGCGTGAGGTCGTGACCGCCTTGGACGCGTTCGCAGCCGGCACGCCGGACGCGCGGGGTGCCACGGTGTGCGTGGCGATCCTGGACCGGCACAGCGGGATGCTGGAGTACTGCACGCGCGGGCACCCGCCTCCGCTGGTGGTGAGCGCGGACGGGGGCACGCGGGTGCTGCCGCAGCCCAGCCTGCCGCCGCTGGCGTTCGGTGAGGGCGAGTTCATGGCCGCGGACGACACCATGTGGCCGGGGGAGACGATCGTTCTGTACTCCGACGGTGTGGTCGAACGACCCGGGCGCACCATCGTGGACGGGATCGCCGAGCTGGCCGCGTCCGCCGGCACCATCGTGCGGCAGAACGGCGCCGGCCCCCGTGACCTGGCCGACCGGATCTGCCACGGCGCGATGGACCAGGTCAAGGGCAGCCGTGACGACGCCAGCATGCTGGCCGTGACCGTGTTGCTGCCGTTCGTCGAACCACTGGTGCTGTCGGTGCCCGCGGACCCCGGCAGGCTCACCGAGGTCCGTCGTCGCCTGGGTCTCTGGCTGGCCGACCTGCGGCTGACCGAGGACGACCTGGTCGCCGTCGAGCTGAGCGTCATCGAGGCGGTCACCAACAGCATCGAGCACGCCTACGGCGGCGCGGACGGGATCGTGCACGTCGAGGCGTCCCTGGACGACCTGGGCCGGATCCAGCTGACCGTGTCGGACACCGGCGTGTGGAAGCCGCCGAACGGCGAACCCGGCTTCCGCGGCCGCGGCCTGCTGATGATCCGCGAGTCCATGGACCACATGCGGCTGGCGCACACGTCCAAGGGGACCGTGGTGGACATGGCCAAGGTGGTCCGCCGCCCGGTCCGCTCGGTCGTCCCGCGGGTCTCCCCGGCCAGGGACGACACCCTGAGGATCAACACCGTCAACGACACCGACGCCCTGTGCATCACGGTGAGCGGCGCGCTGGACACGGTGACCGCGCCCCGGCTGCGCAGCGCGCTGCTCGAGGCCGCGCGCGGCGGACGGCTGCCGATCACCCTCGTCCTCGACGAGGTGACCGTGTTCGGCAGCGCCGGTCTGCGGGTACTCACCGAGCAGGGACGGCGGTTGCAGGACGCCGGGCGTCAACTGCGGGTTGTCGCGGCGCCCGCATCCCCAGCTGGAAATGTTTTGGCGATCAGCGGCGTGGATATGTTGCTGGATGTACGTCCGAACTCATGAACAGCGAAGGGAATCCCTCATGCTCGCAGTCACGGACGCCGCCGCCCAGGCCATCGAGGCGCTGACCAGCTCGGAAGCGACGACCGACGGGGGCCTGCGGTTCAGCTTGCAGTCCAGCCAGGACTCCAGCGCCCAGCTGGCCCTGGCCGTCACGCCGCGGCCGGAGGAAGGCGACCAGGTGGTCACCGCGGACAACGGCGCCCATGTCTTCGTGGACCAGGGCGCGGCCCAGTTCCTCGACGACAAGGTTCTCGACGTGCAGCGCAACGCCGACGGGGAGGTCGCGTTCGCCCTCGAGGCCCAGCAGCCACCCCGGGCCTGACTGTCCGGACCCAGGAGGCACGGGCTGAAGGCGGGCGTGGCGGTCGCCTTCAGCCCGGCCTGTCCCTAGGTGAGTTCGATCAGCGGGAACGCCCGGTGCCGCCGGGGCGGGATCAGGTAGTTCTGCCTGCGCGTGGCGGTGGTGAACCGCTCCAGGCCGTGATCCTCCTCCTCCAGGTCGAACTCCTCCAGCAGGTCCACAGCGGACTGGTTGCGGCGCAGGTCGGCGAAGAAGTCAGCGCTCGGGAAGAACCCGGAGAACTGCAGCTTCGGCGTGTTGCGCCCGGTCGTGGTGTCCATGGCGTCGAAGCCGGGACCGTCGATGCGGATGTGGATCGGCCGCCCGTCGCTGGTCCGGCCGCTGCGGTGCAGCGCGGAGATGTGACCGATCCGGCCGAACTGCTGCGCGCTCGTGCGGGCGTAGCCGGCACCGCGGAACCGGTTGGGCAGGAACGAGCCGAGCGTCTGGTTGCGCGGCCCGCCGCCGTTGCGGAACGGGTCGGCGTCGCCCTGGATCTGCGGCGGCGACTCGAACATGTACTGCAGCCGCTCCTCGAACGGCTCCCGGGTGTCGTCGCCCGGCTCCTCCGGCGGCGTTCCGTCGAAGTAGAACTGCCGCAGGTCGAGCAGAACGTGCGACAGGTGCTGGATGGCGCCGTTGTCGAAGTAGCTGCCGGGCTGGGCGGTGGTGAGCTTGATGCCGTGCCCGCCGGCGAAGGTGACGTCCGGCGCGGGGGCACTGGCGTCGACCTGCTGGTCGGCGAACCCCATCCACATGGGCGAGAACGGGTTCACGAAGTCCTTGAAGATCAGGTTGTTCTGGTCGGCGATGTTCCTCGGCAGTCCCATCTGGACGAACATGGCCCTGGTCGAGGTGATCGTCATGCCCGCGTCGAACCGCGGCGAGGTGACCGGCCGGCCGACCAACCTGTCGCTGCCCTGGAGGAACCGGACCACATCGGCCACGAAGGACGAGTCGTCACCGCGGACGGTGAACAGAATGTCGTTGTCCTCCAACCGGAGTGGCACCCTGAACTCGGGGCGGCGCAGCTGGAAGGTGTGCCCGCCGGGCGCGATGTCGCTGGGGCTGGCCACCGCGCGCTTGAGCACCGGCTGGTTGCCGGCCAGCGTGCGCGGCATGTTCGCGCTGACCACGTTGGCGGGCAACCGGTTGAAGTAGTTGTCGCTGTAGGCGACGTGCGTGAAGATGCCGCCGGAGGCGTACGGGTAGTTGGCCTCGATCGCGCGCAGCGCGCTCTCCATCCGGCCGGCGTCCGCTTTGGACGGTGTGCGGGCCAGCCGCGCGGTCACGAACGCCGTGTTGATGGGCGGCATCCCGGCCAGGATCCCGTCGAACGTCCGGGCGGGCGGGCAGAAGGCGCCGATGTCGAACTGGATGTCCGGGAAGGCGATCTCCTCGGCGATCGCCTCACGCTGCGGGATCCAGGCGAGCTTGTCCAGCATCGCCAGCGTTCCCAGGGCGCCGGCGAAGCCACCACCGGCGCGCAGCAGGTTTCTTCTGGACAGGGGTGACCCCGAAGGTGTGGTCACGATGACCTCCGCGCAGGGTACGGGGTTTCGTTTGCGATCAAGTTAGGACGCGGGGTACCCCTCGGCCATGACGAATAAGACCTAGGTGTAGGCCGGTTCACCTAGGGCCCGGAATTGTCGGTGGGCTGGTCTAGCGTGGCCGTCATGCGCACCACTTCGCTGCTCGCCTCGGCGCCGGATTTCACCGTCCGGGCCGTGACCTGCCGTGATGACCGGAAATCCTGGTCGGCGCCGGAGGTCCGGACCGACTTCGGGGTCGTGCTGGCCCGGCGCGGGCGGTTCAGCTGGTCCTCGCGCGGGCAGGTGGTCGAGGTCGATGCCACCGTGGGATATCTGAGCGTACCCGGTTGCGCGGAACGGTTCGCCCACCCGGCCGGGGGAGACGAGTGTACCGGTGTCTCGTTCAGCGGTGCACTGTGGCGGACGGACGTTCATCCGGTGATCTATGTGGACGCCCGGCTCGATCTGGCGCACCGGCGGCTGTTGCGGTCGGTCCGGTCCGGTGATGTGTCCTTCGCGGTGACGGAGGAGTTACTCGGGTTGCTCGCGGTCGCGTCTCGTTCACCGGTCCTGGCGCTGTCGGGTGACCGGGCGCTGCTCGCCGCCGCGCGGGAGGCGGTGCTGGCGTTCGATCCGGCCGCTCGCGGGCTGATGCCGCTCGCGGCCTGGCTTGGCGTGTCGCCGTACCGGCTGAGCCGCGTGTTCACCCGGTCACTGGGTGTTTCGCTGACCCAGTACCGCAACCGGGTGCGCGTCGGGCGGGCGCTGGACCGGCTGGAGGCGGGGGAGCGTAACCTCGCCGTGCTCGCGGCCGATCTCGGGTTCGCCGACCAGGCGCACCTCACCCGGACGATGCGCGCGCACCTCGGGTCGACGCCGCGGGCGCTGCTGCAAGAATCTTCAATACCCGCACGTTCTTCCGGGACAGGCTGACAGGCATGAACAAACTCAGTGCCATCGTGCTCGACTGCCCGGACCCGGTCGCCTTGGCGTCCTTCTACAGTGTCCTCACCGGGTGGGACGTGTCGTCGTCGACCGCCGACTACGCCACGATCTCTTCCGGTTCGGTGGATCTGGCGTTCCAGCGGATCGAGGACTTCACCGCGCCCGCGTGGCCTTCGTCGGCCAAGCAGGTGCACATCGACGTGACCGTGTCCGATGTGGCCGTTGCCGAGAAGGAGCTGTTGGCGTTGGGCGCCACCAAGCCCTCGTTCCAGCCCGGCGGCGGCGAGTGGACCGTGCTCGCCGACCCCGCCGGGCACATGTTCTGCCTGGTTCCCGGAGGAGAGTGAGATGACCACGGCGGTGCTGGTGACTCCGGTGGGGCGCCTACGCGTCCGGACCACCGATCTCGGCCTGGCCGACATCGGCTGGACCACCGCACCGCCAACACCGCCGTCTACTCACGACATCGTCGCGCAGCTGCAGGAGTACTTTCGGGGGGAGCGGCGGCGGTTCGACGTGCCCATCGACTGGGGGCGGACCGCGGGCGTGCAGCGGGAGATCCTGGAGACCCTTTACGCCACAGTGGACTATGGCAGCGCCATCACTTACGGGGAGTTGGCGGCGCGCAGCGGGACTGGGATTCCCGCGCGTGGCATTGGTTCGGTCATGGGCAGCAATCCCATTCCCATTGTTGTGCCGTGCCATCGTGTCGTGGCCGCTGATGGGCTGGGTGGGTACAGCGGCGGCACTGTCAGGAACCACCTTGAGGTCAAAAGGTGGCTTCTGACAATGGAAGGCGCTCTTCCGCCTACTTTGGATTGGGATCCTGATGGCATCGCGTTGATCGGTTGAGCTTTAAGGTCCTGACAGAATGGATCTTGGAGTAGGTTGATCAACATCGGTGTTGAGCTGCGTGTGCTGCCGGTGGTGCCGAGCCGGGCGGATCACCCGGGCCGTAGGCGGCTGGATGACCGCAAGGCCTTTGTGTGGCGTCCTGTTCGTGCTCTACGCGGGCATCCGTGGGAGTTCCTGCCACAAGAGCTGGGCTTCGGCTCCGGCATGACCTGCTGGCGACGGTTGCGTGACTGGAACGAGGCCGGGGTCTGGCAACGCCTGCACGAAGGCTTGCTGGCCGACCTGCACGCCGCGGGCGGACTGGACTTGTCCCAGGGCGGTGGTCGCCGGGTCCCGCGTGCGGGCGTTGAAGGGCGGCCCAAAGCGGGACCGAGCCGGTCGACCGTGCCCGCACCGGCTCGAAACACCATCTGATCACCGAGGCGCACGGCATCCCGCTGGCTGTCATCCTGACCGGCGGCAACCGCAACGACGGCACCCAGTTGCTGCCGTTGATCGAGGCGATCCCGCTGGTCCGTGGCCGACGCGGGCGTCCCCGGCGGCGGCAGGACACGATCTGCGCTGATCGCGCCTACGACCACGACAAGTACCGCAAGCTGGTGCGAGAGAAAGGCATCACGCCGTTGTTCGCCCGCCGCGGCGTTGAGCATGGCTCTGGCCTGGGTGCGCATCGGTGGGTGGTCGAGCAAAGCTTCGCGCTGCTGCACTGGTTCCGGCGCCTGCGTACCCGCTGGGAGATCCGCGACGACATCCGTCAGGCGTTCCTCAGCCTCGCTTGCGCCATCATCTGCTGGCGCCGCCTACGGAACCTGTCATTGAGTAGAAGTTCTTAGGTGGGTGGAAAGAGCGCTCGCCGCGCGGCAGCGCCACCCAGAGGGGGGTTCACCGTGCCCTGTCCCTCCGGTATGGCCTGCCCGGAGGGAATCACATCTGTCAAGTGGGGGCCGGGTTTCCAGCGGGGTGCCGGTCCGTATGGCTTG
>NZ_JBFAPA010000026.1:0-229071 GCF_040675465.1 Actinocrispum sp. NPDC049592 | reverse complement strand
GCGGTTCGATTTTGTGCGGGGATCCCTGCGGCGCACGGGGCAGATCAAAGGGGGCAGGTCTGCGACCTGCCCCGCCGGAAAGCTTATGTGCGCCGCCACCCCGCACAAAATCGAACCGCAACGTGCCCACCAGACGCCGCGAGGTGCTTGGTGCCGCCGCCCCAGACCGGCGTGTCCCCCGTTCCTCCGCCCCGTGTCCCCCGTTCCTCCAGCCCGTGTCCCCCGTTCGTCGGGGGTGTGTTCCACGTTCGTGGGGGCCGTGTTCCGCATTGGGGGAATGAACTCCCGCTTTTCAGATCCCGCACGAGCCATTTCTCTCTCAGATCGGACTCGTATCACATGGACCAGTCGTCTCCGCACATTCAGGCGCCCGCGGCCGAACCGCGGCCTGCACTGTTGCAGGGAGCCGAGTCCTTGCGGATCCGTCCCCCGCGCAACCGGTTGAGCCCGCGATTCATTGTGTGGCGCACGCTGAACACGTTCTTCTGGGCGTTGTTCGTGATTGGGTTGTTCGTTGTTCCTTACCTGATCTGGGAGGACGCGCGGACGTGGCTGGGGCCGGTGATCTGGTTCCTGGTCGCGGTTTTCGGGGTGAACATCCTGTTCATGCCGACCTACCGGTACTACGTGCATCGGTGGGAAACGACCGATGACGCGGTCTACACGCTCACCGGGTGGATCAGCCGGGAATGGCGGATTGTGCCGATCTCCCGCATTCAGAGCATCGACACGGTGCAGGGGCCGATCGAGCAGATGCTGAAGCTCGCGACCGTCAAGGTGACGACGGCGGCGGCTGGGCGGCATGGGGTGACGATCGAGGGCCTTGATGCCGAGCTCGCCAAGGAAGCCGTCCGGCGGTTGAACGAGATCACCCAGGCCACGCCGGGGGATGCGACGTGAGCGCCGCCGCCGTGGATGAGGAGACGTACGTGCCCACCGGGTCCACTGTGGAGTGGTCGCGGCTGGACATCCGGGTGGTGTGGGTCAACCTGATCGCCTTCCTGCTGTCGCTGGGGTCTGGCATCACTGGGTTGATCATGTATCCGGATGGGGAGTTGTGGCCGCTGCTGATCGCCTGTGCTGCTGGGGTGATCGGGACGGTGGTGGATCTGTGGCGGTGGTTCACGACGAGCTACCGGATCACCGAGACGCACGTTGAGAAGCGCACGGGTGTGCTGCGCAAGGAGTTCCGGCAGGTTGCGCGGGAACGGGTGCGGAGTGTGGACACCAGCGCGAAGTTGCGGCACCGGTTGGCGAAGCTGCGGATCGTGCACATCGCGGCGGGTGACACGCGGATGCATTCCACGTTCACGCTCAACGCGTTGCGCAAGGACGCGGTTGTCGATATCCGCCGCGAGCTGGTTCCCGAACACGTTGAGACGAACGACAACGAGATCGTCGTCTCGCGGGTGCGGTGGTGGTGGATCTTCTACAACATGTTCCAGTTCTGGGCCATTCTGGCGGCCGGCTTCCTGATGTGGGCGGTCTACTGGGGACTGGAGGAGTTCGGCGTCAACCTGTTCGACGTGCTGGACCATTTGCGGGAGGACGCCGGATTCGGTCTGGGGTGGACGATCGCGATCGCCGTGCTGGCAACGCTGATGCTGGGATGGGCCGCGCTGGCCGCCGAGTTCATCGGCAAGTACTGGGCGTTCGAACTGGTCCGGACCAAGGACGAGGGCGGCGCGCTGCTCACCCGGCATGGTCTGTTCAGCACCCACACCGTGCACCGTGACGAGAGCCGGATCCGTGGGATTCACATCTACGAACCGTTGGTGCTGCGGTTCATGCGGCTCGCCGAGACCACAGTGGTCACGACGGGGATTCACCCGCTGCAGAAGGAATCGGCGCACATCCTGCCGCGCTGCCCGGTCAGCGAGGCCAGGAACGCGGCCAAGTTCGTGCTGCCCGGGGATGTCCAGCCGCTGGAGGCGCCGCTGCTGCGGCACCCGCTGAGCGCGTTGCGGCAACGGCTGATCCGGGCCACCTATGAGTCCGCGATCGTCGCCGGGCTCCTTTACTGGTTGGTGGCCACGGATGTGTTCGCGGAGTGGGTCTGGCAGATTCCGGTGTGGACACTGCCGCTGGCGTGGACGCTCGCGGTGGTCGACTATTTCACGCTCGGGCACACGCTTGCCGGCCCGTACCTCGTGGTGCGCAGCGGTGCGGTGGGCCGTGCGACGACCGCGTTGCAGACCCGGGCCGTGGCCGGGTGGACGTTGCACCAGACGTTCATCCAGCGCATCGGCAAACGGATGACCATCGAAGTCCTCACCGCGGCGGGACATCGGCACTACCGCGCGCCGGACGCGGGAGTACAGCAGGCGCTCGCATTTGTCAGCGGTGCCACCCCCGGCTACACAACGGCCTTCATCGAGAAGACGGCACCGGCAGATCAGGGAAACGTGACCACAGGTGGATGTGGGGGCGGAACATGAGACACGTCAAACTCGCCGACGGCTACTCCGTGAGCGAGATCGGCCTCGGCTGCAGTTCCATGTCGCACGGGTACGGCCCGGCCGACCGGGACGACGAGGAATCGGCCCGCGTGCTGCGGCACGCGGTCGAACTGGGCATCAACCTGTTCGACACGGCCGATGTCTACGGCCCGTACACCAACGAGCTGCTGCTGGGCAGAGCGCTCGCGGACTTCCGCGGCCAGGTGAAGATCGCCACCAAGGCGGGCCTGGTGAGCCGCCCGGGCGGCAAGTTCGGCCGGGACTGCAGCCCCGAGCACCTGCGCAAGGCCTGCGAGGGTTCGTTGCGCAGACTGGGTGTCGACGCGATCGACCTGTACCAGCTGCATCGCGTCGATCCTGAGGTGCCGCTGGAGGAATCCTGGGGCGCGCTGGCGGATCTGGTGGCCGAGGGCAAGGTCCGGGCGCTGGGCATCTCGCACGCCACCTTGGACGAGATCAAGACCATCCACGCGATCCACCCGATCACGGCGGTCCAATATGAACTGTCGGTGTGGGTGACCACGTACCTCGACGACATCCTGCCGTGGAGCCAGGACAACGGGGTGGGCTTCCTCGCGTTCTGCCCGATCGGCCGCGGCTACCTGTCCGGGCACGTCAGCCAGAGCACCATCGGCGACGGCGACTCGCGGCGCGGCGACCCCCGGTTCGCCTCCGACGCCATGGCGCACAACCAGTCTATTGTGGACGGTTTGAACCGGGTGGCCGCCCGGCACGGCGCCACCGCGGCCCAGGTGGCGATCGCCTGGGTGATGGCCACCGGCGACAACGTGGTGCCGATCCCGGGCACCCGCAGGCTGCGCTGGCTGCGGGAGAACGTGGCCGCCGCGGACCTGAAGCTCACCGACGAGGACATGCGTGACATCGCGGCACTTCCGCCGTCGGCCGGGGAGATGAGCTGGGACCGCGTTCGCGTCGCGGCCAACACCTCCGGCTGATCCGCACACAGACCACATTCATTCGACGGCGTAAGGAGAACCGTGGACAGCAAGGCGGCGGCACCACTCATCACCGTGCTCGGCGCGTCCGGGCTGGTCGGCACCGCGATCACCCGGGAGCTGGCGCAGCGGCCGGTCCGGCTGCGCCTGGTCGGCCGCCGGCCGACCACCGTTCCGGCGAACCCGCGGGCCGAGATCGACGTGCGCACTGCGGACCTCGCGGTTCCCGGCGCGGTGGCCGAGGCGATCGAGGGCTCGGACGCGGTCATCCACCTCGTCGCGCACATCTCCGGCGAGAGCACCTGGCGGGTGTCCTCCAACGACCCGGTGGCCGAACGGATCAACGTCGGCCTGGTCCAGGACCTGGTCGACGCCGTGCGTGCGCGGAAACCCGCCCGGCCGCCGGTGGTCGTACTGGCCGGGTCGATGTCCCAGGCGGGCAAGTCGACCAAGGCCCGTATCGACGGCAGCGAGCCAGACCAGCCGCTGACCACCTACGACCGGCAGAAGCTGGACGCCGAGCAGCTCATCCTCGGTGCCACCGAGGAAGGTCTGGTCCGTGGCACGGTGCTGCGACTGGCCACTTTGTACACACAGGGCAGCGACTCCCCTTCGCTGGACCGGGGTGTCGTCTCGGCCATGATGCGTCGGGCGTTCGCGGGCCAGCCACTGACGATGTGGCACGACGGTTCGGTCACCCGTGACCTGATCTGCGTCGACGACGTGGCCCGGGCGTTCCTGACCGCGCTGGACCAGATCGACGTGACCGCGGGCCGCAACTGGCTGGTGGGCACCGGCGAGGCGGTCAGCATCAAGAGCCTGTTCCAGATGATCTCCCGGACGGTGGCCGCGCACACCGGCCAGGAGCCGGTCCCGGTGACCAGCGTGCCGCCTGCGGACCACTCGATGCCGACCGACCAGCTGGATTTCGTGCTGGACCCGTCGGCGTTCCAGGACGCCACCGGGTGGACCGCGCAGGTGTCCATTCTGGACGGCCTGGACTCGTTGGCCGGAGCCACCCTCCGGCAGTCCGCGCTGAGTACGGCCTGAGGGGGTCCGATGCGCATCCTGGTGGCCCTGACCCCGGAGAAGAGCTTCTTCAACTACCTGGCCCCGGTGGCCTGGGCGTTACGGACGGCCGGGCACGAGGTCCGGGTCGCCAGCACGCCCGCGATGGCCGCCTCGATCACGCAGGCCGGGCTCACCGCGGTCCCGGTCGGCCGGGACCGGGACCCGTGGCGGGTCGCCGAGGCCAACCAGGACGAGATCGGTGACCTGCGCGGCGGGGTGGCCGAGCCGTACGACGTGTTCGACGACCCGGACCTGGCCAAATGGGAGTACCTCAAGGCGGGCATGGCCGACGCGGTGCGCGGCTGGCACCGGCTGACCAACTTCCCGATGATCGCGGATCTGGTCGGGTTCGCCCGTCAGTGGGAGCCGGATCTCGTGCTGTGGGAGCCGCTCTGCTACGCCGGTCCGATCGCGGCCAAGGCGTGCGGGGCGGCCCACGGCCGGTTGCTCTGGGGGATCGACGTTTTCGGTGTGACCCGGGAGATCTTCCTCCGGTGCAAGGAGAAGCAGCCGATCGAGGAGCAGTCCGACCCGCTGGCCGACTGGCTGGCGAGCTACGGGCGCAAATACGGGTTCGAGTTCTCCGAGGACATGACGACCGGCGACTTCACGGTCGACCAACTGCCGAAGTCGTTGCGCCTCGAGTCCGACCTGGAGTACGTGCCGGTGCAGTACGTGGCGTACGGCGGCAAGGCGGTCGTACCGAAGTGGTTGCAGGAGAAGCCAAAGCGGCCACGCGTCGGCCTCACCCTTGGCAGCACGGCGACCGAGCACTTCAACGGCTACAACGTCCCACTGGCCGAGATCATCGACTCGCTGTCCACTCTGGACATCGAGCTGGTCGCGACCGTCACCGAGTCACAGCAGCACCTGCTCAACGACCTCCCGGACAACGTGCGCATCGTCCCGTACGTGCCCTGGCATGCGTTGGCGCCGACCTGCTCGGTGGTCATCCACCACGCGGGCGCGGCCACTCTCGCGACCACGGCCCGTCACCCGGTGCCCCAGTTGTCCTTGCACTACCACTTCGACCAGCCGTTCCTGGCCCGCCGGCTGGCCGAACACGGGGCGGGCCTGGAGATCCACACCACCAAGGCCACCGGTGGCAACGTCCGCGAGAGCGTGCGACGTCTGCTCACCGAGCCGCAGTTCCAGCTGCGTGCCAAGGCATTGGCGGACGAGATCCACGCCATGCCCTCCCCCGTCGAGCTGGTCCCCCAGCTCGAAGCCCTGACCACCAAGCACCGCACCCGCTGACCCGGAGAGACGGCCCGATGCGCATCCTGTTCACGACCTACCAGGAGAAGACGTTCTTCTACCACCTGGTGCCGCTGGCGTGGGCGCTGCGCACAGCGGGTCACGAGGTCCGGGTCGCCACCCAGCCCGGCTTCGCCGACGTGGTCACGAAAGCCGGGCTGACCGCGGTCCCGGTCGGCCACGAGCGGGACTTCTGGCGGATCACGGCCAGCAAACCGGAACGGCTCGCCGCGGTGCGGGCCGGGATCATGGCGCCCTACGACGCCTTCGACGACCCCGCCAAGGCCACCTGGGAGTACCTGAAGCCCGGGATGGCCGAAGCGGTCTGGGGCTGGCACCGCACCAGCAACTTCCCCATGATCACAGGCTTGGTCGACTTCGCGCGGGAGTGGCAGCCCGACCTGGTCATCTGGGAGCCGCTCACCTACGCGGGCGCGATCGCCGCAAAGGCTTGCGGCGCCGCGCATGCGCGGCTGCTGTGGAGCATCGACATCTTCGGCGGGGTGCGGGACACCTACCGCAAGCTCAACTCGGCGCAACCCGTTGGCGAACAAACAGATCCCTTCGCGGACTGGTTCGGCGGATACGGCCGCAAGTACGGGTTCGAGTTCACCGAGGACATGGTCACCGGGAACTTCACCCTCGATCACATGCCGGCCAGCCTGCAGATCCCCGCGTCCGGTGTGGACTACCACCGGATGCGTTACGTGGCCTACGGCGGCCCGGCGATCGTCCCGAAGTGGCTTCAGGACAAGCCGAAGCGCCCCCGGGTCGCGTTCACCCTGGGTCTCAGCGCGACTGAGATCTTCGATGGCTACAACGTGCCGCTGTCCGAGGTTCTCGACTCGCTGTCCGATTTGGACATCGAAGTCGTGGCCACGGTGCCGGAGGAGGAACAGCGCAAGCTCGCGCACGTTCCCTCCAACGCGCGGCTGGTGTCGTACGTGCCGCTGCACGCGCTCGCCCCCACGTGTGCAGCGGCCGTCCACCATGGCGGGTTCGGCACGCTGGCCACGTTCGCGCAACACGCTGTGCCGCAACTGACCCTGCCGTTCCACTTCGACGAGCCGATCTTCGCCGACGGTCTCGCCCGGCAGGGCGGGAGCCTGCGGATCGACGCGGCCACGGCCACCGGTCAGTCCATTCGCGCCGGTGTACTGCGGCTGATTTCGGAGGACTCGTTCCGCGAAGGGGCGTCCCGGCTGCGGGACGAGATCGCCGCGCTGCCCGCGCCCGGCCAGGTCGTGGCCGACCTGGAACAGCTGACCGTCAAGCACCGAACCCGCTGAGAGGTCACCAGAAATGCGTGTCTTGTTCACCACCTACCCGCAGAAGACCCATTTCATGGCGATGGCGCCGCTGGCGTGGGCACTGCGCACGGCCGGGCACGAGGTGGTCTTCGCGAGCCAGCCCAAGTTCTGCGACGTGATCACCCAGGCCGGGCTGACCGCCGTACCCATCGGCACGAACCGGGACCTGGAGCAGATCCTCGCCCGGGACGCGAACTGGTTCCGGATCGGGCTCAACGGCATGCCAGTTCCCTACGACAGCGTGGACTGGCCGCGTGATCAGGTCACGTGGAGCTACCTGCAGGACGGCTACGAGATCCAGGTACCGAAGTGGCACCGGATGAGCAACGTCCCGCTGGTCACCGATCTGGTGGAGTTCGCTCGGCACTGGAAGCCCGACCTGGTGATCTGGGAACCGTCCACTTACGCCGGTTCGCTCGCCGCGAAGGCCTGCGGGGCAGCGCATGCGCGGATGCTGTTCAGTGTGGACAGTTTCGGCGTCGCTCGCGAGCGGTACGTCGACCTCAAGCGGGGGCGAACGGACCAGAGCGACCCGCTCGCCGACTGGCTGTCGACCTATTGCCGCACCTACGGGTTCGAGTTCAGCGAGGAGCTGATCACCGGCCAGTTCACCATCTCGTTGGTGCCACAGTCGTTGGGCATCGAAGCCGGGTTGCAGTATCTGCCGGTGCGGCACATTCCCTACGCGGGCGCCGCGGCCGTCCCGGCCTGGTTGAACAAGCAGCCGGACCGCCCCCGGGTTGCGATCACCATGGGTATCAGCACGGCCAACCTGACCGGCGAAGTCGTCGACCTGCCGGACGTTCTTGAGGAACTGGCCGATCTGGACATCGAGATCGTCGCGACTTTGTCGGAGGCGGCACAGAAGACCATCGCAACCGTGCCGGACAACGTGCGCCTGGTGTCGTACGTGCCGCTGCACGCGCTCGTTCCCACCTGCAGCGCGGTCATGCACCACGGCGGGATCGGCACGCTGCTGACCATCGCCGCGCACGGCAAGCCGCAGCTGATCCTGCCCTGGAACAACGACGGGCCGTCGCTGGCCCGGCGGGTCGCCGCTCAGGGCGCGGGGCTCGCGCTGCATGTGTTCCAGGGCTCCGGACGGCCGGTTCGCGACCGCTTGCTGCGGATCCTCAAGGAGCCCAAGTTCCAGGAGGCCGCCGACCGGCTGAGCGCCGAGATCCGGGCCATGCCGTCCCCCAACGAGATCGTCGGCGACCTGGAGAAGCTGACCGCGGGCTTACGCCCGGCGATCTGACCCACACCCGTTCCAGCACAGAGAAGAAGATCGATGCGGATCCTGCTCACGACCTACCCGGAGAAGCCCATCTTCCAGCCGATGGCGCCGTTGGCATGGGCGCTGCGCGCCGCCGGACACGAGGTCCGCGTCGCCAGCCAGCCGTTCTTCGCCGACACCATCACCCAGGCCGGGCTGACCGCGGTCCCGGTCGGCCGCCAGACCACGGACAACTGGCGGCGGCTGACCGAGGCCTATCCGGACCGGGCGGCCTCCGAACGGGTAGGCCTGCCGGAGCCGTACAACGCGGCGGATCCCGGGCAGGAGGCCATCGGGTGGACGGCGATGCGCGAGGGTTACCGCCACGTGCTGGAGATCTGGCACAAGCAGAACAACGTGCCGCTGATCACGGATCTGGTGGAGTACGCCCGGTTCTGGCAGCCGGACCTGGTCATCTGGGAGGCCACCACCTACGCGGGAGCCATCGCGGCCAAGGCCTGCGGCGCCGCGCACGCCCGAATGCTGTGGAGCTGCGACATCTTCGGGCTCACCCGGGAGAAGTTCCTGGCCCAGCGGCCTGTTGGAGAGACCTGTGACCCGCTCGGTGAGTGGATGGCCGCGTATGGCCGCAAGTACGGGTACGAGTTCTCCGAGGACATGATCACCGGTCAGTTCACGTTGGACCATGTGCCCGCGTCCCTGCGCACGGACGCCAAGCTGCACTACGTCTCCTCCCAGTACGTTCCCTACGGTGGTGCGGCCGTTGTGCCGAAGTGGTTGCAGGAACCGCCGAAACGCCCCCGGGTAGCACTGACTCTGGGCACGTCGACCACCGAGTGGTTCGGCGACTACACGTTCAGTGTTCAGGACGCTCTCGACGCATTGTCCGATTTGGACATCGAAGTGGTTGCCACCATCGCCTCGTCCGAGCAGCACAAGCTCGAACGGATCCCGGACAACACCAGGATCGTCTCGTACGTCCCGTTGGACGCGCTCGCCGCGACCTGCTCGGTGGTGATCAACCACGCCGGGCCGAGCACCATGCTGACCACCGCGCTGCACGCGGTTCCGCAACTGACTGTGCCGTGGGAGTTCGACGAACCCGTGCTCGCGCGGCTGGCCACCGAACAGGGCGCCGCGCTGACCATTCCCGGCGGCCGGGTGACCGGCTCGGCCATCCGGGACCACGTGCTGCAACTGCTGGGCGAACCGGTTTTCGCCACGCGGGCCGCGCTGCTGCGCGACGAGATGCTCGCGTTGCCGGCCCCCAGCGAACTCACCGGCGAACTGGCGGACCTTGCCGCCGGGTACCGCTGATCACCGCCAGAAGGAGGAAACACACGATGCGCGTCCTGTTCGTGACCAACCCCGAGAAGACCGTCTTCAAGTACATGGTTCCGCTCGCCTGGGCGATGCGCACCGCGGGCCACGACGTCCGGTTCGCCAGCCAGCCCATGTTCACCGACGAGATCACCCAGGCGGGCCTGACCGCGGTGCCCGTCGGCCGGAGCCTGGACCTGCGCCGGATGATGGAGCTCGGCGGCGACGCGGATGAGACCCGGGCCGGGATCATCCCGCCGTACGACGCCTTCGACGACCCGGCCAAGCGGACCTGGGACTACGTCCAGCCGGCCATGGCGGAGGCGCAGGTCGACTGGCACCAGTTCGACAACTTCCCGTTGATCTCGGGGCTGGTGGAGTTCGCCCGGTTCTGGAAGCCGGACCTGGTGATCTGGGAGCCGATGACCTTCGCGGGCGCGATCGCCGCGAAGGCCTGCGGTGCGGCGCATGCACGTCTGCTGTTCGGGATCGACGTCTACGGCGGGTTCCGGCAGATCTACAAGAAGCTGATGGCCGAACAGCCCGCGGAGAACCAGTCCGACCCGCTGGGCGAGTGGCTCGCCGCGTATGGCCGGAAGTACGGCTTCGACTACACCGACGACATGGCCACCGGTGACTTCACCATCGACCAGTTCCCGCGCAGCCTCCAGGTCGAGGCCGAGGACCTGAACTACGTGCGCATGCAGTTCATCCCCTATGGCGGCGTCGCGGTCGTGCCGAAGTGGCTGCAGGAGCCGCCGAAGCGCCGCCGGGTCGCGCTGACCCTGGGCCTGTCCGCCACTCAGGTCTACAACGGCTACAACGTGCCCGTCGGCGAGATCCTGAACGCGCTGTCCGATGTGGACATCGAGGTGGTCGCCACCATCGCCGAGTCCGAGCAGCCCAAGCTGGGCCCGGTTCCGGACAACGCCCGGGTGGTCTCGTTCGCACCGATGCAGAACCTGGTGTCGACGTGTTCCGCGATCATCCACCACGCCGGTGCGGCAACGCTGGCGACGGCGGCCCGCTACCCGATTCCGCACCTTTCCCTGCACTACCACTACGACCAGCCCATCCTGGCGAAGCTGCTGACCGCGCAGGGCGCTGGTCTGGACATCCACACCACCGAGGTGACCGGGGAGAACGTGCGGGCGGCCGTGCTGCGGCTGCTGGAGGAACCCCAGTTCACCAAGGGCGCGGAGGCCTTGCGGGACGAGATGTACTCGCTGCCCAGCCCGAACGAACTGGTCGGCACCCTCGAAGAGCTGACCACCAAGTACCGCACGGCCTGACGAGCAGAGGGCACCGGAGGACCGCAGATGAGAGTTCTGTTCACCACCTACCCGGAGAAGACGCATTTCCTTGCCATGGCGCCGTTGGCGTGGGCGCTGCGGACCGCCGGCCATGAGGTGTGCTTCGCCAGCGCGCCGAAGTTCAGCGAGGTGATCACGCAGGCGGGCCTGACCGCCGTGCCGATCGGGTCCAACCGCGATCTGTGGCAGCTGATGGCCAGCGACTCGGACTGGATCAGTGTGGGGATGAACGGGTTGCCGGTGCCCTACGACACCGCGGAGTGGCCCGAGGAACAGGTCAGCCTGAAGTACCTGAAGTTCGGGTACGACCTGCACGTGCCGCGCTGGCACAAGATGAGCAACGTTCCGCTGATCCCGGACCTGGTGAGGTTCGCCCAGAACTGGCAGCCGGACCTGGTCATCTGGGAGCCCTCGACGTACGCGGGCGCGATCGCGGCCGAGGCGGTCGGGGCCGCGCACGCGCGGTTGTTGTTCAGCATCGACTCGTTCGGTGTTACGCGGGAACGGTTCCTGAAGCTCAACAGCCACCAGCAGGCCGATCCGCTCCGGGACTGGCTGGAACCCTACGGCGCCAAGTACGGCTTCGACTTCACCGAGGACCTGGTCACCGGGCAGTTCACGTTGTCGGTGCTGCCGCCCTCGATCGCCTCCGAGGCGGACCTGCACTACGTGCCGATGCGATATGTCCCTTATGGCGGACCGACTTCGGTGCCGACGTGGCTGCGCAAGCCTCCCGCCCAGCCACGGGTCGCCATGACGATGGGCATCAGCACGGCCGACATCACCGGCGACACGATCAACCTGGTGGACCTGTTCGCTCAGCTGTCCGATCTGGACGTCGAGATCGTCGGCACACTGTCCAAAAAGGCCCAAGGCTACCTGCCCAGTGTGCCCAAGAACGTCAAGCTGGTCGAGTTCGCACCGCTGGACGCGTTGTTCCCGACCTGCACGGCCGTCATGCACCACGGCGGTATCGGCACATTGCTCACCACCGCCCTGCACGGCAAGCCGCACCTGATTGTCACGTGGAACGCCGACGGCCCAGCGCTCGCGCAGAAGGTGGCGGCGCAAGGAGCCGGACTCGCGGTGAACCTGTCGCAGGCTTCTGGCGCGCTGGTCCGGGACCGGCTCATCCGGATCCTGGAAGACCAGTCATACCACCAGGATGCGGTGCTGCTGCGGGAGGAGGTGCTCGCCATGCCGAGCCCCAACCAGGTCGTGGGCGACCTGGAGAAGCTGGTCACCGATCGCCGTCGCACGGTCAGGAGCTGAGAAGATGCGCATTCTGTTCGTTGTCAACCCGGAGAAGGCGCACTTCTACGCGATGGCGCCACTGGCCTGGGCTTTGCGCTGTGCCGGTCACGAAGTCCGCGTGGCCAGCCAGCCGAGGTTCACCGACCCGATCACCCAGGCCGGTCTCACCGCCGTGCCGGTCGGCCGGGATGTCGACCTGTGGGAGTTGATCCCGCGACACGACGACTTCCGCGACTGGAAATGGCAGCCGCAGTATGGTTTGCTCGACCACCCGCCCTACGACGTGGCCGAGTCGCCCGAGAAAGCCGAATGGGACTACATGTCCCCCAGCTACGGCGATCAGGTCCTCGTCTGGCACAAGCCGGCGTGCTTCCCGATGATCGGTGGGGTTGTCCAGTTCGCCCAGCACTGGGAGCCGGACCTGATCCTGTGGGAGCCGCTGGCCTTCGCCGGTCCGGTGGCCGCCAAGGCGATCGGCTGCGCCCACGGCCGTCTCATGTGGAGCGTCGACGTCTTCGGCTACACCCGCAGCGAGTTCCTCAAGCTCAAGGCGCAGCAGCCCGCGGACGACCGCCAGGACTTCCTCGCCGAGTGGCTGGACGGCTACGCGCGCAAGTACGGCACCGAGTTCACCGAGGACATGATCACCGGCCAGTTCACCATCGACCAGCTGCCGGACTCGATCCGGCTGGAAGGTGACGGCCTGAACTACCTGCCGATGCGGTATGTGCCGTACGGCGGCGCCGCGGTGATCCCCAAGTGGTTGCACGGCCAGCCGGAGAAACCTCGTGTGGCGCTGAGCATGGGCGTCAGCCTGGCCGACCACGGCGCCGGTCTGGCGGTGACCGTACAGGATGTCCTCAACGAACTGTCCACGCTCGACATCGAGGTCGTGGCGACCATCGCGGAGTCCGAGCAGAAGAAGCTGACGAAGGTGCCCGACAACGCCCGGATCGTGTCCTACGCACCGCTGGACGCGCTCGCGGCCACCTGCTCGGCGATCATCACGCACGGCGGGTTCGGCACGTTCCTCACCGCGGCACTGCACGGCATCCCACAGCTGAGCGCGGCCTGGGACTTCGACTCGCCGCTGCTGGCCCGGCGGGCCGCGGCGCAGGGCGGTTCGTTGTCGGTCAAGGCGGACGAGGCGACCGGCGAGGTCGTGCGTGAGAACGTCGCCCGGCTGCTGGACGAGCCGACGTTCCGAGAGCGGGCCGGGAAGCTGCGCGACGAGCTGTACAGCATGCCCACGCCGAACGACCTGGTCGGCCGGATCGAGGAGCTCGCGATCAAGGGCCGGGACCGCTGATGCGCGTCCTGATCACGGTCATCCCCGAGCGGACGACCTTCCTGCACATGGTGCCGCTGGCCTGGGCGTTGCGCGCGGCCGGGCACCAGGTCGTGGTCGCGTCCGCGCCTTCGTTCGCGCCGACCATCACCCAGGCAGGGCTCACCGCAGTCCCCGTCGGCCGGGACGCGCCGGTCTGGCGGGTCGAGGACATGAACCCGGAACAGCGCGAAGCCGGCCGGGACGGGCTGCCGACGCCGTGGAACGTCGTTGTCGAGCCGGAGAAAGTCACGTTCCTGGACCAGCTCTACGGCCACCACACGGCGGTCGAGCAAGGCCACAAACCGGAGAACTTCCCGATCATCGCCGGGGCAGTCCAGTTCGCCCGGCAGTGGCAGCCTGACCTGGTCCTCTGGGAGCCGCTCAGCTACGCGGGAGCCATCGCCGCCAAGGCATGCGGCGCCGCGCACGCCCGGATGCTGTGGAGCATCGACGTTCTGGGCGCGACCCGCGAGCACTACCTGCGCCTGATGAACGACCAGCCTGCCCACGAGCGTCCCGACCCGCTGGCCGAATGGCTGGCCAGCTACGGCCGCAAGTACGACTACGAGTTCACCGAGGACATGATCACCGGTGACTTCACCATCGACCAGATGCCGTCGTCGGTGCGGATGACCGCCGGCCACCTGGACTACGCGCCGATCCGGTACACCCCGTACGGCGGCCCCGCGGTCATTCCCAAGTGGCTCCAAGGACCTGCCAAACGGCCCCGCATCGGCTTCACCCTCGGCACCACGGCCACCGAACGCTTCGCCGGTTACACGTTCTCGGTTCAGGACGCCTTGGCCGCTCTGTCCGAACTGGACGTCGAGGTCGTGGCGACCATTGCCGAGCGCGAACAAGGCAAGCTGGGTCGCGTTCCGGACAACGTGCGGATCATCTCGTACGCTCCGCTGGACGCGCTCGCGGCCTCCTGCTCGGTGCTGATCAACCATTGCGGACCAGGGACTTTCCTTACCACGGCGTGCAATGGCGTTCCACAGTTGCATGTGCCGTGGGACTTCGACGAACCGGAGCTGGCCCGCCGGTCGGCACAGCAAGGTGGCGCGCTGACTCTGCACGGTCAGACCGTTACCGGTGACACGATTCGTGACGGCGTTCTGAAACTGTTGAACGAGCCCGGTTTCGGTGAGCGCGCTGCGGCATTGCGGGACGAGATCCGGGCGATGCCGACGCCGCACGAGGTCGTCACGCACCTGGAGGAGCTGACCGTCAAGCACCGCAAGCGGCCGGCGTAGGGAGACCATCATGCGCATTCTGTTCACCGTTCTCCCCCAGCGGAGTACGTTCCTGTACCTCGTGCCGATGGCGTGGGCGCTGCGCACCGCCGGGCACGAGGTCGTGGTCGCGTCCTCGCCTTCGTTCTGCGACACCATCACGCAGGCGGGGCTCACCGCTGTGCCGGTCGGCCGGGAGGCCGCCGACTCGCGGATGCTGGTGGCTCGCGGGGTGACCGAGGAGATCGTCGAGCAGTACCGGGCCGGTCTGCCGCCGCCCTACGACTTCGTGGACGACCCGGCTCGCTACGCCGAGTGGGAGACCACGATGCACGAGTGCGCGGGTGGCCTGGAGACGTTGAAGTTCGAGAACTTCTTCATGCTGGGCGGCCTGATCGAGTTCGCCCAGCGGTGGCAGCCGGACCTGGTCGTCTGGCACCCGTGGACCGTCGGCGCACCCATCGCCGCCAAGGCCTGCGGCGCCGCGCACGCCCGGATGTTGTTCAGCGTCGACGTTTTCGGCGCCACCCGGCAGCATTTCCTGCGCCTGCAGGCTCAGCAGCCGCCCGACTACCGGTATGACCCGTACTTCGACTGGTTCTCCGCGTATGGCCGCAAGTACGGCTTCGACATCACCGAGGACATGGTCACCGGGCAGTTCACCATCGACCAGTTCCCGCGCAGCTTGCAACTTGAGGCCGACGGTCTGGACTACGTTCGCACGCAGTACATCCCGTACGGCGGCCGTGCCGTTGTCCCGAAGTGGCTGCAAGTGCCCTCGGAGCGCCCTCGGGTTGCCTTGACTCTGGGCAGCACGGCGACCGACATGTTCAACGGGTACACGGTTTCGCTGGCCGATGTGCTGGCGTCACTGTCCGAACTAGACATTGAAGTGGTGGCTACGGTCGCCGAGCCGGAACAGGCCAAGCTCGGGACGCTGCCCTCCAATGTCCGGCTGGTTCCTTACGTGCCTTGGCATGCGATCGTGCCGACGTGCTCGGCGGTGATCCATCACGCCGGGCTGGCCACTTTGGCGACGACCGCGCGGCACCCGGTCCCGCAACTGGCCCTGCACTACCACTTCGACCAGCCGTTCCTCGGCCGGAGGCTCACTGAGCATGGCGCTGGGCTGGACATCCACTCCAGCGAGGTCACCGGCGAAGGCGTCCGCGACAGTGTCCGTCGGCTGCTGGAGGAACCGTCGTTCGCGCAACGGGCCGCGGACCTGCGCGACGAGATCTTCGCGCTGCCCACGCCGAACGAGGCCATCGGCCGGATCGAAGAGCTGATCGTCAAGCACCGCACCCGCTGAGAGGTCACCACGATGCGCGTCCTGTTCACCACCTACTCGCAGCGCACGCACCTGTTCAGCATGGTGCCGATGGCCTGGGCGCTGCGCACCGCGGGCCACGACGTCCGGTTCGCCTGCCAGCCGAAGTTCGCCCAGGAGGTCACCCAGGCCGGGCTGACCGCGGTCCCGGTCGGCCGGGGCGACACGAGCTGGCACCGGCTGGCCGAGGTGCACCCGGACCTGTCCGAGCCGGGCCTGCCCGCGCCGTACGACACCGCGGTGATGCAGCCGGTCGACATGAGCTGGGACGACATCCGGCAGGGCTACCGGTTCATGATCGCGTTGTGGCACAAGGTGAACAACTTCCCGCTGATCGCCGGCCTGGTCGAGTACGCCCGCCAGTGGCAGCCGGATCTCGTTGTCTGGGAACCGACCACACACGCGGGCGCGATCGCGGCGGAGGCCGTTGGCGCGGCACACGCGCGTCTCATGTGGAGTATCGACGTCTTCGCGGCCGCTCGGGCGAACTACCTGCGTCTGTTGGCGGAACAGTCGCAGTGGGACCAGAATGACCCGTTCCAGGACTGGATCGGCGGCTACGCGCGCAAGTACGGCATCGAGTGGACCGAAGCCCTGACCACCGGACACTTCACCATCGACCAGCTGCCGGACTCGCTGCGTCTGGAAGCCCCGGACGTGCACTACCTGCCGGTCCAGTACACGCCGTACGGCGGTCCCGCGGTGATTCCCAAGTGGCTGCAGGCTCCACCTCCGCGCCCGCGGGTCGCTTTCACCTTGGGCAGCACGGTGATCGACAGCTCCACCGGGTACACGTTCTCGCTGACCGACATCCTCACCCAACTGGCCTCTTTGGACGTTGAGGTGGTCGCGACGATCGCGGAGTCCGAGCAGCACAAGCTCGGCACACTCCCACCGAATGTCCGGCTGGTGTCGTTCGTTCCGCTCGATGCGTTGGCCGCAACGTGTTCGGTGGTCGTGAACCACGCCGGGCCGGGGACGTTCCTGACCACCGCGCGGCACGGCGTTCCGCAGCTGCACCTGCCTTGGGACTTCGACGAACCGGAGCTGGCCGACCGGTCGGCACGTGCCGGTGGCGCGATGGTGTTGCAGGCACACGAAGTAACGGCCACGGCTGTGCGCGACCGGGTGCAGCGGCTGCTTTCGGAGCCCCGGTTCCAGGCCGGTGCCTCACGTCTCCGTGACGACATCCTCGCGCTGCCCACGCCTGGCGAACTGGTCGGCCAGATCGAGCAACTGACCACCAAGCACCGTTAGGACGGCCGCCATGCGTGTGCTCTTCGTCTCAGTCCCCTACAAGACGCACTTCCAGAGCATGGTGCCGCTGGCCTGGGCCCTGCGCACCGCCGGGCACGAGGTCCGCGTGGCCAGCCAGCCGTTCTTCGCCGACACGATCACCTCGGCCGGTCTCACCGCCGTGCCGGTCGGCCGCAACTACGACGGTCTGCGGCCGATCAAGGTGTTCGAAGTGGAGAGTGACGACGGCCGGGCCGCCTTCGGGATGCCGATGCCCTATGCCTCCTCGGTGATGCCGCCGGAGGACGTCACCTGGGACGCCATGCTGACCGGCTACGAGGACTGCCTGCACTGGTGGCACAAGCCGTTGAACTTCCCGCTCATCCGCGGCTTGGTGGACTTCGCCCAGGACTGGGAGCCGGACCTCGTGATCTGGGAACCGGTCTCGTACGCGGGCCCGATCGCGGCCATCGCCTGCGGCGCCGCGCATGCTCGTCTACTGTGGAGCGTCGATGCCTTCGCCGTGGCCCGCGATCACGTCCGGCGGCTGTGCTCCAGCGACCAGGTCGACCCGCTGACCGCGTGGCTGGGGCACTACGCCCGCAGCTATGGCTCGGAGTTCTCCGAGGAGCTGATCACCGGGCAGTTCTCGATCGACCCGCTGCCTGCCTCGCTGCGGATGCCCGCGTCGGACGTGCATTACGTCCCCATGCAGTACATCCCGTATGGCGGGACGGCAACCGTCCCCAAGTGGCTGCATTCTCCGCCTTCGCGTCCACGAGTTGCTTTGACGCTCGGGGTGTCGGCCACCGACATCTACGCCGGGTATTCGGTCAGCATTCCGGACATCCTGGCTTCGCTGTCCGATTTGGACATTGAGGTCGTCGCAACGATTGCCGAGTCTCATCAGTCCGAGTTGGGCCGAGTTCCGGACAATGTCCGGGTCGTTTCTTACGTTCCGCTGCACGCGCTTGCGCCGACCTGTTCAGCGGTGATCAACCACACGGGTCCGGGGACTTTCTTCACCATCGCCCGCTATGGGGTGCCGCAGGTGAACGTGCCTTGGGACTTCGACGAGCCAGAACTCGCACGGCGCTCGGCCGCCCAGGGTGGTTCGCTGGAACTGCCTGTGGCGCAAGCCACCGGCCCAGCTGTGCGGGCCGCGGTCTTGCGGCTGTTGAACGAACCCAGCTTCCGGGAGGGTGCGGTGCGGCTTCGGGACGACATGCTGGCGCTGCCGACGCCGAACGACCTGGTCCCGCAGCTCGAAGAGCTCACCACCAAGTATCGAGGACGGCCATGAGGGTCTTGTTCGCCACGCTGAACGACGGGAGCTTCCTGCACCCGATGATCTCGCTCGCGTGGGCGCTGCGCACCGCGGGTCACGAGGTCTGCGTGGCCAACCAGGCATTCGCCACGCCCCACGTGGTCGGCGCCGGGCTGACGTCTGTCCCGGTTGGACGGCAGACGACCTCCGACCGCTTGCTGACGGCGTTCCGCGTGACTCCCGAGATGCTGGAGGATGCTCGTCCGGGGTTGCATCCGCCCTATGACGTTGCCGGGGATCCTTCGCTGGCGACCTTGGAGTACATGGTTTCCGCGTACGCCGAGGATGTGGAACGGTCGAAGTACGAGAACTTCCCGATGATCAATGGCCTGGTGTCGTTCGCACGGTCGTGGCAGCCGGATCTGGTTGTCTGGGAACCGTTCACCCTCGCCGGGGCGATCGCGGCAAAGGCGTGTGGCGCGGCGCATGCGCGGATGATGTTCGGGATCGACGCTTTCGGTGTTGCTCGGCAGCGTTTCCTGGCCCTCCAGCCTGACGAGGACCCGTTGGCCGCGTGGCTCGGCAGCTATGCGCGGAAGTACGGCGGCTCGTTCACCGAGGACATGACCTGCGGCCACTTCACCATCGACCAGTACCCACCCAGCCTGCAGCTGGAGGCCCCGGGCCTGGAGTACCTGCACACCCGCTACATCCCATACGGCGGCAAGGCATCGATCCCGGCGTGGCTCCAAAAACCCGCCGAGCGCCCCCGGGTCGCCCTCACCATGGGCTTCACCGCGAGCGGGTTCTTCAACGGCTTCGGCTTCAGCCTGCAGTCCGTCCTGGACAACCTGGCCGGCCTCGACATCGAGGTCATCGCCGTCGCCGACAAGAACGAACGAGCCAAACTCACGCACATCCCCGCGAACACCCGGATCGAGAGCTGGGTCCCGCTGGACGCCCTGGCAGCAACATGTTCCGTCGCCGTCAACCACGCCGGCGGCGGCACCCTGTCAACATTCGCGATCCACGGAGTCCCCCAACTCACCCTCCCCTACCACTTCGACGAGCCGATCCTCGGCCGCAACCTCACCGCCACCGGCGCCGGCCTCACCATCAACCCCGCCGACGCCACCGGCGAAAACGTCCGCAACGCCATCCAAGCCCTGCTCACCGACCCGGCTTTCACCACCAACGCCCACAATCTGCGCACAGAAATGCGAGTCCTCCCTACCCCGAACCACATCGTTCCCCGGCTGGAAGAACTAGCGCTCAAATACCGCTCGTAAAACGGGAAATGGCGGCGTGGTCACCCACGCCGCCATTTCGCATGCCCAGGGTCTCAGCGACCCTGACGGAAGTCCAGGACAACCCCCATGGCGATCATCAACCGCCGGTCCAGCTTGGGTTCCTGCGACCAAGCCAGGTAGTTGTCCGCCAGGCGGCCGGTCTTGTCGACGCCGCCGATGACCGCATCGTCACGGACGAAGTCGAAGTGATAGCGCACCGGGTAAGGAAAGTCGCCGACCAACGGCAGCCACATCCAGATCCGGCGGGCCACCGCGGTGAACTTGCTCCGCTCGATCACCTTCAGCGGCGGCATGCCCTCCTGGGTCAGGCTCCAGGTGGTGCGGTACAGGGACTTGCTCACCTCGCGCTGGAACCAGCCGATCTTCTCGCCCTCGGGGGTGAACACGTCGAAGGCGGCGGCCACGTCCATCAGCTGGCGGGCCTCGAAGCGCGCCAGCTCCACCGACTTGTCCTCACCGGTGTAGATCACTTCCTTTTCCTTCAAGCCGGAGGTGTCCTGGTCGACGAACGCGACCAGGTCCCCCGGCTTGCCCTTGCCATTGTCGGCGTAGACCCGGTACCGGTGTCGGGTCAGGCTGGTCTTCTGCTGGATGTGCAGCTTGTCCAGCTCCTGCAGCTCGGTCAGCTCCATGAACTCACCTGCTCACGATCCCGATCCTGGTACATACGCCCCTTCGTCCCTGGTTACTGTGCGATCTGCATCAGGTACTGACCGTACTCCGAGTTCTTCATCTCCACCCCGATGGCGTGGCACTCCTCGGCAGTGATGTATCCCATGTGGAGCGCGATCTCCTCCACGCAGGCCACCCGGATGCCCTGGCGTTCCTCGATGACGTGCACGTACTGGCTGGCGGCCAGCAACGAGTCGTGGGTACCCGCGTCCAGCCAGGTGAACCCGCGGCTGAGCCGGACCAGCCGGGCCCGCCCGTTCTTCAGGTAGTGCTTGTTGACGTCGGTGATCTCCAGCTCGCCGCGCGCCGAAGGGGCCAGGTCACGGGCGATCTCCACCGCCTCCGAGTCGTAGAAGTACAGGCCCGTCAGCGCGTTGTTCGACCGCGGCCGCAGGGGCTTCTCCTCGATCGACAGCAGCACGCCGTTCTCGTCCACCTCACCGACGCCGTACCGCTCCGGGTCGGACACCGGGTAGCCGAACAGGACACAGCCGTCCAGGGTCTGCTGGGCCTCGCGCAGGATCGCCGGGAAGCCGGCGCCGTGGAAGATGTTGTCCCCCAGGATCAGCGCGCACGGCTCACCGCCGATGTGGTCCGCGCCGATCAGCAGGGCCTCGGCGATGCCACGCGGCTCGGCCTGCTCGGCGTAGGTGATCTCCAGCCCGAGCCGGGAACCGTCGCCGAGCAGCCCGCGCAGCCACGGCAGGCTGTCCGGGGTGGAAATGACCAGGATCTCCCGGATCCCCGCCAGCATCAGCACCGACAGCGGGTAGTACACCATCGGCTTGTCGTAAACCGGGAGCAACTGTTTGGATGTCGCCTTTGTCAACGGGTACAGGCGCGAACCCGTACCTCCCGCGAGCAGGATTCCCTTCACGATGCCATCCGATCTGCAGTTGACTTTCTCCGATCGCCGGTGGTGTCCCGCCGGCGAGACAGGGCAGGCCTCAGCGCTTGGACTTCCACCACGAGGGGTTGTCGGAGTACCAGCGCACGGTCTGCGCGAGACCGTCCGCGAAGGACGTCTGTGGTGCGTAGCCGAGGGCACGCAGCTTGCTGTCGTCCAACGAGTAGCGACGGTCGTGGCCCTTGCGGTCGGCCACGTGCTCGACCGATGACCAGTCCGCGCCCATCGCGTCGAGCAGGTGCTGGGTGAGCTCGTTGTTGGTCAGCTCGGCCGTGCCCGCGACGTGGTAGATCTCACCCGGCTCGCCGACCTGGCCGACCAGCCGGATGGCCCGGCAGTGGTCGTCCGCGTGGATCCAGTCGCGGACGTTGCCGCCGTCACCGTAGAGCGGGACCTTCTTGCCCTCCAGGAGGTTGGTGATGAACAGCGGGATCACTTTCTCCGGGAACTGGTACGGCCCGTAGTTGTTGCCGCAGCGGGTGATCGAGACCGGCAGGCCGTAGGTCGTGTGGTACGCCAAGGCGATCAGGTCGGCGCTGGCCTTGGTCGCCGCGTAGGGCGAACGAGGTGCCAGCGGCTCGTCCTCGGTCCACGAACCCGTCTCGATCGTGCCGTACACCTCGTCGGTGGAGACCTGGACGACCTTGGGGATTTCCGCCTCCAGGCACGCTTGTAGCAGCGTCTGGGTGCCGAGAACGTTGGTGCGCACGAAATTCTGCGCGCCGGCGATGGAACGGTCCACATGCGACTCCGCCGCGAAGTGGAACACGATGTCGTGGCCCGGCACGACCTTGCCGAGCAGCTCGGCGTCGCAGAGGTCGCCGTGCACGAACTCGTGCGGCACGCCTTCGATGTTGGCGCGGTCACCGGCGTAGGTGAGCGCGTCGAGCACGGTGACTTCGGCGTCCGGCATGGTACGCACGAAGTGCGAACCGATGAACCCCGCGCCGCCCGTGACGAGAACCTTCACGCGATGCTCCTTCCTGGGGAGTGCGCATTTTCCGATTCACATAAATGGGGATTTGCCAAGAAACTACGACACCCCAACGGGATTCGGCCAGCGCGCGGCTATCGCTCCGGATTGATTCTCGGTTAGGTTTTCAATTGTGCCGGTGTCCCGCCGGCGGGACATGGACACTGCGGGCGGATGCCGAGGAGTTCGGTGTGGGTTACCTGACGATGGACCCGGAGCGGTTGCTGCGCACCGGTTTCGCCGCACCCGAGGTGGCCGAGGGCGCCTGGTGCACACGCTGGGACGGCGTCACCGACGCCGCGGGCCTTTGCGCGAACCTGTTGCCACCGGTCATTGATTTCCACACGTCCGGCAGTACCGGACCGGCACGCTGCTGGCGGCGATTGCAGGAGAACGTCTGGCGTGAGGCCGGCATGCTCGCCGACCTGATCGCGCCCGGCCGCCCGGAGGCGATCGTCTCGTTCGTGCCGAGCCTGCACCTGTACGGCGCGTTGACCAGCGTGCTCATGCCCGCCTGGCTCGGCCTGCCGGTCTGGTTCCGTCCCGCGTTCGTCGGCGCGATGCCAGACGTTCCCGTGCGCCGGATCGCCGTGGTGGCAACGCCTTGGATCTTCAAGCTGTTGCTGGAACACATCGGCTGGGTCCGCCGGTTCGAACACGTGACCGTCCTTTATGGCGGCGCGATGCTGCCCGCGAGCGCGGGACTTCTCCTGCGGGAAGCCGAACGCGCGGAGATCGTGGAAGTGCTCGGGTCCACCGAGGCGGGCGGTGTCGCGAGCAGACGGTGGAGCGAAGGCGAACCGCCGGAGTGGACACTGTTCCCGGACGTCTCGTTCGCCGGGACCACCGCTCCCGGCAAGGAAGTCCCGCTGTCGGTTCGTGGTCCACGGCTGGCGTTCCGGCCGGGCGAACGGCCACCGGACCGGTGGACCGCCGACGACATCGTGATCCCCCTGGACGACCGGACCTTCCGGCTGGTCGGCCGGACCGGGCGGCTGGTCAAGGTGAACGGCCGCCGGATCAACCTGGACGACGCCGAGCACGCCCTGCGCCCGGTGCTCGACTGCGACGACCTGGCCCTGGTGCCGATCTCGGACGAGCTGACCGGCGAGCACGTGGAGCTGCACGTAGTGCTCCACCCGGGCACCCAACTGTCCGATCTGGACCTGGCCACCGCGATCCGGCGGCTGGGCGTGCGCCCGAAGTGCGTCCGCGCGGTGCCCCGCATCGAACGATCAGCACTCGGCAAGGCAGTTACCACTACCAAGAAAGCTGAGGTAGCCACACCGTGACGCAGATTGCGCAGAGCCCCGCGGCCGAGCTGGCCGGGACCAGCTACCTCGCGGAGGTCGTCCGCAGCGCAGCGTGGGACGGCCAGCTGGCCCCGTGCAGCGAGGACGACATCGCGCGGATGGCCGCCAGCGCGAAGACCATCACCGAGCACCTGGACTCGGGCCTGCCCATCTACGGCCTGACCCGCGGCTTCGGCCCGCTCGTCACCTACAGCGCGGAATCCGAGCTGGAGCAGGGCAGTTCGCTCATCTCGCACCTGGGCACCGGTCAGGGCGAACCGCTGTCCCCGGAGGCGTCCCGGCTGATTCTCTGGCTGCGCATCCAGAACATGCGCAAGGGGTACTCCGCGGTGTCGCCGGAGTTCTGGCAGATCGTGGCCGACCTGTGGAACCGCGGCTTCACCCCGGTCATTCCCAGGCACGGCACGGTGAGCGCGAGCGGCGACCTGCAGCCGCTCGCGCACGCCGCCCTCGCGTTCACCGGGTTCGGCGAGGCCTGGCAGCGGGACCGGAATGGACAGTGGAGGATCGTGCCTGCCACGCAAGCGCTTGCCGCCCTGGGCGCCGAGCCGCTCGAGTGGCCGGTGCGGGAGGCGCTCGCGTTCGTCAACGGAACCGGCGCCAGCCTGGCGATGTCGTTGCTGAACCAGCAGTCCGCGGTCCGGCTGGTGCGTGCGGGCGCGATCCTGACCGGCCGGCTCGCGCAGCTGCTCGGCGCCAACCCCGAACACTACGAGTCCGGGCACGGCATCGCGCGTGGCCAGCTCGGCCAGCTCACTGTGGCCGAGTGGATCCGCGGCGAGCTGCCCGCGGGGATGACTCGCAACGAAAACCGTCCGCTGCAGGAGCCGTACAGCCTTCGTTGCGCGCCACAGGTTCTTGGTGCCGTGCTGGACCAGTTGGACTTCGCCGGTGAGGTGCTGGCCCGGGAAGTCGTTGGCTGCCAGGACAACCCGATCACGTTCGAGGACCGCGTGCTGCACGGCGGGAACTTCCACGCCATGCCGGTGGGTCTGGCGTCCGACCAGATCGCGCTGGCCCTGCACATGGCCGCGTACCTCGCCGAACGACAGCTCGGGCTGCTGCTTTCCCCGGCCACCAATGGGGATCTGCCGCCGATGCTCACCCCACGTGCGGGCCGTGGCTGTGGGCTGGCCGGTGTGCACATCAGCGCGACCTCGTTCGTCTCGCGGATCCGCATGCTGGCCACGCCGTCGTCGCTGACCACGTTGCCCACCAACGGGTGGAACCAGGACCACGTGCCGATGGCGCTCAACGGAGCCAACTCCGTCGCCGAGGCGCTCGACCTCGCCTGGCTGGTCACCGGTTCGCTGGCGTTGGGTGTCGCGCAGCTGGCGTCGATCACCGGGCAGCCGCAGGACGGTGTTTGGGCCGAGCTCGCGCGGATCTCGCCGCCGCTGGACGCCGACCGGCCGATGGCCGCCGAGGTGCGCGCCGCGCGTGACCTGATGGACCGCCACGCCGCCGACGCGCTCGAAGCCGCGCGGTAGGACCACCCGTGGCGCTGGAGGTAAGAGGTATCTCGTACATGGCCGACGAGGTGTCGGCCGAGATCGCGCGCAGTGACCTGGACGTCATCCTCAGGCGACTGCACTGCACAGCGGTGATCCTGATCGGGATGGACATCGGCAAGCTGATCGCCGCGGCACGATATGCCCTGCAGATCGGCCTCGATGTGTGGATCGAGCCGCATCCGGTGAACGTGCTGCACAAGACGATGCTGCGCAACCTGGAACAGACCGCGATCGCGGTGGAGGAACTGCGCCAGGAGTTCCCCGACCGGGTGCACCTCATCGTCGGCTGCGAGTTCTCGGTGCACCTCAACGCCGGGCTGCCCGGCGGGATGGAGGGCATCCGGATGATGATGATCCGGTGGCGGCACTACTTCCGCCGCCGGATCAACCGCAAGGTGAACAAGCTGCTCGCCAAGGCGGTCGACGTGGCCAGAGCGCACTTCGGCGGCCCGGTCACCTACGCAGCCGCGGCCTGGGAAGAGGTCGACTGGTCGCTGTTCGACTACGCGGGCATCAACCTGTACCGCACCAAGGGAAACAGCCCGTACCTGACCGAGCGGCTGCGCGGGCACGTGCGGTCGGCGGGAAAACCGTTGGTCATCACCGAGTTCGGCTGCGGCGCGCACATCGGTGGCGCGCAACGGGGTCCGGGCTCGTTCCGGATCGTGCACTGGCTGGGCCGCCATCCCCGGCTGAAGAAGGGAACCGTTCGCAGCGAACGGGTTCAGGCCGCGTACCTGTGCGACCTGATCGACCTGTGGGACCGCAACGGCGTGCACGGCTGCTTCGTGTACACGTTCGCGCTGCGCGAGTACCCGCACCTCGCCGACCCGCGGCGGGACCTGGACATGGCCTCGTTCGGCATCGTCAAGGTCGATCCCGACAATCCCGATGAATGGCAGGAAAAACTCGCGTTCCACGAGGTCGCGCGGCTCTACGGGCGGATGAAGCTGAACCGGCCGCGGGCCCCGCACCTGCGCCGGTCCGGTGAGTGGGTGCGGTAAAGCGAGACTCCAGCCGGACTCAAGCGGGACGTCCGATCCGAGTGGAGAGACCGGCAACCGCTGTCCGGCAACATCTTCTGTGTCGAGGGGAAGCAGGGCGGCACAGCCGCTTGGCACAGGAGGAGGTCTCGTGTCCGACACGGCTGACTTAGCGAAGGTCCGGGTTGCGACGCAGCTGGCGCAGGTCCGGATGAGCGGGACCGGTCTGGTCATCCCGGACGGGCTGAAGTACGACGACTGGGCGAAGGCGGGCAGGCAGCTGTCCGGGATCGTCGACTCGTCGGCGTGGTGGCTGGGCGACTGGCTGGTGTTCGGCAAAGCCAACTACTCCGACCGCTACCAGCTCGCGATCCAGAACGCGGGCCTGCGGTACCAGACCTTGCGCAACTACGCGTGGGTCGCACGCCGGTTCCCGGCCGACCGGCGCAGGCAGAAGCTGACCTTCCGGCACCACGCCGAGGTCGCCTCGCTGCCGATCGAGGACCAGGACCGGCTGCTCGACCAGGCCGAACGGGAGGAGTGGACGACCAAGCAGCTGCGCACGGCGATCCAGCACGACCGCAACGGCGGTGAGCCGCAGCCGCAACCGGTGGAGCTGAGCTCGCGGATCGCGGTGCCGAGCAGCCGGGTCGGCATGTGGCGCAAGGCCGCGGACCACGCGGGCATCGACTTCGACGAGTGGGTGCTGCGCATGCTCGACCGCGCCGCCACCGAAATCCTGCTCCAGGACTACGCCGACGACCCCATCGAAGTCCCCGCCTGACCCCACCCCGCGTGTCCCACATTCACCGCCCGCGTGTCCCACATTCACGGAGGGCGTGTCCCACATTCGTCCGGGCCGAATTTCCCGGCAACGGAGAATTCATACTCCGCGAACGTGGGACACGGGGTCCGTGAACGTGGGACACGCGGATAAATGGTGGGATTTTCACCGGGATCCGGGTGGACTTGCGGGGGCCGGCTGACAGAGCGGGAGCCGCCACCCGAGGGGTGACGGCTCCCGCTGTGGCACGGTCCGGGATGGACTGTTATCCCCAGTGACAGTCCCGGAACGGGCCGGTGGTCGCGGAATACCGGACCTGCCCGCGCTGAGCTTCGCCCACGGGCAGACCGGTGAGCGAAGCAGTCCCCACTGCCGCCGCATCACCCACCTGCTTGACCTTCATGTTCTCTCCCCAAGGCCTGGTTTTCGGTCAGTCCTGGTGGGATCCTAACCGGATTCCGATATCCCCGTGCGGGTTGTTCGACCCGCTTTTCGCCCCGCCGGCGCCATAGCGATTGCGGAGCGGTTCAGGAGCGGTTCAGGATCACCGTCCGGCATGCTGTCACCAGCGTGGACACCTGGGGGGAGTGGATCACGGCACACCGGCACGGTGGCGAGAAACAGGGGGACCTGGTGCGTGCGACGCCCCGCCGCCGGTCGACGAGAGGGAGATGGGGCAAAAGCCGTGTGCTTCACGATCAAGCTACTGGGGAGCTTCGAAGCCAGCGTGCACGACGTCTCGGTGGCGCCGTCCGCAGCCAAACAGCGTCAGCTGCTGGCATTGCTCGCGTTGAACGCGGGCCGCTCGGTGCCCGTGCCGACGATCATGGGCGAACTGTGGGGACCGGACCAGACCAAGGCCGCCGGGACGACACTGCACACTTACATCGGGAAACTGCGGCGGGAACTGGGCACCGGCCAGTCCGGGCAGGACGCGAAGCGGATCCTGGTGACCGAACCGGCGGGCTACAGCCTGCGGGTGCCGGACAGCAACATCGACACCGGCCGCTACGAGCAGCTCGCGCAGGCCGGGCGGCTCGCCTCGGACCACGGGGACCACGAGGCGGCGAGCCGCAACCTCGGTGCGGCGCTTTCCTTGTGGCGCGGGCCGGCATTGTCCGACATCGTGCCCGGCCAGCACCTGATGGTGGAGATCGTCCGGCTGGAGGAGAGCAGGCTGGCCGACCTCGACTTACGCATCGAGTCGGATCTCCGGCTGGGCCGGCACCGCAAGCTGCTCGGTGAACTGGCCGGGCTGCACGCGCGCTACCCGATGTCGGAGAACTTCGGCACCAAGTACATGCTCGCGCTCTACCGGTCCGGCGAGCAGTGGCGTGCTCTTGAGGTGTACCAACGACTTCGGGCCACCATGAACGAGGAACTGGGCGTCGACCCGTCGGCCGGGCTGCAGCGGTTGCACCTGGCGATGCTGCGCGGCGACCCGGCCGTGGACGCGCCCGCCCCGGACCTGCCCAGCCTGTACAGCGCGGGATAGACCACAGCTCCGCCGTCGGGGCTGTCAACCACGCCCCGACGGCGCGTCATCACCAAGCACAGCGCTGGCAACATCGAGCTGGCGCAACAGAATGTCGGCCTGGCGGGAACCGGCCCGGCCGAGCAGGTCCCTGGCCTGCCCCAGAGCGGACTTGGCCCGGTCCAGCTCGCCAACGTCATCGTGCACTTCGGACAGCAGGATCAGCGTTCTGGCAAGCCACAACGACATACCGAGCTCGCCGAACACCTCCTGCGCCCGGTCCGCGTGCCGTCCCGCGGTCGTGTAGTCCGCTCTGGTCACCGCGATCTCGGCGAGCATGTACCGCGCCTGGCCCTCGATCAACCGATCACCAACGCGTTCGGCCACGGACAACGCGTGCGCCATCGTCGCCTCGGCCCGGTCCAGCCGCCCTTCCTTGCGCCGCACCACACCCAAGCCGTACAGGGCATGCGCTTCACCGATCCGGTCGCCGATGTCGCGCACGGTTCGCAGCACGTCGTTCATTGCCTGACGCGCCAACCCAAGTTGCCCCGTTGCCAGGTACAACTCCGACTGGGTAGCCAGAACCTGCGCCTCGCCGCGCACATACCCGGCCCGCTCGTACAACGACATCGCCTCGGTGAGCAGGTCGTTCGCCTCGTCCAGATCGCCTTCGTCGATCCGGAAGCGGGCCATCGAGGTGAGCACGTGCGCCTCACCGATCAGGTCGCCGACCACCCGCATCTTGCCCAGCGCGGAGCCGTACTTGACCAGCATCTGCTCGAAGTCGGCGCGCATCCGGTCGATGAACGCGGAGTTGCGCAGCACCAGCGCCTGGCCGTGCAGGTTCGACTCGGCGTCGAAGATCTCCAGCGCGGCCTTGAAGAACCGGTCGGCCTCGCTCAACCGCTTGACCACCACGTAAAGCGTGCCCAGCGAGTACAGCATCGCCGCTGTGCCAAGGCGGTTGCCCGCCCGGACGGCGGCATCGTGCGCGGTCTCGGCGGTCTCCCGCCAGTCGTCCATGTACCCCTTGACCTCGAACAAGCTCACCAGGGTCAACGCGAGATCCCAGCACAGCTCGTCCAGCCCGGCCGCGGCGGCCTGGCGCACCGACGACACCAGCGCGGCGCGTTCGGCCTCCAGCCACACCATCGGGCAGCCGATCACGTCATCAGTGTCCCATTCGGACAGATGCAGCCGAGTCGCGGTGCCGTGCAGGATCGTGTAGTCACCGCCGTACTCGATCCGGTGCGCCCGTTCGGCCAGCGCGAGCCACGCGCCCAGCATCCGGCGCAGCGCGGTGTCCCGCTCGGCCGCGGTCTCCGACTCCTGCAGTCGCTCGTTGGCGTAGACCCTTATCAAGTTGTGGAAGCTGTAGCGGATCTGCCCGTCGTCACACAGTTTCGTGTCCAGCAGCTGCACATCGACCAGACGCTCCAACGTGTCCTCGGCCTGGCGAAGGTCGGTGTCCAGCAGTACCGCCGCTACCCAGCCGGGGAAGTCCGGCGCGTCCACCATCGCGCACAGCCGGAACAACCGTTGGGCCTGTTCGGGAAGGCTGCGATAGGTCAGCGCGATGCTCGACCGGACCTCGAGTCCGTGGTGGCTCAGCTCGTCCAGCCTGCGCACCTCGGACTTGAGCCGCCGGGTCAGCTCCAGGATCCGCCACTGCGGCCGGGACGCCAGCCGCGCACCGGCGATCCGCAACGCCAGCGGCAGCCCGCCGCAGTACGTGACCAGCTCGCTCACCGCGTCCGGTTCGGCCTGCAGTCGTTGCCAGCCAACGATCCTGGCCAGCAGCTCGGCGGAGGTCTGGTCGTCGAACGTGTCCACGTCGATCCAGTTCGCGCCGGGCATGCCGACCAGCCGGGCGGTGCTCGTCACGATCACCGCGCAGGTTGGGCTGCCCGGCAGCAGCGGCAGGACCTGCTCCTCGTTGGTCACGTTGTCCAGCACGACCAGAACCCGTTTGCCGGCAAGGCGGCTGCGGTACATCTCGATCCGCTCGGCCACGTCCTCGGGCACCGCCGAACCGTGCACGCCGAGCGCGCGGATGAACCGGGCCAGCAGCGCGGGCGTGGTGTTCTCCTCGGCCTGTCCACGCAGGTCGGCGTAGATGTGGCCGTCCGGGAACTGGTCCCCCAGCTCGTGCGCGGCGCGCTGGGCCAGTGTGGACTTGCCGACCCCGCCGCGGCCGGAGATCGCGATGATCGGCACGGCGTACCGGGCCGCCTCCGCCTCCTGCGCGGTCAGCAGGATGCGCTTGATCTCGGCCAGCTGGTCGTCGCGGCCGATGAAGTCGGCGATGCTGCTGGGCAGCTGGCGCGGGCTCGCTACGTCCGCCTCGGCCACCATGGCCGGCCCGGTGTCCGCGGGCGGCAGGTCCAGCGCCGGGTCGCGGTTGAGAATGGCCTGTTCCAGGTCCCGCAGGTCCTGGTGCGGCTCGATGCCCAGCTCCTCCATCAGCACCGTGCGGGCCCGGCGGCACACCTCCAGCGCCTCGGCCTGCCGGCCGCACCGGTAGAGCGCCAGCATCAGGAACCCGTAAAGCCGTTCCCGCCAAGGGTTCTCGGTCAGCAGGGACTGCAGCTCGCCGACGAGCGCCTTGTGCGCGCCCAGTTCCAGGCGCAGCCGCACGTGCTCCTCGGTCGCGGTCATCCGGCCGTCGTCGAGGACCGAGGCGGCACGGCGGACATAGTCGCTCTGCACGCCGTCCAGCGCGGGCCCACGCCACAGGCTCAGGGCCTCGCGCAGGGTCGCCGCCGCGTCCGCGGTGCGGTGCTCGGCCACCTCCTGGTGCGCGGTGGCCACCAGCCGGGCGAACTGTTCGCTGTCCAGGTCCCGGTGGGACAGGTTGAGCAGATAGCCCGAGGGATGCGTCTTGATCGCGTCGGGCAGCCCCGTGTCGGCGAACAGCTTGCGCAGCACCGAGATGGAGCTCTGGATCTGGCTGCGCGCGGTCAGCGGCGGGTCCTCGTCCCAGACCGCCTCCATGAGTTGGTCGAACGAGGTGACCCGCTTGACCCGCAGCGCGAGCGCGGCCAGGACGATGTGCTCGCGAGGACCACCGATCTTGACCGAGCGGTCGCCGGCCACGAGCTCGACCGGCCCCAGAATCCGTAATCCCAAAGCGACCCCCAAGAAGTCGATGCGCCGCGACGCGCCGTCCCCACGACTGGCTCCATCGCACGCATCTGTTGAGCGCACCCTCTTCTCCGGCGTTCGCACGCCGGGTCCTGGCCAGGGTGGACCCCGCCCCACGCGGGCTCCCGCACGACCCTTTTCGGATCGCGCCCCTCGGCCATTGGTTGGACTGTTGTGGCAATGCTCTCACGCCGGGCAGACCCGCCCAAGCGTTATGGAAAAAATGCCCGGGCCGGCCGGGCCCGAAAGCGGCGTATTTCACAGTGCGACCACCCGGGCACGTCGGGTGGTCCTTTACCACAAAGTTAACCCGGCTAATACGTACTCCGTTGCCGACACGTAACTAATCGCCTGTCCAGACGCATGATGATCGTCCGATTGCCCGCTCAGCGGGACTCGTAGCCACCCTAAGTAGGGGTCTGACCTGCTTAAACAGCGAAAATCTGGTCCATGCAATCGTTCGCCTCACCGGTCCGCCCGTTACCCGGCCGATCCCGGCGAATACCGAAGCGACCCTCGCAACCCTCGCATTTTGCAACTTCCTGCAACGCCCTTGGGGCATACCCGGCCGCCACCCTGCCCAAGCTGAACCAACCTCATCTTTTCCTTAAATTTTCCGCCTTCGGGAACGACAAGCGGCGGGTGACCGTTACGATCACCCGCCGCTGTCCCGGTCTGGCTCAGAATCCGTGGTAGAGCAGGATTCGGCTGGCGAAGTTCTCCTCGGCCAGCACGAACCGGCGGCCATCCGGCAGCCGAGTGGCCGCGACGGCTTGTTTCATGTCGTGCCACCCAGAGGTGTGCGCGACTTCCGGGCCGGGAACGAGCTGCCCGGCCGGGGTGCCGGTGGCGGCGTCGAACATCCGGATCCGGCCGGCGAGGTCATCGGTCGGCCCCGTTATGTTGCCGACGTAGACCCGGTCGCCCGCCGCGGTCAGCGAGTTGATCCGGCACTCCTTGTTCGGGTCGGTGGCGCAGAAGGCGACGTCATCCGGCAGTTGCCGCAGCCAGGTGGCCGACTGCGGTTGTTTCGCCGCGAACCTCTCGTAGAACTTGTCGTACCGGGCCAGCTGCCAGCCCTTTCGCATCGTCGGGTCGTTCACATTCACACCCAGCAGGTACAGGGTGTCCGTCGTGGACTGGTAGACCACTCCATACGCGTCGACGAACGGCTGCGGCAACGGCATGATCTCGACGTTCGCCGTGTCGTAGACCGGGCTGCCGTTCTCGAACGTCCCGGTGAACCGGACCCGCTTGAGCACCGGCCCCACCAGCTGCTTGTACCCGGCCAGCCAGACATCCCCGGCGCGGTGGTTCGGCAGGTTGTCCTTTTCGGACACGCTCCAGTTCGACCGGACGCTCAGCTCCATCGGCGCGGCGAACTCGTTGTCGCCGAACTGGCAGTCGCCGTTGCTGTCCCGCCACGTCCACACATGGTCGCCGGTGCCCCACCTCGTGGGTTCGTTCGGCGGCCAGACCTGGTTGTCGATGTTCTCGGTGAAGATCGCGGCCGGCTGGGCGTGCCCGTCCGCGGTGAACCGGAACATGCTCAGCCTGCCGACATTGCCCTGGCCGGTCGTGAACATGACCTTCTTGTGCTCCGGTCCCATGTACCGCACCGCTACCGCGGTGTTGTACCCGTCCGCGCCCATCACACGGCCGTCGGTCGGGCAGGTGTACCGGTCGGTGGTCAACATGGTCTTCTGCGGTGACCACTCGGTGCCGGGTGCCTGGGCGTCCAGGTTGAGCTCGTAGCGTTGCGTCGGGGTGTGGACGACGTTCGGGTTCTGCGGGTCGAACGCGCCGATCGTGGTGCTGACGTTGTTGATCACCTGCCCCTCCAGCGCTTTCGTGGTCGCGTTGAAGCGGCGGACATCCAGCGTGACGGGTGAGGCGAACGGTGAGGAGCCCAGGCCATTGCTCGCCACGTAGTAGTTCCCGGCGTTGTCAACGCCGACACCCTTGAGGCCGTCGAACTTCGCCGGGCCGTACGCGCCACCCGCTGCCACGACTCCGCCCTTGTCGCCCAGGATCTTGCCGGGGATCTCCTGAACGGGCGTTTTGGTGGTGTCGAAGACACGGATCTGTTGTGTGTCGTCGTCTGCCACATACAGCTGGCCTTGTGGGGTGACGAACACCGCCGTCGCTTTTGGACCGGTGAGCTTTCGTTGCGGTGTCAAGGTTCCGTCTGCTGCGACGACGTACTCCTGGATGGCCGCTCCGCCTTCGACGATCACCCACAGGGTGTTGTCCTTTGTGGAGTACGCCATTCCGCGCGGGTCCTGGACGGCGATCTCCTTGCGTCCCTGGGTGACCTGTTCTTTGGGGTAGATGTAGACCTTGTTGTCCTTGCGGTGCCCCACGAACAGGTACTGGTCGTTCGCGGCGAGGCCGCGAACGCTTTGCGGGTGCGCGGTTCCCGTCTGCGGGTCGTTGGACGGCGCCGCGTCCGGCAGACACAAGGCTCCCGGGTAGGCGATGCCGGGGAACGCGGTGGCCGGATTGCCGATGTCCGGCTTGATCGCGTTCCTCGGGTAGCGGGCGACGCAGGTGGCGTCCACCTTCTTCGTTCCCGGAACCGCCGGATCGTCCACCATCCGTTCGTAGGAGGCGTAGATGTAGTTGGCGTCGCCGGTGATCGCGAGGCCGCCGAGAGCGATGCCATAGGCACCAAGGGCGCCATACGGGCGGATCACGCCTTTGCCGTCGGAGACGTAGATCCCGGTCGCACGGGCGGACTCGTCCCAGTGGGTGTTGGTGAAGATGAGCGTCTTGCCGTCGGCCGTGGGCATCGGGTCGACCCACATGGCCTGCACGTTCTGCCCGACGTTGCGCTGGCGCGGCATCCAGCGGTCCTCCGCGTACTTCGCCGCGTCCTCGGGCAGGATGGTCTCGCCGATCCAGGAGGTCCGGAACGGCACGTTCTGCAGGTCGTAGACGGCGATGGAGTCGACGAGGGCCTCGGGCGCGTCGCCCTGCCAGCCGCGGGCCAGGCCGAACGCGGGCCCGAACCGGACGTCGCCCTGGCCGGTGTGCATCGCTGAGGGCAACAGGTCGAACGTGTCCGCGGTGCCGACCTCCGCGTTGTTCAGGAAGTAGCGATAGGTGACCTTCCCGGTGTCGTCGGACGCGTCGGCCTTGGTGCCGCCGTTCGTTGTGACATCCGCCCGGATCTGCAGGACGTTCCACTGGTCCACGACCGGGGCGAGGTCGATGACCCGGTTGCCGATGCCGCCGGGGCTGGTCAGCCCGAAGCCGCCACGGTCGAGGTAGGGCTGCGGCCGGAGACCATAGTGGACGTTCGAGTGGCTCGGCGCCTGAACCCGCGAGGAGATCAGGAAACTGCGTTTGGTCTCGGTGTTCGGCACCACCGGGATGGAGATCAGGTGGTCGTTGTCGGCGCGGACATCCGTCCCGGTGTCACCGGGTCCCGTCGTCCCCGGCCGGAACCGGCTGTGTCCCAACCACAACGCCGTGCTGTCCCAGAAATGCCCGTCCCACAACCATCCGCCCCTCGGCGGCGCGTGCGTGGGCAGGTACCGCGTGATCTCCTCGGTCCCGGTCTTCTCCTTGTACCCGATCGTGTAAGTGCCGGTCTTCTGTTTGTCGTCGGGGCTGTACATCCGCAGACTGGCGCCAGAACCATAAGCGCCATGCAACTGCATCCCAGTCCCGTCGAGACTGTCCGTGCCAACCCCGTATTCCCCGAACCGCAGGACGTAATGCGCTTCGCCGAGCGACTCCCCCGGCCCCAGATACGGCCGGGGCGACCGCGGCAACGGCCACTCCGCCCCCGCCGGACCAGCCAGCCCGGCCACCATCCCCACTGCCGCCACAACGGCCAGAACCCTCCGTGATCTCTTCACCCACCGAGCGTGCCCGCCGCAAACACCTGGCAATACGCCCGACCAGTCGGCCATCCGGGCAAAACCCATCGCCTGGCCGATCGACTCTGCCCAATCGGCCGGTCCGCGCGGTCACGGTGGCGGGAATTCCACCGCGATCTCGGCAATCCCGTCCATGAACTCCGGGTCCGGTTTCCCCCGCAACGGTTCGGTCTCCGCGATGACCACCAGCTTGCCGTCCCGCCGGGAGTCGTAATACCGCCCCGTGAACCTCACACCAGCGGCCCGCACAAGGGCGCCTGCCAACGGCGACACATTCCCGGTGCCATCGGTGTCCGCGAGTTCCCGCAGCTTGCGCGCACCTTCAGTGGTCCCCATCCGCACCCACGAGACGGCCACGACAACCTCGTTCTCCCGCCCGTCACCCAACACCACCAATGCGCGGTCGAGCGACCGGCAAGGCGTCCGGACAAAGAACGTGCGCACCTCACCATAGGAATTGATCACGCAGTCCGCGGCCCGCTTGCTCGCCTCCCGCAGCCGCCGCAACCCCATATCCCGCCACGCGGCATCCCGCTTGCCCTGCTTCGCATTCCCCTTCCCCCGGCTCACATTCACCCGGACAGACTGCCCCGTCGCGGACTCGACGGAAACCGCGCCGCCACCACCAGCTCCGCCACCACTCAACGACACCGCCCCGACAACTGACACCGCGACAACAACCCCACCCCCTTTCGCCACCCAACGCCCCTTCGAATCACGCGGTTGATTCCTCCAGCCCATACCCTCCCCTTCGGCCGCCGACACCCCGAATCCAACCGCGAACCCCAGCCCCGCCTCCCCATCTCCCCAGCAACACCGCCCAATCGGACCATCCCCAACCCGCACAAATACCGAATCCGCGCTCTCCCAGCCAAATGGCCGAACTGATCAAGAAACATGGTCACCCAGCCATTGATTCGACATTCATAGAACAAGGCAGTCGGTCACAGCGCGGTATAGGAAATGCAACGTCTCCACAATGAACCGTCCACACCGAAACCCATCAGCCGCCACCACCGATAACGGCACACAAGGGGCGGAGGGCTCGGGAGGCCGGCGATGACCATACTCGTCAATGGCGTGTTCAAAGGTGGCGGCGCCAAGGGCATCGGCTACGCGGGTGCGTTGCAGGCCGTCGAAGAACGGGGCATGTGGTTCGGTGCCGTGGCCGGCACGTCCGCAGGTGCGATCACGGCATCTTTGATCGCCGCTGGTTACACCGCGGATGAGATCCGGGACAACGTTCCCCGGCTGCTGACAACGATCACCCGCGGCACGGTCAAAATGGTCCTCGGGCTGCAGGACGGGCTCTACGACAACCGCAAGCTCGGTGCGGCTCTCGAGGAAATGCTCAGCAAGAAGGCCGGCAACGAGCCGGGGACCCCAGTCACCTTCAGGGACCTGTACCGGTCGCAGATCACGCTTTACGTGGTGGCGCTGGACCTGGCGACGAGCTCGCCGATCGTGTTCTCGGTGCACACGACGCCGAACCTGTCCGTGACATCCGCTGTCCTGGCTTCCAGTGCCATCCCGGGCGCGTTCCCGTCGGCCCGCGCGGTCCGCAGGATCGACGGCGACGGATTTGTGTCACACCGGTTGGTCGATGGCGGAGCCTGGGCGAACTTCCCCCGGTTCGTGTTCCAGGACGCGTCCTTCCAGGAATGGATCCGGACGGTCAAGACGGCGAGTCCGGCCGAACAGTCGTCGGCGGAGCTGAAAGCCGAGCGAGCGCGGCGCACGCTGTACTTCGCGCTGGGCGTGCCGAAGACGACCGCTCCGTTCCGCCCGGACTGGATCGAGCACACGCACTCCGGCCCCGCCTCGTTCGACAAGGGAACCCTGCAGAGCGCCGGCAACCCGGTGCTCTGGGCGTTCGGCTCGACTCTGTCGAACGCCATCACCCGCCTGCTCATCCTGGCCGCGCTGGCCGGGATCGTCGTCGCGTTCCTGTATGGCGTACGGCGGGAGTTCCGAACCCTGTGGACGTTGTTGTCCGACGACGGCACCGGCCTGTCACCGTTGCCGTTGGCACTCGGAGCCACGGCGACGATGCTGTCGGCATTGTGTGTCGGCCTGCTGTTCCTGGCCATGATCGCGTTCTCGAAGGCGATCGGCACAACGCTGCTGCCGTCGGCCAAGTCTGCCCTGGCGGTGGGCACTGGAGTCGCCCCCTGGGTCGGTGCCGGGCGACGGGACTATCTGATCATGGTCCCGTACGACGGGTTGACCACCACCGGTTTCAACGCCACGCCGGACGTGATCGAAGCCGCCGTGCTGAACGGACGCACCGCCTGTGCCGACCAGCTCACCGAGTACTTCGACGTGCCCCTGACCGGGCCGGCCACGCCACCGGCCCCAACCACGCCGGTACAGCCCCCACCAAGTACCGCACCCGGCTTCCGGGTCGCCCTGCTCTCCAGCGGTTTGCTCGCGGCGTCCGCATACCTGATCGCACAGGGCATCCTGGCGCAGAATGTGGAATGGGTCAGTTGTGCCGGGCTCGCCGTGGGAGTGGGATGGGTGATCATCGCCGGCCGTATAACGGCGAAGTTCCACAGCAGGGTGAGCTATGGCGCCTGCTATCCGAAGGTGACCGGTCCCGGGGGAAGGCGGTTGACCTGGAGCACGATGATCGCAGGCCTGCTCATCATCGTGCTGGGCGTGGTGGGAGCCGTCTGGGCACAGCAGTACTACAAGGGATCCCGTGAAACAGTGACCATCACGAAGGCTGACACGGCGACCGACCTGGCAGCCGGGTCGAGCGTCATGCTCTACACCTACGTTCCGGACCGGCCGAACAACTTCTCCGGTATCAAGGAGTTCCGGTTCGCCACGACCGCCCGGTTCGCTGTGGGAGACCGCATTCACCTCGCCGTCGGGTCCTTGGACCATCGCGTGCAACTGGACGCGAACGACGACCTCATCCTGCTGCCGCTCAAGGCCGTCCAGCTCTTCGGACTGTTCCTGCTGATTTTCGGCTACTGGATGTCGCAGGTCCGCAAACGCCAGAACCGCCTCGCCGCATGTGTCGCGAGCGCCTCACCTGAAGTCGCGCCCGCCGCAGCCCAGCCCGCCGCGGACGACTCCGTCACAGCGACTGTTTGAAGTGCAGGACGCGGTCGGAGTCGTAGTGGGCCTTGATTTCGGCGAGGCGGGGGTGGTTTTCGGCGTGGTAGGCGGTTTGCCAGTTCGGGAGGGTGGGGTCCGGGAAGTTGGGGTAGACGCGGCCGGTGCCGTGGGGGTGGGTGATGGTCCAGGAGGTGTGGGCTTGGGTGGGAGTGGGGGCGGTGTGTTCGAGGAGGAAGCGGGTGTGGCGGTGGGCGAATGCCGTGGCATGTGGGGGTATGCGGTTGTAGGCGCCGCCCATGGGGGTGAAGTTCAGTTCGCAGCCGGGGGTGAGGGCGTCCAGCAGGGTTTTGATGGTGGGGGTTGGGAGGTTCTCGGCGAAGAATTCGGATTTGCTGGTGATGGGGCCGGTTTCCGGGCCGTCGAAGGACTCCTTGAGGTGGCGGTAGGGCATTGTGGTGATGTCGCGGGTGGATGGGGTGAGCCGCAGCAACTCGTCCGGGGGTGGGCCGGCGCCGAAGACGGTCACGCCGAAGACGGTGATCTTGAGGTTCGCGCTCACCTCGTCCGGCGCGTCCGGCGCGACCTCCTGCCACACCAAGACAACGTCGAAAGCCGCAGCCACCGGCCAGGTCAGCAAGAACCGAATCGCAGGCGAAGCAGGCACAGGCGCGAAGACCAAAGACGTGACCACCCCGAACTGCCCGCCACCCGCCCCGCGCAAAGCCCAGAACAGATCGGGTTCGCTGTCCACCGAGGACGTGACAACCCGGCCATCAGTGAGCACAACCTCAGCGGACAGTAACCGATCGCAGGTAAGGCCATACCGGCGCCCAAGCAACCCGAGTCCACCGCCGAGAGTAAGCCCGGCGATACCAACCGTGGGACCACAGCCGGCAGGCAACGTCAACCCGTGAGCATCCAACCCCGAGTACACCTGGTCCAGAACCGCCCCAGCCCCAACAACAGCGACCCCGCCAGACACGGAAACCGAGTTCAGCGGCGAGAGATCGAGCACAACGCCGGAAGTCGAAGAACGCCCGGCAAAGCAATGCCCGCCACCTCGTGGAGTCACATGCAGACCCGCGGTCCGCGCATACTCAAGCGTCGAAACAACATCCGCGGTACTGAAACAACGCACCACAGCGGAAGGCCGCACATGCCAGTAGTTCGGCAACGCCGGCCGCCGAACCGCCTCATACTCCGCATCGTCAGGGCGCAGGATCCTCATCGCAGGACGCGATAGTGGATGTGCGTGCTGATCGGCGCCTCGACCGCCCGCACCCGCTCCAACGTGATCTGCCGCTCTTCCAAGGAAGCGAACAACCGAGTCCCACCGCCGAGCAGGACCGGCTCGATGTACAGGAACAACTCGTCCACCAGGTCGAGGTTGAGCGCCTGGTCGGCGATGCTCGCGCCGCCGCCGATGTAGACGTCCTTGTCCCCGGCGGCCTGCTTCGCCTCCGCCACAGCCTCCGCCACGCTTCCCACGAACGTGAACGTTGTCTCGCCTGCGATCCGGACCGGCCGCGCCCGATGGGTCACCACGAACACCGGCATGCGGAACGGCGGCTCCTCGCCCCAGCCGTCGGTGTGGTCGTATATGGTCCGGCCGACGACGGTCGCACCGGTGACGGCCAGGATGTCCTGCGGCTTGTGCAGGTCACCGCCCGGCCGGAGCACGTTCGCCGCGGTCCCCAACGGCAGGTCGGCGCTGACCTTGGGCCCGGTGATGTAGCCGTCCAACGACATCGACAACGTAACCTGTACCGCCATGACGTCCTCCCAGAGTCGAATGGAACCACTCTAGGAGCGGCGTCAAGCCGCGGCTTGAACAAAACGCGCATGATCGGCCCTGCCCGGCGGTGCCGTGTCACCGCCGGGCAGGATTTCCGCGGTCTAGCGGCCCGAGCTGTACAGCTGGGCCACTTCGGCCGCGGGCAACGCACGGTCGTAAAGGTGGACTTGGTCTATCGCGCCACGCCAGAAGTCCACCGGACCGCCGTTGAACTTGGCCCGTCCGATCACAGTGTTGCCAGCACCCGGTCCGCCGTCGCACGAGTACGCGACGCCCGCCTGCTGACCGTCCACATACAACGTCAGCGACCCGGCCACGACATCCCGGACGCCCACGAGGTGGTACCAACGACCGACCTCGGGGGTGACGGGAGCCAGCGCCCGGACGCCCGCGAAGCTGAACGCGAACCTGTTGTCCTGCCCGGAATACTGCAGGAAGAACGCGCTGTGGTCGGGCCCGTCCTGGCTGATGGCCGTCGCGAACCCGCCGAGGCTGTCCAGCTTCACCCAAGCAGCCGCGGTGTAGTTACCCGAAGTGTCCAGCACGGATGCTCCGGTGTCCACAGTGGAAGTGCTGCCGTTGAACTGAACCGCCGCGCCCGTGTGACCGGTGGTCCAAGTTGCGTCCGTCAGGGTTGCCGTGCGATGTCCGACAGTGTCCACAGTGGAGTTGCCACTGCCTTCGTCCAAGGGGAAGGCGGCGATGCCATCAGGGCCAGGAGTTCCCGGACCCGGCGGGGTAGGACCGTGTGTGCCGTCGGCGTTCCGGATGATCGCCTCGTTCACCGCCTTGACCTGGTTGAAGTCCATCTTCTTGACGACCCGGTCATAGGTGTAGAAGCCGTTCACCTCGTGCTCGACGTCGGTGATCTGCGTGTACACGGCCGCGCTGATCCCGCAACGCTGCGCGGTCGACATCACATCCCGTTGGTTCTCGACGTACCGGCGGGTCAACGTGGCCGAGTCGGGCTCCATCTCGTACGCGTGCCCGTCGCTGAACCACATGTGGTCCTTCACCTGCAGGCCAAAGCCGCCGTGTTCGCCGTCGACCGCGACCCTTGTGGCGCTTGGTGAAGGCGCCGCCGGGCCGACGTACTGGTGGAAGTCGAGGATGTCCCCGCGACCGGAGTCACCGTGTGAGGCGCAACAGTTCACACCGCTGTGCGGGTTGACGAGCCGGCTTGGGTCCTGGGCCTTGACGGAGTCGGCGATCCGGCCGGTGGCCGTCCGGTCCCACTCGCCCCAGCCCTCGTTGAACGGCACCCACACCACGACGGACGTGAAGCTCTTGTGCTTGTCCACCATCGTGTGCAGCTGGCGTTCGAACTCCTGCTGCGCGTCCGGCGGCGGCGTGCCGCCGGTCCGCATCGCGGGCATGTCCTGCCACACCAGCAATCCCAGCTGGTCGGCGTGGTAGTACCACCGGTCCGGTTCGACCTTGATGTGCTTGCGAACGGTGTTGAAGCCCAGCTTCTTGTGCGTCTCCAGGTCGAACTTCAGGGCGGCGTCGGTGGGCGCGGTGTAGATGCCGTCCGGCCAGAACCCCTGGTCCAGCGTGGACATCTCGAACAGGACCTTGCCGTTCAGCGCCATGTGCAGCTTGCCGTCCGCGCCCATGACGGTGCCGATCTCCCGCATCCCGAAGTACGAGCCGACCTCGTCGACGGTCCGGTGCCCGCGAACCAGGCGCACTCGGAGGTCGTACAGGAAAGGCGAGTCCGGCGTCCACAGTTTCGCGTTCGGCACCGGGACTTTCAGCTCGGCGCCCGGCGCACCGGTCGCCCTGCCGACGACCCGGTTCCGGTCGTAGGCAACGGCTTCGACCGACAGACCCGCCGTGTCGCCGCTGATCCTTGGCGTGACGCGGAGTGTGGAGTCGGCGAGCTTCGGAGTCTGGTCGAGCTGCGTGATGTTGCTGGCGGCCACCGGTTCCAGCCAGACCGTCTGCCAGATACCCGAGGTGGACGTGTAGAAGATGCCCTTGTCGGGCACATTGCGTTGCTTGCCAATGGGTTGCCAGGTGGCGTCGGTCAGGTCGGTGACGCCGACGATGATCTCCTGCGGGCCCCGGCCGGTGAGCGCGTCGGTGATGTCCACACTGAACGAGTCATAGCCACCGCGGTGGGTGCCGACCTGCTTGCCGTTGACCCAGATGACACTGTCGTAGTCGACCGCGCCGAAGTTCATCCGGACCCGGTCGCCCCGCCAGTTGTTCGGGATCGTGACCGTGCGGCGGTACCACATCCGGTCCTCGCGCCGCATGATCCCGGACAGCGCCGACTCGATCGGGTAGGGCACGAGCACGCGTTCGGCCAGCGAGTGCCCGATCGGCGGTGCCTCCCCCGCGGCGGCACCGGCGAACTCCCAGACACCGTTGAGGTTCTGCCACTGGTCCCGGGTGAGCTGTGGTCGTGGATACTCGGGCAGAGCGTTGTTGGGGCCGACGAGTTTGGTCCACGGTGTTGACAACGGTGGTGTTTTCGGTCTCCAGTCCGGCGCGGCCTGGGCCGGACTGGCCATGGCTACGGTACTGACGGCGGCGGCGAGCAGGGTGAGCACCCGCCGCCCGATCGAGGTTCTCTGCATCGGGCGACCTCCGGAAGCGAGAGTGTCAGCCGCGCCCGAGGTGGGCCCGGCTCAGGTACGCCTGTATCGCGACGACGATGGCCAGGAAAGCTCCGCTGACCACCGACTGGTAGTACGAGGACAACGTGCCGATCTGGTTGATGACGTTCTGGATCACGCACAGCAGCAGCACCCCCGCCGCTGTGCCACCGACGGTCCCAGCGCCACCGGTGAGCAGGGTTCCGCCGATCACGACGGCGGCAATGGCATCGAGCTCGAGCCCAACGCCCACAATGGTCACGCCGGACGCGTAGTACGCGGCGGCCAGCGCACCCGCGAGCCCGGCCAGCAGGCCACTTCCGGTGTACAGCCACACCGTGCGCCGGGCCACTGGCAGGCCCATCAGCTTGGCCGCCTCCCCGCTGCCACCGATGGCCAGCACGGAATGACCGAACTTGGTGCGTTGCAACACGATCACGCCGATGACGAACAGCACGACCGCGATGAACACCGGATATCCGATGCCCAGCACGGTTCCCTGGCCGATCTTGGTGAGGACGGCGTCACGTGGCATCACCCGGGTGGTGGCGCCTTCGTTCGTGATCGCGAGCAGCAGACCGCGGGCGCCGAGCAGAGTCGCCAGGGTGACGATGAACGGCGCCAGCCGCCCATACGCCACCAGGACCCCGTTCAGCAGCCCGATTCCACCGCACACCACCAATGGCAGCAGCAAGCCGACAACGCTTCCACTTTGGACGCCCAGCGCGGCGAGGACTCCGCCGAGCGCGTACACCGATCCGACCGACAGGTCGATACCGCCGGACAGGATCACGAAAGTCATGCCCAGCGCGACAATCGACAGGAAGGACGCCTGCATCGCGATGTTACGCGCATTGTCCACTGTGGCGAACGAGTCGAACGCGACCGACGAGATCACGACGACCAGCGCCAGCACGACCACCGAGCCGCGGCGTTGGACGACCCCGGCCAGCCATTCGCGGCGGGTCTCCTGGATCGCGGTCATGCGGCACCTCCCTGGCGCAACCGGGGCAGGAACACGGCGACGATGATGATCGCGGCCTGGACCAGCAAAGCAGCCGATGTGGGCAGGTTGTTCTTGATCAGCGTGGCCGAGATCAGCTGCATCAGCAGGGCGCCCGCGACCGTGCCCAGGACCCGCACGCGTCCACCGGACAATGGCGTGCCACCAACGACTACGGCCGTGATCGCGGCCAGCTCCGCCAGCTGCCCGATGGAACTCGGGTCCGAGGCCGTCAATCGTGCGGTTGCGACGATGCCCGCGATCGCGGCCAGCATGCCGCTGATCACGTACGTCACCATCAGCACGCGCCGCACCGGCAACCCCGCCAACGCACTCGCGGACCTGTTACCACCGACTGCGACCAGCTGACGCCCGAATGTCGTTTGCCTGACCAGGAATCCGACAACCAGCGTCAGGACGAGTGCGATGAGCACCACGATCGGGATGCCGAGCACCTTGCCCGACCCCATCTCCAGCAACGTCTTGTTGTGGATGTCCTTGAGCTGCCCGTCCGCGAACACCAACGCGAGCCCTCGCCCACCGACCAGCAACGCCAGTGTCGCAACGATGGGCTGAATTCCCGCTACCGCGACCAAAGTACCGCTGAACAGGCCGCACAACGCCCCGCCGAGTAGTGCGATGAGCAGGCCGGGAACGAGACCGTAGCCGAGGTAGAGCGGGAGCAGCGCGGCCGCGAGGGCCATCACCGAACCCACCGAAAGGTCGACGCCTTCGGTGCCGATGACCAAAGCCATGCCCAGAGCGGCGATCAGGGTCGGGGTGACCTGGACGAGCTGAGTGTTGATGTTGGTCAGGCTCGCGAAGTTCTCGGTGAAGATGAGGTTGTAGACGACGAGCAGGAGAAGGGCGCCGTAGACCCCGTAGTCCTGCAGCAGCCGGGCATTGCGGCGCTTCGTCGGGGGATCCTGCTCGTCACGGCTCATGTTCGGTGCTTTCCAGCCCGGCGGGCGCAGTTCTGGGGTCTTCTGGTCACTCGTCATCGGTCGCTCCCGGGTCGGCCAGGGCGGCGATGAGCTCGGACTCGGTGACGTCGGCGCCGTGGAGTTCTTTGACGACACGGCCTTCGCGCAGCACCACGATGGTGTCCGAGCCCTCGACGACCTCCTCGAACTCCGACGAGATCAGCACGACACCGAGGCCTTCGGCGGCGAGCTCCTCGATCAGCGACTGGACCTCGGCCTTCGCGCCGACGTCGATGCCCCGCGTTGGTTCGTCCAGCAGCAGCACCTTCGGTTCGCTGCACAGCAACCGGGCCAGCAAAACCTTCTGCTGGTTGCCACCGGACAACTCTCCCACGCGCTGGTCCGGGCTCGCGGCCTTGATCCGCAACCGGCGCATGAAAACGTCCACAATGGCATCCTGCCGACGCCGGGACACCAAGCCGGCGGCCGACAACCGTGGCAAGGCGGCCAGCACGATGTTCTCCCGCACCGACAGGTCCGGCAGGATCCCGTCGGCCTTTCGGTCCTCCGGCAACAAAACCACGCCCGCTCGCATGGCGGCCGCGACCGAACCGGTCCGCACGGAACGACTGTCCACAGTGACCGTTCCGGACTCCACCGGCAGCGCACCGGCGATCGCCCGGACGGTCTCACTCCGCCCAGCGCCCAGCAGTCCACCCAGACCGACGATCTCGCCCGGCCGGACCGTGACGTCCACGTCCCGCAGATGATGTTTGCTGGTCAGGCCGACCGCCGCGAGCACGGGCGCCGACTCGGTGTCGGCCTCGACGCCCGAGAACTTGGTCGCGCCCTCGCGGCGGATCTGTTCGAGGTTGCGGCCCAGCATCATCGCCACCAGCTCGAGCCGGGACAGCTCGGCCATCGGTCCGGTGTGGACACGACGGCCATCTCGCAGAACCGTGACGGTGTCGCAGATCCGGTACAGCTCGTCCAGCCGGTGGCTGACGTACAGAACGGCGACACCGTCCTCCCGCAGCCGGGAGACGATCGAGAACAAGGTGTCCACCTCGCGCGGTTCGAGCGATGAGGTGGGCTCGTCGAGGATCATCACCCGCGCGTCGAACGCCGCCGCCCTGGCCACGGCGACCATCTGCCGAACTCCTGCGCCCAACGTGCGCAGCGGCCGGGTCACGTCGACCTCCACGCCGTAGGAGCGCAGGAGTTCCCTGGCGGCGCTGTTCATCGCCCGGGTGTCCATCATCCCGAAGCGGGACTTCGGCTCCCGGCCGAGGAACAGGTTGCTGGCCACCGACATCAGCGGTACCAGGTTGATCTCCTGGTACACCGTGCTGATGCCGACCGCCTGCGCATCGAGCGGACGGGCGAAGCGGACGGCATCCCCTTGGTACCACAGCGAACCCTCGTCCGGTGTGTACACCCCGGTCAGCACCTTGATCAGGGTCGACTTGCCCGCGCCGTTCTCACCGACCAGCGCGTGCACCTCGCCCGCGCGCAAGGTCAGGTCCACTTCGGACAGTGCGGTGACACCGGGGAACCGTTTGCCGACCGCGCGGGCGTCCAGGACCGCTTCCCCCGCCATCAGTATGCGTTCGCCAGCTCGGCGGTCGCGTTGTCCTTGCCGTACAGCTTGTCGCTGATCACGACGTTCTGCTGGACCGGCTGGCCGGCCAGGAACGTGCGCAGGGTCTCGAACGCCAGCGGGCCGAACCGCGGGTTGGACTCGACCACCGCGAACATCTGGCCGTCGGTCACCTTCTGCACGGCGTTGCGGGTGCCGTCGATCGAGACGACCTGGATGTCCGTCCCGGGCTTCTTGCCTGCGCTGTTCAACGCCACCAACGCACCCAGCGCCATCTCGTCGTTCTCCGCGTACACCCCGTTGATGTCCGGCTGCGCCTGGATGATCTGCTCCATCACCTGCTGGCCCTTGTCCCGGGCGAACTCACCGGTCTGCTGGGCGACGACCTGGATGTCCGGCGCGCTCGCCTTCAGCTCATCGACGAACCCGCTGGTCCGGTCGGTGGTCACGTTGTTGCCGGACGCGCCGAGCAGGATCGCGACCTTTCCCTTGTTGCCCAGGGCCTTGGCCATCTCCTTGGCGGCGCGTTTGCCCTGCTCCACGAAGTTCGAGCCGAGGAAGGCCACGTAGTCCTTGCAGGGCGTGGAAGTGACCTTGCGGTCGATGGTCAGCACCGGGATGTTCTTGGCCCGGGCGGCCGACAGCGCGGGCTCGAGGCCGTCGGAGTTCAGGGGCGCGACGATGAGCACCTGAGCACCCTGGTTGATCATGTCCTGGATGTCCGAGATCTGCTTGCTGAGCTGCGAGTTCGCGTTGGTCGTCAGCAGCTGCTTGACACCGGCCTTGGCGGCCTCGTCCTTGATGGACTGGGTCTCGGCGATCCGGAACGGGTTGGCCTCCTTCTCCGACTGGGAGAAGCCGACCACGGCGCTCTTCAGGTCGATCTGGCTGCCGCCGTACTGCGCCAACGTGCAGGTGGGGCCGTTGGCGGCGGGTGCCTGGGTGGCCTGGGCGCCTCCGCTGGACTGCGCGGGCGGCGGCGTGGCGCTGTCCTCGGACTTCGTGCAGCCGGCCAACGCCAACACCACGCACAACGCGGCGGGAACTAACCGACGTGAGGGAATCGAGTAACGGAAACCGGTTGGCGGCACGGCTGGCTCCTCGTTGAGCGCGGTCGGGAACTCTGCGTGACCGGCACCGTTCGGCCGGTCACGGCACGCACGCTACATCGTTGGTACAACGTTGTAAATATGGTCCACTTGCTACTGTTCGACTGTCGTCGTGGCAGGAAGGTTGGTCGGAGTGGCAACTCTCAAGGATGTCGCCATGCTCGCCGGGGTCTCGGTGAAGACCGTGTCGAACGTGGTGAACGGCTACACCTTCGTCAAGCCGGAGAACGCGCGGCGGGTGCGCGAGGCACTGGCCGCGACCGGCTACAAGCCGAACGTGGGCGCCCGCAACCTGCGCCGCGGCCGGACCGGGTTCATCGCGCTGATGGTGCCCGAGCTGAGCATCCCGTACTTCGGCGAGCTGGCCGGCGGCGTGCTCACCGCGGCCCACGAGCACGACTGGAGCGTGCTGATCGAGCAGACCCAGGGTCTGCGCGAGCCGGAACGGGCCACGCTGGCGTCACTCGGCCCGCACATGGTCGACGGCGCGATCATCAGCCCGGAGGCGTTGCGCAAGGAGGACTTCACCCAGCACGCCTCCGCGCTGCCGATGGTCCTGCTCGGTGAGCACGCCTTGGACGTGCCGATCGACCACGTCGGCATCGACAACGTCCTCGCCGCCCGGACGGCCGTGCAGCACCTGATCGACACCGGCCGTCGCCGGATCGCCGTCATCGGCCAGAACCCCAGCCGTGGCACGGCAACGCAACGTCTGGCTGGTTACCGTCAGGCCCTCGAAGCCGCCGGACTTCCGCAACCGCCCGCACTGATCGCGCCTGCCCACAGGTATCACCACAAGGACGGCGCCGAAGGCATGGCGCACCTGCTGACGTTAGAGGACAAGCCGGACGCGGTGTTCTGCTTCAACGACATGCTCGCCCTCGGCGCCGTCCGCGCCGCGGCCGAACGCGGATACCGTGTGCCCCAAGACATCGCGATCGTCGGCTTCGACAACACCGAACACAGCGCCTACAGCCTCCCGTCCCTGACCACGATCGCGCCGGACAAGACCGCCCTCGCTCGCGCGGCCGTGTCGCTGATCCACGACCGCGCCAACGGCGAAACCGGTGACCCCAAGGACATCCAGATCCCGTTCACCCTGGAGATCCGGGAAAGCACGGTCACCGGCGGGCCCGCTGCAACACCTCCTCCTCGGTGAGCGCGCTCGAAGGGTGGTGGCTCAAGCACATCGGGACCTCGATCTTGCCCATGCGCATACCCTCGGTCGCGCCGTAGAAGCGCCCCGCGGGCAGCCTCGCGATGTCGTCGACCCTCCCACCCTTGGACCGCGCGAGCTCCATGGCCGCCTGGATCTGGACCGAAGCGTTGAGCAGCCCGAAGAACTGCGTCGCCGCGTTGCCCGTGACGAGGTTGTGCAACGCTTTGGGCGCCTGCGTCGCGTAAACCAGGCCCAGCCCGTACTTCCGTGCCTGCGTCGCGAGTTTGAGCGTGCTCTCCGTCGAAGCGGTCGTGCCCCTCGACGGCACGAACGTCTGCGCCTCATCGAGCACCAGCAGACCCCCGAGCGGCCGGTCACCCGCGGGATTTCGTTTGACCCACGCGAAAAGCGCCAATTGCAACTGGTTGACGAAGGTCTGGCGCTGCTCATCGGTCGGCAGCCCAATGCAGCTGATCACCGAGATGCGGGCGCGTTTGTCCCTGGCGGGCGTGAGCAGGACGCCGGGATCGAGGCGTTCACCCGCACCACCGAAGATCGGGTCGTTGATCATCGCCGCCTTCAGCTCCTCGGCCATGCCCTCAGCGAGGCGCCGCGCGTCCTTGATCGTGCTCACCCCGTCGGGCAGATCGCCGAGCAGCTCAACGAACTCGGTCAGCTCGCTGCCGCTCTTCCTGGCGAAGTAAGTCAGCGCCTGGGTCAGGACTGCCTTGCCCGTGGCGACTTTCCGCGCCGTCAGGCCCGCCCGGCGCACCAGGCCCGCGACCGAGGCGTCCACCGCCGTGCGGAACTCGTCGGGGTCGTCGAGGACGCCGCTGAAGTCCGGCAACGGGTTCAGCGCGATCGGGCGGCCGGATTCCCGGCGGGGCGTCCAGATCACGACATCAGTGCCAGCGTGGTAGCGCTCGGCTCGTTCTGGGTCGCCTTCGGTCCAGGTGCCCGGTGGGGTCGGCCATCGGTCGCCGAGCCGCGCGAGGTCGTTGTTGCTGTCGATCAGGATGGACGAGACGCCGTGGATGGCGGCGTCCTCCACCAACCGCCGCAGCAACACGGTCTTACCCGACCCGCTCCCGGCGAACACCACGGTGTGCTTGCGCAGCAACAGGAGCGGCACCCGGAACTCCTTGCCGTTCTCGACGTTGCGTCCCAGGAAGACCGCGCTGTCGTCCGCCGCCGGTTGCCCCTTCGCAAGCTCGGCCGCCGGAACGGAACCGCTCGGTTCCCGGGCACCCGCCGGTACTGGACGGTCCAGTTCCGACGCCGGTGGAACTGGACCGTCCAGTACCGGGGTCGAGCCAGACGCTCGGGGTACCAGCCCGTCTAGTTCCGGCGCCTCACCAGCGGGAACTGGACCGTCCAGTACTCGGCCGCCGGAGGCGCGGCCGCCCGGCCCTGGGGCCACCGGCGGTACTGGACCGTCCAGTTCCGTGGGTCTCGGGGGTACCGAACCGTCCAGTACCCGATCCGCCGTCGACGCCGACCCCCTCACCACCGGCGTGGACTCCGGCGCATCACCCGCCAGAACTGGACTGTCCAGTACCCGACCCTCTACCGGAACTGGACCGTCCAGTACCCGATCCGCCGCTGGCACCGACCCACTCACCACCGGCGTCGTCTCCAGTGAGCCATCCGCCGGAACCGAACTGTCCAGTACCGGACCCTCCATCGGAATTGAACCGTCCAGTACCCGACCCAGAGGAACTGGACTGTCTAGTACCCGGCCCGCCATTGGCTTCGACCCGCCCAGCACGGGCCTCGACTCCTGCGTGACATCCACCGCCGGAACTGGACCGTCCAGTACCGGCGTCGACTCTGAGGACCCCGACGCAGGACCACCAGCCACCGGCGCCACCCCAGGTACTGGACGGTCTAGTTCCGCCGCCCCACCCGCAGAAACTGGACCGTCCAGTACCCGAGCCCCAAGTACTGGACGGTCCAGTTCCGAAGGGATGGCCCCCAACACCTGACTCAGCAGCTGAGACCGGCCAGCGGGCCGGCGCTCGGCGAGCCAGCTGAGAAACTCCGGCGGAGCGTTCCGCTGCATCTCCTGCAAAGCCGAGAAAGTACGCAGATCGTCAGCCGACACCGGCAGCGCCACCCCGGAAGCGGCCTCAAACTCCGAGACCATCTGCTCAGTCTTCGGCCCACTCGGAAAAGCCGTGTTGCGCAACACCACCAGATGCCGCTTGTGAGCACCGCGACGCAGCCCGGACTCAAGGCTCGCAGGCCGCAACCGAGCCTGAACCGCGCGAGCGTTGTGGTGGGCGATGGCGCGGAAGCTCCAGTGTTCCTCGTCCTCGCGCGCCTCGTCGATGGTGCGGCGCAGGCGCGCATGCAGCGCGGGCTTGATGACCGACGCGGGGTCGACCGTCAGCTGCGCGCCAGCATTGCCTTGTTCCAGGACGTAGCACTTCAACCCCGCGTTCAGCAGCGACGACATCCGGCCGTCCTCGTGCCCCGGATCCAGCGGCGTGACCACGTCCGCTTCCGCCCGCAGCCGCGCGAACCGCTCGTCCAGCGCGGTCAGGTCGCCCAAAACCGGCGCGGCCGCGGCAGCCACCGAAACAACAGCCCCGAAAGAGCCGAGTTCCGACACAGCGTTGACCGCCAGGCACGACCGGACATGCTCCGACACACGCTGCAGCAGATATCGAGGGGTGTAGTTGGCGACGTCGGGGTCGTCGAACGCCACCGGCAGGATGGGCCAGGTTGGGTACGGCGGCCGGAAGCCGATCTCGCCGTAGAGACCGCCGAGGTGGCGTTCGACGATCGCGGCGGCGATCCGCGCGCTCGGCATCGCGGTGGACAGGTCGAGCACGGTGAACCGGTCGGCCGCCGAGTTGGCCGACCGGTTCGCCACCAGTTCCCATGATGTGGGGATGCACGCGACCACCACGATCGTGCGGATGGTCTCCTCCCGCATCCGCATCAGGCCGTCGGCGAGGCGCGCGGCGAGCAGGTCCTCGCCTTCCTGCGCGGATTCGGCGAGCACGGTGTCGATCTGGTCAACGGCCATGACCACGGGACCAGTGAGCGCGAACAGCCGCGACAGGTCGCTGAACAGCAGTTGCGCGTCCCGGCCGCGGTCCCGGAAACCCCACTCCGGGTCGCCCTCGGCCAGCGTCAGGTAACTTCGCCCGGCCTCCCGCAGTTTTCCCTTGCTCTGGTACAGAACCAGGGCGCGCAAAGTGTCCTGGCACTCCAACGCCACTTGCGGGTCATAGTCCTCGAGCCGCGAGATGAAGTCGTCCAGCTGCGCGCGCCCGATCTGCATCGTGCCGCGCACCCGCAGGCTCAGCTCGGGCCCGCACCCGGTCAGCTCGGTCAGCGACTCGAGCATCCGGCCCAGCTGTCCACCGTCCGAGCCGAGCAGCTGGTTGACGATCCCGTGCACGGCGCCCGCCCAGAACGACTTGCCGTCGATCAGTTTGGGCATGAAGAACGAGCCGCCGTGTTGTTGCACGTGCTGCCGCAGCCAGCCGAGCATGTGTGTCTTGCCGACCCCGCGCTCGCCACGCAGGACCAGGCCGATCGGGGTGCTGCGCGGACGGCGTTTGGCGGCGAACACCGACCGCATGATCTCGTCCATCACGCGGGTGTGCAGGCCGTCGACGTGGTTGGTCAGCGGCGACCAGATCTCGTCGTGGCTGAGCACGCTGCTGAACTGGATCGACGCGAGCGCGAGGTGTTGCTCCTCGTTCACTGCGGCACCTCGATCATCAGCCGATGCCGTGCGGTGCCACCGAGAACGACGGCGGCCTGGATGTCCAGCTCCGTCAACGTCTTCTGGTCGGCCTCGGACCGGACGTGCACATCCGGCCGGCGGGCCAGCAGCTCCAGCGCCCGGTCGACCTCGCTCTTCGGCACGCCGTTCAGCCGGTCGCGCAGGTCGGCGAGCCGCACCGACTCGCCGCTGCCGCCGGTGATCTCCGCGTAAGCCGCCTCCACCTGGCCTTTCACGTCCGCACGGAACACAACCCCAAGCGGCTGCCCGTTCTCATCGAGATGGCGCTGCAACCCGTGCAGCACGGCATAAAGCGCTCCACCGGCGGGCCCGGACCGCGCCGGACGCTCCCCCAGCAGCTCCTTGGCGCACCACAGCGTGCCCTTGTCGGTGAGCTCATGCACGAACGCCCGGCCGACCTTCGTGCTGTCGACCAGGCCAAGACCGTTGAGATGGTTGCGGTACTTGCCGTCCAGCGTGAGACCGGCGACCGCGTGCAGCTCCGCGTTGGTCATCTCCCGCGCCTCGGCCATCAGCACGAGCAGAACACAACGCTCGGTCAAGGTCAGCCGTTCGTCGGACATAGCCGTCCCCTCATGTTCCATCAGTCACTGTGAAACCGTTGTCCGCAGCGGCGATTCCACGCCCCTGCACAGGTCCTTGAGCCCGCACGACGCGACCCGTCTTGTGCGCCTCGAGCGCTGCGGCGTAGTCCGAGGCACTTCGCAACCACACCGGCACCAGCCGCCGCTTCCCGGCCGCGACGCCGTCGATCTGAAGCACGCCACGGACGCCGATGCGCCACCGTTCGCCGTTCTCGTCGTCGGCCAGCCGCTGCACCGGCCCTTCGACCGCGCCGACGCCATCGACCTGCACGGCTCGCTTGGTCGCCGCGCGGATGCGTTCACCCGCGCCACGCGGGAACGTCACCACTTCGCCGGCCCGCGGAGCCCGGCGGGACCAGCGAAAACCAAGCTCGAACGAGGACATCCGATCCGGTCCGGCCAGGTCGGCGAGGGCGACGCACACCTCGGTGGACACGCCTTCGAACGCGCCATCGAGCGCCGCTGTCGAACTGTGCAGCACCCGCAAGGCGGTGCGGCGGCCCAAATCCTCGTATGGCAGGGAGATGTCGACGCCGAACACCTCTTCGCTCAACGAGAGCAGGGTCCTGTCGAGCAACGCAGCCGCCGAGTCCACTGCCGCCTCTTCACGCGCACAGACGGCGACGAGGTCCCGCGCCGCCCGCAATGACCGGATTCCCGTTGGCAGCGTTACCGTTTCGGCGAAGTCGTGCGCGCGATAGGAGACGACGTCGACCGCTGGCAACGCGATGTCCCGGCCGACCGCACGGGGTGTCCGCCCCTCGGCGTCCGCGACGCATCGCACCAGTTCACGCAGACGTCCCGCCGTGTCCGCCATGGTGTCGCTCGGCGGTACGAGCACGTCGAATTCACGCAGGCTCCACACGGAGGCGCTGCGCCAGCGGCCGGTCATCGCCCAGCCGTGGGCGCGCAGGTAGTCGAGCACGTCCTCCACCCGTGGCGTCCCGGTCATGAGGCCACGGCGATGGCATCCCCGGTCACCAGGGCGCACAGGCTCGCCACCGTCAGAACGTTGCTCACCGGGATCTTGACCCGGATGTGTCTCGCGCGGTCCGGATCGGGAACCGGAGCACGATCGCGCAGCGAAATGTAGTAGCCGATGTGCCGCAGCAACAGCCCTGACGTGCTCAAATCCGCGAACTGCGTGATCTCGCGCGGAACATGCACGACGAACAGATATCGCGGCACAATGAATTCGTCGCCGGCCAGTTTGCCGAACTGGACAAGATCGAGGCCATCGAAGTTGACCAGCCCTTTTCGCACCTCGAGCGCCGACACCGTTTTGACCTGGACCTCGATCCGCGGCGAGAACCCGGCCGGCGTGCGTCCGGGCTGCTTGATGCACAGATCCACGCCATCGAGATCGACATCGTCCTCGGACCAGACCAGCCCGGCGGCGGACGCCAGCACCCTGATGTAGTCGGCACCGAACTTGCCCTGATGATTACGCACGTCGAGCACGGAAGCACCCTCCGGTCAATTCCCGAACGCGTCATTACCCGCCACCGGCACCTTACTCATCGGTCAACCACCGGGATCCGTTTCCGGAAATAGATCTTGGGTTGTTCAACAATTGCCGAACAAGCGGTACCGAATGAAACTGACCGACAGTTCCGGCATCCGCGGCCGGGGTGCGCGGCACGACCGGCCGGTAATTCGCTTCACTGTCCACTCGGGAGTCGCTACAGTGCTCACGGTTCCGCGCTGCCCGGATGCCCGCAGCGCCCGCGACGAGTGAGGGAGGCCGGCCGTGCGCAGTCACGACGCCGTCCTCCGGTCGCGCTCCGAGGTGCTCCTGATCTCCGCGGCGGCCCGGTGCCGGCTGCGCGGCCGCCACTGGTCCCGGTGACGAACCTGTTCTGAGCAACGGCTTTCCCGTTGCCCCGGTTCGTGCCGTCAATCGCGCCGACATGTTGGGACCACCCCGAAAGGGCCATCTGCCGTGCGTACTTTGCAAACCCTCGCCGACGTCCGCAACCTGGGCATCCTCGCCCATGTCGACGCGGGCAAGACCACCCTCACCGAACGGATCCTCTATGCGACCGGGACGACCCACAAACGCGGCGAGGTTCACGACGGCACGACAGTCACCGACTTCGACTCCCAGGAACGCGACCGCGGCATCACCATCTTCGCCGCGGCGGTGACGTGTGCCTGGAACGGCAACCGGATCAACCTGATCGACACCCCAGGGCACGTCGACTTCGCCGACGAGGTCGAGCGTTCACTGCGGGTGCTCGACGGCGCGGTAGCGGTGTTCGACGCCGTCGCGGGCGTCGAACCGCAGAGCGAATCGGTGTGGCGGCAGGCGGATCGGCATGGCGTGCCGCGGATCGCGTTCATCAACAAGATGGACCGCGCGGGCGCCGACCTCGACGCCGCGGTGGCGTCGATCCGCAAGCGGCTGCACCCGTTGCCGCTCGTCGTGCACCTGCCGATCGGCCAGGAGGACGAGTTCACCGGTGTGGTCGACCTGCTGCGAATGCGTGCCCTCATCTGGGCAGGCGACACGCTGTCCGACGAGCCGATCCCGGAAGCCCTGGTGCCGGAAGCCAACCGGCGCCGGCGGCTGCTGGAAGAGGCAGTGGCGGAGCGACATCCGGCCACACTGGAGGAGTTCTGTGCAAAGTCGACGGTGTCGGCCGAGATGCTGGCGGCCGCGCTGCGCGACCTGACACAGAGTGGCGAAGGTCTGGTTGTGCTGTGTGGTTCGGCCCGCCGCAACCGTGGGATCGAGCCGTTGCTGGACGCTGTTGTGGCGTATTTGCCATCGCCACAGGAAAATCCGGCGGCGTTCGCCTCTCTGGTGTTCAAGGTCGTCGCTACGGCCACAGGTCGGCTGACGTTCGTGCGTGTGTACTCGGGAACACTGGAGAAGGGAGCGGTGGTGCTCGATGTCGGCGCTGGTCGGACCGAACGGGTCGCCCGCATCCTGCGGGTGCGGGCGGACCGGCACACCGAACTCGACCAGGCCACGGCCGGTGACATCGTCGCCCTGGTCGGCCCGAAGGCCGCTCGGGTCGGCGCCAGCCTGTGCGCGCCAACGGATCCAGTGCTGCTGGAACCGGCGCCGATCGCCGAACCGGTGGTGTCCGTGGCGGTCGAGGCGCGCCGGACCGTCGACAGCGAACGCGTGGCGATGGCGTTGGCACAGCTGGTCGAAGAGGATCCGTCGCTGCGGCTGCGGACCGACTCGCAAACGGGGCAGACCCTGTTGTCGGGCATGGGCGAGTTGCACCTGGAGGTCGCGGTGGAGAAGATCCGGCGCAGCCGCGGCCTCGAGATCGCGGTCGGCAGGCCGAAAGTGGCCTACCGGGAGACCGTCGCACAAGGCGTGTCCGGGGTGGTTTACCGGCACGTCAAGCAGGACGGCGGCGCGGGCCAGTTCGCGCACGTGGTTCTCGACGTCGAGCCGTTGGACGGCAAGGACTTCGAGTTCGAGTCGGCCGTGGTCGGCGGACGAGTGCCGCGCGAGTACATCCGTGCTGTGGAAGCGGGTTGCCGCGATGCGCTGTCCGAGGGCCCGCTCGGCGGTCACCCGGTGACGGGTGTGCGGGTCGTCCTCACCGACGGCGCGACCCACCCGAAGGACTCCTCGGAGCTGGCCTTCCGCACCGCGGGCAAGCTCGGTCTCCGAGAAGCCTTACGCGCCAGCGTGATGGCTCTGCTGGAGCCAGTGTCCGAAGTGGCCGTCACGGTCCCTGAGGACGCGGTCGGCGGTGTGCTCGGCGACCTGGCCATGCGCCGTGGCCGCGTCACGGCGTCGGTCACCCGCGGCAGCACGGTGACGGTCACCGCAACTGTGCCGTTGGCCGAACTGTTCGGCTATTCGGACCGGCTGCGCAGCCGTACACATGGCCGCGGCACGTTCACCGCGCAGCCAAACGGTTACGCCCCACGGTGAACCGCAAGGGATGGCCCCGCTCGCAAAGGGCGGGGTCATCCCGGTTCACAGGTCCAGACCGACCAGTTGTTCGAAGGCCGCACGCTCACGATCCGTCAACGGGATCGTCAGCGGGTCAATCCCTGGCGGGCAGGGCACCCGCTCCGGCGGGGTCGGCGGGGGCGGTGGCACCGATGGCGGCGGCACGAGCCCGGCGGGCTCCACCGGGTGGGCCGACGGGCTCAGCGTCCAGCCGACAGTCGTGAAAACCCTCACCACTGCACGAAGAATCCGCACTGCCCGCACCTCCCACATGGTCGCCCGATGTGGAATCAATGGTGCCCCACGCGCAACCAGGAATTCCCTACTCGTGAGTGGTTTCGGTCGTTCTGGCGACCGAACCACTCACGAGGGCTGAGCTGCGCGGACGAGGTCGTCGCCGGGGAGTTCGATGCCGAAGCCGCCGCCGGGGTTGACGATCAGCGTGACCCCGGCGAGGGCCGGGGCCAGCTCGCGGCCTTGGGTCTGCATCACCGATTCGGCGTTCTGGGGCACGAACCTGGGCGACGAGTAGACGGTCAGGAACCGGCGTCCGTTGTTGTCGACGCCGACCCGCAGGCCGTTGTTGCCGTCGGTCTCCAGCAGGAAGGGGGAGTTCAGCGCCGCGGGCAGGACCCGGTCCTGCGGCAGCCAACCGGCCGCGACGAACCCGAGCACCAGCTCGAAGTCGGTCTGCGGCTCGGGATAACCGCGGCGGCGCGGGCTGGGCCGGTACTCCTCGTTGAGGTAGGTCTCGCCGGTGAACTGGCCGTCCGGGCCGACCTTGTACCCACCCAGCATCACCGGTAGCGGCATGCCCTCGATGTAGCGGGGATCGACGTCGGGATCCGCGCAATACACCCAGCCACCAGGGTTGCGCGCCGCGGCGGCCCGCATGCCATCGGTAATCGGCGGTAGACCAGGGTGATCCGCAGCCGGCTGGGCGATTTCCTCGATATGGCCAGACCGCAGGTACTCGTTGATCGCGCTCGGCAGGACATAACCGTGGCCACCGTTCGCGGACACCACGGCCACCACACGCCACTGGCCGCCGGTGATCCGGTAGCGGTGGTACGGGCGCTGGGCGAACTCGGCGGGCAGGCCGCGCTGCTCGAACGGGGTTCCCGCCGCGTACACGAGGTTGCCGTCCGGCTCGCCGTACCGGTCCACCTCGAGGTCCTCGATCATCATCGTGCTGACGCTCGCGAACGCCTCCACCGGCGGGTCATCGGACAGCACGACCAACGGGGACTGCCAGGCCGGGATCTCCTCGCCCAGCTCGTACTCCAGTTCGGCGGCGTTCGCGGTCAACTGCCCCGCCAGGTATGCGGACGCCTGTCGAACGTCGTCGAACACGATGGCACTGCGCTGGTCCTGCGACCATTGCACGCGGTAGCGGTCGCCGTCCCGGACCAGGTTCCAGGCGCCTTCCCGTTCGGCCAGCACGCTGTAGTACCGGGGGCTGATCCGCTTGTCGATGATCACCGACTCGACCACCCGGAAGGCCTCGTTGGCCTTGATGTCCACTTCGGACTCGTCCCACGGACGGCCCATCGCGAGCGCCGCGGCCCGGTCCATCACGATCGCCGGGACGTTCACGGTCGGCCGGTGTTGCTTCGCACGGATCCGCGAGACCAACGGCAGCGCAGGCGGAACCCCGTGCACGCTCAGGTAGTACGCGGCGGAGCTGGGCCAGACGAATCGGCCGTCGGTGTGGAACCCCATCGGCACAACGGGTTCCTCGTTGCCGGCCAGCACGTCCTCGGTCAACCCACGGGAGGACAACACCAAGGGCGCGGCCGTCAGGTACTCCAGCACCGCCTCGCGTTCGTCTTCGCTGAGCACCGGCCGGTAGACGACCCCAGGCCCGTCGAACAACCGGACCATCTCCAGCTGGCCATCCGGCTCATCCTCCCGCGGGGCACGGACAGCCGCGTCCAGCAGCCACCTTGGGATGGCGTCCGCGTTGCGCGGCAACAACTGCAGCTCGGCGGCCGCCAACTCTGGCGTGACAGAACTCGGTGGCGTCAAGGCGTCCACGTCCCGGACCAACGGCATGCCGGGCGAGAGCTCGAACCTGGCCCGGAACCACACACCCCGCCCCGGGTGGTAGTCCCGCATCCGCAACCGGTACAGCCACTGACTGACCATCGCGGGCGGTGCCCAGGAAAGCGTTGTCCCGTCGGCCATACTGACCGTCACGGTGACAACCATGCGCGACACCAACGCCTCGCACTCAACCGTCATCCCGCTCCACCCGGCCGGAGCAGCCTGAGCCAGCGCATTCCCCAGTCCCGCAAGCACATCCACCGAGGCGGAGTTCGGGTCCCCATCGGGGGCCGGATCCGTCGGCACCCAAGGAATCCACCCGGCGACCGGCACGGTCTCCTCACGCACCAACCGCACACCAGTCGCCACATGCCCGGTCACCACATCGGCGTCGTCCACTTCGGACCCGTCTGCCCGTTCGACCCGCAGGGTGACCACCGACTCGAACCCCACCGCATCGGCCGTCACTACAGCCGCGACGTCGCCGTCAATCCCAACGATCATTGTCCCCTCCCGATGGGCGCCTGCGCGAGGTGCTGTACCAATCGGCGCGCCTGCCATCGTTGGTACTCAACGCAAGTGGCTCTGCTCGCCGCTGCGGCCTGCTGCGCCTGGGCGGCTGCCGCGGCATCGGCCTGGCTGGCCGCCGGCCCTGCCGCGCGCCCTCGTTGAGCCGCTTCACGAATGGGCGCCAGTACGGCACGGAAAGCCGCATCAGCAACAGCTTCCACCGTGTTGACTGCGTACTCGGCGGCCTGGGCAAGCGCCTCGGATTCCAGATACCTTGCCTGGTAGGCATTCGCGGCGGCTTCATCGGCCAACGTCACCGCGGCACGCCAGGCGGCGATGCGTACTTCCGACGGCAGCATGTCGGGAGCGTAGGCGGCTGCGGCCGCGAACGCTGCGGCGAAGCCAGTTGCGGCCACGCCGGCTTGCTGAATCGCGTTGGCCTGAGCACTTGCCGCGTGGGCGCCCTGCGCTGCAGCCTGCCACTCGCTCACTGGAACGCTTTCACCGGCCAGTTTCCGTCGGTACAGCTCAACGACTCGGTCCGCGGCGGCGCCGTTCTCCAGGTGCCGCAGTACCCCTTGTTCGTTGTCGGCCAACAGGTCCAGCATCCACCGCGTCGCGACTTGGTCCAGATCGGCGCCAACGGGAATCGCCTCCACAGCCGCGACCGCGAACTCGGCGGCCTCTCCGGCCGGAACCCGCTCGAAGCACCGATCCAGCAGCGCCCCGACGCCCTGCGGAATCCCCCACAACCGCTCGGTTTGATCCAGCCATCGCACCGCAGTCCCACCATCAGCCAGCAACTCGCCGATGGCAACGTTCCGTTCCTGAGCCAGCCGCCGGACAGTGAGACACACGTGAAAACCGCCCTGGAAACCGCCATCCGCACCGGCCTGGATGGGACTGTCCCGGCGCCGCACCAACGCCCCGGCCGCCCGGTTCGCCCGCATCTCGGCGACCCCCGCGGCCTTGAGCCCCGGCTGGTTGTTCCACGCCGCCACAGTCAGTTCCCTCCTTGCCCAGCTCGCGATGACGTCATCGCCTCAGTCGCGACAGTCGTGCGGCACAACTCCGGTCCGCTCACGACGCCCCACCCGGAGCCACCCGCACCACGTGCACACCCAACTCACTGCTCACAGCAACAAGAACCGCACCATCCGCCGTAACCGACGAGAAATCCGGCGGCTGGGCAATATCCATCGTCAGCCACATCTCATCCGGCGCAGCCTCGGTCCTGAGCACCCGCCCATCCCGGTCGACATAGGTGAGCCGCGCGTCCGGTTTCTTGTACCTGCCGGTCCAGACCAGCCGATGCAGAACATATTCACCATCATCACCACGCCCGACCAGCCGCCCCATCCCCCCGTCCGCGACCGGCACACGATCACCGTTGTCAAAACGTGCCACGCCACGATCTTGTTCGTAGGTAAGGATGCTCACACCGTATCGTTCGGACACAGTGATCCCACCAATATCGACCAGCCAGTCGAAACCGCCGCCCGGCACCATCCGGGCAATTGCCTGCTGACCTCGCCAGTAAACCCGCCCTGCCGCGTCGGCACCGACCACATCTCGAAGATCGCGTTCCCCCAGAGCGACCTCGGTCGCCGTCTCCTCAGCGGTGCCGATGTCGCGAACCACCCAATAGCCGGTTTGGTTCGCCTGAGCCCGCGCGTAGCCGATCCGGCCATCCGGGCACATCACGGCATGGCCACCCGGATAGTGGGCGACAACGGTACTCGCCGACTCATCGACCTGGATCAGAGAACCACTGATGGCCACGAACACGCGCCCCAGCGAATCGATCAGCAACCTGGAGTCGTACCGCACTCCACCGTGGTCACTCGGCTTTCTCACATGCGCGTGCCCCCACAGAACAGTGCCATCCGCGGTCACACATCGAATGTCAAACCGGTAAATATCGAGTTGGTCGAGAAGTACGACGTTCCCGTCCGGAGTCATCACCGCATCACGCACGAACTCGCCAGCCACCTGCACCGGCGGGGAACCGAGCCGGACCACACGCGCCCCAGCGGAGTTCCGCAAGGTCAATTGCGGGGAACCATCCGGCAGAACACGGAGTTTCGACGCCGCGTACGTCGGAGGTTGCATGTAGGTGTCAGTGCTCGTCGGCAGCCACGCGGGCTCCTGCGCCTCGGAAAGCCCGCCCTCCGGCCCCCAAGCGACGAAGCCGACGAGCTCGACAATCGCGTCTTCCCTTGTCACGGTTCACCTGCCCACACCGGCGTGCCGACCGTCACATCCACCGGGCTTATCTTCATCCTGGCCATGGCAGCGACCAGTCCTTGGATGGTGGAGGTCTTCACCTTGTCCTGGGTGGCAAGCCCTTCCGGTGTTCTGGTGAACTCCTTGTCGGGAGGTGGCCAGAAAGTGTAGACCTCCGGCGAGAGCGGCGACTCCGGATCATTCGGATCGACATTCACCATTCTCCCAGTGGCCATCGCCACATGGCTGGCACCGTTCCAGAACACGAGCTGGCCCCGTTCCGGCGATGGCCCGCCCGGATCGTATCCGGCACGTTCTGGCGCCAACCGGTCCGGCAGTGCATCGAACCATTCGCCCCTGCCGTCCTCGGTGTCGGCGACTTGGTAAATTCGATGACAGTCCGCGTGACTGAGCTGACCCGAGACGACGGCGGCGTACATCGTCATCTCCCAGCAGTTGATCCTGGTCTCCGGGCGGATCTCCGGAAGCGGACGGTCGACCGGCGACTCACACCAGTCCTGGAACTCCCGTTCCTGGTACTGGAAATTCGCCCAGGTGGCAGTCAGTTTCTCGTCGACCATCTGCTGCATGACGTCGGCCGGGTCGTCCGAGTCCCAGTGGTCCGGCGTCACTCCGTCATCGCGGCTCGCCGGGGCATCGCCGGGCCCTGTTTCGTCGCCTCGGTGGGCGGCCGTGCCCGCGGGGCGCGATGGGGTGCCGTTGCCCCAGTCGGGGGTGTGACCGGGCGGGAACGGTCCTGAGTGGACGGTCGGTTCACCATGGGGGGTGTGGGTGGTCCAGACGCCGTTGGGCGGCCAGGAGGGTTTGGCGGGTTTGCTCCGGTCGGGGTTGAACTCCTGGCTCGACGCGAACACGTTGCCGTTGTGGTCGACCCACGCATCGCTGTTCGGCGCGGTGACCGGCACCCCGAGCTCCTGCGACACCCGCGCGGCGAACCCGTCCCCGGTCTTGCACCCGAACAACGTGACCGGCCCGCCATCCCAGTCAGGATTGGCACGAATGAGGTCGGCAACATCCTTTTCGGACAGCCGGGTCTCACCGATCCGCATCCCATCCGGCGAACCATGCATGTCGACCACGAACTGCCCGGGAATCCTGGGCACCTGCCGCGCCGTGTACATCTCATTCCGATGTGCCCACTGCCCACTCTCACTGCGCGGCGGAGCGAACGCGGACATCCCACCCTCAGTGGACCGCAGATACGGCCGCAGCGCATCTAGCCGCGGGTCCGCCAACCGGCCCATCCGGTCACCAAGACCGGGCGGCGGCTCACCGCTCAGGCGCTGAGCGATGAGCGACGTCTGTCCACTGTGGTCGGAGGTGCGTGAAGCGTCCTGAGTGGAGGGACCGTAGCCATCCGGCCGACCAGCACGCTGAGCTTCCGGCGCGCCGTGCTGACCCTGCTGATCGTCGTGCCGGGCTTGCCGATCGTTGTGCTGGGCTTGCTGATCGTCGTGCTGTGCTTGCTGATCGGTGTTCTGGTGCCGACCCGCGTCGTGCTCAGCGCCGTTCGGGGACGGGCCGGGCCGTTCATGCTGATCGACGGCCTGACCCGGCTGGTCATGCCGCTGCCCCAACCCATCCGCATTCCGGGCGGGTTGCCCAGGCTGCGAGCGTTGATCAGCTTGCTGACTGGGCCAGTGTGAGCGGTCCTGCCGGCCCGCCACCTGCTGATGCCGCTCGCCAGGCTCAGCCGCATGCCGCCCCTGCTCACCCACACCGCCCGCCTGCTGACCAGGCCGACCCGCCCGATCGTGCTGATGCCGCTCGCCGGGCGCTGCCGCGGGCTGCCCATCCGTTTGTGGGTTCAGGCGGCTGGCGAAATCTTGGCGCTGGGCCGGCGGATCCGCCTGGTGCCGCGGTTCGGTGCGCTGCTGGATCGGGTCGGCCGTGGGGCTGCCGTACTGATCAGCTGGCGGTCCAGCCTGATCCGGCCGGGTGGGCGCGGCGGCCTGCTGGTTGGGTGGTCCGGTCGGCTGCGCGGGTCGCTGATCGGGTTGCGGGGTGCTGTTGGGGCCGACTTTGTCGCCGATGTAGTCCGGGTTGGGCACGAACTCGCCCGCGACGTAGTCGTGGATGCCCGGGTCGTACTGCATCTTGTGCCAACCCTGGACGTACCTCCAGTCGATCCCGCCGGGGAACAGCACCTCCCGCTCGCCGTGGCTTTCCTTGCCGGTCTTCTGCTGCAGCGTCGGGTCGGTGTAGATGCCGCCCGGCGCGTTGATCACGTAGGTGTACCGGCCGACCGCGAAGTCCTCGGCCACCGCACGGTCGGTGGAGGTCGAGACGAAGGCGTTGGTGCCGCCGCCCGTGTGCTGGGCGATGTCCGCGACCTGCCGTTCCGGGTGGCTCTGCCAGTCCGGCCGGCTGGTGTACGGCGGACGGAACCCGCCATCGGCACGGATCTCCTCCGGCGGCCGCGAGTCGCCGCGGAAGATCGAGTTCTCGTCGCGGTCCCAGTCCGGCACATCGCGGTGCTCCACGGTGTCGACCCCATACTGCGACGTATCGACACCCATCAGCGCGACCGGCGGCCGACCACCCTGCTGCGGCCCGGGCTGCTGCTGGTCCGGAACCGGACCACGCTGCGGCGGCGGATCCCCAGGACTCGGGCCATACCCCGGTGGGGGACCGCCAGGCCGCGGCCCATACCCCGGCGGAGGACCGCCAGGCCGCTGCTCATACCCCGGTGGGGGACCGCCAGGCCGCGGCCCATATCCCGGCGGAGGTCCCCCAGGACGCGGCCCATACCCGGGCGGCGGCCCCTGCACCGGCCGGCCGTACTGATCCCTCGGCCGCGAATCGAACCCACCCGGCCGAGCCTGCTGCCCATAAGGAGCATTTCCCGGCGGCGGCCCATAAACCGGCCGCTGCCCACCCGGCGACCCACCCTGCCACGGCCCGTTCTGCTGCGGACGCCCAGGCACCGGACCACCAGGCGGACGCTGCCCACCTGGCTGGTTCGGACGCGGGCCTTGGCCGTTGTACGGACCGTCGGGCGGAGTGGACCGCGGAGCCGCCCCAGACGGCGCCGACCTCGGCATCGGACCAGCGGGCGGACCGGATCGGGGCGCCGGAGCTCCGGGCTGGCCGGACTGGGCGGCGGCGTACGGCCGACCTGGACCAGGTGTGCCCGGACGCGCAGCGCCCTGCGGCCCCGGAGCGGCCTGGCCGGGCCGCACGGGCGGCCCCGAGTTCGACGGACCACCAGCAGGCCGGGCTGAGTGGTCAACAGCAGGCGAACCGGACTGGCCAGGAGCAGGTGAACGCGAAGGCTGAGGACCGGGGCGCGCAGTCTGACCGGAGGTCGGCGGGGTGCCACCCGGCCGGGGCGAACCCGCAGGGTTGCCGCCGGTTCGCGGTGAACCATCGGCGTTGCCACCGGCCCGCGGCGAAGCATCAGGCCGAGCACCGCTGGGCCGCGGCGAACCATCCCCGCCACCAACGGGCCGAGGCGAACCACCTCCACCAGTCGGCGGACCGCCACCGGGCCGAGGCGAAGCGTCAGACCGAGGCGAAGCGTCGGACCGACCTGCAGCGTCCGGCCGGGTCGAGCCGTCGCCACCTGGAGGTGCGTTGAAGCGCGCATCCCCACGAGGACCCCCAGCACCACCCCCATCCCGAGGCGAACCATCACCACCCGCAGGCGCATTGAACCGCGCATCCCCACGAGGACCCCCAGCACCACCCCCATCCCGAGGCGAACCATCACCACCCGCAGGCGCGTTAAACCGCGCATCCCCACGAGGAGCCCCAGCACCACCCCCACCCCGGAGCGAACCACCACCACCCGCAGGAGTCTGGGAACGCGCAGCGTCGAGACCCGTCCCCGACTGACGCACATTGGTGGCGTTGGTCTGGTCAGTGGTGCGGATCGCCTGCGCCGTGGTTTTGACCTTCTGCCCGGTGTTCTCCGCGGCCACCGCCGCGCGTTCGGCGCCGTCCTTCGCCGTCTTGATGGCCTCGTCGGCCTTGCCCATCGCGAACTGGCCGAACACGCCGGCGCTGTCGGCGGACGCGCCGATGTTCAGCCGGTTGCCGACGCCGTTGCGGATCTGGTTGCCGCGATCGCCGAACCGCCCGCCGTACGACTCGACGGCGTCCGGGTCGATGCTGGTGCCCTTGCCGGGCGCCATCGCCGGGACGCCCCCGGAGGTGGACGGGGATCCGCCGGTAGATCCGCCACCGCTGTGGGTGCTTGTCGACGAGTTGTGGTGATCGCCCCCGTCACCGCCGGACGACCCGTGGTCTTTGCGGCTCATACGGTCGAGTGGGCCCGGCCCGGGTTGACGCCCGGGGTCTCCGGCTCGGACTGCGGCATGTCGTACGGCTTGACGGCGTCGTACGCCGTCTTGGCATAGTCGCCGTAGTCGGCGAACTTCTCCAGGCCCTTCATCAGGCCCGACATCTTCTCCGACAGCTTGGCGATCCGCCCGCCGAACCGTTCCATCGCCTTGATCAGCTTGGCCAGCCGGCCGGCCATCTTGGTGGCCAGCATGCTCGCACGGGTGCCCGCGTATCCGGTGTACGCGACGATCGACCCGCCCGCGGTCGGCACCGCGGAGGCGGCGGCGATCAGCGCCCCGGCGATCAGCTCACCGATCAGGTCGGAGATCCAGTCGAAGATCATCGCCCGCAGCTCGCAGACCAGCGCCCCGGACAGCGCGTAGATCGCGGCCGTGCCGTCCATCGACTTGCCGAGCGCCTCGTACTGGTCGGCCATCTGCGTCTGGGCCTGCCGGAAAGCCTCGTTGGACTCGCCCGACCAGGACGCCCCCATCGCGTCCACGTCCTGCCGGTGCTCCTGGGCGATCATCTTCATCTCGAGGGCGGCCGACTTGAGCTCGTGGGTGTTGGCGTTGATCTCGTCGGGGTTGCCGAGCAGCGCATCGAGCGGTTCGCGAATGAAGCTGATGTGCTCCAGCAGCCACCCCACGCCGGCCGAGAACACGGCGGCCAACGGGTTCGCCGCGGACCCGACCAGGTCGACGACCATGCCCGCACCGCCGATGGCCGCGTCGACGACGTCGACGCCCTCACCCTCGGACTCACCGGTCAACGTGTCGACGAACCCGGCGACGCTCTCGACGACACCCGCGCCTTCGTACCACTCGGTCACTGTTCCCCCAGGTCAAACGGTAGCCATCACGATCTTCGACGCCTCCGGCAGGCTACGGGTTCCGGAAGATCGACCCGCCGCCGAAGTCGTCCTCCTCGTCGGGCCTCGGCATCGGACGGTTCGGACGCACCGGCGCCTCCTCTACGGCCTCCTGCTCGTAGCCGTACCAGGGTTGCGACGACTCCTCTTCCTCGTCCTCCTCGGGAGCCGGAAGATACTGCGTGATCATCTGGTAGGTCTCCGAACCGGCCCCGCCGACCTGCTCGAACGTCTCCGCCACCTGCACCGCGGCCGCCCGCTGGGCCTTACGCGCCACGGCGACGATCTCGGCCGCGAGCTGCGTGTGCGACTTGTCCATGGCCTCAGGGGTCAGCCGCAGTTCGGTCAACGCCCCGGTCGGCGACACCGACACCGACACGGCGCCGTCCTTGGACGACGCGCTGCCTGACGCGCTGGCGAGCCCCTGCTGGACCGCGGCCGCCTTGGCCTGCGCGTCCGCGATCTTGGTCTCGAACTCCCGCATCCACTCGTCGGGCGTCTTCACGTGCTGCTACCGCCTGTACCCCGTCTTCACCGAACGACCAGAGGATGTCACAGACCACACGTCCGCGTCGGCCGAATCCGGGACAGAACGGATAAGCCACGAGCAGGATGTGACCATGCCGGACGACCTGCCCGCACTTCACGAGCGCTACGTGCTGCCCGACGCGCGCCCCCGCAGGCTGTTGAACGGCAGCATGATGAGCCTGAAACCGGACGAACGCGGCGAGTTCGGCCGGGCGCTGGCCGCCGACGCCCGGCGGGTCACCGACAGTGAACTCGACCTGCTGCTCGACGACAACAACTGGCGTTCCCAGGTGGTCGCCGCCTGGCTGATCGGCCTGACGCACCGTATCGGCTACCGCGACCGTCTCGGCGAACTCCTGCTGGCCAGCCGGCTGACCTTCGCCGGGCAGGCGTTCTGCTTCGCGCTGGTCCGGTTCGGCACCCGCCAGGACATCGGGCTGCTCACCGAGTACCTCGACCGCTACCTGGCCCGGCCGGAGCTCAAGTACGACCAGGTGTGGGCGCTGGCCGCGCTGATGTACCTGGACAACTGGCTCGGCGCGCAGGAGTCCGCCCGGTTCCTGGCCGAGGGCGGGCCGTGGCAGCGCTGGGCCGGCGACGATCCGCCGATGGAACCCAGCATCGCCCTGACCATCACTACCGACGCTGCTGTGTTCGCCGAGGAGTGCATGCACACCCAGTAGCCGCCGGAACAGAACCAGGGCTGCCGTGGTTGTCAATGGGGTAACCACGAGCGAAGGAGAGTTGTGGCGACCGTCGAACTGACGACCGAGAACTTCAACGAGGTCGTGAGCAGTGAAGGTGTGGTTCTGGTCGACTTCTGGGCGTCGTGGTGCGGTCCGTGCCGGATGTTCGCCCCGGTCTACGAGAAGGCGTCCGAGGAGCACGCGGACATGACCTTCGGCACCGTGGACACCGAGGCGCAGGTCGAGCTGGCGCAGGCGTTCGGGATCTCGTCGATCCCCACGTTGATGGTCGCTCGCGACGGCGTCGTGGTGTACGCGCGGCCGGGCGCGTTGCCCGCGCCGGCGCTGGAAGAGCTGATCGGCAAGGTGCGAGAGCTCGACATGGACGAGGTGCGCGCCACCATCGCCGCGCAGGAGCAGCAGTAGTAACCCGACGCGCTATGTTCGACATCAGGGTGAAGTCGAACGGGGGCGAGGCGTGGCAGGCTGTCGTGACTGCAGGACATGCACGATGTCGGTGATCTTCCGCGGCTTTCGGGGTCTGCTACTGGTCTGGTGGGTGTGGCTACCGAAGCTGTTCATGCGCAATTGCCCGCAGTGCGGGCATGTGCTGCGACGGCACCGATATCGCGAGGACGGGTCGTTCCGGGACTAGCGCTCGAGATGGACGACGGTGACGCGTTCGCCGTCGGTCACGGCGAACCGGTCCTCGCCGATCGCGATGCGCGCCGGACCGGAGAACGCCGCATTGGCCGCCACGATCGAACTCTGCGCGGTGCCGGTCGCGAGGTCAGGCCATTCCTGGATCAGCTCACCGGCCGGGCCGAACAGCCGTGGATGGTCGTACAGCGCCAAAACGTTGCCGCCCAACGGGACCAGGTCGCCCGCGGCCAGGTCGAGCTGCTTGCGCCAGGTGTACTCGCCGGTCACCGGTGACCAGCCCGCGAGCATGTTCGGCTCGAGTTCCAGCTGCTCCTCGAGTTCGTCGTCATAGGGCTCGTCGGGCGTGCTGACCACGATCTCGTCGCCGACAAAGCACGCGCCCGCGATCTCCGTCTCGACCCTGATCTTGAACAGTCCGCCCGAAACGTCCAGCGACTCCGGTTCGGCCAGGGCGTGATGCAGGTCGAACACCGCCAAGGTGTCCAACGGGTGCCAGATCCAGCCCGCACTGAGCAGGTACCGGCCGCTGGCCGAGACCGCCAGCCGCGAGTGGAAGAAGTCGGCCGGCTTGCGGCCGGCACCTTCGGTGAGCCGCTCGCCGGTCTCGGCGACCTCGATCTCCAGCCGGTTGTAGTCATCGGGGCAGTGCGCCAACCCGGTGCGTCCATCCGGCAAAGTGAACAATGCCAACGGATACCGGTACCTGTCGGCGTAGTAGTAGCTGCGGTCGAACTCACGGATCACATTGCCGTCCGCACTCACCAGCAACGCCTTCGTGCCGAGAGTGTCCGTCAACGCGACGACATCCCCGCGCGGCGACACCGTCACGGCGTCGAACCGTGAACCATAGCCAGCGGACCTCCGGCTGTGCTCGCCGTCATCAATCCGGTACCAGCCAACGGAAACGTCGTACAGCTCCCCGCCCTGCCAGACCAACGTCCTCATACCCGGAACATCGAATACCTCTTGCATGCGGGCATTGTCCTCATGCGACTCGCCCGCGTCGCACGATTATTCACGCGGTGCCGGGCGAGCCAGTTCTATACCAACGTTTCCGCCGATCCGCATGGCCTTCATGCGGGTCGGCTGGACAGTGAACCCAGCTGCGGCGATCCGTCGCGCAACACCGTCACCGATGTTGTCGCGGACCAGTTCCGACATCCGGCGGGGACGGCCGTGGTTGTGCTTGTCGAACACCGCGTCGGCCAGGACCAGCAGACCGTCCGGCCGCAGCACCCGGCGCACCTCGGCGAGCAGCTCGTCCTTCGAGGCGCTGTCCAGGTGGTGCAGCATCAGGCTGGAGAACACGCGGTCGAACGAGCCATCGGCGTAGGGCAGTTCCTGCGCGAACCCGCGGTCCAACCGTGCCCCGCGGACCTTCCGCCGCGCCCGGACCAGCATCTTCGGATCCGGGTCCAGGCCGGACAACTCGACGCCCGGATGCAGCTTTCCGGTCAGCCGCAACAGGTTCCCGGTGCCGCAGCCGACATCGAGCACCTTGTGCCCGTCCCGCAGCCCGGCGAGCGTGATCATCTCCTGGTGGATCCGGCGCAGCCCGAACACGTGATGCGCGATGTCGTAGAGCGGCAGCAGGTAGTGCTTGCCCATACCCGGGATGTAGTCCCGCTCGGTGATCGGCTGAGACGTTCTTTCGGTCATGCGACCATTCTGTCCCGGCCTTGAGCTGGGGTTCTGTACCGATCTGCGGTTTGAGTGGGATGATTTGACGGTGCGGACCGTACGGACGGCACCGGGCCGGGACCGGCCGGCGACCTACTCGCTGCAGCTGGCCCCCGGCGAGCTGCCGGTGATGACCTGGCAGCTGGAGAAGCACGGCTGGAACGCGACGAGCTCGTTCGAGGAGCACGCGCACGACTTCCCGGGTGTTGCGTACTTCCACGCCAGCGGCGGGCGGCTGCGCACCGGCAGGCGGGTGTGGCCGATCGAGGCTGGTGACCTGTTCGTGGTCGCGCCGGGCGACATGATGGGCCACATCGCCCCCGACGACCTGGCGGAGGTCCAAGGCTGGGGCGTGTTCTTCACGGCCGACGCACTCGGCCCGGACGTCCCCGGCGCGCAACTGGCCTGGCGAACGCATCCGCTGCTGTTCCCGTTCGTGCGCGGCGGAGCGATCGGCGCGCTGCGGCTGCGCGTGCCCGAACCGGACCGTCCTGAGTGGATCGCCCGGATGCGGGCGATGCACAACGAACTCGCGCAGCGCCGCGACGGCTACCGCGAGGCCGTGCTGGCGCACCTGGTGCTGCTGCTGGTGGACGTCTCCCGGCTGGCCGCGGATGTGGTCGGCGACCTGCGGGAGAACAGTGAACCGCTGCTCGCCGACGTCTTCGAAGTCATCGAAAAGCGTTACCCGGAGCCACTTTCCCTGCGTGACGTGGCCGCCGCGGTGAACATCTCCCCCGGTCACCTCACCTCGACGGTGCGCCGGCGCACCGGCCGCACGGTGCAGGAGTGGATCACCGAACGGCGAATGGTCCAGGCCCGCAGGCTGCTCGCCGCGACCGGCCTGCCGATCGGCGACATCGCCCGGGAGGTGGGTTTCGCCGACCCCGGTTACTTCACCCGCACCTTCACCAAGGCCCACGGCACAACGCCCACCCAGTGGCGCCAGGCCGGAACCGTCAAAGGACCGTGAAATACCTACTGGGAAGGGTGGCTGCATCTGGCCACCGTGATCGATTTGGACTCCCAGCGGGTGGTCGGCTGGGCCACCGCCGATCATCCGCGGCCGGATCTGGTCGCCGTGCTCGACGCCGCGGCGAGCGAACAACGACGTGATGCCTTTCTCTCGGACCATCCTGCGGTACTTGTCGTGGTCGTAGGCGCGATCGGCATAGACCCTGTCCGGCCGCCGCCGGGGACGCCCGCGTCGGCCACGGACCAGCGGGATCGCCTCAATCAACGGCAGCAACTGGGTGCCGTCGTTGCGATTGCCGCCAGTCAGGATGACAGCCAGCGAGATGCCGTGCGCCTCGGTAATCAGATGGTGTTTCGAGCCGGTGCGGGCACGGTCGACCGGGCTCGGTCCAGTTTTGGGCCGCCCTTCAATGCCCGCACGCGGGACCCGGCGACCACCGCCCTTGGACAAGTCCAGTCCGCCCGCGGCGTGCAGGTCGGCCAGCAAGCCCTCGTGCAGGCGTTGCCAGACCCCGGCCTCGTTCCAGTCACGCAACCGTCGCCAGCAGGTCATTCCGGAGCCGAAGCCCAGCTCTTGTGGCAGGAACTCCCACGGATGCCCGCGTAGAGCACGAACAGGACGCCGCACAAGGCCTTGCGGTCATCCAGCCGCCTACGGCCCGGGTGATCCGCCCGGCGCGGTACCACCGGCAGCAGCAGCTGGATGCGTGCCCACAACTCGTCCGACACAATCCACGGCGGCTGCTGACCCTTACGCACACCCAGCTCAAACCGATGTTGATCAACCTATTCCAAGATCCATTCTGTGAAGGACCTTAAGGCTGGTCCAACACCCGCCGACACTCCAGCCTCGCTACCCCAGCCCCGCCGCATACGAGGCCCGCACCGAGGTAGCCGACCACACTCTCCTAACCATCCTGTCCGTCAAATGGGTCGACCCCACTTGTCACAGATCCAGGACCAGATCACTCATGGGTTGGGAGCAGCAAACGAGTGTTGTGCCTAAGGATGGCGGTTCCAGCGGGTTCGGCGTATAGCGGACCGCGCCGGCCAGAAGCGGGGTCTGGCAGGTGTGGCACACACCCGTGCGACAGGACCAGCGAGTGGGAACGTCGCAGGCTTCGGCGAGTTCGAGCACGTTGCTGTAGGAATCGCTCCAGGGCACGGTCAGACCGCTGCGGGTGAACGTGATGGTGGGACCGGTGCCGACGGGACCGGCGGGCGGATGCGGCGGTGTGTGGGACGTATCGGTGAGTCCAGGGTTGATCGGAGACAACGACCCGAACAGTTCACTGTGGATGCGATCCGGCGAAAGTCCGATGTGGATGAGCGCCTCGCGCATATCGGCCATGAATCCGTCTGGTCCGCACATGTATGCCGTCGCATCCACGGGAAGTCCCAGCGCGGCAAGGGACTCCTGAGTGAGGCGGCCGGTGTCCGACGTATAGAAGATGCGTTCGCGGGCATGTGGAAGGTCCCTCAGCACGTCACGGGCTTCCTGGGCGAAGGCCTGCTCAGCGACGGAACGGGCGGTGTGCACCCACCAGACCTCCCGCGTACTGCCGGAGTCCGCGAGCGCGTGCAACATCGCCAGCACCGGCGTCACGCCGATCCCAGCGGACAACAGCACAACCGGCGTCTCTTCCTGCGACAGGACGAAGTCACCACGCGGAGCAGCGACCTCCACATCGACGCCGACCCCCAGCTGGGTATGCAAGTACGTGCTGACAACGCCATGGGACTCACGTTTGACGCTGATCCTGTACTCGGTCTCCCCAGGCGCGGCGGACAACGAGTAGTTCCGCACCGGCGCGGGATCAGCCGCCGGAACCCGCAGCGTCAGGTACTGACCGGGTTTGGGTCGCGGCAATGCCGAACCATCCGGAGTGGACAGGTAGATCGATGTCACCGAGGCACTCTCCGGCACGACCCGCGCGACCCGCAACGGACGGAACCCTTGCCAGCCCGAAGGTTCTATCGACGTCTCCGCGAGCAGGTCCCGGAACGAACCCTGCCATCCCGGGCTCAGCGCGGGGATGTCGACCGCCCTGCGAAGATCGTCCCTCGACCGGCCGGGCAGGTACAGCAACGCGTCGATGTCCGCGACGCTCATCTCGTGCGGGCCGGTCCGGGTGCGGACGATCTCGTCCCCGGCCTCGACCAGGCCTTCGGTGATGACGCGGAGATAGAACCCCGGCCGGTGGTGCGCGACCAGCAGCGACGGCATCTCGGGCTCGCCCAGCCGCATCCCGACCCGGAAGCACGTCACCCGCGGCTGCGTGACCTCGAACTCGGCCTCGCCGATCCGGTACCGGTCGCCGATGTGCACCTCGTCGTCGGCCAGCCCGTCCACCGTGAAGTTCTCGCCGAACTGGCCGTATTCGAGGTCGTCCCGGCCCAGCTGGTCCCGCCAGTACTCATAGGACTGCCGTTGGTAGACGAGCACAGCACGCTGCTCACCGCCGTGGCCGTTCAGGTCGCCCTGCCCGTCCCCGTCGATGTTCAGCCTGCGCACCATCACCGGCCCGCCGACCGGCGACTTGAAGATCCCAGTGTGGACGGTCCGGCCCTGCCAGGGCACGTCCTTGGGTTTTCCCACGTTCAACGACAGCAGGCGCGCCATCACGCTCGGTCTCCTTGGGTCGGACGGGTGCGTTGGTAGTGCCGCCGGGCCTTCATGCGGTTGCCGCAGACCGCCATCGAGCACCAGCGCGCACTGTTGGGCTTGCTGTGGTCGATCAAGAACAGCCGGCACTCGGGGTTCGCACACGCGCGCAACCGCCCGGGGCTGGACTGGGACAGCTCGTTCCAGGCGAGCACGGCCCGGGCCGCGGCGCTGCGCCCGGCCGGCAGCTCGGGCTCCCACACGATCACGCCGTCCATGAACAACGCCCGCGAGCTGACGTCCAGGACGAAAGGTGCGGCCGCCGCCGGCTCCTCTTCCCCCCGCACGATGTCCTGCAGCACGGTGCGAACGTCGAGCAACGCACGCCACTCGTCCGCCGACGCGGGCTGACCGTGCGCGGCGAGCCACCGCAAGCCCTCCTCCACACCGGAGAGCTCGTCCTGCTGCGTCCCGTTCACCACGGGCGTGGTGTTCAGCAGGTCGAGCAGCAGCTTCTCGTCCGTCTCGATCATCGTCATCGCCTAACCTCCAAACCGGCCCTTGACAGGTTACAGCATCGTCCGGTTGACTGTCTAACCAGTAAGCGAGCTTTAAGGAGTTAGACATGGCGACCGTACACCACCGCTACGCGACCGTGCAGGGCCGGCGGCTGTTCTACCGCGAGGCAGGCCCGGCCGAGGCGCCCGTGATCGTGCTGCTGCACGGGTTCCCGACCAGCTCGTTCATGTTCAGGGACCTGATCCCCGCACTCGCCGGCCGCTATCACGTGATAGCGCCGGACCACCTCGGGTTCGGGTTCTCGGACGCGCCCGCGGCCGATGAGTTCGGCTACAGCTTCGATGCGCTGGCCGGCCTGACCGCCGGGCTGCTGAAGCAACTCGGTGTCACACGCTACGCGATGTACGTCCAGGATTACGGTGCCCCGATCGGGTGGCGTCTGGCGCTGGCCGACCCGAAGGCCATCACCGCGATCATCACGCAGAACGGCAACGGGTACGACGCCGGGTTCATCGACTCCTTCTGGAAGCCCGTCTGGGAGTTCCACGGCGAGCACACCCCTGAGACCGAGGCAGGCGTTCGCGAGGCGCTGACCCTGGATGCGATCAAGTGGCAGTACCTCACCGGTGTCCCGGACGAGTCCCTGGTCAGCCCGGATACCTGGACCCACGATTTCGCGATGGTGTCCCGGCCCGGCAACGACGACGTCCAGGTCACGTTATTCCGTGACTACGCGACCAACCCGCCGCTCTACCCGGCGCTGCACGAGTACCTGCGGGAGCACCGCCCGCCGGTGCTGGCGGTCTGGGGCAAGGGCGATCCGATCTTCGGCCCGGACGGCGCCCGCGCGTTCGCGCAGGACGTGCCGGACGCCGAGATCCACCTGCTCGACGGCGGGCACTTCCTGCTGGAGAGCGCCGGCGACGAGGTCGCCGCGCTGATCCGTGACTTCATGGCCCGCGTGACGGCCGAGTGATCGAGAGGAGAGAGGGCAATGGGACTGGCATGGCAACAAGGACCGCTGTCGACCCGCGCGGTCGGGCAGTTCCTGACGGCGCAACCGTTACCGGACCGGGTGCTGTTCGCCGAGCCGTTGTGGCGGCGGATGCGGGTGCGATTCGACGGGGCGTGGGTGGCTGACAGCGAGGACGTCGTCCTGCTGCACGAGCCGAACCACTACCCGGTCGCGTATTTCCCCATCGCCGACGTCCGGGATGGGTTGCTCGTGCCCGAGGCCAAGGCGACGAACCACCGCGAGTTCGGCCGGACCAAGTGGTTCACCGCGCGGTCCGGGGACAAGCAGGTGCCGCGGGCGGCGTGGCAGTACACGGACCTGCCCGAGTACGCCGACATCCTGCGGGATCGCGTTGCGTTCGCTTGGCGAGCAATGGATGCGTTCTACGAGGAGGATGAGCGCATCGTCGGGCACGCGGCGGATCTGTACCACCGCAACGACATTCGGCAGACCTCTCGGCATCTCGTGGTACGGGACGGGGATCGGATCGTCGCCGACACGCGGCGGCCGGTCGTGCTGTACGAGTCGGGGTTCGCGCCCCGCTGGTACGTCCCGCGTGACGACGTCGACCAGTCCGCGCTGGCGCCGGTGGACGGACAGACCTTCTGCCCGTACAAGGGCTTGGCCTCCTACTACGACATCGGCGACAGCAAGCGCGGCGCCTGGTCGTACCTCGATGCCTGGCCCGAGGTGGCGCGCGTGTCCGGGCTGGTGTCGTTCGAACCGGACATCGTCGACGTGTACCTCGACGATCGCAAGCTCGCCCTGGAACCGGGACAGACCGTGACCCCACATGGCATCGACCGAGGCCTGGACCCCAGCGAGATGCCTGCCCGCGCCGGAACGGAGTGACATCGTGACCGCATCGCTGAAGGACCGCACCGTCCTGGTCATCGGCCGGGGCAGCGGGATCGCCCACGCGATCGCACTGTCCATCCGCGAGGCCGGCGGCACCGTTGTCGTGGCGGGGCGCGACAAGGAGGCGCTCGCGGCGGCGTACGACGATCCCGGCATCACCGCCGAGGAGATCGACCTCACGGACGAGGCCAGCATCGCGGCTCTGGCCGAGCGGCTGGGGCAGGTCGACCACGTCGTGTCCACCGCTTCGGCGCGGGCGCGAGGCGCAGTGGGCGACCTCGACCACGACAGCGTGCTGATGTCGTTCAACGTCAAGGTGGTCGGCCCGATGTTCCTGGCCAAGCACTTCGCGCCGCGAATGCCCGGGGACGGCTCGTTCGTCTTCTTCTCGGGGTCGTCCGCACGCAAGCCCACTGCCGGCATGCTCGCCGTCGGGGCGACCAACGGGGCGTCGACGTGGTGACCCGGACGCTCGCAGTCGAGGTCGCGCCCATCCGGGTCAACGCCATCTCGCCGGGCACCATCGACACCGGCGCATACGACGCTCTCGGCGAGCAGAAGAAGGCGGAACTGTTCGCCACCCGCGAGGCCACCAGTCCCACGCGACGCATCGGACAGCCCTCGGATATCGCCGAGGCCGCTGTGTTCGCCTTGACCAGTACCTTCCTCACCGGCGTCTCGCTCAACGTCGACGGCGGCGAACCCCTTGTCTGACTTGGAGACAGTCATGAATTCGCAGCGAACCGACTCCATCGGGGCGGTGAGCCCGGCCCTCGGCCCCATCCCCGCCATCTACGTCCCGCGACGCTACAGCCCCACGCCTTCCCTGTGGCACAAGGCAATCAACGCCCTTCGACACAGGGGCGGTGCGTGATGGACTACCGCATCGAGGTCATCACCCTGCCCGTCACCGACGTCGACCGCGCGCTCGAGTTCTACACCACACAGGCCGGCTTCACGCTCGACGTCGATTACCACCCCACCAAGGACTTCCGCGTTGTTCAGCTCACCCCACCGGGCTCTGCCTGCTCGATTCAGTTCGGCATCGGTCTCACCGACGCCGAACCCGGCTCGGCCTGCACCACCTACCTGGTCGTCCCGGACATCGAGGCCGCACACCGCGAACTCACCGCACGCGGCCTCTCCACCACCCCCATCCGCCACAAGAAGTCCCCGGACACCTGGCAGGGCGACTATCTTCCGGGAACCGACCCCACCCACCGCGACTACGCCAGTTTCCTCGACTTCACCGACCCTGACGGAAACACCTGGACCATCCAGGAACGTGACCACCCCACCCCGTAACCTCCAGCAACCCACATTCACCACGACCAACCACGCCATACCCCTGGGCGGGCGGCGAGCCTCATTCACGGCGACGTCCGAAGTGGACAGTGGCCAAGCGATCGCGGCGAGCGCGGTCCGGGTGTCCGCGACGAGCTCGTCAATGCCGGCGACAAGATCGTCAGTGTCGGCGGCGAAATCGTTGGTGTTATGCAGTGAGCGGCCGAGGGCAGCCGGGCGGGTCACCCCATCGAGACATTCCGCAGTGCGTGAACACAAACCTCGACCACCTCTTCGGCTACCACACCGAACTTGGGACACCCGCTCGACAGCCGCGGACGCGGGTAAGGGCTTGACCTCGTTCTCCGACTCGGTGATCCAGGCGGGCAAGGTCAAGGGCGAGGAATGGAAGCCGTGCTGGCCACGACAAGGAGCTGACAATCGGTGCCCTAGGCGATCGCCGGGACCAGCATGGGCGTCTACTCCGGAGGTGAAGGTTCGGGCCCAGACCGGGGCGCGGCCGACTCGACCGCCTCGGGACTGGCGATACCACTCGCCGGTCGATCACAGCCGTCCGACGACCGGCGGCCACTATCGCCGAGTACGCCATGGGGCCGGGAAGGCGCAGGGAAGGGCGCGTTGAGCTGTCGACCATGGTCTCGCTGCTGCCACCGGTGCAGCCGGGATCGTCGAAGAGCACGCTTCCGGTCGGTCGCTGGCTGCTTGCGAACCGAGCCGGGATAGCACCAGTCCGACAAGGGCTGCGGACAGGTCAGCAATCCCCCGGCGATGCTGGCCCAGCCCAAGCACCGACCGCCCGCACGCGACCAGATACACGACGGCCCACGGGGCTGGCCGGACCGAGCAAACCGCACGCGATCTGGCACACGATGGCCCACGGGGCTGCTCAGGCCGAGTACCGACCGGTCGGACGCGACCAGGTACAGAATGGCCGACGGGGGTGGTCGGGCCGAGAATCGACCGTCCGTACGCAACCAGGTACACCACGGCCATGGGGTGGTCGGGTCGAGTATCGACCGGCCGCACGCGGCCAGGTACGCGATGCCCGACGGGGCTGACGGCCGGGAATCGACCGGCCGGACGCGACCGCGTTCGGGGCACGTCGCCGCTGGACAAGGCGTCGGCACGACCGGCGATCTTCTTCAACGAGGTCGCCGACCCTTTCTCACCCACTATCCGAGCCCATTGAACGGGGGCAGGCAGCATCAGTTCATGACACAGCGTTGACGGTGTCCTTCTTGGCGGTGAGCGGACAGCCGCCGACCGGGACATCGCCCACTACGACCGGGAGACCGCCGAGTCCTCCCTGGTGCTGCGTCGCGCCTCGGAACTCGGCTACGACTTGCTGGTAGGGCGAGTCGCCGTCGTGGTGGAGGCGTCCGTCGAGCCCCGCGCGGATGATCCGGGCGCTGCGGAAGGTGTTCGACGACGACCCGCAGGACATCATCGGCAGCACCGGTGCGGGCCGGTTCGTCGTGCTGGGCAAGGAAAAGAAGGTCCTGCAGCTCGGCTTCGGACCGGACTGCGTCGCCGGAATCGGCGCTGTCGCGGCGAGCGTGGCCTCGCTGCGCGATTCCTATCAGGACGCTTCGACCGCGTTGTGCATGGCCGCCCGGCTTCCCGGGATCGGCCGTGTCGTGCACATCGACGACGTTCGCGTGCAGGAGTTGGTCGCGTCGAGCGCGGAACACACTCGTGCGCAGTTCGTTCGGGGGCTGCTCAGCTCCCTTTCGGACCAGGCCGGCTGGCCGGTGCCGCGTCCACCCTGATCGCCTGGTGCGAGTCCGGGTTCAGCCTCGTCCGCGCCGCCGCCGACCTGCAGATCCACCGCAACACCCTGGTCTACCGGCTGGCCAAGATCGAGGACCTCACCGGGCGGGACACTCGCGACGCCCGGTTCGCGTTCAAGCTCTACCTGGCCTGCGTCGCCGATCTGCTCGGCTGATACGCGTCGTCGACGGGCAGCCAAGCCGGGGCATCTACCCCTGTCGGCTGGCAGATCGATCACTACCAGGTCTCCCTGCTGCCGCGGTGACGGCCATACTGGCTGGCAACCCCGTAGGAAGGAGCGGTTCGTGGGTGATGTCGTCACGTACGAGGTGCGGGACCGGAAGGCCTATCTGACGCTGAACCGGCCGGACCGGTTGAACGCGATCACCGCCGAGGTGGCCCGCCGGCTGCACGAGCAGGTCGACCGGGCCAACGAGGACCCTGAGGTGCACGTGATCGTGCTGCAGGGCGCGGGCCGGGCGTTCAGCGCGGGCTACGACCTCAAGCAGTACGCCGAAGAGGGCGACTTCACGCAGCCGCCGGTGTGGGACCCGATCCGCGACTACCAGCACATGAAACGCAACACCGACGACTTCTTCAGCCTGTGGCGCTCGCTCAAGCCGACCATCGCCAAGGTCCAGGGCTACGCGGTCGCGGGAGGCAGCGACATCGCGTTGTCCTGCGATCTCGTCGTGATGGCCGAGGACGCGCGGATCGGCTACATGCCCGCGCGGGTGTGGGGATGCCCAACCACCGCGATGTGGGTCTACCGGCTCGGCGCCGAACGGGCGAAACGGATGCTGCTCACTGGCGACACCATCGATGGGACCACCGCCGCGGCTTGGGGTCTGGTGGTCGAGGCGGTTCCGGCGTCCGACCTGGACAGTGCGGTGGAGAAGCTCGCCGACCGCATCGCCGGAGTGCCGGTCAACCAGCTCGTCATGCAGAAGCTGATGATCAACCAGGCGTACGACAACATGGGCCTGCACGGCACCCAGATCCTGGCCACCCTGTTCGACGGGATCACCCGCCACTCCCCCGAAGGCCGATGGTTCCAGGAGTTCGCCGCCCAGCACGGGTTCCCGGCCGCGGTGAAGTGGCGCGACTCCGGCAGGCCGATCCCGGACGGCGGCGGCCCCATCCCCACGCTCGACGAGGAGTGACCATGAGCGCCTACTGGCCCGCCGACACCAGCGAATCCGTGCTGGAGCTGACGACCGGAGACCTGTTGCGCGCGGCGGCCGCCGACGCGCCGGACCAGACCGCGATCATCGAGATCGTGCCACCGGGCTCGCCCTCGTTGTCCGGTGCGGACAGCACGAGTCGCAAGTGGACGTTCCAGCAGCTGCTCGACGAGTCCGAGCAGTGCGCGCACTGGCTGCTGACCCAGTTCGCGCCGGGTGACCGGATCACGGTGTGGGCGCCCAACATTCCCGAGTGGATCATCCTGCAGTACGGCGCCGCGTTGGCCGGGCTGGTCATCGTCACGGCCAACCCCGCCCTGCGCGCGACCGAACTGCGTTACGTGCTGGAGCAATCGCGTTCCTCGGGGCTGTTCCACGCTTCCGCGTTCCGGGGCAGCGACATGACCGCGATCGCGCAGGAGGCGATCTCGGGAATCTCCGGGCTGCGGGTTTTCTCGTTCGAGGACTGGGCCACGTTCCGCGCGTCTCCTGGTTCGCTGCCTGACGTTCAGCCTGGGGATCCGGCGCAGATCCACTACACCTCCGGCACGACCGGGTTCCCCAAGGGCGCGTTGCTGCATCACCGCGGCCTGGTCACCAACGCCAAGTTCATGGCCGAGCGGGTCGGGCTTCCCGTTGGCGGGACTCAGGTCTCGCCGATGCCGCTGTTCCACACCGCCGGGTGCGCGATGGGCGTGCTTGGGTGCGCGCATCAACGCGCCGCGCTCGGCCTGGTCCAGTTGTTCGACCCGACGCTCGTGCTGACCGCCGCGCAGGAACACCGCGCGGACGTTGTGGGTGGCGTGCCGACCATGTTGATCGCGATGCTCGCGCATCCGGAGTTCGACTCGTTCGACCTGTCGTCGGTGTCGCGGATCCTGTCCGGCGGCAGTCCCATCCCGCCCGAGCTGGTCCGCCGGGTGGAGGACCGGTTCGGCGCGAAGTTCACCGCCGTGTACGGGCAGACCGAATTGTCGCCGGTGGTCACGCAGACCCTTCCGGACGACTCGCCGGACGACAAGGCGAACACCGCCGGACGGACGCTTCCGCAGCTCGAGCTGGCCATTCTCGACCCGGTCACGCAGGAGACGGTGGGGTTCGGTGAGACCGGCGAGATCTGTGCGCGCGGCTACTCGGCCATGCTCGGCTACTTCGACATGCCCGAACGCACGGCCGAGACGATCGACGCCAAGGGCTGGCTGCATACCGGTGACCTGGGCGTTCTCGACGAGCGTGGCTATCTCAAGGTCACCGGCCGGCTCAAGGACATGATCATCCGTGGCGGCGAGAACATCTACGCCACCGAGATCGAGCAGGTGCTGTTCACCCACCCGGGTGTCCGCGACGTCACCGTCCTCGGCCTGCCGGACGCCACCTGGGGCGAGATCGTCGCCGCCGTGGTCGTGCCCGTCGACCAGGCTCCTTCGGCACAGGAGCTGCACGACTTCTGCCGCGTCCACCTGGCCCCGCACAAGACCCCCACTCGCTGGTTCCAGGCCGCTGACCTGCCGCTCACCGGGTCCGGGAAGATCCAGAAGTTCCGGCTCCGGTCGCAGATCGAGGAGGGCGCGCTCGCCCAGCTCACCTGACGCGAAAAATCCTGGACGACTTTGTCGATGTGCGTCCGGTGTGTCCGACGCAGGGGTGAAGCAGCTCCTAGCGGAAGGCAGTCCGATGACCCAGCACCTCGCCACCCAGCGTTCGTGGACCGGCTCCGAGCTGCGCGGGGAGGTGCTCCGGCCGGGTGACCCCGGGTACGACCGGGAGCGGGCCTCGCTGAACCCGGCGTTCGACGCGCGGCCGGAGGTCGTCGTCTCGGCCAGCCGCCCCGCGGACGTGGCGGCTGCCGTGACGTGGGCTCGAGCGCGCGGGCTGGCGCTGGCCGTGCAGGCGACCGGGCACGGTACTCACGTCGCGTCGGACGGCGGGGTGCTGCTGAAGACGTCACGGATGACGGGTGTGCTGGTGGACCCGGACCGGCGGATCGCCAAGGTCGGCGCCGGTGCGGTGTGGGCCGATGTGGTCGCGGCTGCCGCGCCGTTCGGGTTGGCGCCGGTGACCGGGTCTTCGCCGACGGTCGGGGTGGCCGGGTTCACGATGGGTGGCGGGCTGGGACCGCTGTCCCGCAAGTACGGGCTCGGCGCGGACAACCTGCTGAAGGTCAGCGTGATCACCGCCGATGGCGTGCCGGTCACCGCGACGCCGGACCGCAACCCGGAGCTGTTCTGGGCGGTGCGCGGAGGTGGCGGCAACTTCGGCGTGACTACGTCGCTGGAGATCCGCCTGCACCCCGTGGCGTCGGTGTACGCGGGTCAGGCGCTGTTCCCGATCTCGCACGCCGCAGAGCTGCTGGAGCGGTACCGGGACTACGCGCCGGTCATGCCGTCGGAGTTGACGTGCACCATCGCTCTGGTTGGTTCGACCGTTGCCGTGCGGGCGATGTACGCCGGTGACGCCGACGCTGCCCAGCGGGCTCTCCGTCCACTGTGGATCGACACGCCGGTTGAGGACACCTTCGCTTCGGTTCCGTACGCGCGGGCCAGCGTGCCCGGCACGGCGCCGCGCAACTTCGACCTGTTCGCAGCGCTGCCCGACTCGTCCGTCGTGCTGGACGTTGCCCGCGAGAGCAACGCCGTCGAGGTCCGGTACTGGGGCGGCGCGATCGCCCGCGGCACCAGCCCCGCCGGCCACCGCACCGTCCCGTTCTCCATCACCGTCGACGGTCCCGAGCCGGAGCGGCTGTGGCCGTACGCGACCGGCGGCTCGTTCCTGAACTTCCTGCATGACCCTGACGCCGTCGAGACCGCCTACACCGCCGCCGACTACCAGCGTCTGCGGGACATCAAGACGGTCTACGACCCCACCAACCTGTTCAGCCGCAACCTGAACATCACGCCGGCGTGAAGGTGCGCCTGGCCCACTGGTCGAAGGTGCCCGCTGGGCGGCCGGTGACCTTCTCGACGTCCGGGTGGACCTCGGACTCGTCCAAGGCGCCGTCGACGTAGAAGTTGAAGAACGCGTCGACGTACTCGACCGGCATGTTCGCTTCCATGTCGGCGCGGGCTTCCTCGTTGGTCATCCCCACGAACTTCAGGTCCCGCTTGAGAACGCGGCTCACGACGGCGAGTTGCTCAGCGGGCAACAGGGACTCCGGGCCGGTCAGGTCGTAGATCCGGCCGTCGTGCCCCTCTTCGGTCAACGCGTGCATGGCAACGGCCGCGATGTCCCGCGGGTCAACACACGCCAGGCGCACATCAGGGAACGGCGCCCGCACGGTGTCGCCCGCCTCCAACTGTGGCATCCACCGCAACACGTTGGACATGAACGCCCGCGGCCGCAGGAAGGTCCATTCCATCCCCGCATCGCGGACCGCCCGCTCGGACAACGTCATGTACCGCGACACCGCGTTGCTCATGTCCTCCAACGCCGCCGACCCACCCGATAACAACGCAACGCGCTGCACGCCCGATTCCCGCGCCTGCGCCAACATCCCTTCCATCCCGCCATAACCGGGCATCAGGAACATTCCCCGCACGCCTGCCAACGCGTCGCCCAGACTTTCCGCCGAGTTCAGATCCCCGACCGCCACCTCAACACCGTCCGGCACCACCACATCCGCCCGCCGCGCCAGTACCCGCACCGGCGCCTCGGCCGCTACCAATGCCTTGACCAGCTCCGACCCCACGTTGCCGGTCGCACCCGTCACAAGAAACATGCACCACTCCCCAGTCTCGCCCAGTACCCCGGTTCTACCACACCCGCAGCGGCGGGAAGCGGGCGACGAACAGCGCGCCGGTGGGGTGTCTTCGAGAGTGAGGGTGGCGTGGTGGCGGGTGAAGCGTTCGAACACGCGCTCACGTCGGCGACGGGAATGCCGGGGCCGTCGTCGAGGACTTCCAGGATTACATGGGAGTCGACGCGGATGGTCGCGGTGACTTTGGTTGCGGCGTGGCGGGTGGCGTTGTCGATGAGGTTGCGCAGCAGGCGTTCGAGTTGACCGGGGTTGCCGTGAACGAAAGCATGCGCGGGAACCTCGTACTCCACCATTGGCCGTGCTGCTGAACGAACCAAGGCGGCGAGGTCAACGGGGCCGAACGGGATGGGGCGCCACTGTCGTTCACGGCCAGCAGCAACAGATCCGTAGTGAGGTTCTGCAGACGTTCGATGTCCTCCAACGACTGCCCGGCGATCCGGGGCCAGTCCGCGCGATCGGCATGTGCCAGAGCGACTTCCAAGCCGACACGGAGGTTCGTGAGCGGGCTGCGGAGCTCGTGGCTGGCGTCGGCGACGAACTGCTACTGGCGGATGTGGAACTCCTCCAGGCGGTCAAGGGTTTCGTTGGTGGTACGCGCGAGTTTGGCGATCTCGTCACGGGATGGCGGGATCGTCGATTGAGGTTGTTCTCGCTCACTTCGGCCAGCTCGCGGCGGATCGCCTCGACCGGGCGCAGTGTCCGGCCGGTCACGAACCACGCCATCATTCTCTCGCCGGTTTGGACCTGTTGTTGACACCGCCCGGTTCACCGCGTCGAGGTATCGCACGGCTTCCAGCACTCACACCAGCCGAGTTGCTTCGGAGAGAAGACCGCAGTGACCGAATGTTCGCGCTCAGCCCGTCGTTACTTCTTCGGCGCGTTGGGTGAACTAATTGATGGTTAGTCGCGGGAAGCCGGGATCGTTGTTGCGCGCAGTTTATAGAGCAGTGTTTTGAGTTCGTCCTCGTCGATCCTTGGCGAATTGTTCAGGTATACGGCGAGTTCGCCGAGAATGTTCCAGCAGGTGGCTTCGTCTTTCCATCGGATATTCATGAGGGCTTTCTGGACCTTATACGTTTTTGCCAGTATTCGGATCTGGCTGACTGGGATCTGGTGGGGGTAAGCCGGCTTGGTGTTAGAGGTGCTCGTGAGGTGCGCGAGTTCGGCAATGAGGTCAGCAAGCGCATCGCGTGTGACCGTGTAGGGGTTGCTGGCGGCGCGCCGATCACGGATCGATGCGGCCGTCTCGTGTAGCGCCATCGTCACCAGCGCGATGATGGCGGCCTTCACGACGATGGTGTCCGTGAGCTGCTCGCCAACCGCCAGGGTGGCCGTACGAAGCACTACACGCGATGACCCAGCCGGTCACCGCAACCCTGGAAACCAACTAACCCGGTCTCCACCAAACCCGGTACTTGACACGCTCACGACCAACCCACACCATTCGCCAACAGACTTTTAGGGAGGAAGTCGTGCGAGTTCTTTTCACGTCGTCGCCGGGGCTTGGCCACCTGTTTCCGATGATCCCGCTCGCCTGGGCGCTGCGGACCGGGGGTCACGACGTGCTGGTCGCCAGCACCGGCGACGTCGTCGAGCGCGCCGCGCAAGCTGGGCTGCCCGCGGTGGAGGCCGCGCCGGGGCTGGACGTGATGAAGTTCTTCGAGACTACAATGCGTGAGAACGAGCGGTTCGGGGACTTCGCCTCGCTCCGCGAGCTGTCCGTGGAGGACCCGCGGCGGGCGATGGAGCTCGTCGCGCGGGTGTTCGCCGCGCTCGGCGACCGGCTCACCGAGGGGATGCTCGCCGCCGCCCAGGGTTGGCGGCCGGACCTGGTGGTCTTCGAGCAGATGGACTCCGCGGGCCCGTTCATCGCCGCGAAGCTCGGAATTCCCGCCGTGCAGCACAACTTCGGCTCGGCGCGCGGGACCGACGAGCTCGCGCTGTACGCGAAGTACACCGACGCCTACGACCGGCATGGCGTGACGCGGCCGACCGAGGCCGACGCGATCATCGACATCGCCACCGAGGGGCTCGGCACCCCGCAGATCGGGTGGCCGATGCGCTACGTCGCGTACAATGCGGGCGGGGTGCTGCCGGGGTGGCTGCTCGCCAAGCGGGAACGGCCGAGGGTGTGCGTCACCCTCGGCACCGCGGTCGGCCTGATGTCCGTCGGCGCGCTGGGCCAGATCGTCGAGGCGGCCAAGGAGATCGACGCGGAATTCATCTTCGCGCTCGGCGACTCCGACGTCGCGGAACTGGGCGAGCTGCCGGAGAACGTGCGCCTCGTCGAGTGGATCCCGTTGAACGCCCTGTTGGAGCACTGCGACGCGATCGTGCACCACGGCGGCTCCGGCAGCACCTTCACCTCGCTGGCCGCCGGAGTGCCGCAGTTGCTGCTTCCGCACAGCGCCGACCAGTTCGACAACGCGACACTCGTCCGCGACGCTGGTATCGGCCTGTGGCCCGAAGACACCACTGTGGACGCTTCGCATCTCACGAAGCTGTTGGAGGACAAGGAGATCAGAGCGGCGTGCGAGCGACTCCGCGCGGAGAACGCCGCACGCCCCCTGCCATCGGAGCTGGTGTCGAAGCTCGTCGCGCTGGTGAGCTGATCCGGCTTGGTGATCTGGGCCTCGACCGAGCTCAGCGCGCCGGAGCGCTGGTAGGCCTTGCGGCCGAAATGTGTCAGTCGGACGTATGCCAGACAACCGTGGTTGCGTTTGCTGATCTTGGATCATTCCTCAGCCTTATGAGACGTTCTGAATGGTGTGACGGAGGCGTGCCTTGCGGCGTGCTGGTCGCGGAGGGTCTGGTTCTCGAGGGAGAGTTCGTGGATGACGTGGGCGTAGGTGCGGATGAGCTGTTCGAGGCCCGCGCAGTGTTTCTTGAGCGTGTCGTGGTCGCGTTGCAGCTGGGTGTATGGGTCGTGGTTGTCCCGGAACTCGGCCGCCGTGCGGCGGGCGTGGTGCGCGAGTTGTTGGAAGTGGTCGCGGAGGTCGGGGTGTTTCCCAGGCCCAGACCGCGCACGCCGAGGTCACGCCACCGGCGATACCCAGCCGGGTCCAGCCACTTCGCGTCCTGCCCGCGGACACCACGCGGCTTCAAGTCGAAGTCGTCCATGGCGGCGACCGGGTCGGCCACCCCGTAGCGGCGCGCCGCCCACCGATAGAACTTCCGCAACCCAGCCAGGTTCGCCGCGAACGTGCTCGCCTCAACCAGCCGCGGGTTGCTCTGCTCCGACAGCCGCCACTCCTTGAAGTACTCCGCGTCGTCCTCAGTCGCCTCGTCCCAGCGACGGCCCAGCGCCAACAGGAAGTTCAGCCACATCCCCAGCGACTGCGCGTACTTCTTCCACGTCAACGGCGAGCGGCTCAACATCCGCGGCGACGCGAAGAACGCGTTCACCCGCCCATCCGGACGCCCACCAGGACCGATCAGGAACGGCTGACCATGCCGACGCCCCCGCCCCGCCAACCCGGCCAACAACCCCGGGTGGGCCACCAACAGCGGATCGTCCACCGTCCCCTGCGGACGCTCCAAGTCATACCGGAATACAACCCAGCCACCAGGCTCATGAGCAGTCCTCATGAGCGGCAGCGTAAAGATCAACACCCACCAACAACTGCGGACCGGGTAGAGAACGAGGCAATCCACGAAGATCACGGCCACCGGCACGAAGAACCGTGAGCCGGAGTTGAACGCCTCCTCCTCAACCTCGGGGGCGAAAAATCCGTTTTGACCCGGCAGGCTGGGACCGTGAAGCCGGCATTTGTCCTGGTCGTCCCCGCTTTGGCGGTGCCGACCTTCGACTCCCCGCGCGGGCCCATCCCGGCCTGCGTGCTGCCCCTGATCGCCCTGCTCGCGGCCCCTACCCTGCCCAGCCTCACTGGATCGTCGGCACCGGCGACTGGGGAGGTCGACTTGGGCAACATCGACTACATGACCCGGGTGGACGGTGGGTGGAGATTGGGGTGATAGGTGCCCGGGCCGAGCCGAAGTTCGTTCTTGATTAGCCGCGTTCTTTGGTGATGGTCTCGCGGAGGGCGGGGGCGATGTGCTGGGACCAGTGGGCGAGGGTGGTGGGGTCGGGTGGGCCGCCTTGCGGGGAGAACAGGATGAAGCCGGCGGCGTTGTGGGTGAGGATCGCGGTGGTGAGTTCGTCGATCCATTGGGCTGGGGAGCCGCCGATCCAGCGGCCGGTGTCGTCGCGGGTGGCGGGGAGGTCCCGTTCGGTTATGCGGCCTGGGAAGTTGAAGATGGTGCGGATGGCGCTGGGGTCGCGGCCCGCGGATGCCGCGGCCTCGTCGATGATCGGGCGCGACTCGCGGTAGCGGGGGCTCAGCCAGTCCGCGGCGTGGCCGGGGATCCAGCCGTCGGCGACGCGACCGGTGGCGGCCAACGACTTGGGCCCGTTGGAACCCGTCCAGATCTGTGGGGCGGGCACCGCGGCCGGCTCGATGTTGTGTACGCGATAGTGGCGGCCTTCGTGGGTGATCGCCGGTCCGCCGCCGGACAGCTTGCGGACCAGCACAATCGCCTCCTCGAACGCGTCGACCGCGTCACCCGGGGACAACGAAGGTGCGCCCATGTCGGCGATCCGGTTCAACCGCCCACCCGCGCCCATCCCGAGCACGATCCGCCCGCCGGACAACGCCGACAAGGAGGTCACGGCCCGGGCGAGCATCGGCGCCGGCCGAGTCGGGAGGTTGGTGACGTTGGCGAGACCGGCGATGTGTGAGGTCCGGCCAAGCAGGAACCCGATGGCCGAGTAGGCATCGAGGTGCGCGCCGAGATACGGGTGATCCGACAACGAGAACAGGTCCAGCCCGTCGCGGTCCGCTTGCTGCACAAGGCTCAACAGCGACGGGCTCGCCTCGGCCTCGTTGGGCGCGCCAAAACCGAAGATGACGTCCAAGATTTCCCCCAGGGAGCTAGTTCGTACTACGAACTATAATAGTTCGCACTACGAACTTCAACTCGTCTCCAGGAACACCACCGGCACCTTGTTGTCCGCGACGACCCGCCCCAGCAAGACAGCCAACGCATCCCGCTCCGCAGCGGACAACCCCGCGGGCAACATGTCGACCCGCCGGCACGTCTCCGCGTAGAACTCCCCCGCCAAGCGGTCCCCCTCCGGGGTCAACGCGACCTTGACCGCCCGGGTGTCCTGCGCCGAGGTCTCCCGCCGGACAAGACCATTGCGTTCACAGCGATCCACCAGACCCGAGAGGCTCGACTTGGCCAGCCCCAGCATCGAGCTCAGCTCCCCCATGCCATACGGCTGCGCCATCAATACGCACAACAACTGCCCCTGCTGCGGAGTCAGGCCATATTCCCGCGCCGACTCCGTGTACATGGCATTGACCAAGAAGGACGCCCGCACCAAAGCGGCGACCACCCCGATCGACCCCTCATCAGTACCCACACCGCCACGGTAACACCCATGACCGTCCTGCCGGATTTGTCCATGAAACACGATGGAACACAAGAAGATCCAGCGACTGTCCAGTATGGACGTACCAAAAGCGGCCAAGCACGCCCGGCGTTCAACCCAAGACCCCGTTACCGAACCGAGGGGTTCAGCAGCGTGAACACAAAGACCACATCTTCCTCGGTTTAGTTAGGAAACTTTCCTAACAGTATTGACCAGGTTTCGGCTCGCGTGTCACGCTCTCCACACTCGCCGCCACCGAGAGTTGTCATCGACGAGCGAGGGAGAGCATGCGTAAACCCCTGCGAATCCTGGCTGTCGTGACCGGGTTGATCGCCGGTCTCGGCACAGCCGCCCCGGCCACCGCGCAGGTCGCCCTGCAAGTCACGGCGGCCGGCTACGTCCCCGGAACGATCAGACCATCGGTGTCCCAGGCAACCCAAGACGCCGCGGTGATGAAGTACTGGAACTTCTGGAAGGCCAACTTCCTGTCGACCAAGTGTGGCTCGGGCACGTATGCCGTGCTGTCCAAGGACGCCGACCACGCTTATGTGGCCGAGGGCGAGGGCTACGGGATGACCATCGCCGCGATGATGGCCGACAAGGACAGCCAGGCGAAGGCGATCTTCGACGGGATCCTGAAGTTCGTCAAAGCCCACCCTTCGGTGAACAACAAGGACCTGCACGCCGCGGAACAGAACGCGAACTGCAAGAGTGTCAACGGAAGCGACTCGGCGACCGATGGCGACCTGGAGATCGCCTACGGTCTGCTGATCGCCGACAAGGTCTGGGGTTCCTCGGGTTCGGTCAACTACAAGGCCGAGGCCGTCCGGATCATCAACGCCATCAAGAAGAGCGAAGTCAGCTCCAGCACCAAGTTCATGCTGCTGGGCGACTGGGGCAACGACGCGGAGTACAAGAACAGCTCGCGCTCGTCCGACTGGATGCCGGGGCACTTCCGGGCGTTCGAGAAGGCCACCGGGGACTCCACGTGGGGCCAGATCCGGACCAAGCACGAACAGGCCGTGAGCAACCTGCAGTCGAAGAACGCGCCGAACACCGGCCTGCTGCCGGACTTCGTCGTGAACACCAACAGCACCCCCAAGCCGGCGCCGGCCAACTTCCTCGAGGGCCAGTACGACGGCGCCTACAGCTGGAACGCCTGCCGTGACCCTTGGCGGCTCGGTGCCGACGCGATCACGATCCAGGGCAGTGCGGCGCTGGCCCAGGTGCGCAAGATGAACACCTGGATCCAGAGCGCGACCGGGGGCGACCCGGCCAAGATCAGCTCCGGGTACACCTTGGCAGGCAAGAAGACCGAGTCGGGCGAACACCCCTGCTTCACCGCGCCCTTCGCGGTCGCGGCGATGACCGACCCGGGCAGCCAGGCCTGGCTGGACAAGCTGTTCAACCAGATCGACAAGTTCAGCCCGGACAAGACGGACTACTACGGGACCGGCATCACCCTGCAGGTGCTGTTGATCCTGTCCGGCAAGTTCATCGCACCGTAGCGGCAGGTCCCGCCGTTCGCCCGGCGGCGGGACTTCCCCCGCTCTCCGAGACCCCCATACCGCCGCCCTGCTTTGGAGGTTTCCCCATGTCCACACGTGTGTCCGCGGTGTCCAAGGCACTGGTCCTCGGCGCTGCCGCGATCCTGGTCGGTGCCGGTATGTCCCAAGGGATCCAGGCCGCCCAGGCCGCCCCGGCCAGCGCCGCACTGACCAACCTGGACCTTTCCGCCGGCAACCGCCGCGCACCCATCAACGGCGTCTACGACTGGTCGAAGGCCGGTTACCGGGGCGGCATGCCCCTGCCCGGCAACGGCGACATCAACCCCGCGGCCAAGTGCCAGATCACCCCAGCGGAACTGGCCGGCCAGTACAAGGTGACGCCGAACGACACCACCGACGACACCGCCGGTCTGCAGAAGGCCATCGACGACATCCGGTCAGGCTGCTCCCCGTCGGCCAGCTACACCAAGCTCAGCCTGATCGAACTGCCCGCGGGCCAGCTGATCGTGACCCACGAGCTGAAGACCGACGCCGACTACCTGATCATCCGCGGCCAGGGCATAGACGCGACCAAGATCGTGTACCGGCCGGACAAGAACACCCTGTACGACGCCATCACCCCGGACGGCTCGGACTGGGACGAGGACGGAATGCCTTACGGGCAGGGCAAAGGCGGCTGGCTGTGGCCCGGCCGCGGTCTGTTCCGGGTGCAGTCCCGTGAGGTGCACTCCAGCTACGCCAGCGACTACAAGTCCGCGCCGGCCAACCGCAAGGACATCTTCGAGGGCACCGTGAACGTGCACTGGAAGTCCGGCGTCAAGCTGGCCGCCAAGCCGGGTGACAAGGGCTTCGCCGCCCGCACCGGTGACAAGGTGGTCTACCTGGCCAGCGGCACGCTCACCGCGCTCAAACCGGGCGGCTACGTGAACATCCGCGCGGCCAACTCGCAGAAGTTCTACCAGCAGCAGCAGGCGACCGGCACCGAGTGGCCGATGCTGAACATGCACATGCGCCAGCAGATCTTCACCATCGTGTCGGTGGACACCGCCAAGCGCACGCTGACGCTGGACAAGCCGCTGGAGTACGACGTCCCGGTGAACTCCACTTCGGACGGTTCGCCCGCCATCGACGGCGCGGTGTACGACTCCAAGGCCGCGCCGCTGGTCGACCCCGTTGTCGGTGTGGGCTTCGAGAACTTCGGTTTCACCCAGGACATGCCGAACCTGGACAAGAACAAGGCGATCCACAACTACGGCAACATGGACCCGGCCGCAGAGATGCACGGGATCGTGTTCAAGTGGGCGGTCAACGACTGGGTGCGCGGCGTGAAGGCGGAGATGACCGGGTCGCACCCGATCGTCACCGAGGAGGCCAAGAACCTGCAGATCGTCAACAACTACCTGGACGGTTCCTGGAACAAGGGCAAGGGCGGCAACGGGTACTTCCGTGGCTCGCGCGTGTGGGACTCGCTGTACGCCGGCAACACCACCCGCAACCTGCGGCACTTCACGTTCCAGTGGTCGGCTTCGGGCAACGTGGCCATCGGCAACGACTTCGACTCGGACATGAACCTGCACGGCGGCTGGGAGCGCAACAACCTCTTCGAGCTCAACACCTCCAAGGTTCCGTGGGAGCACCGCTCGGCCAACTGCACGTCCAACTGCGGTGAGGAGGGCGGCGGCGGCCCCGACGACTCGAACTGGTTCCCGATCTGGTGGGCCGCGGGCAAGAAGGCCGTGAAGTGGTCCGGTTCGTCCGGCCCGGACAACGTGTTCTTCAACAACACCATGTCCAAGCAGCTGGTGCAGGGTGGCCCGTACGCCGACTACTACGCCGACCACAAGAAGATCTACCAGTTCGGCGTCGACGCCACCGGCGCGTTCCACCACCTCGACGTCGGCGGCACGCCGATCGCCGACTGGGCGCACAACGAGCAGCAGAACTACTCCGGCGGGCACGGTGTCCTGGACACCCGGACCGACAACGGGAAGTCGCTGTTCCTGAAGTCCGTGGCGAGCAAGTGATGAAACGCCAAGCGCTCATCGTTTCCGGTGTGCTGACGCTGATGCTCGCTGCGCTGCCGGCCACGGCCGCGGCTCCGGCGGACACCGTCAACGTCAGCACCGCCGCCCAGCTGCGGGCCGCGCTGGCCAAGGCGGCCCCCGGCCAGACGATCAAGCTGGCGGCCGGTACGTACCACGGTTCCTTCGTGGCGCAGAAGGCCGGCACGTCGGCCAAACCGATCACGTTGACCGGGCCCGCGAACGCGGTCCTGATCAACGACGGACCGGCCGGTGACCCTCCGGACTGCCCAGCGCCCACGTCCGGCTTCGACTCCGGTTACGGTCTCTGGCTGTACAACGCGCCCTACTGGAACCTCACCGGGTTCACCGTCGCGGAGTCCAAAAAGGGCATTGTCGCGGACAACTCGCAGCACACGGTGATCGACGGGGTGTACGTGCACCACGTCGACGAGGAGGGCGTGCACTTCCGGAAGTCCTCGGCGGACAGCATCATCCGCGACTCGAAGGTCACCGACACCGGCCTGGTGCAGAAGGGCTACGGCGAAGGTGTCTACATCGGATCCGCGGTCTCCAACTGGGGCTGCCACGGCAACTCCGGCGGGGTGGACAAGTCCGACCGGGTCCAGGTGCTGGGCAACACCATCGGCCCGAACGTGACCGCCGAGTCCCTGGACATCAAGGAGGGCACCCTCAACGGGGTCGTCCGCGGCAACACGTTCAACGGCAAGGGGATCACCGGCGAGCACTCGGCCGACTCCTGGGTGGACGTCAAGGGAACCGACTACACCATCGAGGACAACACCGGCACGTTCAGCAAACCGGGCACCCTGGCCAACGGGTACGAGACGCACAACATCAGCACCAGCCCCTCGTTCCCCAGCGGTTGTGGCACCAAGTGGCGTAACAACAAGTCCGACCTCGGCGGGGTCGGCCAATACGCCATCAACATCACCACCGTGTCGCAGTGCAAGAACAAGCCCAACGTGGTGTACGCATCGAACACCGTCACCAAGGCGAAGAAGGGCCTGACGAACGTCCCAGTCACGCCCTAGACCGCCGATCACCGGACGGCGCCTGGATCCGGCGGGGATCCAGGCGCCGTCCGCGCTTCACGGTAACGGAAAGAGCGTGCCGCAGAAGCGCAGGAAGACCTCGGCCCTTCTGGTCAGGCGACCACCCGCGGCCCAGCCGAGGACGACCGGCGTGGTGGGTACGGTGTCGCGGAGTGGGATTGACTTGAGCGGCAGGCCTTCCAGCGAGACGTTCGCTTGAGGTCGTTGCACAGCAAGGGAATAGCCGAGACCGCGGGCGACCATCGCGCGAGCCAGGTCGAAACTGCTGGCGCGGTGGGCAACGTGCATGGGCTGGCCTACGGCGTCGAACACCGCCTGGAAGTAGTGGGCGCTGGGTGGGACATCCAGCAGGATCAACGGTTCCCCGGCGAGGTCCTTGAGGGAGACGGCTTTTCGCTTGGCCAGGCGGTGCTTCGCGGAGAGCAGGACGCTCGGTTGCTGGTCGTACAGGATGGTCGTGTCGATACCCGGCACGATGTCCTGCTGGTACAGGAAGGCAAGCTCGCAGGTGCCGTCCAGCAGCCGCGCCTGCAGGTCGGGCAGGGTGCCCTCGATGAACTCGATCTCCACCTCGGGGTGCCCGGCGCGGAACCCGGCCATCGCGGGCGGCAGGTGCAGCGGGGCGATCGGGCTGTAGCAGCCGATCCGGAGCCTGCCCGCGAGGTCGCGGCCGAGCCGTTGGGCGCCGGTGCTCAGGTCGGCCACCGCGCCGAGGACGTGGCGAGCTTCGGCCACCACCTGTCGTCCCGCGTCGGTCAGCGAGGTGCCGCGGCGGGGTCCCCGGATCACCAGCCGGACGTCCAGCAGACGCTCCAGATCCGCCACCGCCAGCGAGATCGCCGACTGCGAAACATGGCACTGAGCTGCGGCCGCGGTCATCCCGCCGGTGTCCGCGACGGCCACCAGGTACTCGAGCTGCCGCAGTGAGACGGGCGGGAGACTCATGAGGTCAGTTTATGGGATTGCCGAGTTTTCCGAGCTGGACCGATGAGCGCGACCCGTGTCAGGGTCGGGACATGCCGCTACGCACTCACACGCACCCGTTCGTCCCGTACACACCGCCGCGGTTGCCCGATGGCTTGAGCCGGGGCAATGACATTTACCGGCACATGTCCGCGCGCCGGTCGGTGCGCTGGTTCTCGCCGGATCCCGTGCCGCTGGCGGCGATCGAGACCGCCGTGCGGGTCGCCAACACCGCGCCCAGCGGGGCCCACCATCAGCCGTGGACGTTCGTCGCCACCCAGGATCCCACGCTCAAGCGCCGGATCCGCGAGGCCGCCGAGGCCGAGGAGCGCCGGTTCTACCGCGACCGCAGCGCACCCGACTGGCATGCGGCCCTCGCGCGGCTGGAAACCGATGAGCACAAGGAGTTCCTGGAGACCGCGCCCTGGCTCGTGGTGGCCTTCGCGCAGAAGAGCACCCCGCAGCCGGATGGGTCGCTGCGCAAGAACTACTACGTGTCCGAGAGCATCGGGATCGCCTGCGGGTTCTTCATCGCCGCCCTGCACACCATGGGCCTGGCCACGCTCACCCACACCCCCAACCCGATGTCGTTCCTGGCCAAGCTGTTCGGCCGCCCGTCGAGCGAACGGCCGTACATTCTGTTCCCCGTCGGCTATCCGGCGGACGACTGCGAGGTTCCCCTCCTCGATCGCAAGCCCTTGTCCGAGGCCCTGATCGTGGTCTGAAACTGTCCTATGGACGCATGACCGCCTGGCGGGTTGCTTTGTAACAAGATTTCCCCGAACCGGCGAACCCCTTGCCACGCAAGGCGTCTCCCAGGGTGCAGGAGTTCACAGGGGAGGTTCGGGGAATGCGTACGAAGATCGCTGCTCTGCTCGTGTCGGTCGGTCTGCTCTCCGCGTGTGGCGCGGTCCAGACCACGGGGGTGCCCGTCGGTCCCGCCACCGTGACGGTGACCGTTCCGCCGCCACCGCAGGACGACGCGACCCCGGTGCGTTCCTCGCCGACGACCACGCCGAAGACCGCGCCTGCCACCCACGCCGAGGTGATTGGGCACACGACTCCCGCGCCGGGCAAGCACATCGCCCTGAGCTTCGACGACGGCCCGGACCCCACCTGGACTCCCCAGGTGCTCGATCTGCTGGCGCAGTACCACGTCAAGGCCACGTTCTGTCTCGTCGGCAGGAACGCCAAGGCCTACCCGGCACTGGTCCGCAAGATCGTCGCCGGTGGGCACGCCCTGTGCGACCACTCGATGACGCACGACGAGCACCTGCCGAACCGGGACGCTTCGGTGCGGCACAAGGAGATCGAGGGTGGCCTGCAGGCGATCCTGGCCGCGGCACCGGACGCCAGCGTGCCGTACTTCCGCGCCCCAGCGGGCGCGTTCGGCAAGGCCGCCGAGCCCGACTCGGTGCAGCGGATCGCCGCGAGCCTCGGCATGCAGTGCCTGGCCTGGTCCATCGACACGCTGGACTGGACCAAGCCCGGCACCGACGCCATCCTCACCGCGATCAAGCGGGCGGGCGACCACGACGTGGTGCTGTTGCACGACGCGGGCGGCGACCGTTCGCAAACCGTCGCCGCCCTGAGGTCGGCGCTGCCGTGGCTGGCGGCCCAGGGCTACCAGTTCGACCTCCCGGCGTAAGTGGCTTGTCCCGGTTCGCCGCTCTTCCAGCGACCTCTCGGGACGAGCCAGGTGTCACTCGAACTCGTGGATCTCGCGGATCTCCACCTCGACGCGGTCGAACATCGCCGCGTACTGCTCCGCGAGAGCCACGGCCTCGGCCCGGTCCTTGGCGTTGATCAGCGCGAACCCGCCGATCACCTCGCCGCCGAACGGCCCGTCGGCCGACGTGACGCCGTCCTCCGTCTTGCGCACCCGCGCCCCGCGCTCTGAGGTGTGCACGCCCTCCGCGGTGATCAGGATCCCCCTGCCGACCCAGTCCTGGATCATCCCGCCCATCCGCTCCACGAACTCGGGGCTGGGGTTCCACGCCTCGGCGGCGCTCTCGGGCAACCGGTGCATCATCAAGAACCGCATGACCGTCTCCACTTCCGTCCCGGACCAGCCACTCTGACCGGCCGACACCCCCACGTCGATCGGCCACCCACACCACTCGACATTTCCGCCAAAGAAAATCGGGGTGACTCGTACGGCGGATCGGCGGCGAGGCGCGCAGGCTTGGGGTGACGAGGCAGATGGCGATGGTCGAGGAGCTGTCATGAGCGTGCACCGGACCGTGATCCCGGCCCTGATCCTGGCCGGGCTGGTGATCCCGCCGCTGCTGCTGAACCTGCCCGCCGACATCGCGATCCACTGGGGACTCGACGGCCACCCGAACTCGCACGCGCCGTGGGGGCTGGTCACGACGGCGCTGGCAGTCGGCTGGATCGTGGCGTGGGCGGCGCTCACGGCGAGCCACGGGCGCGACAGCACCGCCTCGATCTACGCGCTCGGTGGCCTGCTCGTGGCCGGGAACACGGCCGGGCTGATCGTGAACGCCGGAAAGCGCGGCTGGCAGGAGGCGAACCTGCCCACCGCCTGGATCACCATCCCGGCCGTGCTCGTCATCGGCCTGATCGCCGCCCTCATCGGCGCCTGGCTGGCAGGTCCCGGACCCGCGCCGAACCCCGGCCCGTCGGTCTGGACAGGGCGGGCGCACAACCGGTGGATGCTGGTCATCCCGCCGATCGCCGTGCTGGTCGCGTTGTTCGTCACCGGAAGCCCGCTGGCGACGGTCGTGATTCTGACGGTCGGGGTGGTGATCGCGTTCGCCACCGTCGAAGTGGTCGTGGGCCCGGCGGCCGTTGTCGTCCAGATCGGACTGTTGAAGTGGCCGCGCCGGATCATCCCGCTCGCCGAGATCGAGGAGGCCCACGTCATCACCGTGGCCCCATTGGCGTACGGCGGCTGGGGCTGGCGGCGCCGGCCGGGCCGCACGGCGGTGGTGATCCGCCGCGGCCCGGCCCTGGAACTGCTGCTGCGCAACGACAAACGCTTCATCGTGACCGTCGACGACCCCGAGCAGGCCGCCGGGCTCATCAACGACTACGCGAAAGCCCGCTAGTGACCCAGGACGTACATCTCGCCGTTGTTCTGCGCATAGACCCGGCCACGGGAGTCGAGTGACAGCGGGGTGTACGCCGATGCCACGGTCTTGGACAGGAACACGCGCTGCCGCAACTTGCCCTGTTTGTCGATGACGTAAAGGTTCCCGTCCTCGGACAGGCCGAAGATGGTGCCGTCACGGTCGATCACCGGGGCGGCGACGCACCACTCGAACCCGTTGGGGTGCTGGCCGTCGTCGGTGCACGTGATCGAGCCGTCCGGGTCGCGTTGGCAGGTCTTGGTCTCGGTGTTGGTGAACGACCATTCCTTCTTGAGGTCGGCGTTCAGCAGCGTCAGGCCGAACGGGCCGCCAGTCAGGTAGTGGTTGTCCTTGATGAGCAACGAATACGTGCCGTCGTGCCGGAGCACGCCGGGCGTGATGTCCCAGCCGAAGTCGTAGCTGGCCAGGTAGCGGCCCCGGTTGTCGAACTTCAGCAGGTGCCCGCGGAAGCCGTTGTACGAGGTGCGGGCGCCGTAGACGATGTTGCCGTCGGGCAGGATCACTGGCGCCGCCGAGCCCTGTTCGAGCACCGAGGCGACCGGCGCCAGGTTCGTGTTCGGGTCGACGCCCAAAGCAGCTCCCGGCCGACAGTCGTAGAACCCGGTGCCGTACGGCACAAGGACTCCGCAGCCGTCGTTCAACGGGAGACGCAACGAGCTGGCCCACTTCAGGGTCAAGTCGGGGTTGAACGCGACGAGGTAGCTGTAGTTCTCCGTACTCGGCCCGGTGGGGCGCGACAGGGTGACGATCGTGCCGTCCGGGCCGACCGCCGGGGCGGCGTTCATCGCGGCGCGCTGGGGCCCGCACCTCGTCTGCCGCGGCAGGGTCGGCGAGCCGTCGGGTTGCGGCGGTGGTGGGTACGGCCGTTCGGCGCCGGAGACCTGGAAGTTGGTGTAGCACAGGTCATTGGGGCTGGGCGCGCCGGGAATCAGGGAGCCGTAGGCGACTTTGCTGATCCGGTTGCGGTCGACGCGGACCAGCCAGCTGTCCTCGCCCTTGATGACGTTGTAGAACAAGGTTCCGTGTGAGTCCAGAGTGAGGCTGCCCGCGACGAACGCGTCGGGGTCGACAGTCGTGCCCAGCGGGTTGATCCGGCGCAGCACCCGTCCGTCGCGTTTGGACAGCTGGAACACCGTGCCACCCGCGCCGGGCACGTAGATCGAGTCGCCGGTCATCGCGGACTGGACCATGGCTTCGAAGAACCGCTGGGTGGGCTTCCAGTCGGTGGTGAACGTCCACTGTGGAGCGAGCTGGCCGTGCCGCCAGCGCAGCGCCTGGACCGACCACGTCATCCGGTTGAGGTTCGCCGGGTCCAGCCCGCACGGCGCGGGTTCGCCGGAGCCGGGCGGGTCACAGCTGACGAACGAGCCGCCTTTCTTGAGCGCGAACACGTTCCCGTCGTTGTCGACCAGCGGCACCGGGTAGTGCACGGGAATGCCGCCGCCCTCGGTGTCCTCCTGTTCCGCGAACGGATCCACCACGATGCGGGCCAGCAGCCGCAGGTCCCGCTGGGCACGGACACAAGCCACACCGTTGTGAGCGGCACTCTGACCCCATTGGGTCCAGTCACAGTCCCGGCCACGGTCGTCCGCGACCGCGGAAGTCGTTGGCAGGACCATGAGCAGAGCACCGGCAGCAGCGAGCAGCGCGCGCAGTCGCATGGCGTTGATCCTCCCCAGGAGCCAAGTCGGGCCCGGCCATCCCAGTAGAGCACCGGCCCTCTTGATCGCCGGTCTCGATCGGGTCACGGGTAACAGCGGTCACATAGGAACTCGACAGCAGCGGCACAGCAACGCCCCAGCTTGGCGGATCACGCTGATGTCATGACCGTGATCGCGCCGCCGGCCCCGGCTCCCGCCGCCGCCCCCAGCGGCGCGCTCACGCGGCAGTTCGCCCGGTTCCTCGCCGTCGGCGTGCTGAACACGGTTTTGTTCCTTGGCATTTATCTGACATTCCGGATTGTGGCCTCAGCCACAATCGCCAATGCGCTGTCGACAATCCTGACAACGGTGGCCGGAACTCGGCTCAACGGTAAGATGACGTTCGGCATCAGCGGCCATATCAGACTCAGCCACCATGTCAAGAGTTTCGCGGTCACCGGACTCGGAATCGCCATCACCTCTGGCGCTATTACCACAATCGCTGTGGGACAGGGTGAGCTGAGTGAGCTCACTGTGCTGGTCCTGGCAAGTATGGTGGCGGGGGCAGTACGGTTTGTTCTGTTGCGGTACTGGGTTTTCGCCGAGGCCCATCAGTCCCGGTGATGCCCCGGGGGCGTTCCGGGAACGAATTCGTGGGCGAAAGCGTACGTCGGGCGGGGGAGTCAACCATTTGGGCGTCTCGTACGTACAGAAGAACGTGAGTGCCAAAACGGGGAAACGCTCGCGCCTGCGGTTCTGGGCGTTGACAGCCGCTGTCGTCGTGGGAGCAGGCGGCGCGTGTGCGTACGTCGTGACCCGCGACCAGAAGGCCGCCGCGCAGGCCAGCGAGGCCCCCGCGCCCAGGGAGAGCGCGCTCGCCAACAGCGCCAACCACGGCGTTGTCACCACCCCTGCGGCGCCCGCCTCGCCCAGCACCAAGGCGGCGCCCAGCTCGGTCCTGCCGTTCAACGCGAAGCTCTCGTCCAAGGACATCCCGGTCGCGGGCGGCGGGGTGCGCACCGGCGGGTGCAGCGGTTCACTCGTGGCGCCCGACTGGGTCGTCAGCGCCGGGCACTGCTTCCACGACCTGAACAACAACCGGGTCGAGGGCGCTCCCCCGTACCACGTGACCGTGGCGATCGGGAAGCTCAAGGACAGCGACGCCGGCGGCTACGTGGCCAACGTCGTGGACGTCAAGCAGTCCCCGATCAACGACTTAGCCCTGGTCAGGCTGGACACCGCGATCACCGACATCACCCCGCTGAAGGTCTCGGCCCGCAAACCGGCCGTCGGCCAGAAGCTGCAGTTCGCCGGGTGGGGCTCGTTGTCCGCGAAGGTCATCGTCCAGTCCGACCACCTCAAGCGGGGCCAGTTCAGGGTCGCCAAGGTCACCTCGACGGTGCTCGAGGCCGAGTCGCTCGTGCCGCGCACGGTGGAGAACAGCCCGTGCCCCGACGACTCCGGCGGCCCCTTCTTCACCACCGACGACGACCGCACCGGCACCCTGGTGGCCATCGTGAACGACGGCCCGTCCTGCCCGCAGCCCGGGCGCGAGACCATCGCCCGCGTCGACGTCGTCGCATCCTGGATCGCGCAGCAGACCGGCATCAAGTCCTAGTGTTCGCGCACCAGCGCCGCTAGCAGGCGGGTCAGCTGCTCGCGGTCCTGGCTGGTCAACGGCGCGAGCACGTCGTCCTGGACCTCGGTGAGCAGCCTGTCGAGCTGGCCCAGGTGATGGCGGCCCGCGGCGGTCATGCTGACGACATTGCGCCGGCGGTCGGCCGGGTCGGGTGAGCGTTCGACGAACCGCCGTTCGGTCAGCTCGTTGATCACCGCGACCAGGTCGCTGCGGTAGATCCGGGTCCGGTCGCTCAGCTCTGCCTGACTGGCCGAGCCGAACTCGTCCAGCGTGGCGAGCACGGCGTAGTGCCACTTGCGCGCGCCCACCCCGCCGAGCGCCTCGTTCACCCGCCGGTCGGCGTAGGTCGCGGCCAGGGACAGCAACCGGGTGGGCAGGGTACGCAGCCGCCTTGCCTCTGACGTGCTCTCGCTCACGCTGGGATCCTACCTCTTGCGTTAGTCACACTAACGACCTACGTTGTTAGTGACACTAACGATTGGAGTTGGCCATGCCTTCGGTTCCGGTTCTGGACTCGACGATGTACTACGAGGAGATCGGCGATGGCACGCCCGTGGTGTTCCTGCACGGAAACCCCGGTTCGTCGCACCTGTGGCGGAAGGTTCTCGCCGCCATGAATATGCCCGCCCGGCTGCTCGCGCCCGACTTGATCGGCATGGGCCGGTCCGGCAAGCCCGATATCCCCTACCGGTTCGCCGACCACGCCCGCTACCTCGACGCGTGGCTCGACGACCTCGGTCCGGTGGTGCTCGTCGGGCACGACTGGGGCGGGGCGCTCGCGTTCGACTGGGCGGCCCGGCACCCGGACCGGGTCCGCGGAGTGGCGTTCCTCGAGACCATCGTGCGGCCGATGTCCTGGGCCGAACTGGGCGACGCGCCCCGCGCCCGCGCCGAGGCCATGCGAGGGCCCGAGGGCGAACGACTCGTGCAGAACTTCGTCGAGTCGGCGTTCACCGGCGGCGTGCTGAACCCGGTGACCGCCGAGGACATGGCCGCCTACCTGGCGCCCTACCCGACGCCGGAGAGCCGCCGACCTGTGCTGGAGTGGGCGCGGTCGCTGCCGCTCGACGGTTCACCGGCCGATGTCGCCACGCGCGTCGAGGAGTACGGGAAGTGGCTGGCTACCAGCGTCGACGTGCCCAAACTCCTGCTGACCTTCGACTCCTCACCGACCCTGTTGATCGGCCCGGACATGGCCGCGTGGTGCCAGCAGAACATCGCCGCCCTGGAGACCCAGCACTGCGGCCCCGCCGGTCACCACGCCCCTGAAGACCAGCCCGAAGCCATCGCCAAAGCCCTCACCACCTGGGCCGCTCCGCTCGGGAATGGTTTCGGTCGTTAGAACCACTTACGAGGGGTTCAGCGCTTTGCCTTCTTCTCGCGCTGGCGTTCGGCCTCGCGGCGGACCTCGGCCTGGATGTCGCGTTCGCGCTGCAGCCAGTCCGGGTGCTCCGCCTTGATCGCCTGGATCTCGTCGGTGGTCAGCGCTTCGGTGAGGCCGGCGCGGGTCAGGCCGCCGATCGAGATGCCGAGGCGGGCGGCGACCACCTGGCGCGGGTGCGGGCCGTTGCGGCGCAGCTCGCGCAGCCACTCCGGCGGGTTGGCCTGCAGGGCGTTCAGCTCGTCGCGGGACACGACCCCCTCCTGGAACTCCGCGGGGGTGGCTTGCAGGTAGACGCCCAGTTTCTTGGCCGCGGTGGCGGGCTTCATGGTCTGCGAGGTCTTGTGCGACGTCATGGGCCAAGGGTAGCGAGCCGGTACGCCCGGTAGTCTGGCCTGGTGACAGGCTCGTTCCGGCTCGGCTACGTCCCGGGCGCGACGCCCGGCAAATGGGCGCGGATCTGGGGCGAACGAGAGCCGGACGTGCCGTTGGACCTGGTCACCGTGTCCGCCGCCGAGGCTGCGGACCTGGTGCGCGAGGGTGGGGTCGACGCGGCGCTGCTGCGGCTGCCGATCGACCGCACCGGCCTGCACGCCATCCCGCTCTACACCGAGACGTCGGTGGTCGTAATCCCCAAGGACCACGTCATCGCGGCTGCCGACGAAGTGTCCACGGAGGACCTCGCCGACGAGATCGTCCTGCATCCCCAGGACGACACCCTCGACTGGGAGACGCTGCCCGGCAAGCCCGCCCTCGAACGCCCGGCCACCACTGCCGACGCGATCGAACTGGTGGCGGCCGGGATCGGCGTTCTCGTCGTCCCCCAGTCCCTCGCGCGGCTGCACCACCGCCGCGACCTGATCTACCGGCCGGTCACGGACGCGCCGGAGTCCCGGGTCGCGCTGTCCTGGCTGGACCACGAGACGACCGACCTGATGGAACAGTTCATCGGCATCGTCCGCGGCCGGACCGTGAACAGCACCCGCGGCCGTCAACAGCAACAGCAGCCAAAGCAAGCCCCGCAACCGAAACGCCGCAGCGCCCCGCCGCGAAGCAAGCCACGCCGCGGTCGTCGTTAGGCGGCGTAGTTCCGCAGGACGCGCAGAGCCGTCTCGGCGTGGCTGTCGGTGGTGGTGAGACCCGAGGCCTCAGGGCTGAGGCGTTGGGCGCCGACGCGGCAGAAAGCGCCGAGCGAACCCCGGATCACCGAGTCGGTGTCGTCCGGGCCGAACGTCCAAGTCTCGTCGGCGGGACCGGTGAGTTCGGCGCGGATCGGCGCCGGTGGTTCGCCCACCAGGCCGAAGGCGTACGGCAGGGTCCGGTGCGCGAGGCGGGCGATGTGGCGCAGCCGCGCGGTATCCGGGTACGGGATGGCCAGCGGTTCGGTGATGTCCAAGGCGTGCGCCCAATGTTCGGCGAGGCGCGTGGTCGCATGCGTCGCCGGGCGCAACGGTGCGGAAGCCCACGCCGACGTCCGGTTCGGGTCGGCGGCGCGCAGGGCGGCGACCGACTGCTTGCGCGCGGCCTGCCAACGGGGATAGACGACCTCGGGTCCGCTGCGTTCGGCGGCGACCCACTGGTCCATCGCCTCGTCCACGCTGACCGGGCCGCGGTCCAGGCTGAACGTGCTGGGCGCGCCGGTCAGCGTGGTGACGACCATCTCCTCGGTCTGCGCCAGGTGCAACAGCACGTCGACCGCCGTCCACCCCGCCGCCAGCGACGGCGTCGCCCATTCGGCGGCGGACAGGCCCGAGAAGATGTCGTCCAGCCGGTCGTACTCGGCCTCAAGATCGTCGAAGATCTCCACCCGTGCACGTTACCGCTTCCACCACACGGTCCAGCCGCAGCGGCAAACTCCGGTGCCGACGGCCGGTGGCGGTGATCGCCCACGTCCACGAAGTCGTTCCCCGCGAACCACCCCGCGCCCCAGATCGCTGTCCGAGATCCGGAACCGTTCGGGATCAACCCCAAGGCGTCGGCCGCGATCGCGGTCAACGCGGGTCGCGCACCCGTTTGCCTAATCCTGAATCGCCTTGCGGTAGGCGCTGGGCGTGCTGCCGACCTCACGGCGGAACACCGTGCGAAAGTTCGTAGCCGTACCGAAACCAGTGGCCGCGGCGATCCGCTCGATCGACCAGTCGGAGCGTTCCAGCAGGCGGCGGGCGCTGAGGATGCGCTGCAGCACGACCCAGCGCATCGGCGGCATGCCGGTCTCGTTCTCGAAGTGCCGGATGAACGTGCGGCGCGGCAGGTTGCTGTGCATGGCCATGCGCTGCACGGTGATCGGCTCGCCGATGTTCTCCATCACCCACGCCCTCGTGGCCGCAAGGGTTGCGCGGGGCGGCGTTAGCACGTCAACGTACTGCAGTTGATCACCCGTACGGGCCGGCGCGGCAACGACACCCTTGCCCGCGTCGTGCGCGGCCGCTTCGCCGAAATCCGACCTGATCATGTGCAGGCACGCGTCGATCCCCGCACCGGCCCCGGCCGAGGTGAGAATCTTGCCGTCCTCCACGAAAAGCCGGTTCTCCAGGACGAGCACCTTCGGGTACAGCTCCCGCAACTGGGCCACATACTGCCAATGCGTGGTCGCGGACCGTCCATTCAGGACACCGCTGGCGGCGAGCCCGAACGTCCCGGTGCAGATGCCCACGATCCGGGCGCCCCGGTCCGCGCTCTGCCGGATCACGTCCAGATCGGTGGCCGGCAGCGGCTTTTCCGGTTCCTCGAAGCCGGGAACGACCACGATGTCCGCTTGTGTGGGGTCGTCGGACAGGCGATATCCCTCGCACCCGCCGAGGATGTGCGCCGGGATGCTGTAGTCGAGGGCGATCACCCGCGGCACAACGAGGATCGCCACTGTGATCCGCTCGCCCATCTGGCACCATCCTTGTCCAACGTGGCACGGCCGCTACTGGCGGCACCTCGGCCTGCGTCGCATCATTCCAGTTCAACTTTCAACTTTCGATGCGGAGTGAGCTGCCATGACGGTCAAGGTCGAGAACTTAGATGTCCCCTGGGAGAACGCGTACGGCTACGTGCAGGCCGTCCGGCACGGGGACACGATCTACCTGTCCGGCCAGCTGTCGCACCAGGGCAGCGATCTCGTGGCGCCGGCCCCAGTCGACGAGAACGGCAAAGTCACCGACTTCTCGAACATGGGCGAGCAGATGCGGCAGACCTACACCAACGCCCAGGAGCTGCTGGGCCGGTTCGGCGCCTCACTGGCCAACGTGGTCGAGGAGGTGCTGTACGTGCTGGACATGGACTCGGCCTTCGCGGCCGCCGGACCAGTCCGCAAGGCGGCCTACGGCCAGGAACAACCCCAGGTCGCGAGCACGATCCTGACCACACCCCGGCTGGCCCTCCCGGAGCAGCTGATCGAGATCAAGTTCGTCGCGAAACTCTAGTGGCCTGTCCTGCCGGCCGGGACCGGAGCATGTCTGCGGTGCCGGTGCGGATGCCGGTCTTCCAGGCGGGACGCGAGGTGCACGACCGTCGTGCGCAGCTCGTGCCATGGGATCGGGGCGGCCGGGATCTGGTCTGGGTAGAAGATCATCTTCTTGTCCTCTCCGGGATGGTGAGCGCGGGCCGCGGCTGCTGGCCCGCGCGCTCGCCTCGTCAGTCGTCCGACAAATCCCACTCCGCGCCCGCGGCGCCGTAGCGCAGGAAGAAGTCCTGCTCCGGGTCGCCGCCGGCCGGCGCGGCCGGGTGGGTCGCCGTGGTGCCGTCCGGGTCGACGCGGCCGGGAAGGTGCAGGAACCGCTGTTCCCGCTCCATGAACCGGGAGTACCAGTCCGGCCAGTCGGCGTCCTCGCGCCCGATCTCCGCTTCGTACCGTCCGTGGGCTTCGGCGGCCCGCCGCATGGCCTGGGCCAGCTCCTGCGCGGACTCGTAAGTCACCCTCATGGCTTCTGCTTCTTTCTGGCTCAGCGGCCCGGGAGCCGCGTGGTGAGTTCCTGGAGGACCCATCCGTTGCCGTCCGGGTCGGTGAACGAGGCGAACGACGAGTAGCTGCGCCGCTCGGGATCCGGTCCGGGGACCCGGTAGTCGGTGCCGGAGTGGTAGAACACGCCGCCCGCGTCGTGGTAGACCTCGCTGACGTTCACGCCGCGCTCGACCAGGTCGGCGCGAGCCTTCTCAACATCCTCGACGGCCAGTAGCAGGCCTTGGGACGAGCCCGGTTCGGCGGTGGTGACGCCGTGGCCGAAGATGATCGACGCCTGCGACCCGGGCGGGGTCAGCTGGGCCAGCCGGAAGCCGTTCTCGCCGGTGAACTCGGCATCCAGCCGCCACCCGAGCGTCGTGTAGAAGTGCAGGGCCCGGTCCACATCCGACACCGGCAGGACGACGACCTCAAGTTTCATGTCCATGATCCGAACTCCTTGTTCCTGGTGGCTTTTGCCACGACGTAAGAGTGGCTCCAGGGGGTGCTCGTTCGCGCCCGTGGAACACCCTGGCCGACACCCCGGCACGGGACCCGTGTGCGCGATAGGGTGCCGGGGCTGGCGCGAAGGCGGTGCTCATGGCGGGGTTGCTAGGTCGGCGCACGGAGAGCGAGACCCTGGACCGGCTGCTCACGGCCGCGGGCACCGGGCAGAGCCAGGTGCTGGTCCTGCGCGGCGAGGCCGGGATCGGCAAGACCGCGCTGCTGGAGTACCTGCAGGCGCGCGCCACGAGCTGCCGGATCCTGCGGGCGTCGGGCGTGGAGTCCGAGCGTGAGCTGGCCTACGCCGGGTTGCACCAGCTCTGCGGGCACTGCCTGGACCGGCTCGACCGTCTGCCCGTTCCGCAGCGGGATGCCCTCGGCACGGCATTCGGCCTGAGTGCGGGCGACCCACCGGACCGGTTCATGGTGGGCCTGGCGGTGCTGAACCTGCTGGCCGACACGGCCGAGCAGCAACCGTTGGTGTGCCTAATCGACGACGCCCAATGGCTGGACCGGGTCTCCGCGCAGACGCTCGCGTTTGTGGCCCGGCGGCTGCTGGCGGAGCGGATCGTCCTGGTGTTCGCCGTGCGCGAGGCCGACCCCGACCTGTCCGGCCTGCCGGAGCTGGTGGTGCGCGGGCTGAGCGACGCGGAGGCGCACACGCTGCTGGACTCGGTGGTCAGGGGGCCGGTCGACGGCCGGGTCCGCGACCGGATCGTCGCCGAGACCCACGGCAACCCCCTCGCTCTGTTGGAGCTCCCCCGCTCGTTGACTGCGGCCGAACTGGCCGATGGGTTCGGCCGGCCCGACGGCGAGGCGTTGACCGGGCGGATCGAGGAGTGCTTCGTCCGCCAGCTGGCCGGGCTGCCGGACGACACCCGGCGGTTGCTGCTCACCGCGGCCGCCGAGCCACTGGGTGACGCCACCCTGCTCTGGCGGGCTGCCGGGGTGCTCGGGCTCGGTGCCGACCCGGCCGCCGCGGCCGAAGCGACCGGGCTGATCGAGTTCGGCCGGCGGGTGCGGTTCCGGCATCCCCTGGTTCGTTCGGCGGTCTACCGATCCGCGTCGGCGCGCGACCGCCAGGAGGCGCACCGGGCGCTCGCCGAGGTCACCGACCCCGCAATCGATCCGGACCGCCGCGCCTGGCACCTCGCCCAAGCCACCGTCGCGCCTGTCGAGGACGTGGCGGCCGACCTCGAACGGTCCGCCGGCCGCGCTCAGGCACGGGGCGGGTTGGTCGCGGCGGCCGCTTTCCTCGAACAGGCGGCCTTGCTCACACCCGAGCCCGCACGGCGAGCCCAGCGCGAACTCGCCGCGGCTCGGGCGAAGCGGGATGCGGGGGCGTTGGGTTCGGCGTTGGAGCTGCTGACCGCGGTCGAGGCCGGACCAGCGGACGCGTTGCGGGGCGCCGAGGCTGAGCACCTGCGCGGGCAGATCGCGTTCGACCAACGGCGGAGCGGGGACGCAGCTGGGTTGTTGCTGCGTGCGGCCCGGCGGCTCGCGCCGCTGGATGCCTTGCGTGCCAGGGAGACGTACTTGGAGGCGGTGGGGGCCGGGCTGTGGGCGGGCAGCGTTTCGGAGGCGGCTTCCGCTGCCGTCGAGGCGCCGCCCGCTCCCTCACCGCCTCGCGCGGTCGATCTGGTGCTGGACGCGCTCGCGATCCGGTTCACGCAAGGCTATACGGCGGCTTCGTCATTGCTTCCCGCTGCACTGTCGGCGGTTCTCGCGTTGGAGGACGGCGCTTTCGATGTGGGGCGGATGTTGTGGCTGATGGGCAACCGGGCCGCCGGCACCGTCGCCACCGAGGCCTGGGACTTCGAGGCCACGCGTTCCCTTGCCCGGCGCCAGGTCCGGCTCGCGCGGTCGAGCGGGGCGTTGGTGCAGCTGCAGTTCGGGCTGAACTTCCAGGCGATCACCGAGCTGCTGGCCGGGGAGGTGACCGAGGCGGCGGCGCTGGCCGAGGAGGACCGGCTGATCGGCGACGTCACCGGGAACCCGCCGGTCGGGTACGCCGCTGTGCTCGTCGCGGCGCATCGGGGTTCGGGGGCGGCGGAGTTGATCGCCTCGACCGTGCGCGAGGCGACTGCGCGGGGTCAGTGGCGGCTGATCGCGTTGGCGGACTACGCGAGCGCGGTGTTCCACAATGGACTCGGACGGCACGACGCGGCTTTGGCCGCCGCGCAGGAGGTTTTCGCGCGGGACGATGTCGGGTTCCAGGGACTGATCACCGCCGAGTTCGCCGAGGCCGCTTCCCGCACGGGCGCTGACCTTTCGGCCGCCGTCGCCCGTTCCGCGGAGCGGGCGTTGGCGATGCGTACCGACTGGGCGTTGGGCATCGACGCCCGGGTGCGGGCGTTGAGCGGTTCCGGGGATGTCGCCGCTTTGTATCGCGAGTCGATCGCGCGGCTGGCGGCGGCCGGGCTGCGCGTGGATGTGGCCCGTAGCCACCTGTTGTTCGGGGAATGGTTGCGGCGTGCGGGACATCGAGTCGACGCGCGCGAACAGCTGCGTACCGCCAACGACATGCTGGCCTCGATGGGCCTGGAGGCGTTCGCCGACCGGGCCCGCCGGGAACTGCTCGCCACCGGTGAGACCGTGCGCAAACGGACCGCGCCCGAGACCGACGAGCTGACCGCCCAGGAGTTCCAGATCGCACGCCTGGCCCGCGAGGGCCTGTCCAACCCCGAGATCGGCACCCGCCTGTACCTCAGCCCCCGCACGGTCGAATGGCACCTCCGCAAGATCTTCGCCAAGCTCAACATCACCTCCCGCCGCCAGCTCCGCGACGCTGCCCTAACGCCATAGCCCCGGGTAGTACTTCGGGCAGACACAATGCGGGTCGTCCACGGGCGGATCGATGATCGCGTGTCCGTCGAGCAACGGCTCGATCGCCACCGCCGCCTGCACCGCCCGCTCGGTCACGTCGAACATCTGCCCGGGGTCCGCAATGGACAGTTCCAGCCGGTCAGAACGGACCCACACTAAGGCTTTCTCGCCGTTGATCTCGACGTGCCCGGGTTGAGCCAACCCAGGAAAGCCCGGGATCAGGCTGGGAAACGCCTCGAACTCCGCGGGCGCGTACGCCACCCCCGCCACCGGCTGCGGCACATCCGGCGGCACGAACCTCGGCCTGATCCTCAGACTCCCCATCACCGCAAGAAGATCCGCACGCTCCCCCACCCGAACCGCCACCCGCAACGCATCCCCATCATTCGCATGCCCACCCACCGCCCGGCAATACCGGAACCACCCCAACCTCCGCGCCCACCGCCGCAGCTCCTCGGCCGAGTGCAACTCGTAAAGCCAAGCCTCCCACCGCGCCGAGTAAATCCGCTCACCCCACCGCGGCCCATAGCGTTCGTTCGCGTCCGTCACTCGTCCAGGCTAGGCGGATGTCCATCAGAACGCGGCGACAACGACGTAGAACAACAGTGTCGGCAGGAGTCCGGCGATCAGGCCGTGCATCATCTGGATCGCGGCGGTCGCGCCGTCCCGGCGGTGGGCCATGGGCGCGAGGACGAACATCAGCGCGGGAAACGTGGCCAGCACGCCGGCCAGGCGGGGGTCGGCGAGGTGCGACAACGTGGACAAGGCCAGGACGAGGGTGGTGGCGAAGGCCATGCGCAGCAACAGTTCCCAGGTGGGCGTGGCTGGTGGGCCGTCGGTGAGGGGTGTTGGGTGGGCCATGGCGGTGGTTGCGGCGGTGCAGATCACGGCGGCGGTCAGCCACAGTGGTGGCGGCATGAGGCTGAGCAGGGCTGCCACGAAGGCAGTCGCGGATCCCGCGATGGTGAGGGACGCCTGCCAGGAGCATCTTTTCGCGACATAGCGGTAGCCCGCGCAAAAAACGACCACCGCTGGCATGCCCGCGAGGACTCCGTGGGCCATCGACCGCGCCACGCCGACGTTCCCGCTGAACGCGGTGACCAGGACCAACGGGCCGCTGGTGAGCGGGAGGGCAGCGAGTTTCCCGCCGATCGCCGGTCCCCAGCGACGGCCGGCGAGGGAGACGATCAGGACCAGGCTGGGAGTCAGGAGCAGGGTCGTGAGCAGCGGTTTCACATGTTCTGATCCTCGTCGGGACCGCGCCGACTTTGGTTAGGAAAACCCGCTGCAAGTGCCATTGAGGCCGAGGTATTGTCGGATCATGAACGTCTCGGCCGAGAAAATCTCGATGGACGCCATCGACCGGCAGCTGGTGGCGCTGCTGGTCGAGGACGCCCGGATGACCTACCAGGAGCTCGGGCGAGCGGTCCGGCTGTCCGCGAACACCACCGCCGACCGGGTGCGGCGGCTGCGGTCGTCCGGGGTGATCAGCGGCTATCACGCCACTTTGGACCACAACGCGATCGGCCGGCCGCTGCTGCTGGTCAGCGACCTGCGGTTGCGCGAGGGCTACGACAACGCCGAGTTCCACCGCAACCTGGCCGGCATCCCGCAGATCATCGAGGCGTTCCGGGTCACCGGCGAGTACGACTACCAGATCCGCCTGGCCTGCACGGGAACCGCCGAGTTCGAACAGATCCTGTCCATCCTCAAAGGACAGCACGGGGTCCGCGAGGTCCGCAGCCGGCTGATCCTGCACGACATCCCGATGCCCGCCGCCCGCATCCTCTCCTAGTGCCCCGCGCGGGGCACTAGCACTCCGTTCCGGGCGCCGGGAGGATCTTGTCCACGAGGTACCGGTCGGTCACGGCCTGGCATTCCGGCCGGTTGTAGACGCCGTGACCCGCCGCGCGCCGCGCCACCAGGGCACTGCGCGGGAACATCCGGTTCAGGTGCTGGGCCCACTCGAAGCTGCTGGCCGGGTCGTGCCGGGAGTTCAGCAGCAGCACCGGAATGTGGATCGCCGGGCGGCTTTGCGGGTTGGTGATCGGCAACGGCCAGCCGGCGCAGAAGGAAACCAGCTGCCAGGCCATGTGTGTGCGCATGGTCGGCGCGATCCGCTTGAGCCGCTGCCATGTCGTTGCCCAGTCCTGTTCGGACCGGAAGCCCAGCCGATGGTCGGCGCAGGCCACCGCGAACGGGAAGTTCTTCACCTGCACGGTTTCCACCGCGAACGTCAACGACGGCCGGCCGTCGAGCACGGCGAGTCGCTTGGCGAGCCCAGGCCAGTCCGGGGTGTACATGTAGCCGCGCATGATGCCCCACGACAGCGCGGTCGGGCTGATCTTCTTGGCCGGATCGGCCGGATCGGCAAGCTCGCCGCGTTCCGCGCGCCCATACAGCTTGTCGAACAACGCTTTCACGTCCTGTCCGTGCAGAACGCAGTCGGCATTGGCGTCGCACCACCGTGCGAACTGGTCGAACGAGTCCTCGACGGTCCGCACCGAACTCGACAGCAGCTCCCATGTGTCCTGGGTATGGTCGAAAACGCTGTCCAGGACCAACGCCCGGACCCGCCCCGGGTACATCTCGGCGTACATCTGCGCGGCCAGAGTGCCGTAGGAGCGGCTGTAGATGGTGATCTGCGGTTCGCCGAGCGCGATCCGCAACGCCTCAACATCCCGTGCGACGTTCCGGCTGTCCAGGTGATCGACGATCTCGCCGCTTTCCGTCCGGCAACTCTCGCCGAGTTTCCGGTCGTATGCCAGGACATCCGCGTACCGGGCCCCGGTATCCGGGTTGAGGTCCGGCATCGCGTTCATCAGGTTCGCGTCGCACTTGACCGGGTTGCTGTCGTTGGTGCCGCGCAGATTGATGCCGATCACGTCGAACCGGGCCGCGGCCACCGGTGAGACCCGCGGCTCGGTCATGACCTGACCGGCGCCGGGATCTCCCGGGCCGCCCGGGATGTACACGATCGTGCCGATCCGGTTCCCGCTCGCCTTCCGCCGGGCCAGCGAGACCTCCATCGTGGCGCCGCCATGCGCCCAGTCCACCGGCACACTCAGCTTCGCACAGTCCACATCCGGCGCGCAGTTCTCCTTCCACGCCAACGAAGAAGCCTGCGCCGCCGGCGCGACCAGCACCGAACAGACCACAGTGGACACCAACGCGACCGCGATCCGGCCCATCCCTACTCCCCAGTGTCGGCGAACAGACCCGAATCTGACCACCGATCGGGGTGCGCCCGCCTCCGGGATGCCCCTCGGATCGACCCTGAACCTCGCCTCAGGGAACGAGAACGACCTTGCCCAGGCTCGCGCGGCCGAGAATGATCTCGTGCGCCCGCCCGGCCTGGTCCAACGGCAGCGTGGCGTGAATCGCGGGACGCAACGTGCCCGCGAGGTGCATGTCCCACAGTTCGCGGTGGTGGCGGGCGTAGACGTCCGGCCGGAGCCTCGCGAACGGGGCCATGGCGAACCCGATGACCGTCTTCGCGTGCAGCCGCAACTGGTTCACGTCGACCATGGCACCGTTGGCGTTGTAGGACACGAGCCGTCCGAACGGCGCCAGCACCTCCAGCGCGGTGGTCTGGACATCGCCGCCGATCCCGTCGAGCACGATGTCGACCGGGCCGGGCCCAGCTCCCTCGCCAGCTGAACAGCCAGATGCCCGACACCGCCCGCGGCCCCGGTGACGAGCACGCTCTCGCCCGGCTGCGGGTTCGCGGCCCGCAACGCACCCAGCGCCACTTGCCCGCTGCGCACCAGCGCGACGGCCGCCGCGTCGTCGGCCGCGTCCGGGATCGGTGTCAGGAAAGGAGCCGGGACGACGGCGAACTCGGCATAGCCGCCGGTGAAGGCGATCCCCACCGCACGTTGACCCACTTGCCAGCCAGTCACCCCGGACCCGATCGCCACCACCCGGCCGGCCACCTCACCGCCGGGTAGATGCGGCACCTCCGGCTCGCCGTGAACCAACCGGACCACCGGCAGTGTGACCCCGATCGCGGCGACCTCAAGGAGTACTTGCCCGGCACCTGGTTCGGGCCGTGGCGCCTCCTCGACCTGCAGTGCTCCCGGACCACCGTGTTCACGCAACACGACTCGACGCATACCCCCACGGTAGCCAGACCGTTCTGTGCCACCCGTACGATGCCTGGGACGTACTACGAGGGGGCGAGCGTGTACAACCCACCGCAGCAGCAGCAACGGCCCAGGACCGGACCGATCGTCTGGGTTATTCTCGGCGTCGTGGTCGTCGCCGTGGCCGTCTTGGTGTGGGTGTTGTGGCCCGCGTCGAAGAACCAGGAGCCGTCGGCCGGGCCGCTGGCGTCCGGCGCCCAGGTGCCCTCGTCGGCGAAGCCATCGGGCGCAAGGACCCCGTGTGAGTACACGCGTTCGTCGGACGCGGAGGTCGCCAAGAACGTCGGGATGCCGGACAACGCCGAGGAAGTACCGGCGACCGGGTTCGTGCAGATCACGCTGAAGACCGACCAGGGCGACATCCCGCTGAAGCTGGACCGCGCGAAAGCGCCGTGCACCGTGCAGAGCATGGTGTTCCTGGCGGGCAAGAAGTACTACGACGGCACACCCTGCCACCGGTTGACGGTCATCCCCAACTTCAAGGTGCTGCAGTGCGGCGACCCGGGCGGCACCGGCCGTGGCGGGCCCGGGTACAAGTTCGACGACGAGCTGCCGACGGACCTCAAGCCCGCCCAGGGAACCGGCGGCCCCGAGCAGGCGTCCGTCTACCCCAAGGGCGTCATCGCGATGGCCAACTCCGGCCCGAACACCAACGGCAGCCAGTTCTTCCTGGTCTACGGCGACACGTTCATCCCGCCGAACTACACCGTCTTCGGCACCTACACCGACCCGGGCCAGGCCACCCTCGACAAGATCGCCGCGGGCGGCGTCGCGCAGACCGAGTCCAGCCTGGCCGAAGGTGACGGCGCGCCGAAGACCAAGGTCACCATCCAGCAGGTCGTCACCGGCTGACCCGGCCGTGCGGCGGGGTGTCGGGGCCCCGCCGCACGTTCCCGTCACTACTGCTTGGCAGCCGAGTAGTTACGGAAGAGCAGGTACGTGTCCAGGATGTCCGAGGAAGCGCTCTCCACCGAACGGTAGATCCCCCACTTCGGGCGCACGTAGTCGCCCTGGTCGGGAATGTTCACATTGGACATGCTGCCCTGCGCCGCGATCGGCGCGCCCGAGCCGGTTCCATTGCGCACCACGAAGGCCGCCTTGCCCTTGCTGCCCGGGGTGAGCGTCCACTGGATGGTGATCCACTTGTCGCGCAGCGGGGCGAGGTCGGTCGACGCGATGTCCGGTGAGCCGGAGTTGGCGTAGGCCCGGGCCCGCAGCGTCTCCTTGCTGCCGCTGCGGCCGAGGTCCAGGGTGACCCATGGGCCACCGTTGGTTGACGGGGTCTTGGTCTGGAAGATGTGCGTGAACTTGCTGGTGCCGTGCAGGGATGACGGCATGTACATCTCGTAGGAGATCGTCCACGTCTCACCGTTGTGCATCTTCAGCGCGGTGCCGTTCTGCACCATGCCTTTGGACTCGGTGCGCTGGCGGTCGCCCCCGCCAGTGGTGTCCCGGTCGTCCTTCCAGATGTTGAACCGGTAGTGGTCGCCGCCTTCGACGACGACGTACTTGCGGTCCGGGTGGTGGTTGCCGCGGTCGGCCTCGATGCCCTCGAAGGCCTTCAGACCATCGGTGGCGGGGTTGGGATGCCACAGCGGGGTTGCCGCCGTCACCGGTGCGACCGGGCTGAACAGCACGGGCACTGCGAGGGCACAGACAGCCAATGAGCGCAGGGCTGCCCTACGGGGTGCAGGCATTGTGAGTGTGTCCTTCCTGGCGGCGGGCGACAGGGGCACACATCGGGCGGCGGATGTCCTGGCGTCGCTGCACCAGAACATCCGATGTCTTACAGCAAGAAGGTAGGACGAGCGCGGGGCCGTGTCAACGAAGAGTTCCCAAATCCGGGGCTACTTCGTCGACGCCTCACGGATCATGGGCGGCATCACCAGCACATATTCATCCGAGCAATATGCCCGACTCCTCGTTAGTGCAACCCGCGGGTTGCGTTCGCCTCCATGATGTGCAACTCTAGGGTTGCACATCGGCCACTTCTCCACCAAGGAGTTCCGCATGCCCTTCACCACAAGGCAACGAGTGATCCTGCTGTTGCTCCTCGGCGCGAGCTTCATGTTCGCCGTCGACTTCTCGATCCTGAACGTGGCCCTGCCCGAGGCCGGAGCGGGAGTCGGCCTGGGCAAGGTCGCCTGGATCACCACCGCCTACGCCCTCCCGGCCGCGGGGTTCACCCTCCTCTTTGGACGGTTAGCCGACGTGATCGGCCGGCGGCGGTTGTTCATGGCCGGAGTCGCCCTGCTCGCGGGCGCCTCGCTCCTGGGAGGGTTCGCCACCACACCTTCGGTTCTCCTGACCGCGCGTGCCCTGCAGGGTTTCGCCACAGCCATGGCCACCCCCGCCGCCTTGTCCTTGCTCACAACGACTTTCACCGAAGGCGCGCAGCGTGATCGCGCCCTTGGCCTCAACGGCGCTCTGCTCTCCGGCGGCTTCACCGTCGGTGCTCTTGTCGGCGGCGCACTGGTGAGCTTGTTGGGCTGGCGGGCCGCGTTCTTCATCAATGTCCCTGTCGCACTGACGATCCTCGCCTTCACCCCGTTCCTGGTCGTCGAAACGGCTCGGTCGAGGAAGGCGAACCTGGACATCCCCGGCGCGGTCACCGTCACCGGCGGCCTGCTGGCGGTGATCTACGCGGCGGTCGAGAAGGATCTCATCGCCGCCATCATCGGAGTGGCGCTGCTCGCCGCCTTCTGGCTGATCGAGCTGAGGTCGCCCGCGCCACTCGCCCCGGTGCGGATCCTCAAGCGCCCCACCGTGAAGTGGGGCAACTACGCGGGACTCATCGTGTTCACAATGGAACCGGCGATGATCTTCCTGCTGACCCTGTACCTGCAACAGGTTCTCGGCTTCGCCCCGCTGGCGACGGGCCTGATCTTCGGCATCCCCGGTCTCGCCTCCGTCGCCGCCGGGGTGATCGCCGGCCGGTTCATCGGCCGCTTCGGCAGCCACAAGGTGCTCACCACCGGTCTCGCCGTCCAGGGCCTCGCCACCCTCCCGCTGGTGTTCACCGGCACCGACCGCCTCGCCCTGCTGCTGGTGATCCCCGCCCTGTTCATCGGCTTCTTCGGCCACGTCACCGCCATCGTCGCCTACACCGTCACGGCCACCTCCGGCCTGCCCGACACCGAACAGGGCCTCGCCACCGGCCTCACCTCCATGACCCAGCAGGTCGCCATCACCATCGGCATCCCCCTGCTGAGCACCCTCCCCCTCCACCCCGCCCTCACCCTCGACGTGGCCCTCACCCTGATCAGCGTCCTGCTCATCCACCACGGCCTCCGGCGCCGCACCACGCAACCTGCCAAGGAACCGGCTACGAGTGTTGTGCGATCGAGCCAGTGATCGCCGTGACGAGCCGCCCGATCGACGCGGCGATGGACGACTCCGCGATCACCAGACAATCGTGCCTCGGACGGCAGGAACGTGACGACGGCGTCCGAGAACGCCTGCATCAGACCGCCCCCTCCGGGGTTCGCATCCACCCGTTACATCCGGGAATGTGCTTGGCCGGAGGTGACCTTGGCTGTTAGGACAGTAGTTACCTGACGCGAAGGAGCTGCGCATGGCTTTCGGCTTCCCAGGACGCTGGACCGGCAGGCTGACCGTCGACCTCGCGGTGGTGGCGCTGCCGGTGGCCGCCCTCGCGCACTGGATTCGCGGGGCGCCGGTGGACGCGATCATCTTCGTCGCGGTGACGCTCCTGCTTGTTCTCGCCGAGTTGCGCGGCGCTACCAGTCCCGCCCGGCCGTTGCGTGTGCCGGGCATCGCGGTTGCGGCGGTGGGGTTGCTGGTGCTCGCGTTCGGACGCGACAGCCTGCCGGTGGGTGTGGTGATCTCGGGGATCGGCTTGCTGGTGTTGAACTCCGAGCTGCGCGAACCGTCCCTGCCCCTGGACCGTCCGGTGCCCCGGCATGCGTGGGTGTGGGCCGTCGTGGGGGTGGGGTGGTGTGGGTGGGAACTGATCGCGTTCGTCTATGAGCAGTCGGAGGGCGGTTACTCGACCACACACCCGACCATGAGCGACCTGATCGAACCGATGCTCACCAACCGGGTCGTCCAGGCCGTCGCGATCACCGCCTGGCTCACCGCGGGGCTGGCGATGCTGCGCGCTGTGGCCGCTGCGAGACGGCAATGACCAGCCGCCTGATCACCGAGCTGGGGTTCGCGGTCATCGTCCTGGCCGGCATCGGCCTCGCCGTCGCCAGCCACCTCGTCCCCCGCCGCATCCCGCCGTTGACCAGCGTGCTCGCGGTCGTCATGCGCCGCCGCACCACCCGGATCGCGCTCATCGTGGCGTGGTGGTGGGTCGGCTGGCACTTCTTCGTCGGCCACTAGGGAATGATCGGTTGCGTATAGCCTACCCCCCTAGGGTATAAAGGGGGTAGGCGTCCGCCGCTCCCCTGGCACCAGCCGGCCGCGCGGCAGACCGGAACACCGGAGTACGCACACCTGCGGCATCGCGCCCGCACTGGTCCGCTTCTCACCCCGCGACCAGCGAAAAGGCGAGAACCATGACCACCACCTACACCGTCACCGGCATGACCTGCGGCCACTGCGCGGGTTCGGTCAGCGACGAGATCCAACGGCTCGACGGCGTCCGCGAGGTCCGGGTCGACCTCGCGACCGGCCAGGTCACCGTGACCAGCGACCGTGACCTGCCCGAACACGAAGTGCGCGAGGCGGTCAGCGAGGCCGGCTACCAGCTGGCGGTGACCCAGTGAAACTCATCGCGTACATGCTGGTCCTCGGCGTGATTTTCAGCGGCGCCTGGGTAGCCGGAGCAGCGGCAGGACCGATAGCCAAGCCGCAGCAGGAAGCGCACGTCATGGCCGAGACGCACGTGGACATGCGCCTGCCTGGCCTGGCCGCCGCGGACAACGGCTATCGCCTTGACCTGCAAGGATCCCAGTTCCGCATCCTCGGCGACGCCAACAAGCCGATCACGGCCTTCGACGTCGAACACGAGAAGCGCCTGCACTTCATCGTGGTCCGCCGCGACGGCGCCGGCTACCAGCACCTGCACCCGACGATGGCCGCGGACGGCACCTGGACCGTCCCGCTCACGCTCACCCAGGCGGGCAGCTACCGGGTGTTCGCCGACTTCAAACCCTCCGGGGGTATCAAGACCACCCTCGGCACCGACATCCAGGTCCCCGGCCAGTACGAACCGGCGACGGACACACCGAACACGACCGCCACCACAGACGGCTACCAGGTCGACCTGACCGGGGACCTCGAAGCCGGGAAGACCGAGACGGTCACGGCGACCATCAGCAAGGACGGCCGGCCGGTGACCGATTTGCAGCCCTACCTGGGCGCGCAAGGACACCTGGTCGCCCTCCGCGCGACGGACCTCGGCTACCTGCACGTGCACCCGTTGGAGAACACCGGACCACAGATCAGGTTCGCGGTCGAGGTCCCCACCGACGGCCGCTACCGCCTGTACCTGGACTTCCAGCACAACGGCAAGGTGCGCACCGCACAGTTCACTGTGGACACACATGGGAAGGAGGCACACTGATGCAAGTAGAGCTCTCGATCGGCGGAATGACGTGCGCCTCCTGCGCCGCCCGGATCGAACGCAAGCTGAACAAGGTCGACGGCGTCCAGGCGACGGTCAACTACGCCACCGAGAAGGCGAAGGTGACCTTCCCCGGCACCATGTCCGAAAAGGACATCGTGGCCGTCGTGGAGAAAACCGGCTACACGGCCGAACTCCCCGCCCCGCGGCAACAAGACCCGCTCAAGCAACGGCTCATCGCGTCGATCGTCCTGTCTGTACCAGTAATCGCGCTCGCGATGATCCCGGCACTGCAGTTCACCTACTGGCAATGGCTTTCGCTCGCGCTGGCCGGGCCGGTCGTGGTCTGGGGTGCGTGGCCGTTCCACAAGGCGACGTGGACGAACCTGAAACACGCGACGGCCACAATGGACACGCTGATCTCCCTCGGCACCGGCGCAGCCTTCCTGTGGTCCCTGTATGCGCTGTTCTGGGGCACCGCAGGCGTTCCGGGCATGACCCATGCCTTCGAGCTCACCATCGAGCGCACCTCCGGCACCGACAACCTCTACCTGGAGGTCGCCGCCGGGGTCACGACGTTCATCCTGGCGGGCCGGTACTTCGAGGCCAGGTCCAAGCGACGCGCGGGCGCGGCGCTCAAGGCGTTGCTGGAACTGGGCGCGAAGGACGTCGCGGTCCGCAAGGACGGCCGGGAACAGCGAATCCCGGTCGGCCAGCTGAAGACCGGCGACGAGTTCGTGGTCCGCCCGGGCGAGAAGGTCGCGACCGATGGCGTGATCGTCGAAGGCAGCTCGGCGGTGGACGCCAGCATGCTCACCGGCGAGTCGGTGCCGGTCGAGGTCTCGACGGGCGACACGGTGATCGGCGCGACGGTGAACGCGGGCGGGCGGCTCGTGGTCCGCGCAACCCGTGTCGGCAAAGACACTCAGCTCGCCCAGATGGCGAAACTGGTGGAGGACGCCCAGAACGGCAAGGCGGCCGTGCAGCGGCTGGCGGACCGGATCGCGGCGGTGTTCGTGCCGGTCGTGCTCGCGCTCGCCGTGGGCACGCTCGCGTTCTGGGCAGGCGCGGGCGCCGGGGCGGCGGCCGCGTTCACCGCCGCGGTGGCGGTCCTGATCATCGCATGCCCGTGCGCGCTCGGCCTGGCCACGCCGACCGCGCTGCTGGTCGGCACGGGTCGCGGCGCGCAGCTCGGGATTCTGATCAAGGGCCCGGAAGTGCTGGAGTCCACCCGGAAAGTGGACATGATCCTGCTCGACAAGACCGGAACCGTGACGACCGGCCGGATGAGCCTGGTCGACAGCTACGGCGACCCCGATGCGCTGCGTCTGGCGGGTGCGTTGGAGCACGCGTCCGATCACCCGATCGCCAAGGCCATCAGCGCGGCCGCGGCCGAACACGAAAAACTCCCTGAGGTCAGTGACTTCCACAGCACCGAAGGGCTCGGCGTCCAAGGAGTCGTTGAGGGCAAAGCGGTCGTCGTCGGCCGGGCCCGGCTCATCGAGGACTGGGCCGTCCAGACCGACGAAGACCTTCTGCGGGCCAAGGAGACCGCGGAACAGAAGGGGTACACGGCGGTCCTCGTCGCCTGGGACGGTGAGGCAAAGGCCGTGCTGTCGGTGGCGGACACGGTGAAACCCACGTCCGCGGAAGCCATCCGTGGTCTGAGGAAACTCGGATTGAACCCGGTCCTGCTCACCGGCGACAACGAAGCCGCGGCCCGGACGGTCGCCGCGGAGGTCGGGATCGACGAGGTCATCGCCGAAGTCCTGCCCCAGGACAAAGTGGACGTTGTGAAACGCTTGCAAGGCGAAGGACACCGAGTCGCGATGGTCGGCGACGGGGTGAACGACGCCGCTGCCCTCGCCCAGGCGGATCTCGGGCTCGCGATGGGCACGGGCACTGATGTCGCCATCGAGGCCAGCGACCTCACGCTGGTGCGCGGCGACCTGCGCACCGCGGTGGACGCGATCCGGTTGTCCCGCAGGACCTTCGGCACGATCAGGGGCAATCTGTTCTGGGCGTTCGCGTACAACGTGGCCGCCCTGCCGCTGGCCGCCCTGGGTCTGCTCAACCCGATGATCGCCGGGGCCGCGATGGCGTTCTCGTCGGTGTTCGTGGTCGGCAACAGCCTGCGGCTACGCGGTTTTCTTCGCTGAGGCCAGCCGGGTCGCGGCCCGGCGCAGGTCCCAGGTGGCGCCCAGCTCGGTGTACACCGCTTGAGCGTTGAGAAATGCCCGCTGGGCGTCACCGGGAGACTCGAGCAGCACGGCCGCGTCCTCGGCGGCCATCGCGTACTCGATCTTGCGACCGATCTCGTCGAAGTGCTTGGCGACGTCCAGCAACGCGGTGGTGTCACGGTCGAGCAGGCCGCGACACCACCGCGCCGAAACCTTTGCCCTGGGCGAAGAAGCGGCCTCACAAGCGGCGGAAGCAGCCGACGCCGTGGCCACATCCCCCAAGTCCAGCGCCAACCGGGCAACCCCCGGAAGCCACTGATAAGCTCCCTGCTCCACCAATGGCCGCAGCAAGGCCAAAGCCTCGTCGGGCCGCCCTTCTTGTTCGGCCACAACAGAGTCGGCGACGAGCAGGAACTCCCCCCGCAGCCCGGCCGACCGGTACGGCTCCTCCCGATGCGCGCTGATCAACGCGGCCGTGCCGTGCAGCAGGTGGATCAACCGGCGTTCGTTGAGGCCGTGGAACGTGATCGGTGGGCCGTCCTGCACCACGGCGTCCACTTCGGACAGAGCCTCGTCCCACCGCCCCAGCCAGAAGTAGTGCACAGCAGCGGGAACGTGCAGACCCTGGCGACCGGCGGGCGTCACGATCCGGTCCGCGTCGGCGAGCAGATCCAGACTGTGCAGCTTGAAGACCTCCTCGCTCAACAGGCTCAGCTGCACCTGGGACTGCGGCGGCCGGTCGAACAACACTTGCGGCGTCTCGAAATACGCCAGTACCAGGCGCATTTCCGCAGCCAAGTCAGAGTCCTCGGTCATCGCGAGCACCGCCCGCGCCTCCGCCTCGGGGTGCTCGCCGAGCCAGAACATGAGCCGCACCAACCGGGTCATCAGGACCTCGCGCACCGGCCCGCGGCTCTCCGCCGAGCGGCGCAACAGATCCGTGGCGACCGAAGGCGACCGGCCGGCGACCGAGTTCACGTTGGCCAGCAACCATTGCGTCATCCAGGCATCCGCGCTGGCGGGAGCGGCCAGCAACTGCTCCGCCACCCGTTCCACCGAGGCGTCCGCCGCGTCCAGCATCTCGGCGGCCTGCCGGTGCAACGCCAGCCGCACGCTCAGCGGCATCGACGTGTACAGCACCCGCCGCACCAACGGATGCCGGAACGCCAGCCGCACCCCCGCCTCGACCAGCACGCCCGCGCTCGTCGCCTCCTCGGTCACCGTGATCAGCGCGTACGCCGACCGGCCGGTCACCGTGGCCAGGTCGCCGAGGTCGAACGACGAGCCCAGGACGGCCGCCCAGCGCAAGGCCTCCCGGGTGGTCTCGCTCAAGGTGCCCAGCCGTTTGGTGACGACGGACCGTAGCGCCGGCGGGCACAAGTCGGTGATCTGATCAGCCGATTCGGCGAGTTCGCCGTCCGAGATCAGCCCATCGTGTACCAGGGCGTCGACCACCTCGTGCAGGAACAGCGGGTTGCCCGCAGCGCACTCAGTAATAACTGTCAGCTCCGGCCCCGGAGCCGAGTCGAGCAGCACCGCCGTCAGCTCGGCGCTCTGTTTCGGATCCAGCGAACCAAGCCGGATCAGCTCGCCGCCCGACAGCACGGCCGCGCGCATCCGGTCGACCTCGGTCCGCCGGGGCACCGGCCGGCAGGTCCCGACCAGCAACAACGCCGACACCCGGGCGATCTTGGCCAGCCGGTGCCAGACCAGCGCGCTGGCGTCGTCGGCCCACTGCAGGTCCTCCAGCACCAGCACCACCGGACCGCCGGAGGCCAGCCGGTCGACGTACTCGGCGAGCCAGTCGACCGCCGCGAACCCCTCGGCGTTCGCCCCCGCCACACCCTCGGCCAGCTCGAACCGGCTCACCCCGAGCGCGGACAGCATCAGTCCCAACGGCCGGTCGGACTCGTCGGCCGCCGCCCAGTACACATGTTCCGTCGACGCGAATGCCGTGGCCAAAAGCGCGGTCTTGCCGACCCCGTCCCCGCCCTCGATCCAGATCGTCGCCCCCAGGCCACGGCTCAGATCGGCGATCCGGCTCCGCAGAACGGCGAGTTCAGACGACCGTCCCACCAGCACCTGGGGCGCGCCCGGCAATGGTGAGTGTTCGGCGGGACGAGCGGCGACGATCTGGTCGAGGATCCGCCGCAGCGGCGCCCCCGGCTCGATGCCCAGCTCCGCCACCAGGCGCTCTTCGGTCTCCCGGAACAGCCCTACGGCCTCGACATCGCGCCCGGCCTGCGACAACGCCGTCATCAACAGCCCGACCAGCGACTCTCGCAAGGGATAAGCGTCGGTCAGCCGCTGCAGTTCGGCCACGGCCGCCGGGTCATTGACAGCGATCATCGTCTCGGCCCGGCGTTCCAGAGCGGCCAGCCGCAGCTCAGCCAAACGCTTGCGGTGCAGAGTGGCGAACGGCGAGTCGACCTCGCCAAGGGGCTCGCCGGCCTGCAACGCGAGCGCCTCGTCCAGAAAGGCCCGGGCGGCGGCGATGTCCTGACGGGCCCAGGCCCGGTCGGCCTCGTGCCGGAGCCGGTCGAACTCGCGGACGTCCAGCGAGTCGACCCGCAGCTGGTAGCCGGCCCCCGCGGAGACCAGGACCTGACCGTCCTTCCAGCGCGTCCGGTCGGGCTCCAAGGCACGGCGCAGCCGGGAGATATAGGTCTGCAAGGTGTTACCCGCTGTGGCCGGGGCCTGCTCGCCCCAGACGGCGTCGATCACCGTCTCGCGGGAGACCACCTGACCGGCGTTCATCGCCAGGACGGCGAACACCGCGCGTTGACGGCTGGCGCCGAGCTCCACCTCGGCGTCACCACGCCACGCGGCCACCGTGCCCAGTAACCGGACGCGCAGGGTTCCGTCCAAGTCGATGGTCTCTCCATGCCGGCTGTACCGGTCAAGCCTTGATTCAAGACCTTAACTAACAGTGCCGGAATGGATCCAGCGGGAGGTGTCACATCGGGCAGCCTTTGTCCGCCGAAAGTCTCCTACCTGCGGGTTTGACTGGCGCACCGGCGGAACACCGGGTTAGCTTGACAATGAGCCGTGCCGATATGCCCGATTCAAGGATCCTCAAGTCTTCATTAAGACGCCTCGCGCAGACTCCGCAGCGACCACCGACCCTGCCTGCGGAGGAGTCCGATGGACACCGTGTGTGTGGCCATCCAGGCCACGGACCCCATGACCTACCTGGGACTGAAGAGCTACCTCTCGTCCCAGCGCCAGCTGCGCGTGGCGACCGGGCGCAGCGACCAGCCCGAAGTCGTCCTGTTCGCCACCGACCGGCTGGACTCGGAGGCGGTCAACCGCCTGCGCAAGACCGCCGAGGACCTCGGCAGGCCGACCGTGCTGGTGACCGGCGACCTCAGCGAGTCAACGCTGTTGACCATCGTCGAGCACCACGTCGTCGCCATCCTGCCCAAGCACTCGGTCACCGGCGAGGAGCTTGTCGACAGCGTCATGGCGGCCGCACGCGGCGACGGCATCATGCCGCCGGACGTGCTGGGGCAGCTGCTGCGGCAGGTGGAGGCGCTGCAGCGCGAGGTGCTCGCGCCCAACGGCCTGAACGCCTCCGGCCTGCAGCCGCGTGAGGTGCACATCCTCCGGCTGATGGCCGACGGCCACGGCACCGAGGAGATCGCCAACGAGCTGCGCTACTCGGAACGCACGGTCAAGAACGTCCTCTACAACCTCACCACCCGGCTGCACCTGCGCAACCGGGCCCATGCAGTGGCCTACGCGCTGCGCGCGGGGGTCATCTAGGCCGGATCTCCGCCCTGGACGTGACGCCGAGCTTCTCCATGATGCGAACCACATGAGCCTGAACCATGCGCCGCGGCACGGACAGCCGGTCCGCGATGTCCGGGTTGGACAGTCCACTCGCGACCAGCTCGGCGATCCGCCGCTCCGGCTCGGTCAGCGTGGCCCAGCCGCTGAGGTGACCGCCGCCGGGCAGGGCATCGCCGGGGTCGTCGATGCCGAACCTGGCCAGCCGCGCGGCGGCACTGGCCTGGTCCCAGCGCGCACCCCACTTGGCGAACATCCGCAGCGCCTCGCCGTACGCGGCGCCGGCCTCGTCGCGGAACCCCTTGGCGGCGAACAGAACCGCGGCGTCCTCGAGCGCGTAGGCCAGCTCGACCGGACGCCCGACGGACCGGTAGTGCTCGACGGCGACCATCGCCGGCTCGGGATCCCCGCTGACCAAGGCCTTGCACCGGTGCAGCGCGGCGAAAGCCCGCGCGGGCACCAGTTCCCGGCCGGCCTCCAGCTCGGCGACAGCCAGCGCGGCCTCCGCGCGTCCGGTGTCGCCGACCTCGACGGCCAGCTGGATCACGTTGGGCAGCCACTGGTGCCGCAACATCATCTCGGCGTAGGCCGGGTCCAGCACCGGCCCGTACTCGGTGAGCGCACCCGCGAGGTCCCCGCGTTGCCGGGCGGCGAGCGCCCGGGCGGCCAGCAGGAAGTCGCAGCTCTCCCGTTCGGAATCGGTGACCAGCACGTACTTGTCGGCCGCGTCGAGGTTGGCCGCGAAGGTGGCGCGGTCGTCCCGGTGACCGGCGATCAACGCCAGCACGCCGTGCAGCAGCAACCCGGACGGCCCGGCGTCCATCAGACCCGCGTAGGTGATGGCGGGCCCGTCCTCGGCCACGGTGTCCAGTTCGAGCAGGGCGTCGTCCCACTGCCCGGTCCAGTAGTAGTGAACCGCGGCCGCGACCTGCGGCCCGACCGGGAGCTTGTGCTCGGCCACGAGGTCGGTCGCGGTGCGCAGGGCCGCGTCGGCGTCGGCGAGCCGGTCCAGGTTCTGCAACGTGAAGAGCTTGTTGTCCAACAGGTTGAAGTGCATCCCCGCGTGATCCGCCTTGCCCCGCACCACATCGATGGCTGCGTCGACGTGCCGCAGCGCGGTGACGTGGTCCCGCCGCACGGTGTCGACGATCCAGCGGGTCTGCAGGGCGTGCGCGATCAGGTAGTCGTCCTGTTCGGCCAACGCCGTGGCGTAGGCGGCTTTCGCGCTGACCTCGGCGGCATCGACGTCCGTGACGTCCCGGACCAGGTGCGCCAGCAGGAGTTTCCGCCGGACCCGCCAGGCCTCGGGAATGTCGTCGGACACCGGGACGTCGGTCAGCGTCCGGATCGAGTCGCCGCGGCGGCCGTTGCGGTAGATGGACGCGGCGAGGATCTGCCGCATCTCCTCCGCGCGGACCGGCTCGGTCGCGGCCGCGAGGGCCTGGCGCGCCTGGGCTTCGGTGTCCCGGGTGAGCCGGAACAGGGTCCTGGTCAGGAAAGCGAGCAGCACCTCACGGGCGGGATCGCGCGGGCCGACGCGGGTCAGCACGTTCTCCAGCAGGTCCGCGGCGATCAGCGGCGCGTTGTTCGCGATCTCGGCGGCATGCGTGGCCAGCCAGCGCGCAACCCATGGTTCGAGGTCGGGCAGGGCGGCGGTCAGCTGCTCGGCGACCCGGATCGGCACAACACCGGCGTTGGCAAGGGCTTTCGCCGCCTCACGGTGCAGCACGGCCCGGGCCGGGGCCGGGATCATGCCCAGGATGGCCTCCCGCATGAGCGGGTGCCGGAACATCAGCCGCGGGCCCTCGTCGAAGATCACGTTGACCTCGACGGCCTCCACCAGCGCGTCCCGCAGCTGCGCCTCGTCCCACCCGGTCAGCGTGGAGATCTTGTCCATCGTGGCCTCGGGACCGAGCACCGCCACCCAGCGGAGCACTTCGAGGGTCTGCTGGGGCAGCGCCCCGCACGTGCGTTCCACCGCCGCGGCAAGGGATCGCGGCGCCGCGTTCACCTGCGCCTGGTCGATGTGCGCGACCCCGTCGACCAGGTCGACCGCCTCGCCGCGGACCAGGGCGCTGACCATTTCCCGCAGGTACAACGGGTTCCCGCCGGCCCGGTCGGTGACCTTGCGCAGGTGCCGTCCCGGCCTGCCGCCGACCAGGTTCTGCGTCAGCGACTCGACATCGTTGGGCGGCAGTGGTTCCAGCGGCATGACGACCGAGCGGGCGCGGACCTGGTCGAGCTCCGGCCGGCCATGCCCGGTCCGCGAACAGGTGACCAGCAGCAACGGCAGCTGACGGGTCGCGGCGGACAACCGGCGCCACACGAACACGCTCGCCTCGTCCGCCCACTGCAGGTCGTCGATGACCAGCACCATCGGGCCCCGGGCGCACATCTGGTCGACGAGTGCGAGCATCCGGTCGACCGCCCGCGAGATCGGGTCGTTGTCGTCGGTCGCGCTGTCCGACCGAAGCTGCCGCGCCAGCTCCGCGCGGTCCGGGTCCGGTGAGTTGGGGTCGATGTCGAGGCATCCCAGGATGAGCCGCAACGGGAACCGCACGTCCGGCTCGTCGGCGATGGCCCAGCCGAGCTGGCAGCCGCGCTCCTCCACGTCGCCGAGCGCCTCGATGAGCAGCTCGGACTTCCCGATTCCCGGGACACCTTCGATCCAGACCGCCCCGCCCCGCCCGGTCAGCACGTCGGCCACCCAGTCACGCAGCTCGGCGACCTCGCCTGCTCGCCCGACGAACAGGCGTTTCGCACTCTGCGCGATCGCGGCGACGTGGGCGGGCATCACGGACAGCGGCGCGTGTTTCTGCTCGTCCCCGGCCAGAATCCGGGATTGCAGCTCCCGCAACGCCGGGCCGGGTTCGGCGCCCAGTTCCGCTATGAACGTGCGGCGAGTGTCCTGGAAGACCTCCAACGCCTCCGCGGGCCTGCCGCTGCGGGACAACGCCAGCATCAGCAGTTCCCGCAACGATTCGCGCAACGGGTGGTCCTGTACCAAGGAGCCCAGCTCCGCGGCCAGCTCCACGTGCGCGCCCAGCTCGAGCCGGGCCGCGGCGGACCCCTCCACCGCGCGCATCCGGGCCTCGGCCAGCATCGTGCGCCGCTCGTCGGCGAACGGCCCGGGTACCCCGGACAACGCTTCGCCGTGCCACAACGCCAAAGCCGCACCCCAGGCCTCGGCGGCGAGCTTGCTGTCCACGGCCGCCGAAGCCCGCGCGCACAGATCCTCGAACACCGTCGCGTCGAGCTCGTCGACCGTCAGCGTGTAGCCGGGCCCGGTGGACGCGAGCGCCTCCCTGGCCTCGCCCAACGCCCGGCGCAGGCCGGAGATGTACAGGTAGACCGCGCTCGCGGCACTCGGCGGCGGGCTCTGGCCCCACACCGCCTCGATCAGCTCATCGCGCGAGACGACCTGACCCGCGCGGATGGCCAGTACCGCGAACACGGCGCGTTGCCGCGACGGTCCCAGCGCGATCTCCGTCCCGTCCACCTCGGCGGAGACCGGGCCGAGTACCCGTGCCCGTATCCCAGCGCGACCCCTGTTCAGCGTCTTCCCCTCTCGAACCCGTGCCCCAGAGTCGACCGCACCGTGCCGACCGGCGTCGATCGGCACCGAGTCAACCACGCCCGGTGACTCCGGCCCAGACCGGGGAATATGGCACGAACTTGCCACCACCGGTCCCGCACGCCGTTTCGCGAAGTTCGGTGAGGTCTGGACCACTGACCGGATGGGCGGACAACCGGGCGGGCCGCCCGCATCGGGCACCGGCCGCTTAAGGTCCCGTCCGAACCATTCGGACCAGTTGATCATCGGCTGACCGGACGCCGCGAGCACGCTCTCACCGCCGAAAACTCGCCATCGCGCCCGCCTCGCCCAGGACCGCCGAAAGCGAGGAACCCGCCGCTCCAAGTGGACCGTCCCGCATTCGCCGGGAAGGTTTCCCGGCCGGGTGGGATGCGCCCCCTGTCGCCGGGGCCGATCAGTGTGGCTAGTCTGTAATGGTCTGAACCACTCGGGGCTGGGCGCGGGGAGGCGCTCACGAGGGGCCGAGTGGGCCACCGAGGTGGGAGAACCATGACAACTCTTGAGCGTTATCTGTATCGATCTGCGTCACCCGTGCCGTACTTCAGTTCCGACGCCGAGACTTACCTCGCCGAGACGCCGCTGCGCGACCTGCGCAAGACCAGGCAGCTGCGTGTCCTGTCCAAAGAGGACTTCGACTTCTGGCAATCCTACGGCTACGTAGTGGTTCCGGAGGCCATCCCGCGCGAGCAGGCCCAGCGGCTGCTGGAGTTCACCTGGGACTTCCAGGGGATGGACCCGCACGACCAGTCCACTTGGTACCCGCAGCGCGGGTTCCGCGACGAGCTGGACCGGGACCTCTACATCTACGGTTTCGTGGAGGCCTACCACCACCAGCTGATCTGGGACAGCCGCCAGGCGCAACGGGTCTACGACGCGTTCGTGGACGTCTGGGACTGCGAGGAGCTCTGGGTCACGCTGGACCGGCTCAACCTCAACCCGCCCAACCGGGGCAACCGGGACCGCAAGCAGATCCCGGCCACCGAGACCGGCTTCGACATCGACCTGCACTGGGACGTCGACAGCACGCTGAGCGTTCCGCCGCAACGGGTTCAGGGCATCATCGCGCTGACCGACACCGAGGACGACCACGGTGGCTTCCAGTGCGCGCCGGAGCTGTTCAAGCGGTTCGACCAGTGGAAGGCGATGCAGCCGGCGGGCCGCGACCCGATCCGGCCGCGCATCGACCGCACCGAGCTGCCCGTCGTGCGGCCGCAGCTCAAAGCCGGAGACCTGTTGATATTCAACGGTTTGCTGGCGCACGGCGTCGCGCCGAACACCTCGGCGAACGGCGTGCGGTCGGTGCAGTACCTGTCCATGATGCCCGCCCTGGAGACCCACGAGGAGCTCGTCAAGTCCCGTGTGGACTCTTGGCGGACGCTCAGCACGCCGACCTGGAACCGCACTCTGGTAGGCGATGCGTTCCGGCACGAGTCGCTGCGCTACTCCACCGCGACCCTGACCGACCTGGGCCGCAAGCTCCTCGGACTCGACAGCTGGAGCTGATGCGTTGAAGATCTGCTTGTGCCTGCCGACCAACCGGCAGAGCGTCGCCGCCATCCAGGATCTCATCGCCGAAGCGCGGTACGCCCAGGACACCTTCGACGTCGACGTCGAGGTGCTGATCCTGGACTCCGCGAGCGAACCAGGGCATGCCGAAGCGGTCCGCCAGGCTCCGGACGCCCTGAGCATCCGCCATCTGGACGAACCCGCGCAGGAACGGTTCCTGCGCGAGGTGATCCAGCGGGCGAACGTCGCCAAGCCCGACCTGATCCTTGACCTGATGCTGCCGGACAAGCTGTCCTACGGCGCCTGCACCAACCGTGCGTTCCTGATCGCCGCCGCGCTCGGCTGCGACTCGGTGCACCGCAGGGACTCCGACAGCGGCTACCAGGTCCACAACGGACAGAAAGTCTACCCGGTCCACCACGAGCTGATGTCCCTCGGCCGGAAAGCCGCCGACGCCAGGACAACAGCGTCCGACCTCGGCCCTGAGCACGCCGGCAAACCCGTGGTGCTGGTGGGCAGCTCGTTCATCGGCGAGCTGTCGGTCGACATCGGCGAGATCCTCGACCAGGATCCCGATGTCTACCAGGAGGTCGTCGGCCTGTGGGCGCCCGGCGACTGGGACGACGAGCAGCGCCGCGACCTGGTCGGGGAGTCCTTCCGGGGCGCGGGAACCGAACCGTTCCACGGCGACCACTCGCTGCTGACCATTGTGGACCCGATGCGGGTGGACATGTGCAACATCAGCTTCCACCAGGTGCACGAGGACGTCCCGCTGCCGCCGATGACAGACACCATCGGCAGCGACTACTTCCTGCTGCACGTGGTGCGCAACGCCGGGCTGCCCGGCGTCCTGCACAACCGCAACATCGTCAACTTCCACACGCCGGAACGCAAGACCGGCACCGGCTTCACGGCGTACCAGCTGCGGTACACGAAGTTCCTGCTGTCCATGCTGTACCTGCACTTCATCTACGCCAAGATGGCCGAGACCCCGTTGCTGGACAAGGACAACCGGGTCAAGGCCGACGTGATCGCCGAACTGGCCAGGGAAAGCGCCTGGCTGGGCACGGACGAGAACGTTCGGCGGCTGGATCGGCTCGAAGCCGCCTACCGCAGGCTCGGCGGGAAGTACGCCGAGTTCGCAGACCTGCTGATGCCGCAACGGCAGCGTCTGCTCGCGGAGGCCAGGCAGGACATCGAGGACTTCGCCGTGCTCATCGACGCATGGGCGCCCCTTGTCCAGGCCAGCAGAACAGTCGGGACCTGATGCACACCAGCCTCCGCGCCGCGCTCGCGGCCGCCGCCACCGACCAGATCATCTTCGACCTGAACGGAATCGAGGCCCAGTACGACGAACTGACCCGGCAGCTGCCGGGGACCGAGATCCGGTTCGCGATGAAGTCCTGCCCGGTGGACGAGGTGCTAGTCGCACTGGCCGGCAAGGGATCCGGATTCGACGCGGCCAGCCCGAACGAGATCGAGCAGGCCTTGCTGACCGGGGTCCCTGTCAGCAAGGTCCACTACGGCAACACGATCAAGTCCGACCAGAACATCATCGACGCGTACCGCCTTGGTGTCCGCGACTTCGCCACGGACAGCCTGGAGGACGTCACGGCGATCGCCATGTACGCGCCGCGGGCGAGGGTGTTCTGCCGGATCGCCACCGACGGCGATGGCGCGTTGTGGGGGCTCAGCCGCAAGTGCGGCTGTTCCCCGGCGGACGCGGTCACCGTTCTCAAGGCGGCCAAGGCAATGGGCTTGCGGACCGCCGGCCTGTCCGTCCACGTTGGATCGCAGCAGATGACCGCGGAGGCGTGGCACCGGGCGTTCGACAACCTGGCGGACGCGCTCGCCGCGTTGGACGACAACGAGATCTCCCTGGACCACATCAACCTCGGCGGTGGCCTGCCCGCGTTCGGGTACCTGGACAAGGACGGCCGTGCGCTGCGGCCACCGGTGGACCGGATCTTCGCGGCGATCCGGGCCGGCATGCAACGACTCCGGCTGATCTCCAGGAGCCACCTGGACTTCGTGCTGGAGCCGGGCCGTCACCTGGTCGCCGACCATGGGGCGATCCGGGCGCATGTCTCCCGGCTGTCGACCAGGCAGCAGCTCGACGGCGACCGCGAACAGTGGCTGTACCTGAGCTGTGGCAAGTTCAACGGCCTCTACGAGACCGACCAGCTGCAGTACCGGCTCGTGTTCCCCAACCACGCAGGCGGGGAGTACGTGCCTGCCGTCCTCGCCGGGCCGACCTGCGACAGCGACGACAGCTTCGGGCGTGCGCAGGTGCCCAGGGCGGTCGCTTCCGGTGACCCGGTGTGGATCCTGTCCTGCGGTGCGTACGCCACCAGCTACACCACGTTGGCGTTCAACGGGTTCCGCCCGTTGACAACGGCGTTCATCCGCAGCCGGGACGCGAAGGTCGAGTGCGCGTGACGCACATCCGGCACATCGCGCCCGGCGACTGGGACGCCATCACCGAGCTGGAGGCCGGCGCGTATCCCGAGCTGTCCGAGGAGCGGGCCCACCTGGAGTCCCGGGCCCGCTCCTCGCCCGGCACGTGTTTCGTGCTGGACACCGGGACGCGGCTCGCGGGCTACCTGCTCGCGTTGCCGTATCCCCTGTTCCGGTACCCGGACCTGCACAAGCCCGAGGACACCGTGCACGAGGCGGCGAACCTGCACCTGCACGACCTGGTCATCGGCAAGGACTTCCGCGGCCGGGGCTGGGCCCGCCGCCTGCTGGCCCACCTGGAGGCCGGCACGGGCCACGAGCGGATCTCGCTGATCTCGGTCCAGGGCAGCCAGGGGTTCTGGGCGTCGGCCGGGTTCACCGCGTTCCCCGAGGTCGCGCTGCCGAGCAGTTATGGCAACGACGCCATGTACATGTCCAAGGAGGCCGCTCACCTTGCCAGGCAATGACTTCCGGCGATCCCAGCTGGCGATCGCGGCCCTGTTCTGCTTTCTCGGCTTCCAGTACTCGTCCTGGGCGGCGCGGCTGCCGTTGCTCAAGACCAAACTGGACCTGACGCCCAGTGAGCTGGGCGTGCTGCTGCTCGCCACCGGCGTGGGTGCGGCTGTGTCGTTCCCGCTCGTGGCGACGCTGATGCGACGCATGGGCAGCAGGAACCTGTCGTCGGTGTCGGCGCTCGTGCTGGTGGTGATCCTGCTGGCATTGGCCGTCGTGCCGAACTATCCGGCCGCGCTCGCGGTGATGTTCTGCGACGGGGTCGCGGTGGCCTGCCTGAATGTCGCGATGAACGCCCAGGGCGCCGCGCTGGAGGCCCGGTACGAACGCACGACAATGGCGAAACTGCACGCCACCTTCAGCGGCGGCAATCTGGTCGCGGCTCTGATCGCATCGCTGGTCACAGCGGTCACGCCGACCCTGATCGCACATTTCGCCGTGGCGGCCGCAATTCTGGTCGCGCTGCTCGGCTACGCCCGGCCGGGATTGCTGACGACCGACCTGCCCGCGCCGGAGCGCAAGAGCGGCGGCCGGCTGGCTCTGCCGTCGAAGACAACCGCGTTCCTCGGTCTGGCGATGGTGTTCGGCACGGTCACCGAGGGCGCGATGAACGACTGGTCGGCGCTCTACCTCAAGGACATCGCGCACGCCGCGCCGGAGCTGGCGCCGATGGGCATCGCGGTGGTGTCGGCGATGATGGTGCTGGCCCGGCTGTTCGCCGACGGCTGGCGCGACCGGTGGGGCGACCGCCGGATCGTCCTCATCGGAGCGTCGGTCGCGGGCTGCGGCCTGGGGCTGGCAGTGTTGGCCGGTGGCGTGGTCCCGGCACTGATCGGGTTCGCGTGCGTCGGACTGGGCATGGCCGCGGTGACACCGGTTCTTTATGTCGCTGCCGCGGCTGAAGGGCCGAACGCGCTCACGTTGGTGGCCGCGATGGGCACGACGGGTCTGCTCGCCGGTCCGCCGGTGATCGGCTTCGTCACCAATGCCAGCAGCCTGGTGTGGGGCATGGCAACGGTGGCTGTGTCGGCGTTGCTCGTGTCGCTCTGCGTGGCACAGGTACGGCTACAGCCGCAACAGTCCTTCGTGGACACGGCGGAGAATGTCCAGTGACGGACGGCCGGTGGCGTCGTCCGCGTTCTCGTGCATCAGCACCAGGCCCTGGGCCAGGGCATCGCCGATGAGGATGCGGACGACACCGAGCGGGGCGCGCAGGTAGGCGGACAGCTCGGCGACCGACAGCGGCGACTCGCACAGGGTGCAGATCCGGCCGACGTCGGAGAACTGGGACGGGCGGTGCTCGTCGGTCAGCTGGTGCCAGGGAATCCGGCTGACGAGCATCGTCTCCAGGCGAAGATCGTAGTTCGTGGAAGCACGGCCGCCGGTGCGGACATAGGGCCGGATGACGAGCTCGTCCTCGTATTCGAGCACCTCGGCGTCGCCGAGATCGACGGTGTCGTCACTGTCGCCGGGAATCTCCACCGCGGCAACGGGTTGCGGCTCGGGCGTTTCCGGCGCGGGCTCGGGCTCCTCCTCGGCCACGGTCCCGTCGAATCCCGGGCGGGACATGAAGTCGTGGTCGACCCATTCCTGATAGCTGCCCCAGCCACCGAACTGGAGGGGCCTGAAGTGAACTTTCACCAGGTCATCACCGCCCTGGCAGAGGAGCGTACGGAGATCGAACTAGCGAGACAACCAGTCCCGCGCCCGCTCCTCAGCCGCCGTCGAATGGGACCACGAAGTCCGATGACGAACGAAACGCTCACCCGGGGACAGTCGATCCGCCTCTCGGCACAGAAATTCGGCTCATCGCTGGCCGCGATGGTGATGCCGAATATCGGCGCCTTCATCGCATGGGGCCTGATCACCGCGCTGTTCATCCCGAACGGCTGGATTCCTGACGCCCGGCTCGCGGTGGTCGTCGAGCCGATGATCAAGATCCTGCTGCCGGTGCTGATCGGCTACACCGGCGGGCGGCGGGTGCACGGCCAGCGCGGTGGCGTGGTGGCCGCGGTCGCGGTGATGGGCATCGCGGTCGGCGCGTCCATCCCGGTGTTCCTCGGCGCGATGATCATCGGCCCGTTCGCCGCCTACCTGGTGAAGCTGTTCGACAAGTACGTCGGCGACCACGTGGCCCCCGGCTTCAAGATGCTGGTGGACAACTTCAGCGCGGGCATCATCGGCGGCAGCGTGGCGATCCTGGGCATGCTCGGCGTCGGGCCGGCGGTCGAGGCGGTCACCCGGTGGCTGGGCAGCGGGGTGAACACCCTGCTGGACAACGGCCTGCTCCCGCTGGTCTCGGTGATCATCGAACCGGCCAAGGTGCTGTTCCTGCACAACGCGATCAACCACGGCGTGCTCGGGCCGCTGGGCGTGAACGACGCGGAGACCACCGGCAAGGCCATCCACTTCCTGCTGGAGACCAACCCGGGGCCCGGTTTCGGCATCCTGCTCGCGCTGACCCTGTTCGGCCGGGGGTTATGTCCCGGTGCTGGCGGGTATCACAGTGGCGACCGCCGTTTCCTTCATCATCTCCTCGATCCTGCTGAAGTTCGGCCGGAACTCCGACGAGGAGGAAATGGTGCCGCGACACGCGGTAAAGTGAGCGCACCCATTGTAGCGAGATCCGGTTGGTAGGATCCCCAGTCAATGGACCCGGATTTCCCGTAGCCGGATGGCTACCCCCATCTGCGTATCTGGAATAGGCGTTGTAGCCGAGGACGGCCACCCGTAGCTTGGAATTGCTTCCCAATCGCAGAAAGATCAGCGCGTGCGATAAAAAATACGGGTGATCCAATGAAGATCCTGGCTACCAGCTGCCCCAACCAGGGGCACCTGTTTCCGATGCTGCCGACCCTCTGGGCCCTGCGCAACGCCGGCCACGACGTCCTCGTCGCCTTGCCGGACCGGTTCGCACAGGTGGCCGTGGCCGCGGGCCTGCCCGCGACGTCCATCGCCGACGACTTCTACCTCGGTGACCTGGGCGCGAAGAAAGCCAGCCAAGGGGCCTCGACCGGCGACCTGATCGACCACGTCATCGACTACTACGTCCCGGCGACCAAGCTGACCGTGCAGAAGACGGTCGACCTGGCCGAGACCTGGCGGCCGGACATGGTGATGTGCACCGACTGGGAGTACTCCGGCCCGATCGCGGCCGCCCTGCTCGGTATCCCGACCGTGCTGCACGGCTGGGGCATGCTCGCCCAGCCCGAGCTCAAGCAGCCGATCGCGGACGCGCTCGCCCCGGTCCACCACGAGTGGGGCCTGAACAACGGCGCGCCCGAGCACTGGCGCACCATCGACAACTGCCCGCCGAGCCTGCAGTGGACGACTCCACCGGACAACGCCATCGCCAGCCGGTACGTGCCGTACAACGGCTCGGGCGCGATGGAACCGTGGCTGTTCCACAAGTCCGAGGTGCCGAGGGTGCTGGTGACCCTGGGCAACGTGCCGATCAAGGGCGACCACGCGCACGTGCTGCGGCGCACCATCCAGGCCCTGCTGCCGTTCGACATCGAGGTGGTCATCGCCGCGGGCGACCACCTGAGCGTCGACCAGCTCGGCGAGGTTCCGCGCCGCACCAGGCTGATCCGCGGCCTGCCACTGTCGCATGTGGTCCCCACGTGCGACGCGGTGATCCACCACGGCGGCGCGGGCAGCGTCATGGCGGCGACCATCGCCGGCGTGCCGCAGCTGGGCCTGCCGCAGATGTGCGTGCAGTACCAGCACGCCGACCGGATCGCCGAGGTGGGCGCGGGTCTGGTGCTGCACCCCGAGCACGCCACCGTCGAGGCGATCACCGCCTCGGTAGAGGCGTTGCTCGAGGACAAGTGCATGCGGGCCACGGTGCGGCGGCTGCAGGTGGAGAACGCCTCGCGGCCGCGGCTGGACCAGGTGGTGCAACTGCTGGAGAGCGCGTTCGTCAGCAAGCCCGCGCCAGCCGGCATTCCCGAGCCGCGATCGGGAAGCACCCCCTACAAGGGCACGCATCGTGCCTCGGTGCGGATGAAGCCGGAGCCGTTCACCACGCCGCTTCTGCACCCGTCCAGCTCGACGAGCATGTCGATGCCGCTCAGCGTGACCAGTCGCCGCCAGGCGATCGCGAACGCCACGGCGGCCGCGGCCAAGCGGCAACAGCAGTCGCTCGTCATGTCGATAGGAGCCAGCCGTGACAGCAGCCACCCAGTCGCTGACTACCCTCACCGAGCGCAAGGCACAGTTGCTTGAGGCGGTACGCGACTACCACTGGGCGGCCGCGCAACACCGGACGTTCCAGCCAGGTGTGACCCCGCTGTACTCCTCCGGCCCGGTCTACGACCAGCACGACCGGATGGCGCTGGTGGAGGCCGCGCTGGACATGCGGGTGGTGGCGGCGAAGTCGGCCAGGCGGTTCGAGAGCCGGTTCGCCAGGACTTTGGGGGTGCGCAAGTCGCACCTGGTCAACTCGGGCTCGTCGGCCAACCTGCTCGCGGTGAGCGCGCTCACCTCACCGCAGCTGGGTGACCGGCGCCTGCGGCCCGGTGACGAGGTCGTCACCGTGGCCGCGGGGTTCCCGACCACGGTCAACCCGGTGCTGCAGAACGGGCTCGTGCCGGTCTTCGTGGACGTGGAACTGGGCACGTACAACGCGTCGGTGGACCAGATCGCCTCGGCGATCGGGCCGAGGACCCGGGCCATCGTGCTCGCCCACACGCTCGGAAACCCTTACGCTGTCAAGGAGATGGCTGAGCTCGCCAAGGCTCGTGGGCTGTGGCTGGTGGAGGACAACTGCGACGCGCTCGGGTCCACATACGACGGTCGCAACACCGGCACCTTCGGGGACATCTCGACGTTGAGCTGTTACCCGGCGCACCACATCACCATGGGCGAGGGCGGAGTGGTGTCCACCAACGACATCCGGCTGGCCCGGATCGTCGAGTCCCTGCGGGACTGGGGCCGCGACTGCTGGTGCCATCCCGGGGAGGACGACCGGTGCGCCAAGCGGTTCGGCTGGCAGATGGGGACGTTGCCGGAGGGCTTCGACCACAAGTACATCTACTCGCACGTCGGCTACAACCTCAAAGCCACCGACACCCAGGCCGCCCTGGGACTGACCCAATTGGACAAACTGCGTGACTTCGTCAAGTCCCGCAGGCGGAACTGGCGGCGGATGCGGGCAGCGCTGGAAGGCGTGCCCGGGCTGCTGCTGCCCTCTGCGACGGCGAACAGCGAACCCAGCTGGTTCGGCTTCGTGCTCACCGTCCTGCCGGACGCCGGGTTCACCAAACGCGAGCTGGTGGCGTTCCTCGAGGACCGCAAGATCGGCACCCGGCAGCTGTTCGCCGGCAACCTCACCCGGCATCCCGCGTACCAGAACGCGAACTACCGGGTGGTGGGCGAGCTGACGAACAGCGACATCATCACGGAGAACACCTTCTGGATCGGTGTCCACCCCGGACTGACCGACGAGATGGTCGACTACATGGCCGGGTCGGTGCGGTCCTTTGTGTACGGCAGGACCGCCGAGAAGATGCTCCAGTCGCTGTCATGACGGGAGTACGCCTGATCTTCTTCCCGGACGCGGGTGGGTCACCGAGCCGGCTCCACCCGCTGCCCTACTCCCCGGATGTCGAAGTGCTGGCCGTGCAGTACCGGGGTGACCGCCTTCCCGACCGGATCGCCCGGGAAGTGCTGTCCCTCGGCGAACGGCCGACCGTCTTCTTCGGACACGCCCGAGGCGCGCCGCTCGCGTTCGAGACCGTCCGCCTGCTGGAGACGACGACTCCGGGGCCCTATTCGCTGGTGCTGTTGACCAACTACCAATGCCCACCCAGTGGACCGTTGCGGTCCCCGATCTCCGTTGTCACCGGCAGCCCGAAGTCCGCGATGGACGAGACCTGGCGGGCAGGCACCCTGGGCGCGTTCCGGCTCAAGGTGTTCGCCGACGCCGAGTTCTCGGTGAACGACTACGTGGCCGTGGTGAACCACGAGATCGACCGGATGGCCCGCTGGGTGAGCACCTCCCGCCGGTACCTGACGATGTTCTGAGGTGGGGGCGCACCCGCGCCCCCACCTCCCGTTCGCCGGTACACGGGCGGCTGGTAGTTGCCATGCCCACGCGAACCGGAGATCGTTTGCTGCATCCTGGTGGGCGTGGTGCTGAAAGCCGAGCTCGGTGAGTTCCTGCGTACCAAACGCAAGGCCCTGCGGCCGGACGACGTCGGCCTGCCGGGCGCGGGGCGGCGGCGCGTGCCCGGGTTGCGGCGCGACGAGGTCGCCCGGCTGGCCAACATGTCCACGAACTACTACGAGCGGCTGGAGCTGGCCACCGGTCCGCGCCCGTCGGCGGCGCTGCTGGCCGGCCTGGCCCGCGCGATGCGGCTGACCGACGATGAACGCGCCTATTTGTACACCGTCGCCGATCAAAGCGTGCCGGTGGCGCCGCCGGACGGGACGATCGATCCTGGGCTGCGGCACGTGATGGAAGCGTTGTCCCCCAGCGTTCCCGCGTTCGTGTCCGATGACCTGAGCACGATCCTGCAGCAGAACGCGCTGGCCGTGGAGCTGATGGGCGCGTTCGCCGAGCTGCCCGCGCCCGACAACAACCTGCTGTGGCGGTATTTCACCGATCTGGAGTGGCGCGAGCGGACCGTGCACCCGGACTACATCGACGATCTCGGGCACAAGTACGTGGCCCGGCTGCGGGCGGGGATGGCGCGGCGCAACAAGGACGAGGCGTCCACCACACTCGTCGAGGGCCTGCACCGCACCAGCGCCCAGTTCCGCGCGATCTGGGCCGAGCACAACGTGAACGTGGTGCGCACGACCAGGAAAATCGTGCTCAACCGGTTGGTCGGCGAGCTGGACTTCGAGTGCGAGCCGGTGATGAGCGTGAGTTCCGGGCAGCAGCTCGTGCTGTTCCGGCCGCAGCCCGGAACCCCCACGCTGGAACGGCTGGAGTCACTCAGCCGGCATTTGGTCCGGTCAGGATCCGCAGGTCGGTGACCGTGTAGGACAGCGACCCCTTGAACCCGACACCGCACCGCACGATCCGCAGGTCGGCCAGCTCCTCACCGGGAGCCGGGAAGAAGCTCAGGTTCCCGCTGCCGACCCAGTTGTTGCCCACCACGAGATTGTCCAAAACGGACAGTGTCAGCTCGTGCACGGCGGGGTTGTTGTACTGCCCGGCTTTCAGCGTCGGGAAGTGCCGCAGGTTGACGATCGGCCGGGTCAGCGCGGGCAGGTTCGGCGAGGTCTGCTGCAGTGTGAGCTTCGCCTCGGCCAGCCGCCGCCCGTTGGTGGACACGGCGGCGCCGTACGTCCCGCCCGGCCCCACAACCGGTGCGGCCTGGCTCGCGATGCCGAACGCCCTGGTCTGGTTGATCTGACCCATCTTCTTCGGAAAGCCCTGGAACCAGCCGCGGGCCAGTGCGGCGTCGTTGTCGACCCAGATGTACGGGCACCAGGCCACCGGAGTGGTCTGGTACTGCGCGTCCAGCAGGATCAGGAACTCGGAGTACTGGCTGCGCACCGGATCCAGGTACTCCTGGTGCTCGCCGGAGGTCTGCCAGTCGATGAACACCGCGAAGCCGTGGCCCGGGTTGTTCGGGTCCGGCGACAACCCGGTGGGCAGCGAGGCCTCCGCGGCCTCGGGTGTGGTCCAGAACTCCACGCCCACCGCGTCGCCGACATAGTGCCACGGCGGCGCGGGCACGAGGTTCGCGGTGCCCTTCGGGCTCAACGGCAGGCTGTAGCCCTGCAGCCGCTCGGTTGGCGCTGTTGTGTTGGGCGCCCCTGTGTCCGCGTTGGCTGGTGCCGTTATCGCGGTCGCGGTCACCGCAGCCAGTCCGCCGGCGAACAGACTGCGTCTCCCGATCTCGCTCACTTGTCCATCTCCCCTTCAGCAGAATCCTGTTTCCCTCAAACCAATTTCATCGTTTCAACACCGCCCCGAGCCACCCCTCAACAGTCAGACCTTCAAGCACGGCAACAAAAAGCCACGACTGTCCACTACGTTCGAACGACGGGCCCGCAGACCTGGTCCATGCGTGGCGCTGGTGCGCGGGACCGGAAATCGCCGAAGTCGGTGCCGGAGCCCCATGGGGTGCGGTTGCCTGCGCGTCGTGACCCATACATCCAGTTGCAGGGCCCATAAAGTCCTAAGTAGACGGTCATTCGGGTAGACCGTTCGGACGAGGCCGGGTTGGTCGGTTAGGGTGAGTGCGGCGCACCGGAAGGAGACCGACCGTTGACTGAAGCAGACATGCCACTCCTGCGCTGGCACGTCGAGCCGGCCAGGGACGCCACCATCGTGCATCTGACCGGCGAGATCGACCTCGGCACGCGGCCCGCGTTCGCGGCCGCGATCGACAAGGCGAGGAGCGCACCCACCGACCTGATTGTGATCGACCTCACGAACGTCTCGTTCATCGGCTCCGTGGGCATCCAGGTGCTGATCGAGGCACACCGGCAGGTCGACCGGCAGGTCAGGATCGCGCACGGCGGGGGGATTGCCCGGCGGGCTTTCGAGATATCCGGTGTGCACGAGGTGCTCTCCGTGTACGAGACGCTGGAGCAGGCTCGCACCGCGTGATGATGTTTGACCCACGGCGAAACGGGGTACGGCCAAAGACATGTACGACCGTCCACCGAATGTCGGCACGGCACGCGTTGATGTCCGTCAGCGTGCCGTCGACATCGCCCTGACGGTCATCATGCAGACCGAGTGGCTCGCCAGCCGTCCCACCATCGTGCCGATCGTGGCGGCCGGCCTGGACCGCCCCCGCCACGTGCACCTGGTGACGAACAACGTCCGGCGCCTGGCCGACCACATCGACCGCGCGCTGGAAGCCGACCCCATGGTGCGCAGGCACACCAGCGAGGTCGTCGACGCGGCCCTGGTCGCGGCGGTGACCTGCCGGCTGTTCGTGAACCGCTGGTCGCGCCGCCAGGACGCGGACACCGAGCGGTTCAACGAGGACGTCCAGCACCTCAAGCACCAGGTGGACGAGGTCCTCAACGCCCTCGCCTGAGCCTGGGCCTCAGCGCGGGATCGATGTGTGCTTGAACTCGTTCAGCTCGGCCCACCCGGTCAGCAGGTCCACGGTCCGCTCGATCGCCCGCACCGACACCCCGGCGTCGTCGGACGCCCGGTTCATCAACCGCACGAACACCGCGCGGTCCCCGTTGATGAACGTCGGCACACCCCAGACGTTGTGCGACTCAACGAACTGCTCATGCTCGGCCCGCACCTTCGCCAGCACCGCACCGGAATCGATCCGCTCGAACACCTCCGCCGCAGGCACGTCGTGCGCGGCCAGCACCCGCTCGACCACCGCCCGGTCCTCGAGGTGCAGTCCCTCGTCGTGCCGGGCGGCGAACAACGCCTTGTGGACGGCGTGGAACCGGTCGGCGAACTCGTCGCGCACGACCACACCCGCCTGCAGGGCCAGAATCCCGCTGTCCTGCTCCGGTTTCTCCCAGACGCTCGGGTGGCCCTCCTCGACGTGCGCCTGCCCCAGCGAGAACGGCAGGAACCGCACCTCCCAGTCCGCCCCGGCGGCCAGACCGGCCAGCACATGCTCGTGAGCGTTCCGCGCGAACGGGCAGCGGTAGTCCCACGTCACAGCGAATACGGTTGTCATATCTGGGACCGTACCTTCATTTCCGGACCGTGAACCGGTAGCCGACCTGGCGGATGGTCTCGATCATCCGCGCTTGCGGGCCGAGCTTGACCCGCAACCGTCTGATGTGGACATCCACGGTCCGGGTGATCAGCTCCGGGGGCTGGCGCCACACCTCGCTGTGCAGTTCGTCGCGGCTGATCGCGCGGCCGGCGTGCCGGTGCAGGTACGCGAGCAGCCGGAACTCCTGGTAGGTCAAGGAGATCTCGGTGCCGTCGACGTAGACCCGGTGTGCCTCTTCATCGAGCACGATCGGTGCGACCGGTGGGACCAAAGTGAGTGGTGCGGCCAGTGAGTCGGCCAGTTCCCGGAGCATGGCGGCCAGCCGGCCCGCGGACATCTGGGTTCCGGCCTGTGCCAGCACAACCAGCTGCGGCTCCTGCGGCCGTCCGGTGGTCAGCACACGCACCCGGTTGTCGGTCATCGCCTCGGCTCCTGTTCACCCTGGGACCGCACGGAGTCTCGTCAGCGGCGAACACGCCGGTCAAGGCGTCCCAAACCGTCACATGCTGAGACGGGCTGGACACACAAGAAGGCCGCATGCCCGAGGGACATGCGGCCTTCTGGACCAGAAAAACTCAGCCGACCAGGGCGTCCGTCTTGGTCTCCGCCTTCACGGCGTCGTCGCTCAGGGTGTTCGCGGCGGTCGGGATGCTCAGCACGCCGCAGAACATGCTGAACATGATCGTCTGGAAGCCCAGGATCAGGCCCAGCACCGCGGGGATCGCGGTGCGGATGTTCTGCGCGGTGTCCAGGGCGCCGAAGCCGGTGCCGCCCCAGCGGGTGACCTGCAGGATCGCGGCCACGATGCCGACCACGAAGATCAGCAGGCCCAGGATGAGCCCGCGTTCGATGGTGAACCGCTCCACCAGCTGGCGATAGCGCTGGCTCATCGGCAGCAGCCCCTCACGGGCCGCGAACAGCTTCACCATCACCGAGAACAGCACCGCCTGGTAGCCCAGCACGGCGAAGCCCGCGGTGTAGAGCATGGTGGCCACGTCGAAGCCGACCGAGCCGATCTTGATCGGACCGACCAGCAGCGCCATGGTGGCGACCAGGCCGACGGCCAGCGCGGCCAGGCCCGGGTACAGGAACAGCCAGCGCGGGCTGTAGACCAGCAGGAACCGCAGGTGGCGCCAGCCGTCGCGCCAGCTGCGCAGGTGCGGCGGGCGGCTGCGGCCGTCCTTCTTCAGGGTGGTCGGCACCTCGGTCATCTTCAGCCCGGACAGGCAGGACTTGACCACGACCTCGCTGGCGAACTCCATGCCCGAGGTGTGCAGGCCGATCCGCATGATCGAGTCGCGGCGGAAACCGCGCAGGCCACAGTGGAAGTCGCCGACCGGGGCCTTGAAGAACAGCTTGCCGATGAACGAGAGGACCGGATTGCCGAGGTACTTGTGCAGCGGGGGCATGGCACCGGGCTCGATACCGCCCTTGAACCGGTTGCCCATCACCACGTCCGCGCCCTCGCGCAGCTTCTCGACGAACGCGTCCAGGCTGGAGAAGTCGTAGCTGTCGTCGGCGTCGCCCATGATCACGTACGTGCCGCGGCTGGCCTTGATGCCGCCCATCAGGGCGTTGCCGTAGCCCTTGGCCTCGACGTCGACGACGCGCGCGCCCAGGTCGCGCGCGATCTGCTGGGAGCCGTCGGTGCTGCCGTTGTCGGCGATCACGACCTCGCCGGCCACGCCGGACCGTTCCAGATAACCCATGGCCTTGTTGATGCAGGTGGCCAGTGTCTCCGCCTCGTTGAGACAGGGCATCACAATCGACAGCTCAAGGGTCTCGTTGGGCTGATCCATGCTTTTCCGTTCGCTGGCAAACTGACGGTCGGGGAATGACTTCCGGGACAAAATGCTAGCCTCACCGACATTCGGAGCCGCTAGCGCCTCCCCTCACAGATCAAACCTGCCAGCTGTCCCATTGGAACCAGGAGGAACCCACGTGCCCGGACTGGATGTCGTGCGCATCGAGATTAGCCGAGGGGTCACCGCGGTGCGTGACTCGGTCAAGGAGAAGGGTCTCGGCGCGACGGCCAACCTGGTCGCCGCGACCGCCGTGGGTCAGCTCACCTTCCCGGTCACCAAGGCGATGCGGCAGAACGAGCGCTTTCTCTTCCGTGGCGAGGAACTCCCGTACACGTTGCACCGCTACAACAACGCGTACCGCAACGAGCGCACCGTCGAGATCTCCATCGCGCGCTGGTTCCTCACCCGTGAGCCCAACGGCCGGATCCTGGAGATCGGCAACGTGCTCGCCCACTACGGCCTGACCGGCCAGACCGTGCTGGACAAGTACGAGACCGTGCCCGGCGTGATCAACGAGGACATCGTCGACTGGACGCCCGAGCAGAAGTTCGACACCGTGCTCGCCGTGTCGACCCTCGAGCACGTCGGCTGGGACGAGACGCCGCGCGAGCCGGAGAAGGTGTTCGCCGCGTTCGAGGCCGTCCGCAGCTACGTCGCCCCCGGTGGGAAACTGCTGGTCACCTGCCCGATCGGGCACAACAAGGCGCTCGACGGCGGCCTGCGCAGCGGGCGGATCAAGTTCGACGAGGAGACCTGGCTGGTGCGCACCGCCAAGCGCAACGAGTGGCGCGAGGCGACCAAGGACGAGGCGCTCAGCCGCGAGTACGGCCGCCCGTTCCGCAACGCCAACGCGGTCTACGTCGGCACTATGAACGCCTGACCGGCACCGGAACGCGAAGAGGCCCTGAAGGCGATCGCCTTCAGGGCCTCTTTCCGTGTCTACGCCTTGGCGACGGCCTGTTCGATCCGGCCGAGGATCTGCGCGGCGGCCGCGCGGACGGTCTTGGTGCGGCGGGCCTCGTCGAACCACTCGGCGGTGGTCTTGCGCAGCGGCGCACCCGCCGAGACGACCTCGACGATCGCCTCGCCCAGCACCTCGGGCCGCACGGACGCGGCGACCTTGCCGTTGACCCCGTCCTCGACGAGCTCGACGGACGCGTTGTCCTCGCCGTTCACCAGCACGACCGGCGTGCCCAGCGCGCAGGACTCGACCACGACCAGGCCGTAGCCCTCCCGCTGCGACGGGTTGACCAGCACCGCGGCCGACCGCATGCCCTCGTCGAGCACCGCCTGGTCGACGAACCCGGGCGTGGCGATGACCTCCTGCAGGCCCAGCCGCGCGATCTCGGCCTGTATGGCCGCGCTCGTCTGGCCCTCGCCGAAGATCGTGCACTTCAGGTCGGGAATGCTCTTGCGGGCGTGCGCGATGGCCGCGGGCAGCGCCTCGACCCGCTTGTCCGGGATGTGGCGGCCCACGTACACGACGGTCGGCGGCTCGCCCGCGGTGAGCGACGGCTCGCCGCCGCCCTGGCCGTCGATCAGGCCGGGGCTGACGATCGGCGCCGAGCGCAGGCGCAGCTCGACCAGGCGCCGGGCGTTGAGCTGGGAGTGGCAGCTGGCCAGCGAGCTGGACTTCACCGCGAGCCACTGGATGACGTTGGCGACCCGCCCGGCGACCGGCCCGGAGTACTCCAGCCACTGCTCGGGCCGCCACACCTCCAGCCAGTCGACCGCGAGCACTGTCCTGGTGCCCAGCAGCGCGGCCCGCGCGGCCGGGACGTTGGTCGCGGGAGTGGCACTGACCAGGACGGCGTCATACCGGCCCCGGTTGCGCGCAAGGTGCGCGAACAGGCCGGTGGCGAACTTGACGGCCGGGCCGAGCTTGCGGTTGCCCTGGGCGTCGTACAGCTCGCGTTCGGTGCTGATCACCTCGATGTCCAGCCCGTCGACCTGCGGCGCGGCGGAGTCCCACTGCTTGCGGGTGAGATAGGTCACCTGGTGACCGGCCGCGGCGAACTCCTCGGCGAACACCCGGTACTGCCGCTCACCTCCGCCCTTGGAGAACGGGAACAGGCAGTCGTACGCGACGGCGATGCGCAACGGGAAATCCTCCAGGTCAGGCGTTGGCCGGGTCGGTGACGTCGGGGGCGGGCTGCGGCTTGTGCGCCCGGGCCAGCAGCGCCGCGCCACCGGCGGAGACGAGGTCGACGACGGTGAACATCACCCGGGACACCAGCGCGAGGGCCAGCGCGGACCCGCTCGGCATGACCGTGGTCAGCGTGGCGACCAGCACGACCTCACGCGCGCCTATGCCCGACGGCAGGAAGAACGCCAGCACGCCGGTGGTCATCGCCAGCGCCATCGCGCCGGTGCACAGCAGGAACGTGCTGAACCCGGGCGAGCCGAGCGCGTCGGCCAGCAGCCACAGGTGCAGGCCGAGCAGCAGGTTCGCGCTCAGCGCCCAGCCGACGTTGCGCAGGATCGCCTTGCCGCTGAGCGGGTGTGGCAGCGGCGGGCGGCGCAGCACCCGCAGGATCCTGGACACGATCCAGGTCAGCAGGCGCGGGTGCAGCAGGATCAGGCCCAGCGGCAGCGGCGCGAACACCCAGAGCAGCTCGCGGTGGCCGTCCAGGATGACCGGCATCGCCAGGAACCCGGCGACCAGCGAGGCCACGATGCCCAGGCCGGTGGTGATCAGGGAGGCGGTGAACGCCCTCATCCGGGTGATCCCGGCGGACTTGCCGAGCTCCATCTGCAGCAGGAAGGCCCAGACCGAGCCGGGGATGTACTTCCCGAGCTGGCCGACCAGGAAGATCATCGAGGCGTCCGTGCGGCGCACCGGGGTGCCCAGGTCGGCCAGGATGACCCGCCAGGCCATCGGGCCGAGCAGAATGCCGAGCAGGGCGGCCAGGAACGACAGGACCACGGACGGCCAGGGCAGCTGCGAAAGCGTGTGCGACACCTCTGGCCACTGCTTGACCAGCTGGTACACGGCCACCGCGAGCACGACGACCAGCAGCACGCGCTTGAGCCACGTCATGATGACCGCGCGCCTGCTCGCCTTCGGAGCGGCCTCGGGCACCGCGGGGTCTGTGGTCATCGTGGGCCTTTCATGGACTGATGATGCTCATATAGCCGTCCGCTGCCGGACAGTGTTGACGGGGACGGCGTCAACGGCGTCGGAAATGGACGTTACAGTCACGCTCGTGTCGGATCGCACCGAGGTGGGCACGCCCCACAACACCAGCCGTACCGGGGAGATTCTCCCACTCACCGGCGTGCGTATCATCGCGGCGCTCTGGGTGGTCATGTTCCACATCCGGGGCAACCTGGAAACCGAGTTCCCGTGGCTGCGTGACGTGTTCGGGCCGGTCCTGACGCACGGCGACCTCGGTGTCGACCTGTTCTTCGCGCTCAGCGGGTTCGTGCTGACGCTCAACTACGTCGACCGGATGGGCGACCGGCTCAAGCGCAGTGCCATGACGAAGTTCGTCTGGGCGCGCCTGGCCCGTGTCTGGCCGGTCTACTTCGTCACCCTGAACATCGCGCTGATCTGGCACGGCCTGCTGGCCCTGCGCGGCTCGACCGACCCGGTCAAGCCGGAGGACTTCTCCGCGCTGAGCTACCTGCGCCAGGTGTTCATGGTCGTGATGTGGAACGAGCCGGACTCCGACCGGGTCACCTGGAACGGCCCGGCCTGGTCGATCAGCTGCGAGTGGCTGGTCTACCTGCTGTTCCCGTTCATCGCGCTGCTGCTGCTGCGGCTGACCTGGGTGCTGCGGATCCGCCACCTGGTCGTGATGGGCGTCATCGCCCTGCTGCCCGCGGTGCTGCTGGCCATGGTCACCGGCTCGCTGTACTCGCCGTACCTGTGGGTGCTGCGGCTGCTCGGCTCGTTCGTGGCCGGCGGGATCGCCTGCCTGCTGGCCCGGCGGATCGCCAAGTCCTCGCGCAACGACACCATCGCCACCTGGTGCTCGGCCCTGTTCATCGTGGCCATCCTGGGGATCCTGTACGGCGCCTGGTACAGCGGCCACGAGCGGTACTACGTGCTGGCGAGCTTCCTGTTCACGCCGCTGCTGATCGCGCTGTCGATCTCCGACCGCGGCGTCTCGCGGCTGTTCTCCACCCGCGCGTTCGTGCTCGGCGGGTACATCTCCTACAGCCTCTACCTGGTGCACATGCTGCTGATCGAGCCGGTCTGGTGGATCCAGAACGAGTGGCCGGACGTGTTCCCGGTGCACACCTGGCAGACCAAGGCGATCTTCCTTGGCCTGCCGGTGATCGCGCTGGTCGCGGCCTACCTCATGTGGCGCTTCGTGGAGGAGCCGGCGCGCAAGGCGATGCGCGCCATGACCAAGCCCCCGGTCCGCCCGACGCCGCAGATCGACAACTCGGCGAAGCCGACCGCCATGGACGTGCCCACCCCGGTGCACGAACCCGCCTGACCTCGTGCCGGCCGGCACCCTGTCCCGAAGTTGCTGGCCAGATGACCGTGCTGGAAGGACCCGGTTAGATGACAGCGACCCAACTGGTGACAGTTGTGCTCTTCGTCCTGGTGCTGATGGTGCCCGGACTGATCGTCGGCGCCGCCGGCGGCCTGCGTGGCTGGCTGCTGGCCAGTGCCGCGCCCGTACTCACGTTCGGCGTCGTAGGCCTGGCCTCGCCGCTGGTGCCCGGCCTGTTCGCGCGCTGGTCGGTGTGGGTCCTGCTGGGCTCCGCCGTGGTGCTCGGCGTGGTCGTGTTCCTGGTCCGGCTGGCCGCGCAACGCTGGTTCGGCCGCGCCCAGGAGCCCGTTGAACTGCCGGGCCTGCCGTGGCGCTGGCAGCACCACGTGGGTGTGGCCGCGGCTGTGCTGTTCGCCGCGGGCCTCGGCCTGCTGGTGATGTCGAAGGCGACCGAGTCGTTCACCGGCGTGCACCAGTTCTGGGACGCGATGATCCACAGCAACGCGACCCGCTACATCGCCGACTCCGGCCAGTCCGCGCCGAGCGCGCTGTCCGCGCTGAACGCCCCGGGCAAGAAGGACTTCTTCTACCCCAACGGCTACCACGTCGTCGGCGCGACCGTGCTGCAGCTGCACGAGCTGCCGGTCAACGAGCTGGTGAACATCTACGGCGGCCTGTACGCCGGGTTCTTCGCGCTGCTGATCGCCGGTCTGGTCCGGGTCGCGAACGGGCGCCCGGCACTGGCGGCGGCGAGCGCGGTGGCCGCTGCTGCGGCGGCGGCCATGCCGTACGGACTGCTGTTCTTCGGCCCGTTGTGGCCGTTTGGCGCTGGTGTGGTGATGGTGCCGGGCTTCCTGGCCGTGTTCGTCGCGACCGTGCGCAGCCGCCGGGCCGAGCTGATCGTGCTGACCGCGCTCGCGGCGATCGGGATGGCCGCGCTGCACCCGAGCGCGGCGCTGGCCACCGGCGTGTTCTGCTTCTTCTACCTGGTGTTCCGCTGGATCTCGCTGCGCCGGGTGCCGCTCAACGAGCTGCGCACGCTGGTGCTGCTGGGCGTGCTGGCCGGTCTGTACGCGATCCCGCAGTACCTGGCCGCCACCAAGGCCGCGGACGTGCTGAACGTGTCCTGGCCGGTGATCGGCACCCCAGGGCAGACCCTGGGCCAGCTGTTGTTCTTCAACTACGTGACCGAGCCGCAGTGGCTGCTCGTGGCCGCCGCCCTGGTGGGTCTGGTCGGGATCCGCAAGCTGACCGGCCTGCGCTGGCTGATGGGCGGGGGCCTGTTCTTCGCGTTCCTGTTCGTGCTGGCGGCCAGCTACAAGGGCTGGCTCGTGTCACTGCTGACCAACCCGTGGTGGAACGACGCCTGGCGGTTCGCCGCCCTGGTCACCATCGCCCAGGTGGTGCTGATCGGGCACGGCATCGTGGTCGTCCGGGACACCGTCGCCGGCTGGATCGGCAAGCTCCGGCCACGGTTGAGCAGCACGACCCTGGCCCGCGGCGGGGTACTGGTCGCGGTCGGCCTGGTGATCGCCCTGCTGGGCCACGGGCTCTACGCCAAGCGCAACGCCGACGCGATCAAGCGGGCCTACAGCAACGGCCCCACCGTGACCAGCGAGGAACGGGTCGGGATGGCCGAGCTGCGCACCCTGGTTCCCCCGGGCGCCACGGTGATGAACGACCCGGTCGACGGTTCGCCCTGGATGTGGGCCCTGGACGGCGTCCGGCCGCTGTTCGGCTACCCGCTCGTCGCGCCGGACGAGTTCCCGGTGATCGGCCCGGACCGGACCATGCTCTACGAGAAATTCGACCAGCTGGACACCAATGCCGAGGTGCGTGCGCTCGTACGTGCCGCCAACATCCAGTTCGTATATGTTGGAAGCGGCTTCGCCAGCCCGACCGTCAAGCGGGCGCCGGGCCTGGCGGCCCTCGACGGCGTGCGGTCGCTGCGCCTGGTCTACGAGAATGCGGACGTCCGGGTGTACAGGGTCCAGCTGTGAGTTATTCCGGCCCGACATTTTTCACAACTCCATATGCCGGTTAACCGAAATCGGCGATGAAATAGACTGCCAGCCATTCGACTTCCGTGAGACCACTGAGGGACATGACTTCAGGAGAACTGCAGCCGCATCTGACGTTCGAGCTGCTCGACGAAAGCGGCGTCGGCCTGACCGGCGACGGCCTGCTCGACGAGCGCGAGCGCCGGCTGGTGGTGGGCGCGGCGAACTTCCACTCGCTGGCCTCCCCCGGGCGCACCTTCCGGTTCACCGTGCTGCGCGGGCCGGAGGGCACCTTCCCGTCGCTGACCGACGAGGAGGTGCACGGCATCGAGTGGGACGACGACCGCGAGGTCGTCGGTTCGATGGTGTTCCGCAGCCTGGTGCACACCACGTCGGCGTTCTCGGACACCGACGGGCTGATCGACCTCGCGGTCGACGTGGGCGGGCGCGCGCAGGTCATGTCCGGGTACCACCGGCTGCCGGGCGTGCTCGGCGCGGCGCGGCGGGCGGTGCGGTTCACCGTGCCGGTCCAGTTCGACGCCCTGCGCCAGCTGCGCACCGACGTCACCGAGAAGCGCTACCGCGCCAAGGACGTGCCCCGGCACAGCCCGGTCCGGCTCGACCGCGGCGCCTCGGCGGTGCCGATGGGCAAGACGCCCGCGGTGCTGTTCGGCATGCACTGGCTGGAGATGGGCGGCGCCGAGCGCTGGGCGCTCGAGTCGGTGAAGATGGCCAAGGACGCCGGCCTGACCCCGATCGTGATCACCGACCGCGACTCCACCCACCAGTGGATCACCCGGCCGGAGCTGGACGGTGCCGTCGTCGTGCCGCTGACCCAGCCGCTGCTGCAGGAGCAGGAGGCCGCGTTCCTCAACGGCATCCTGTCGGCGTTCGACGTGCGCGGTGTGCACGTGCACCACTGCAGCTGGCTCTACCAGCGGCTGCCGTGGATCCGGTCGGTCCGCCCGGACATGCCGGTGGTCGACTCGCTGCACGTGCTGGAGTGGCGCAACGGCGGGTTCGTGGACGTCGCCGTGCGGATGTCGAACATGATCGACGTGCACCACGTGATCTCGCCGCAGCTGCGCGACTACCTCGTGGGCCGGCAGAACATCCCGGAGTCCAAGGTCAAGCTGGCCACACTGGCGAACCTGACGGTCACCGGCATCGAGAAGTCGGTCGCCGAGAAGGGCGAGGGCCCGTTCACGGTGGCCTTCGTCGGCCGGTTCACCCAGCAGAAGCGGCCCTACCTGTTCCTCAAGCTGGCGGCCAAGCTCAAGGGCCAGCTGCCGGTGAGGTTCATCATGCACGGCGACGGCGAGCTGGCCGACGAGGTGCGCGGCCTGCGCGCCCGGCTCGGCCTGGCCGAGGTGCTCGAGCTGCGCGGCCCGGACCAGCCGGTCGGCCGGACGCTGACCGACGCGGACGTGCTGGTGATCTCCTCGGACAACGAGGGCCTCACGCTGACCTCGTTCGAGGCGACCGCCGCTGGCGTGCCGGTGATCTCCACCGACGTCGGCTCACAGGCCTCGCTGGTGGCCGACGAGCTGCTCTGCCCGCGCCACCCGTACCCGTTCATCCGTGCCGCCTCGGCCCGCATCGCGGCCATGGCGGCCTCTCCGGCCCGCCGTCAGGAATGGCTGACCCAGCAGGCGGCCAAGGCCGAGGCGTTCGCTAAGTTGCCAGACGCCAGATCGTGGACCCAGGACCTCTACAAGGGATGGAATTCGTGAACGACGTCGCAGCCGTCGTAGTCACCTACAACCGCAAGGACAAGCTGGTCAAGGTGCTCGACCACGCCCTCGACCAGTCACTGCGGCCGACGTGGCTGGTGGTGGTGGACAACGCGTCCACGGACGGCACCGGTGAGTACCTGGCCGAGTTCGCCAAGGAGCACCCCGAGGTCGTGCTGGTCTCGCTCGCCGAGAACACCGGCGGCGCGGGCGGGTTCGCCGCCGGCATGGCCCGCGGCTACGAGCTCGGCGCGGACTTCGTCTGGATCATGGACGACGACTGCTACGCCGACCGGACCGCGCTCGAGGAGCTGGTCAACGGCCTGGGCAAGGCCGAGGAGTCGATGGGCATGAAGCTTCCCTACGCCTGCTCCCTGGTCAAATGGGTCGACGGCAGCATCTGCGAGATGAACAACCCGGGCACCACCTGGGACTGGGGCAGGCTGATCGCCAAGGGTCAGCAGAACGTCCTGGTGACGCACTGCTCGTTCGTCTCGGTGCTGTTCCCGCGGTGGACGCTGACCCGGTTCGGCCTGCCGCTGAAGGACTACTTCATCTGGTTCGACGACCAGGAGTACACCCTCCGGGTCACCCAGGCCGGTCCCGGCGTGCAGGTGCTGACCAGTACCGTCGTGCACGACCTCGGCACCAACCGCGGCGTGAACTTCGCCGACGTGAACGAGTCGAACCTGTGGAAGTTCGAGTACGGGGTGCGCAACGAGACCTCGTTCCGGCTGCACCACGAGAACCCGGTGGCGGCGGCCAAGTTCGTCGTGCGCCTGGCGCAGGGCCTGCGCCAGGGGCGGGTGCCCCTGGGCCTGCAGGCGAAGCTGTTCAAGAAGCTGGTCGAGGGCATCAAGTTCAACCCGAAGCCGGAGTTCCCGCGCTCGGTGCTCTGAACCTGAACCAGTCCAAGGCCTTGCGGGCCACTTCGTCGGGACGGTCGAGGTGGATGAAGTGGCCCGCGTTTTTCACGATATCCACGTGGCTTCCTTCGGCCAGCCCGTCGCCGGTGAACTTGCCGGCCGGGACGCAGCCGTCTTCGTCGCCCGCGAGCACCAGCATCGGGATGCTCGCGGGCGCTTCGGTTTTCTGGGCCAGTTCGGCGAGCGCGGGGTCGTGCAGGCTGGTGTCGAAGTTGCCGCGGTAGATCCGCAACGCGTTGGTCTTCACAGCCGCATCGGCGTAGAACTCCTTGGCCCGCGCCACGTGTTCCCCGGCGTCGAGGCTCGGTGACCACGTCTTCCACAGGTACTCAACGAGGTCCGGCGTGAGCATCGCCTCGCCGATCGGCAGCTGGAACAGCCACACGTAGAAGAACCGCTTCTGCTGCTCGGGATCCGCCAGAATCGGCGGCAGGGCAGCGGGCGGCGGCACCGCCATGGTCACCGCCCCGCGGACCAGTTCCGGCCACGCGGCGGCAACCCTGCCCACCATCCCGGCCCCGATGTCGTGCCCGATCATGTCCACACCACCGGGATCGAGCGCCTCGGCCACCGCCGCCGCGTCCTTGGCCAGCGTGAGCCCATCCGCATAGGTCATCGCGTCCGCGGTCGCGGGATGGTGCCCCCTCAAGTACGGAGCCACAACCCGCCGACCAGCCGCGACAAGGTGTTCGGCCAACGGCCCAAACGTCCGCGGATGGTCCGGAAACCCGTGCCAGCAAACAACAACAGGCCCCTCACCCGCGGCCAGCGCGGGGAAGTCCAGCCGGTCGGTCTCGATGACGATCTCTTCGAAGTCCATACTCCCAACCTATCCGCCGGTCGCGGTGGAAGGCCTCAGCTGTACAGGATCTCAGCAAGTCCCTCGCTGGCCAGATAGCTGAGTGCGTCGTGGAAGGCGAGAACTCCGATCGAGTGCTCTCGGTCGTCATCCACCGCGAAGAACCGCTTCAACCACCTGGGCACCGCGCAGACGTCCCCCGGATCCGCGAGATTCACCCATCGGCGGACACCTGGAGGGCGAGGCGTGAGCGTGCCGTTGGCCGGTGGCGCCGGTTCCAGACGGTGATAGATCGCACGAGGCATCGCGAGCGGGGAACCCATGGTGACCAACAGGTCGACTTCCAGGGCCGGATCCGACCACAAAGCCTCATATGCGACAACGGATCCGAGCGAGTGCGCGATCACCACCCGCGGGTTGTGCCGCCGGATCGTCCTGGCAACCTCGTCCCGTGCGTTGAGGCGCCGTTGCCGGTGCCGCTTTCCGAGGTATAGCTGGACTTCCCGAATGAAGATCAGGATGAAGAGCTGGTTCACGAGGCCGGTGAACGGGTTACCGGTCATGCGCTCGATGAGGTACCTCGGCCCCCTCATCAGGTTGCCTTGCTTGAACTTCGGCTCGTCGGCAAGAGCGTTCGCCCAGGCGTACAGCATCTCGGTGGCTTCCTCGTCCAGATCCTCAGGTGTGCCGGGTCCTTGCGCGACCGCGTCCTGCAGATGATGGGCGTAGTACGCCATGACCAGGTCGTCACCCGTTCCCAACGCCCTGGACCAATTGTCCGCAAGCGCGGACGCTGCCATCTCGGGGGTGAGCAACTCCTGGTAGTTCCGGACTCCGTGAACACCGACGATTCGTGCCACTACGCATCTTCTCCTGACATGTAACGGAAAACGACGACGTCGTCAGCGGTCTCGACGACGAAGCCGCGCGGCGGGATCGCGACCACCCCACGGAGGCCAGGCAAGGCGAGCGACCCGACCTTGCGGAGCGATGGAAGGTCCCAGAAACTGATCTCGCTGTCGTCCCCCAGGCTCAGGGCGACATCACCGAGCGCCGATACGACCTTGACGGCACCGGAATGCGCTTCGATGGTGTGCTCGCGCGTGCCGTGCTCGGACAGCACGTGAACGTGGACGGTGCCATCGGCCTGTCCGTTCAGGACGACAAGACCGTCGTCGCGCACCGTGAACTGCTTGCCTTGCAGGGGTTCGCCCCAGTCGAGATCGGCCGGCGCCCCGCCGAGTTCGGTACCGGTCAGCGGATGCCACAGATGCACCCCACCGTCTTCGTCCTTCGCCCGGACCACAGCCCATGTGTCCCGGGACAGCACCACGACTTCCGCCAACGGGCGGCCGGCGTCCACATGAATCGTGGCCGGGCCACCCGACAACGGGACGTGGTGCAGGTTCAACCTGCCATGCCCCGCACCAGCCGCGACGATGACACCGCCGAACCCGGGGCCTGCTGCCACTCGCGGGGCGGGCTTTCTGGCCGGCTTGGCCGAGATCATGTGCCCGAACGCGCGAACCGCCAGCGGGGCCTGAAATGTCTTCAGCGTCGAACCGGAGGGATAGTCGAGCACCGTGATCTTGCCGTCACGTGTCGCGCAGACGATGACCGGCCGGCCGTTGAGCATGCACGAGGTCAAAGTCGTGATCCCGCTGGGCATCTCCCTGAAGGTGGACGCGCCGACCCCGTCCAGGGTGCGGACCAAAAGGTTCCCGCTCCGGTCGCCGGTGACGAAGACGAGCTTGGTCATGTCAGTGGTGTCCGTACCGGCGACCGTGGTCGCGGCGCAGACCTGCGTCGCAGGCCCCTGCCGCCTGTTGATCACCACCCTGCTGACCATGTCGACAGCGGTCATCAGACCGTCCGGAGCCCACAGCACGGCGATGGTCGCCGATCCCATCCGGCTGGTGTGGCAGTGGCCTGACCCGAGCGGGAAGACCCGGTAGCTCGCGGACTCCGCGAGGTCGAGCACCGACAGGTACTTCTCGGACTTCACGATCACGCCGTCCGTACCGTGCGGCAACGCGATGGGCTGCAGGTCGTTGATCCGGCTGTCCCCCCAAGACAACCACTTCAACCGTTCCCCCGTACGCACATCCCACAGTTGCAGGGCTTCGTCGTCGGCAGTCATCAGGACCTGCTGTCCCTCCGACGCACCACCGACGGTCACCGCACGAACGGCTCCCAGGTGTCCGGTCAGCAGCAGCCGCTGACGCGCATCGACGCCAGTGGTCAGAACCCGTGCCGTCCCGTCGCGGTAACCCACGAGCATCTCGGTCCGCCCGTCGTACTTGAACACCTCGATCGCTGTCGCCTGGCTGGAAACCCGCACCGGAGGCCTCGGGTCCGGTGAAGCGAGGTCGTAGAACTGCAAGAACTGCGAATCGTCCACGGTCAGCAGCACGGGATTCTCATGTGGGCCGGACTGGTCTCCGCGCCGTGGCGGTGGCAGCGTGGCCGCGAACACCGGACGGCAGGCCGCCTGGAGATGGTCCGTGATGGCCCAGGCCAGTCGTGCGCCGCCGGTGCGCACAGCGGTCACCGCCAGCCGCATCATCTTGTCCGCTTCGGACAGTTCGCGGTCCAGACTGCGGCTTTCGACAATCACCGCGTGCGCGGCGGCGGCCATGGCACCCACGTCGGGATGGCCTGCCAGCTCGCTCACGGCCGCCTTCGGCTCCGGGTACGCGGAGAGGACATAATCCGGATCGGACAGCGTGTCCGCCATCTGCTCGACGGTGCACGCATGGGTGAGCACGTGCCGCCGGACGTAGGGAGTGGCCCGGTCCCACAGCCACCGTCCCGCCCGTTTGGGAACGGTGTCGACCAACGCTTTGTACACCGTGCCCTCATCGACCGCGTTGTGATCGTCCGGCCCGAACGGGTGGGCGCGTACATGGTCGGCCAGATCCTCGTGGAAGAGCCGGTACACCGCGACCCCGGCCTCGTCCTGCCCGATGGTCAGGTACCCGTCGATCTCGTCGAGCACTCCGGCGACATCCTGATCGGGCACGACCACCCCCGCCTTGGCGCACGCCGCGGCCACGATGGGGACCACCTCGGCCGGCATGCCCTCACCGCGGGCGAACGCCAGTGCGGCGACCACTGGACGAGCGAGCTCATGTCCCTTCCGTGACCGCATGTCCAGCTCGAAGACGCCGGTGATCGTCGTCGGCACCTTCGCACCGAGTTCGCCCGCTGCGACAGCGTCTTGCGGAAGCCGTTCGTTTTCGATCACGTCCTGGGTGTACAGCCGTGCGGCGAGAAACTCGCCAAGTTGCGGTCTGGCCTGCGGACCGGCCAGCACCCTCGCGACCGCATCGGCCATCGCACTCGTCCGGGCCCGCTGATTGCGGTACTTCGACTGGAACAGCAGACTATCCACAAAGGACCTGATGTCCTCCATGAGTTCCGCCGCAGGTACGTCGTCGAGGTCGGTGACTGCATCACCCGCCTGCGGGATGAGCTTGTCCCCGACTGGGTCGCCCGCGCGTACCGCGACCAGGATCCGGCAGTTCCTTGTGCGGGCAAGCGGAAGGATCAGGTTCTCGCACACCGCCGCCGGATCGGCGGCCTGGTCCATCGCGTCGACGACGAGGACCACCGGCTCGCCCAGCCGTTCGACTCGCGCGACCAGTGCGTCCGCCGTGAGGCCGTTCGTGTTGAACAACTGGGAAGCGAACGACTTGACGAAGTCGTCGGTGTCGCGGTGTCGCGCATGGACGGCGGCGAACCACTTGGGCGTACCGGCTCGTGGGATGGCCAGATGCCGCAATGCCTGCCTTGCCCGCACGGCCAGTTGAGGGTGCAGCGTGCTGGCGAGCACGCCGATCAAAGCGGACTTGCCTGTGCCGGCGCGGCCCGTGACCACATGCAGCGACGAAGCCGGCAGTACGTTCTGGCCACCGGCCCACTCGGTGAGCCTGGCCAGTCCGGCCTGCCGTCCGGTGAAGTCGCTCATGCCGTCGAGACAGCCGGCCGCGCGCAGGAAGTATCCGGCCTCTCGCTGGTCGAAGTGCCGCACGTCCGGTTCGGAGTCCAAGCGGCGCCGCCAGGGATTGATGAAGAAAGGCAGTTCCGACAGATCCGTAGTCAGCGAGATATTCGTCCCGGTCACCACCTGGTGCGGCCCAGAAAGTCGCTTGATCTCGGCGTCGACTCGTTGCGCCAGAATGTTCAGCGGGACGAACCGCTGATCAGGGCGCAGGTCGAGATGGTCGCGATCCTCCTGTACCCCGGTCAGCACATTTGTCACGGCAGTCGTGAATCTGGCGCTGTAGGCAGACCGTTGCGGTTCGGCGGCCGCGATCACCCACACTCGGCCGGCGGATGGTTCCAGGAAACGTTGCATGTCGACTGCGACGCCAGCATGGCAGATGTCCAGCAGGAACAGAACATAGGGGCCGTCGGGCTTGCCGAGACAGTACAGCAACCATTCCGTGACATCCGCTCTGACGTCCGCGTCGCCATCGGTTCCCAGCACCCGCACGGAACCGACGTCCTCGGAGGTCACGCCATGACTCATGACGTGCACGATCATCACATCGTCTTTGCCGTGCAGGCCGATCGCCTTCTTGATATATGGCGTTATTTCTGCCGTCCTGAGACTGCCCTCGGGACGCTCGCGGGCTCGGTCTATCCCGTATCCGAAACGTTCGAGCATGGCGGCGAGCCGGTCGACCTCAGACCGGAAAGGCAGTGGTCTCAGGTGTTCGTAGCGAAAGTCAAGATCATTTTCCGGACGGAAGGCGGGTCGATCCGAACCGAATGTGGTGATGTCGACGATCACCGCCGTCTGCCTCGCCATGACGCCTCCCTGGATGGCTCACTATTGCCGTATTGCCCGGCAACCGAGCCAGCCGAGGTGTCGACAGAGAGGGTTCAACCGTTACTCGGCCTGACAACGTATTCACACTTTCGGACCAACCATTCAGCGGACATGTAACAGGCCGTCCACACCATTCGAACGAACCCGAGAGCCGGGGCACGAACCGATCGTGAGGACGACACCCCGACCGAAGTCCACCATCCAGTGCACACCGTGATCAGCATCGGGGTAATGACGTGATCGGCGCGATCGAACCGCGATATTCAGCCGGCCCAACACCGCCAACCTGGCCTTTTGCTCTGACATTACTGACAGTCGGTTGTTCGGTAGCGCTCGCCCTGGATCCGCGGCTCATCAGCGGCACGTTGATCTCACACATAACGGGCTGGGCATGCGGTTCTTTTCTGCCGATCTGGTTCGTCATCGGATACCGGCTGCACGACCGCAGACTACGAAAGAGTAGGAATTACACGAGAAGAGCCCACAGCGGCTGGATACTGGCGGTGCTCACCGTTCTGGGACTCGCGATCGGCGGTTATCACGGCTGGTTGGCGGCCGAATGGATGGCGTCATGAGAAGCCTCGCCACGGTTCTGGTCCTGTTGTGCATCGGCCTGTCGGCCGCGGCGGGCATGGCGCCTGCCGTCCCTCTGCCGGCTGCCAGCTCGCAACCGGACACTGCCAGGACCGACCTCGCCGGGTGCGTGCAGAACCGGCACTCGCTCGCTGTGCTGCTGCTCATGGATACCTCCCACAGTCTGAACTCCACCGACCGCGACAACAAGCGGGTGCTTGCCGCGCGGCTCGCCGTGGACAACCTGCACCGGCTCGTGAGCGGCGATAAGGAGGTCACCGTTCAGGTGGCACTGGCCGGTTTCGCGAACAAGGTGGACGGTGGCCCGTGGCGGGACCTGAACACCTCGGCAGCGCAGGTCACAGCCGACATCGAGGCCTTCCGCGGCAAGAACCAGACCTACGCGACCGACTACATCGCGGCGCTCAACGGGGCCAGGGAGATGCTGGCGGACCAGGCCGTGAACGGCGACCGGAAGGCGTGCCAGGCGCTCATCTGGTTCACCGACGGCAAGAACGAACCCAACGGACTCGCCACCACCAAAGCCGACACCGACCGCGCCCAGCAGGAACTGTGCCGCCAGGGCGGTGTGGTGGACCGGTTGCGCGGCACCGATGCCACGTGGCTCACGGTCGGGCTCAACGGCAACCTGCTGCAGCCGGAAAAGGACCTGCTGGGCCAGATCACCGGCGTCAGCCCGGGCTGCGGCACGGTGACATCGGCCGGCGGGGCCCGTTATCTGTCGGCCGGCGCCGACGACCTCGCCGACGCCTTCGCGGACCTGCTCCAGCCCACACCGCCCCAATCGCTGTGCGAAGCCGGCAGGAACGCCTGCACCTTCACCCTGGAACGCTCCATGCGGAGCTTCTACGTGATCATCCACACCAGCCAGCCCGACGCCCAGGTGTCGCTGCGATCACCCGGCGGTGAAACCGTGCGGCTGAACGATCCCGTCGCGCGCCAACCGGTCGCGGGCGCCGCCCTGTCCTGGGAGTGGTTCGACCACGAAACGGTCCGGGTGAGCGGTGATCTTCCCGCGAACACCACGGGCCAGTGGTCCGGCACCTGGGAGGTGCTCGTGCCCACGGCGGCGCGCAGCGGCCGGATCTGGTTGTACGGCAACCTCAAACTCCAGATCACCGGCGAACCCCGGTTCACCCGTGGCCAGCAGTGGACACTCCGGGCCGAGGTCAGCAGCCTGGGCGCCCCCGTGGATCTCGCCCAGCTGCGTCCCGAGTACAGCGCGACCGTGACGGACGGCGCCGACGAGCGACCCGCGCAAATGAACCCGATCGCCGGCCGCGGCGAAGCCGATCTCACCTTCAGCGCGCCCGGTTCGTGGCACGCGTCGGAGGTCACCGTCAAGATCAAGCTGTCGTTGCGCACACCGTCCGGTGTGGACATCAGCCCGGCGGCGGCGATCCGGAACATCTCGGTGGACGCACGGCTGCGGGTTACACCCACCAGCCTGGAAGACCTGCCATCGATCCGCGGGCGGGCGAGAACCGGTGCGACGCTCACGATCACCGCGACCGACAAGGCCGGATGTTTCTGGCTGGCCGGCGACATCGTCCTGAACTACGTCCAGGAACCGATGACGATCACTACGGACCACCCGGAGGCCACAAACGAGGAGAACTGCGTCCGGCTGGCCCCGCACACCGCGGACACGCTGGATATCACCTTCAAGCCAGAGCACGGCTGGAGCGGCTCCGTGACCGGAACTGTGCCGCTGATGCTCAAAGAGGACGGTGGCACGGCGACCGAACAGACGGTCAAGGTCTCGTTCCGGATGGTCGCCGCGCCGGATGTGACCTTGTTCCGCAAGTCACTCGCCGGTGTCGTCATCGCGACGATCTCACCGCTGCTGCTGCTCTTCCTGGTGAACTGGCTGGGGCTGGCCAAAATCGAGCGCCGCCGTGACCTGCGGACGGCTTCGGTCAAGATCGACGTGACACCGAACGGCAGCGGCGTCGACATCGAGTCCGCGGTGAATGCGACCGACTGGACGGACGAACTGCGCCTGAAGGCGCCCAGCCGGGTGTCGCGGAACAAGCTCATTGTGGGCGAACTGTCGTTCAAGGCCCACTTCCTGCTCCGGCAGCCGTTCGCGGCACCGCGGACCCGAATAACCGTCCCCAGAGGACGTTGCGTGGCGACGCCCACCGCAGGACCGGCGCACAAGCTTGACGGTCTGCCCACCTACCTGCCCGGCACCGTCGCCGTCATCGCCGAAGCGACCCGGGGCCCGGGCCGGTTCCAGGCCACGGTGGTCTACGTGCAGGACACCTCCCGGCGGTCCACCGGGGACGAGAGGCGGAACCAGCTCCGGCGCGACGTTCACGCCGCCGCCGAGCGGCTCGTCGTGCTCGCCGGGCAACCCGTCAGAACCACCGAAGTGTGAGGAGATCCCAGTGCTGCAACCATTCCTTTTCATCGGTGTCGGCGGTTCCGGTGGTGACACCCTGCGGCACCTCTACCGGGACCTGGACCAGCGCGTCCGGCGCGCCGGCTGGAGCCGGATGCCGGCGGGCTGGCAGTTCCTGCACATCGACAGCCGGGCGACCGAGGAGCACTCCGACGACCTGCCACCGCTGCCGCGCGGGTCGTACTACGGCTTGGCGGGCCGCAATGTCAGCTACCAGACCATCGCCCGCTACATGAACCGCCAGCCGAACCGGGTGCGTTCGGCGTGTGTGGGCTGGCGTCCGGATCCCGAGCTCGTGCATGTCGCCATCGAGGAAGGCGCCGGCCAGTTCCGGGCGATCGGACGGGCGGTGACGGTCGCCCGCCTGGCGGATGTCAACGCCAAACTCCGTGAGGCCGTGGAACGGGTGGAGCACGGGCGATCACAGGCCGACCTGGCCGACCTGAACTTCGCCATGACCGGCGAGTCGTCCGGCGGCCGGGCGCCGAACCCGGTCGTGATCGTGTTCTCCTCGCTGGCGGGCGGCACCGGCTCGGGAACGTTCATGGACGTGTGCGACCTCCTCCGCGGCCTGGACCGGACCTGGACCAACAACTCGGTGGCGGTGCTCTACGCGCCGGATGTGTTCGACAGCCTGAAGGACGACCTGAGGCGCGGTGTGCAGGCGAACGCGTTGGCCACGGTGTCCGAACTGCTCGCCGGGCACTGGCTGGCCGATCCAGGCCCGGATCCGGTGCACGAGGAGGCAGGTGCTGTCTTCCGGGACATGCGCCGCAGCGGGCCCGCGTACTCGTTCCTGGTCGGAACCACCAACGGAAGGCTGACGTTCACCGATCAGCAGGACGTCTTCTCGGTTGTCGCCCGCACAATCGCCGCCTGGGCGACAAGCGCGGCCATCCAGAAGCAGTTCTCGTCGTATGTTCAGAGCAACTGGCAGCAGGGCGCGGACCGGGCGGACCCGCTCGAGCTGATCCCCACACCGGTGGACATGCCGTTCTCCTCGCTCGGTTACGCGAACGTCAGCCTTGGACGCGATCTCTTCGGCCGCTATGCCGCCCAGTGCCTCGCCCGGGCGACCGCGGAGCGGCTGCTGTACGGACCGTCGGGTGCCCAGGTCGACGACACGGTGGCCAGTGCCGATATCGACGCGGTCGTCCGCAGGCGCCGCAAGGAGTTCACCGAGGCGATCCTCGGTGTGGCCGGCGAGTCCACCCGCACGCTCTACCACAAGTTCTCCGCGGGCCGGGCTCTTGTCCTGCAAGCATCGCGTGACAACGTCCACGAGGCGACGCCCGGTGACCGGTCGATCGGCGAGTGGGGACGGCTGCTGATCGCGACGATCGCCGAGGAACAGCGAACATTCCTGGCGGCCCGGCGCAAGGACGTCCAGCAACGATCCGAGCTGTGGCTGCGGACGATCAAGGATGTCGTGCACGGCGAACTCCGCCGGTCGGTGGCCGCCGACGGCCTGGTGGTGACGAGGAAGCTCGTGCACGCCACGATCGAGTTCCTCAAGAAGGAGGAGACGCCTGGGCTGAGCGGGGAGGCCCTGCAGGACGGAGAGTTCGGCCGTGCGTTCCCGAACGAGATCGCCACCGCCCTCGGCGCCGAACCGGGCGGTCTGCTGAGGCGCAAACGCCTGTTCCCAGCCACGCACGAACGCGTCACCAACGCCGTCGAGAGGGGCGTCGAGGCGGGGTGCGGCCGGGCGTGGGACGCGGAAGTACGGCGGCTGTGTGCCCAACTGCTCGGTGACTTCGCCGACAACCTGCTCCGGCCGTTGCTGGTGGAACTGGACCGTGCCATCAGCACGCTGCGGCAGGACGCCGTGTCCCCCGGCGACGGCAAACCCTCGCTGATCAGCCGTTGGCCGCAGGGCCCGGCCTACGCAGTGCCGTTGGACCTCCGGCCGGGTTTGACGCAGTTCGTGGTGGACTACTTCGAGGACTACCCGGCCAAGTTCACCGAGTTGCTGGGGCGCGCGGTCAACGCCACCGAGGCCGGTGTCACCGACGCTGTCGCCCAGGCGATCCGCCAGATCCTCATCGACGACTGGGAGTACCAAGGCGCCACGGTCCATCTCGTGGAGCAACCCAGTTCCTGGCAGCCGGAGGCGGTGCGGGACTGGACCAACCTGGAGCGGGTCGCGCAGTCGGCGGCGTTCACCCTCAACGTGTCCGCCGATCAACTGCTCCGCCGATGCGAGGCATGGCTGGCGCAGGCCTCCGGGTTCGGCTCCTACCTGCGGCAGACGCTCGCCGAGGCGCTCGGCGGCGCACAACCCACACTGGACCAGCAGCAGCGGCTCACCCGGTACGCCTCACAGTTCGAGCAGGCGATCGAGGCCTCGTCGCCGCTCATCCGCCTGGACGCGGGCTACCTCGACCTCCACATGGATGGCGATACCGCAGTCCAGCCACTGATCAGCCCCATCCCGCTGGAACCGGGATCGGTCGCCTACCAGGTGACCACGGACCTGTTGCTCGAGCACACCGGTCTGGCCGAGGAGAAGATCGCGGGGCAGTTCAACGCAGGCGGCTCCAGCGAGATCGAGTTCACCAGTTTCCTCAACGTCCCCTGTCATCCGATCGCGTTCACCTCGCTGACCCGGCCAATCCAGTCCGACTGGCAGGAGAAGCGCGGTCACGCCAACCGGCGAGCGGCGTTCAGCAGATGGCGCAGGGCACGGCCGCTGCCACGGGCGGTGCCACTGCCACGGGTGGTCCGTCAGCAGATGGTGCGCGGCTGGCTGGTGGCGTTTGCGGCGGGCGAGCTGTCGATCACCGACGAGGGCCAGTACCTGGAGGTACAGACACCGTTGGATCCCCCGCACAGATTCCCGCTGCTCGGCTCCCGGCCACGGACGGACGACGCCTTCGACACACTCGCCGCAGTGCTGGAGTCCCTCCCACTGCTGCTGATCGAACAGACCATTGAGGACTCGCCCGCGATCGCGGCATACGCGTACCTCCTCGGGCTGGACGAGATGGGCCAGTTGCTCAAGGACGAAGCCGTGCGCGACAAGCTGGAGACGCTGGCCAGGGACGCCGAGGGACGCCTACCCATGCTGCCCCCACCCGGCGCGGACCGGGTCTGGGACCTGCGCGAGGACATCCTCGACGCACTGACCGTCCTCAAAGGCCGGCTGCGGGAGCTGTCGTGATGGCCGATTCCAGGATCACGATCATCGCGACGCCGGACCCGGACGTGCTCCAGTCGACCATCGGGTACTGGACCGGGCAAGGTCTATTGCGGCCGTCCGTGTGGGTGGATCCCAGCCGGCTGGACGAGAGCCCGACGGTGATGGGCATGCCGGTGCAGGTGATCGGACCACACGGCCGCGCGGACGATACCGAACTGCGCGAGGTTTTCGGCGATGCGGCCGTCAGCCTGGTCCGGGTCATGGCCGTCCAGCAGGTGGTCGACGACACCGGCGGTGAAGCGGGTGAGCTGGTGCGCGGTCTGTGGGACTTCGCCGACCGGCTGACCGGTCACCTCGCACAGGCCACCGTCCTGCAACGGATCAACCTGGTCATTCCCAACGACAACAACATTAGGGCCAAGAGCGTCCTCGAACCCAACTGCGACCTGAACGTCGTTGTCTCACCGGAGGACCGGCCGCACGAGAGCGCCATCAACCACGGGCTGGACCGCGCCACCCTGTACGAGGCGCATAGCGCACTCGCCTGCGCCACCGTCGGGGCCTTGTGGCGGCCGGCCGATACCGGTGCGTTCGACCAGCCTGACGACATGCGCGCGGGCCGCCGGGGCGGGACGGTGGTGACCAGGTCGAGCGCTCGCGTGATCGACGGAAGACACCTGCCGGACGAGATCATCAACCGGTTGCTGGACGGAGGCACCAGCTCGCTCGCCAAATACCAGCAGACCGATCCGAACCAGGTGTTCCAGGACGAACGGCTGGCCGCCATGGCGGCCAACTGGTTCCGTGAGTTCGACGAGAAGGCCTTGTCGTACCGAGAACCGGAACGACAACGGCGCGAACCGCCGAAATACGCGCTGCCCAAGACATTCGGCATGCTCATGCGCTTCTTCGCGCACATGACGAGGATCAAGCTGCTGGAGTGGCGGGAAAAGCCCGTGCTGCACCTGGAACCGGAAGCGGAGAGCTGGCTGTTCGCCCAGGCGCCTGCCATGACCGCCTCGGCGGAACCGATGATGTCGGACGAACTTCGCAAGATCGCCGCCGAAGCGCCGGACATGCGGGTCAACCCGGCCGTGCCCATGGTGCCACCGGTCTACCCTCGTCTGTGGCCACCCTTGCGGCAGCTGTGCTTCGGCCTGGTGGACGGTGGCCCGCTGCCCATGGAACTGCGCGAGGACCTGGCGGCGCTGAGCCCCACCGTGGGCGACGCCGGCGCGATCGCCGCCTCACCTGACGAACGGTTCAAGCTGAGCGCGGACGAGAAGGCGATCCTGCACGGCAAGGGACTGCCGAACCACGACATCCGCCCAGGCGACAGTGGCGCGGCCACCCGCCTGGAATCCAGGCTCGACAAGGCGGAACACAGCGAAGCCGGACTATCCAAAGAGGAGAGAAAGACGCTTGCCGACTGCCGGGAGCGGCTCGGCACGTGGAAGACCACTACCCACGCGGACAAGTCCCTGGTCGGACAGCTGGTCAAGCACGTTGATGGCCAACTCGACATCGCCCGCAAGGCACTGAAGAGACGCGGCGAGGACTACGACGAGGAGAACAAGAACTACCAGCAGACCCTGGCCGCCCTCGACCGGATCACGAACAGGCTCTGGCGCCAGATCGGCCTGCTCGTCCTGCTCGCCATGAGCTCTGTCGGCTGGTTGACGTTGGCGCTCATCGGCGGGCCGGTGATCTTCTCCCTGCTGACCACCGCCACGACGGCTGCCGGCCTTGTGTGGCTTGCGTTCCTGTCCACGGTGGCCGCCGAGGCGACCGCGCTGGAGCAGGAACTGGATAACATCGAGGAGCGACGGAAGGACACCGTGGCCGCGGTCCGGCAATGGCCGACGGAGACCCAAAGGCTCGGCGGGCTGTACGAGGTCCTGCTCGACTGGGGCGAGATCATCGGTTACCTGCTGCACCAACCCTTCGGGGCGACTGGCGCGGCTCGCCACGACAACGACGCGGAGACGAAGCCACAACGTCCTGAGGCGTTCAAACTCGGTGCCGCCGAGATCTCGATCGAGCAGTTCGACCAGGTGGCGGTCACGGTCGTCCGGGATGTGTTCACCAAAGGCTGGATCGGCCGACTCTACGACATCATTCTCAACGCCGTCGTGCCTGGTCGTGGCCCGACCATGACCCCCGACGCCATGAACGACCCGGACTACTCGCCCAGCCCGCCCCGCTACGAGGACGACCCGAATCTGGCGGAAGATGAGACACCACAGGAGGATGACCGGGTCACCGAAGGCGACGGCCCTTTCCCGGACAAGGATCGGAAGCCGGATAGGCGCCCCGCGCACGCGCGGGACCGTCTGCTCTTCGCGTTCCGTACAGACGTCCACGAGGGGCACGCCCGGTCGCACTTCCGGACCGCGATCCACACCACCCTGTTGGGCATCCCACCAGAGCAGCTGTTCGCAAAAGTCCGGCTGGACAAGGACGCTCAAGGGACTGGCATCCCCGCCGACAGGTTCTTCACCGACATCCTGCCGAAGGAGAACGGGCCCGCCTCCCGGCTGGCTGCCACCGTGTTCAGCGATGCGGGCCGGATCGGCAACCGCGAGGTCGTGGCCAACGTGCACCTCTGGGGCAGGACCGACCATCTTGAGCTCGCCACGCCGCCGAACAGCCGGCTGCACGTCCATCCGGATCAGTCCCTGTCGTCATCACCGGAAAACCGCGACTACTTGTTCTCGTTGATCCGTCTGGATGTCTCCGACGGTTGCGACGAGAGCGACCTGGTGTTCCCCAGCTGACGCGCGGCGCCACGAGCCCGGCCTGTAGTCCGCAGGCCGGGCTCGTCATCTCTGATCCTCTCTGGGGAGATGGCTTTCCGGGTGAGCCCAGGCCAGGACGTTGCCAGGGGCGTGATCCTTGAAGAACTCGAGGACTTCGCGGTCGGAATGCCGGAGACTGAAGTGGGTCAGCACGAACAGAGTGTTCGGGTTTGTTCGACATACGGCCTGAGCTTGCTCCACACCGTGTGGCCCACTCGCTCGGCGCGTTCAAGTTCGGTGTCATGCAGGTAGGTGCCCTCGGTGATGATGACCGGATAGTCGAACAGCCAGTCATTCCGGTAGAACACGCTTGGATGGGTGTCGCCGAGGAAGGCGAACAGGGGCCGCCGCACCTCCTGGTCGATCGGAACACCCGCCTTGCGCTTCTCCGCCATGAGTTTACCGAACTCCTTGGCCGGCAAAGAATCCTTGAGTGTGGCGTGCTCGGGCAGCAGCACCTTCCCGACTTCTGAAAGGGCATAGCCGACACACGGAACCTTGTGCCGGCACTCGGCCACCCGAACGCGATGCCGCCCGAGCTGGAACTCATCTCCCTGCCCGACACCATGGAGGCGGTAGCCGACAAGTCCAGGGTCGTAGGCAGCACCGTGGTTGAGCCGCAAGGATGCGTCCAGGTAGGCGCGCGTGTCCGAAAGGGCCGCGGCCGGAAGGTAGATGTCTGTACCTGCTTTGGCGGCCAGGAAGTCCAAGTCTTTCACGTGGTCGTGGTGGGTATGGGTGAGTAGGACGGTGTCCACCTGTCTGCCTTCGACCAGATCCGCATCCAGGGCGCACCGGAGTTCGGGAACGTGGAAGAAGGTTTTGTCGTTGGCGCGGGAGTAGCCGGTGAGGGTCACCGAAGTACCGGGGATCCGCCACGTCTTCCACTGCCGGAACGGATGGCCGCGGTCCAGCCTGTCAGGATGCATGCGCGGACCCCAGTGGTTCTGTGTCCAGGTAGCCGGTTATATTCTCCGGTCGCCACCAGACAACAGCTCAGAACTTCATAGCAGGCAACCGAAAAACCTCAGCAAGTAGTTCATACGAACGAACGCGAGCCTTGTGATCGTGAATACTCGCCATCGCGATGACCTCGTCGACCTCCAAAGAAGAAGCCATAGCCGAGATCTGGGCATGCACCTCATCCGGCGCCCCAACAGCATACCGAGGCCACGGAAAATGCTCGTCTGCCAAAGGATCCGCGCCGGTCGTCAACGCTTCCAAAGCCTCAGCGGGGCTCGGCAGCCGACTGAGATGGTTCTCCACGGCCCACCGCCGGAACAGCCGCTGAGTGGCGAAAATCCGCTGCGCCTCCGCGGAGGTCTCGGCGCAGTACACCCCAATGCCCAGGATCACCTGGGGCGAAGACGCGTACACCGACGGCCGGAACGACGACCGATACGCAGTGATCGCCTCAACAGTCCCGCCAGGGTTGATGAAATGCGCGTACGAGTACGGCAACCCGTTGGCAGCAGCCATAAGAGCGCTCTGGGTGCTGGACCCGAGCAACCACACCGGCGGAGCCCCCGGTGAGGATGGCATCACGTCGACATCCGCGAACTCGTGCTCCGGGGGGAAACCAAGCAGGAAGCCCAGCAGGTCGCCGAGTTTGGCCTGGAACTCCGCCTCGGTGGGCAGCCGCTGCTGGCCGAGAGCCTTGGCAGCCAACGGCAGCCCACCGGGTGACCGCCCGATCCCGAGATCGACCCGGTCCGGGTACAACACGTGCAGGGTCCGGAAGACCTCGGCGACCTTCAGCGGCTGGTACAGCGAAAGCAGGACTCCCCCGGAGCCCACGCGGATCCCGCTGGTCTCCATCGCCAGGCGCCCCACCAGGATCTCTGGGGCCGGACTGCCGTGGGACACCATCGAATGGTGCCCGGCCACCCAGTAGCGGTGGTAACCGAGCCGGTCGGCGTGCCGGGCGAGGTCGATCGTGTTGCGCAGCGCGTCCGCCGGTGTTCCCCCGGAGACCAGGGGCGACTGGTCCAGCACCGAGATCCGCACACCAGCGAGGCTACGCGAATCAGCAGACCACGGTCATGAAATCGAAAACCGCCTGCTGGGCCGTGCCGAAGTTGTTCTGGCTCCAAGCCGGGTACTCGTAGCCCACGGTGTCACCATACGAGGACAACCGGATCCTGTTGCCGTAGGTGCGGTATGACCGGGCCCAGTCACCGACCCCGTAGTTGCGCAGGTCCACGGTCCCGCAACCGAGTGGGTACCACATCCCGCCGCTTCCGTTGGTGCCGCTGAACAGGCACGCCCGCCCGTACGGGCAGTTGGCGTAGCTGTCGGTGGTGGCGGACGCAGTGCCCGTGAGCAGCGAGGCCCCCAAGGCCACGGCCGCCACCACGCTGGTGATGATCCGGACGCCGAACTTGGCCATTCCTCAGTCCTCTCGTGGAGATCAGTCCACGAAGGACACTATCGGCCGGTCCTTTCACCGTGCTGCCACGGAACTTTCACAGCCCGAACGCCGAGATGTCCACCGAAGGCGTACGCCCCAAGGCGAGATCGGCGGCCACAGTGCCCGCCAACGGCGCCAACGTGAGGCCACTCGCGCCCAGTCCGGTGGCGATCACCAGGCCGTTTCGCGGCGAGCACAGGATGGGCTTGCCGGTCGTGCTCAGCGGCCGGAACCCGATCCGCACGTCCTCCAGCACCGCGTCGGCCAGCCCCGGAGCCACACTCAACGCGTCGTCCAGGATCTTGCGCACGCCACCGGCTGTCTTGTGGTACGCGAACCCAGCCCCGGTCTCCCGAGTCGCCCCGACAACGACCTTCCCACCAGGGAAAGCCAACATGTAGTGGTCACTGAAGGTCCGGACCACCGGCACGGCAGAAGTGTCCACATTGGACAGGGACAGGTGCGCGATCTGACCGCGCTGCGGTTCGACCGGAACAGCGATCCCCAACGGCCCGCACAAGTCGTTGGTCCAGGCACCCGCCGCGACGACGACCGCATGCGCGCCAATGACCTCACCGTCGATTTCCACCCCCGTCACGCGAGTACCCGCGGTGACCAGTGACGCATCCCCACCAATCTGCCGAGCGCCATAACGTTCGGCCGCCCGCAGTAATGCGGACTGCATCAAACGCCCATCGACCCGGCCGGCGCCACTGACGAACACCCCGGCCAGATCATCCCGCAATCCGGGAAAGCGCCGGGCGGGTTCACCGGCGGGAAGCACTTCGATTTCGCCCACCGACGGATCACGGTCACGCGCTTCATGAAGAATTCTCGGGTCCAGCCCGCTTTCCTCGGTCGTCACGGTCATCGCGCCGACCCGCGCATATCCCGCGTCCGGCTCACCGTCGGCGGCCAGCTGGGAAAGCAGAACCGGATAGCGGGCCGCGGCCGCCCACCAGAACTCCTTCGCCCCGGTGCCGGTGGGGCCGACCGGCCAGGGGAACACGACCCCCGCCCCTGCCGCGGTGGCCTGTCCCTGCCGGTCGGCGTCCACCACCAGCACCTCAGCGCCCTCGGCGGCGAGGCGGTACCCGGTCACCGCACCCACGATCCCGGCACCGACCACGATCACACGCATGGCATTCACCTTGCCGTGCCCGCAGCGAGAGCGCCAGCGGGTGTCCCCGTGAGTACCCCCAGCGCAAACTCACGAGGCCCGCCGAAACGGGTATTTCCCGCCGGTGTCCAGTGTGTCCGTGCCATCATGGAGAAACCTTGTATTCATCTTGAATCGGCGACGGGACCGAAGTGTCCGCAGACAACAGCATCCCCGTCGAGTTCCGGGTTCTGGGTGAGGTCGAAGCCCGGATCGACGGCATCCCGGCCGACCTCGGGCATGCGCGGCAACGCTCTGTGCTCGCGGTGTTACTGGTCGAGCTGAACAATCCCGTGCCGGTCGATCAATTGGTGGACCGGGTGTGGGGTGAACGCGCGCCGAACAGCGCGCGGGAATCGCTGTACAGCTATCTTTCCCGGCTGCGCCAGGCGCTCACCGGTGTGACAATCGTGCGCCGGTCCGGCGGATATGTGTTGAGTGTCAATCCGGACGCGGTCGATCTGCACCGGTTCTCCCGGCTGATCGCCCAGGCGCGCGAGAAATCGGATATCGGGCTGTTCGAGGCGGCGCTCGGGCTCTGGCGCGGCGAGCCGTTCGCCGGGCTGACCTCGCCGTGGCTGGTCGCGCAACGCGAGGACCTGGAGCAGCAGCGGCTGGCCGCCGAGCTGGACCGCAACGACCTCGAGCTGTCCCAAGGCATCGGCCGCGTGCCCGAGCTGTCCGCGCGGGCCGCGCAGTTCCCGCTGGACGAACGCCTGGCCGGGCAGCTGATGCAGGCCCTGCACCGGTCCGGGCGGCAGTCGCGCGCCCTCGCGGTGTACGACGAGACCCGCCGCGCCCTGGCCGACCAGCTCGGCATCGACCCCAGCCCCGAGCTCACCGAGCTGCGCCAGCAGATCCTGACCAACAGCGTCACCCCGGCCGGCCGGTTCGAGCTGCCCAGGGACGTCCGCCAGTTCACCGGCCGCACCAGCGAACTGCGTGACCTGCTCAGAAGCGTCGAACAGTCCGGCTCGGTCGCGGCCATCGACGGCATGGCCGGGATCGGCAAGACCGCGCTCGTCGTGCGCCTCGCGCACCAATTGGCCCCGCGTTATCCCGACGGGCAGCTGTTTCTAGACCTGCACGCGTACACCCCAGGGAGTAAGCCGCTCACGCCCGGAGCCGCGCTGGACAAGCTGTTGCGGGCTGTTGGCGTTGCCGGAGCGGCGATCCCGGACGACACCGAGGAACGAGCCGCGTTGTGGCGGGCCAAGCTCGCCGGTCAGCGGATGTTGATCGTGCTGGACAACGCTGCCGAGACCGCGCAGGTCAGGCCGTTGCTGCCGGGCACGGCCGACTGTCTGGTGCTGATCACCAGCCGCCAGCGGCTGACCGGGCTCGACGGCGCGTTCGTGCGCTCACTGGACGTGCTTTCCGCAGGTGAGGCGCGGGAGTTGTTCGCGCGCGTCGTCGGCGAGACCCGGACTTCGGCGGAACCCGTTGCGGTCAGCGACGTCCTGCGGCTGTGCGGGTACCTGCCGCTGGCGATCCGGCTGGCCGCGGCCAGGTTGCAGCACCGTCCAACATGGACGGTCACGCACCTGGCCGGGCGCCTGCGTGACCAGCGGCAACTGACCGAGCTGCAGTCCGACGACCACAGCGTCGCCACCGCGTTCAGCCTGTCGTACCAACAGCTCGACGCCGGCCAGAAGCGGATGTTCCGGCTGCTCGGCCGGGTTCCGGGCGCGGACTTCGACGTCTACCCGGCGGCAGCGCTGGGCGACCTCAGCCTGACCGAGGCGGATCGCCTGCTGGAGAGCCTGCTCGACGCGCATTTGCTGCTCCAGCCCACCGCCGGGCGCTACCGCCTGCACGACCTGTTGCACGCCTATGCCTCGCAGCTCGAGGATCCCGACGAGGACGCGGCTCACAAACGGCTGCTGGAGTTCTACCTGCACGCGGCCTCCGTCGCGATGGACGCGATCGCGCCGCACGAACGCCATCGCCGCGTCGAAGTGGACCCCTCGTCCACGCCGGTCCCGGAGTTCACCAGCTACGACACGGCCTTGGCGTGGCTGGAGACCGAACGCCCGAACCTGCTGGCCGCCGCCGTCACCGAACACCGGGAGTACACGAGCCTGCTTTCGTCGTCCCTGTGGCGGTTCCTCTACCTGCGCGGACACCACGACGACGCGATGACGTTGCACACCAACGCCTTGCAGGCCGCGCAAGCCGCCGGGGACCGCGTGCTGGAGGGCCGCGCGATCTACAGCCTCGGCATGACGTTCGAACGGCTCGGCCGCTACGAGGACGCCATCGACCACATCAAGCGGGCCATCGAGGTGTTCCAGGAGACCGGGATGCGGCTGCTGGAAGGACATGCGCTCAACAGCCTCGGGATGGCGTTGTCCTGGCGGGCCGAGACCGACGAGGCCATGCACTACTACGAACTCGCCGCCACGGTCGGCCGCGAGACCGCGACCGGGGCGCTGGAAGGCATGGCGCTGGACAACATCGGCATCGAGCTGGCCGACCAGGGCCGGCACGAGGACGCGATCACGCATTTCAAGCAGGCACTGGCGATCTACGAGGCCATCGACTCGATGTACCTGCAGGGCAGCGCCTTGGAGAACCTCGGGGCGATCTTCACCAGGCTCGGCGAGTACGAGCGGGCCATCGAGCACCTGGAGTCGGCGCTGGACATCGCGTTGTCCGCGCGCTACCGCGACCAGGAGGCGGAGGTCCGCAACAGCATGGGGGTCGCCGCGCGGCGAGCGGGAGACGCGGCATCGGCGTTGGCGCACCACCGCGAGGCGCTGGCGATCGGCCAGGAGACCGGGTTGCTGATCTGCCAGGCGCGCGCCCACGACGGCCTGGGCTGGGCCTATCACGACCTGGGTGACCTGCGAACCTGCCGGGAGCACTGGGAGCAGGCGATCCGGCTCTACACGGAGCTGGGCGTGCCCGGGGCCGAGTCGATCCGGCTGGTGCTGGAGACCTCGTGAGTGTGCCGGGTGCTGCCGGCACACTCACGAGGTGGACTGATGAGTTCGACTAACTAGTTGAGACCACCGCGCAGAGCCGTGATCAGCTCACCGTTGGTCGTGTCGCCGGACAGCTCCCAGAAGAAGGCGCCGCCCAGGCCCTGGTTCTTGACGTAGGTCATCTTGCCGCCGATGGTGGCCGGTGTGTCGTAGCTCCACCAGTTGTTGCCGCACTTGGCGTACGCGGTACCGGCGATGGTTCCCGTCGACGGGCAGGTGTTCTTGAGGACCTTGTAGTCCTCGATACCGGCCTCGTACGTGCCCGGCGCGGCCCCGGTGGCGGTGCCACCCGGCGTGGACTGCGTGACGCCGGTCCAGCCACGGCCGTAGAACCCGATGCCCAGCAACAGCTTGTTCGACGGCACGCCCTTGCCCTTGAGCTTCTGGATGGCCGCGTCGGAGTTGAAGCCGGCCTGCGGGATGCCGGTGTACGACGTCAGCGGCGAGTGCGGGGCGGTCGGGCCCTGCGGGTTGAACGCGCCGAAGTAGTCGTAGGTCATCACGTTGTACCAGTTGACGTACTGCGAGGCGCCGCCGTGGTCGGCCGCGTCGATCTTGCCGCCGTTCGAGCCGTCGGCCGTGATCGCCGCGGTGACCAGGTAGTTCTGGCCGAACCGGTTGCGCAGGGCCTGCATCAGCGTCTTGAACGCCGCCGGGCCGCTGGAGTCGCAGCTCAGGCCGCACGCGTTCGGGTACTCCCAGTCGATGTCGATGCCGTCGAACACATCGGCCCAGCGCGGGTCCTCGACCAGGTTGTAGCAGGAGTTGGCGAACGCGGTCGCGTTGGCCGCTGCCTGGCCGAAGCCGCCGGACCAGGTCCAGCCGCCGAAGGAGAAGATCACCTTCAGACCCGGGTGCAGCTTCTTCAGCTTGCGCAACTGGTTGAAGCTACCCCGCAGGGCGCCTGCATCCCACGTGTCGGCGACACCGTCAACGCTGTTGGCAGTGGTGTAGGCCATGTCGTAGTCGGCGTAGGTGTCACCGAGCACGCACTGGCCGTTGGTCACGTTGCCGAAGGCGTAGTTGATGTGGGTCAGCTTCGCGGCCGTCCCGCTGGTCTCGATGTTCTTGACGAAGTACTGCCGGCCGTAGACACCCCACTGGGCGAAGTAGCCCAGGGTGACGCGGCCACCGGGCGGAGGCGGCGGGTCGGTCGGCGGGGTGGTGGGCGGCGTGGTCGGGTCGGTCGGCGGGGTCGTCGGGTCGGTCGGCGGCGTGGTGCCACCGGCGTCGCAGGAACCGCCGTCCAGCTTGCAGTTGGCCGGAGCCGCGTAGGTGCCGGAGTAGGCGACGTTGAAGCCGAAGCTCGCCGAGCCACCGACGGCGATGCTGCCGTTCCAGGTGTTCTTGACGGTGACGTGCTGGCCGCTGGCGGTGTAGCTGCCGTCCCACAGCGACGAGATGCGGTGGTTGGCCGGCAGGTCGAACTCGACCTGCCACGACGTGCGGGCCGAGCTGCTGCCGTTGGTGATCGTGAACTTGCCCTCGTAGCCGGATCCCCAGTCGGATCCCTTGCTGAAGGTGGCCGAGACGCCACCGGCCCCGTTCGCGGCGGGCACGACGACGATTCCGACGACGAGCGCCACGAGCGCGGCGAATAAACCTATGGGTGCCCATCGGGACTTGAACATCGGTCTCCTCTTCAAGGCAGGGGTAGAGAGCGATGCAAGGAACGATGTGGTTTGGACCACTCGAAAGCAAGGGTCTAGACCACTCCGTTACCCGAATGGAGTAATGAAAATCCGTTCATCACCATGAAAATCCCAGGCCACCCGGGGTCCCCACTTGGTCAGCTACCCACCAGGGCGGGCGGTTCCCGGCATCGGAAATCCCGCTGTCAACAGCGTTGTCAACACCGGCACTGCTGGGCGGGAACCGAGCGACTCCCTCATCGGCCTCCTGCACCCCATCACGTCAACCTGATCCATCGCGACGGCGGGACCTTCCGTGCGGCGGCGTGGTAGGTTCGGGTCATCCGGCGCGATGTGGTGCGCCTTTCTTCTGTCTCCGCCGTTCTGGCGTGGAGGGTTCGTGAGTGAGCTGACTGGGGCGATCCAGCTTCCCGATGGGACTTGGGTGCGTGGGCGGGGGTTGCGCAATCCGATGCCCGAGGGGCCCGTTCCCGGGTATGGGCTGTATCTGGGGTCGGGGCGGTTGCGGCGCAAACACCCGATCGGGTGGGCACATGACTGGGTTGAGTGGCCGGATTTCTTGCTACCCAAGGATTCTGAGCAGGCGATCGTGCTGGTTCGCGGGCTCTACAAGCGAGCCCAAGCAGGTGAGGCCGTGGAAGTGGCGTGTGGCGGCGGGGTTGGCCGGACCGGAACAGTGATAGCGACGCTAGCAGTGCTAGGTGGGCTAACACCGACAGAGGCGTTGGCGTGGACCAGGGCGAACTACCACCATCGCGCGGTCGAGACCCCTTGGCAGCGCAAGTGGATCGCTAGGAGTACAGCGGGCTGACCGCGCGCGCCTCGTCGGCGAGGTCCGGCCGTTCGACGACCGCGATCCCCGCCCCGGCAAGGAGTTCCGCGCCCTCGCCGACCACGAAGCGGGATGGTTCACGCAACGCGAACACCATCCTGGGGATGGCCGCCTCGATGATCCACTGTGAACACGAGCGCGGCCGGGACTTCCTGGTACTGCAGGGTTCCAGCGAGCTGTAGATGGTCGCCGTGCGCAACCGGGGATCGCTCAAGTCCACTTTGGACAGTGCGTTCTCCTCGGCGTGCCCGATCATGTCGAACTCGCGGGAGTGGCCGCGCGCGATCTCCTGTCCCTCGGCGTCCACGATCACCGCGCCGACCGGGAAAGCCGTGTCGGACGGCGGGCACTTGCGGGACTCCTCGATGCACTCCCGCAGCCAGAACCGGTCCGGGTCCGGGAACAGGTGCAGCACGGCGACATCGCCGACCTGCTCGACCCCGCGCAGCACCATCCGGTCCTTGCCGAAGTCGGCGTCGTTGAGGAACCGGGGCGCCCGGTGGTCGCCGACCAGGATCGGCGCGACCGCGAGCCGGATCTCGTCGGCCAGGCCCTGCGCCAGGAACTCGGTGTGGACGGAGCTCCCGCCCTCCACCATCAACCGCCGCACGCCCCGGCCGTACAGGTCTTCGACCACTTTGGACAGGGGAGCATCCGTGTACACGACATGGTTGTCGTCGGCGAAGAACGCTGCCTCGGGGTCGAGGCCGCGGGTGGTCATGGTGACCCGCAACGGGTTCTCCGGCCGTCCTTTCGCGACCCGGTCGGCCCGCCGCTGCCCGGACCGGACCCGCAGGCGGGGGTTGTCGGCGCGGATCGTGTTGGCGCCCACCAGGATCGCGTCGCTGGTGGCACGCAGTTCGTCGACGTGGTCCCAGTCCCGGTCGCCGGACAGGATCAGCCGCTGCCCGGTGGCGTCGTCGATGTAGCCGTCGATCGACATCGCGCAGCTGAGGATCGTGTACGGCCTCACAGGCCGACCGCCCTGAACAGGGATCCGACCTCGTCCCTGGTCAGCGCGCGCATGGTGCCGGGCCGCTGGTTGCCCAGCCGGATGTCGCCGACCGCGGTGCGCACCAGCCGGTCGACGGGGTGGCCGACCTCGGCGAGCAGCCGGCGGACGATGTGCTTGCGGCCCTCGTGCAGCACGATCTCCACGATCGCCTTGCCCGGGGTGGAGTCGACCAGCTTGAAGTTGTCCGCCTTGGCGATGCCGTCCTCGAGTTCGACGCCCGCGCGCAGCTGGCGGCCGACTTCGCGGGCGACCGGTCCGCGCACCTCGGCGAGGTAGGTCTTGGGCACCTCGTAGGAGGGGTGCATCAGCCGGTGGCCGAGGTCGCCGTCGTTGGTGAGCAGCAGCAGGCCCTCGGTCTCCGCGTCCAGGCGCCCGACGTGGAAGATGCCCGCGTTGGCGTTGCGCTCGTACTTGTGCACGTAGTCGCCGACACACGGGCGCCCGCGGTCGTCGGTCATCGTGCTGTGCACACCCAGCGGCTTGTTGAACGCCAGGTAGACCAGGTCCTCGTTGAGCACCACCCGCACGCCGTCGACGTGGATCACCGCGTTGCTCGGGTCCACGCGGCGGCCGAACTCGCGCACGACCTCGCCGTCCACACTGACGCGGCCCTCCGCGATCAGGTCCTCCGCCGCCCGCCGGCTGGCCACCCCCGCCTTGGACAGCACCTTCTGCAGCCGGACACCCTCCGGGCTCTCAGACATCGTCGATCGCATCCACTTCCGGCAACAGGGGCGCGATCGGTGGCAGGTCCTCCAGCGAGGACAGCCCCAACCGCTCCAGGAACAACTCGGTCGTCCGGTAGAGGATGCCACCGGTCTCCCGGTCGGTGCCGCTCTCCTCGATCAACCCCCGGGTGACCAGGGTCCGGATCACGCCATCAACGTTAACCCCACGAACCGCCGCCACCCGCGCCCGGGTCACCGGCTGCCGGTACGCGATGACCGCCAACGACTCCAACGCCGCCCGCGTCAGCTTCGCCCGCTGCCCACCCAGCAGCATCTTCTCGACGAACGGCGCGAACGTGTCCCGCGTATGAAACCGCCACCCCCCACCCACATTGCGGAGATCAATACCGCGGTCGTTCTCGTGGTAGTGCGCGGAGAGCGCGACGAGCGCCTCGCGGACACGCTGGACCGGCTGGTCGAGCGCATCGGCCAGGGTCTCGTCCTCGGCGGGACTGTCGACCACGAGCAGAAGCGCCTCCAGAGCCGCCGTGAGAGCCGAGTCCTCGGTCAGATCCGGCAGGTCAGAGGTAGTAATCCCCTCATCGTCGCCGCCGGGCTCGCCTTCCAGCGCCGCCGCAGCGACCTGGTCGGACTCGACGGCCACAGCTTCGTGGCCGCCTTCGTCGGGCGCCGACTCGGCATCACCGCCCAGCACAGCGGCTTCAGGAGCCGAAGACTCACCACCAGGCTCCAGCTCGGCTGCGGCGACTGGCTCGGGCTCGTCGGCGGCAGCCTCCCGGGCGCCCGCCAAGTCAGCGCCGGACTCGGCATCGGCGACATGCCCGGGCTCGGTGGCAGCTTCCTGAGCGCCGCCCAGCGACTCGGCGCCAGCCTCTGCGGCACTCTCCGAGTCGCCAACGGCCTCCGCAGGCTCATCCCCGAGCCCGGGACCGGCCTCGCCTACTCGCCGATCATGATCACCCAGCTCGGCCTCTGCGGCACTCTCCGAGTCGCCAACGGCCTCCGCAGGCTCATCCCCGAGCCCGGGACCAGCCTCGCCTACCTGCCGATCATCAACGCCCAGCTCAGCCTCGGCGGCACGCTCGGGCGCGACAGCTGCGGCTTCCCAGGGATCACTCGACATACCGTCACCCGGCTCCGCGGCTGCGGCTTCCGGAGTGCCGTCCAGCGACTCGGCGGCACTCTCCGAGCCACGACCGGCCTCCGCGAGTTCATCCTCAAGCGCGGTCCCGGCTACCTGGGGATCATCGGTAGCCGAAGTCTCGGCACCGGGCTCCAGCTCGCCCTCGGTCTCATCGGCGGACGCCGCAGGCCCCTCAGTCCCGGCGTCGACCGGCAGTTCGGCGCTGTCGGCATCGGCGGGCTCACCCGGAGCTGCGCCCTCCAGACCCCCGGCCACCACCTCAGGCTCGCCGTCGACAACGGATCCCAGGTCCGCAGCGGCGGTCGGCGCCGCGCTGTCGTGGGTCTCCATGCCGGGCTCGGTGTCAGCCTGCGGAGCGTCCTCAATGGGTGCTGTGTCGGCCTGATGGAGCTCGGCATCCTCGGGTGACCCCAGTCTGGCTTTTTGTTCCTCGGGGGTGGTCACCCGTACTCCTCTTCCTCGGTGTCGGTGGTGGCGCGGAATGCTTCGAGGTGGGCCTTGGCTTCCTCGAGGGTGCCGCCGGTCCAGGTGATCCGCATGGGGCCGAGTGGTTCGTCCTGTTCGAACAGCACGGCCTGCTCACGGTAGAGCTCGAGCAGACCCAGGAACCTCGCGACCTTCTCGGTGACGTCCTCCGCGTCCGCCACGAGGTCCGCGAAGGTGGCCACGCCGAGGGCGGCCAGGCGCACCCTGAGGATGGCGGCGGTCTCGCGGATCGACACGCGCCGCATGTGGACGTGCGACAGCGACACGATAGGTGGGGGTTTGGGGCGGAACACGGCGGCGGCGATCTCGGCGAACTTCTCCGGGGAGACGCCGATCATCACCTCGGGCAGCAGGGCGGTGAACCGTTCCTCCAGCGCGACCGAGCGGGGGTAGCGCCGCAGCGCACCCGCCTCGAGCTCGGCGAACAGGGCCGCGACCTGCTTGTACGCCCGGTACTGCAGCAACCGCGCGAACAGCAGGTCCCTGGCCTCCAGCAGCGCCAGGTCCTCCTCGTCCTCGACGTCGCCCGCGGGCAGCAGCCGGGCCGCCTTGAGGTCCAGCAGGGTCGCCGCGACCACGAGGAACTCGGTGGTCTCGTCGAGGTCGAAGTCGCTGCCCATCGACCGGATGTGCGCGATGAAGTCGTCGGTCACCCGGTGCAGGGCGACCTCGGTGACGTCCATCTCGTGCTGCGAGATCAGCTGCAGCAGCAGGTCGAAGGGGCCCTCGAAGTTCGACAGCCGGACGGTGAACTTCGGGCTGCCGTTGCCTTCCTCGACCAGCGGCGGGGTCACTGCCCGGATTCCTGGCGAAGCCGGCGAACCAGCATCGAGTCCTCGCCGTACTCCTCCAGGTCAGCCAGCAGCACCGCGATAGCTTCGCGCACAACGCGGCCGCGGTCCACGCCCAGGCCGTGTTTGGCCCGCAGCGACAACCGGGCGTGCTCCAGCGCGAGCAGCTCCTCGTCGGACACGTAAACGGTGATCTTCGTGTCGTGTTTCTGGCGCGGCGAGCCGCCTCGGGACACCTTGGGACGGGTGTCCGGGACCACCGGTGGTGTGGTCTGGCGGAACAGCTCGGCCGCGCCCGGCAACGGGGCGCGACGGGTCACCTGGCGATCACCTCTCGGGCGAGCGCGCGGTAGGCCTTCGCTCCGGCCGACCTCGGCGCCCAGCGGGTGATCGGCTCACCGGCGACCGTGGTCTCCGGAAAGCGGACGGTTCTGTTGATCACGGTGTCGAACACGATATCCCCGAACGCCTCCACAACGCGGGCCATTACCTCGCGGGAGTGAAGAGTACGCGGGTCGAACATGGTCGCGAGAATGCCCGTGATCTCCAGCTTCGGGTTCAGCCGTTCGCGTACCTTCTGGATGGTGTCGATCAACAGCGCGGCACCACGCAGGCTGAAGAACTCACACTCCAGGGGGATGAGAACCCCGTCGGCGGCGGCCAGGGCGTTCACTGTGAGCAACCCCAGCGACGGCTGGCAGTCGACCAGGATGTAGTCGTACTTGTCCAGCACCGGCCGCAGCGTCCGCAGCAGCGTGTGCTCGCGGCCGACCTCGGCGACGAGCTGGACCTCCGCGGCGGACAGGTCGATGTTGCTCGGCAGCAGGTCCATGTCCTCGACGGTGGTGTTGATGACCACCTCGTCGATGCTCACCGACCGCTCGATGATCACGTTGTAGATGGTCTGCTCGAGCGAGTGCGCCGGGATGCCCAGGCCGACCGACAACGCGCCCTGCGGGTCGAAGTCGACCAGCAGCACCTTGCGGCCGAACTCGGTCAGCGCCGCGCCGAGGTTGATGGTCGACGTGGTCTTGCCGACGCCGCCCTTCTGGTTGCAGATCGCGAGCACCTTGGCCGGCCCGTGCCGCTGCAGGACACCCGGCTCGGGCACATGCCGCTTGGGGCGACCGGTGGGACCGATCGCGCCCTCGGGACCGGTCGACGGGTCGTCCTCGTCGGTGTCCGGTGCGGCCTTGGCCGGGATGCTCAGCTCGTCCTCGCTGGGTCGGGGCGGGGCCGAAGTGGTGACCCGCGGTTGCGGCGGTGGAACAGGATCAGCCGGGGGGCTCTGATACCCGGGCTGCGGCGCAGGCTGCAGGTATCCCGCCTGGGATTCCGGCTGTTGCTGGTACTCGGGCTGCGCCTGTTGGTCAGGCGGCTGCTGGTACTGGGGTTGCCGCGGCTGTGGTTGCGGCTGGTACTGGGGCGCCTGCTGGTCAGACTGGTACTCAGGCCGCTGCTGCGGCTGGTACTCGGGCTGCGGCGCGGGTTGCTGGTAGCCGGGCGGCGGCTGGTACTGCGGCTGGGATTGCTCGACCGGCCGGTACGGCTGCGCGGATTGCTGGTACTGCTGCTCGCGCTCGGGAGGCTGCGGCGCAGGTTGGTACTGCGGCTGTTGGTACTGCGGCGCGGGCTGCTCGTACTCCGGCCGCTGCGCTGGTTGCTGGTGACCCGGCGCCGGAGGCGGCTCGTACTGCGGCTGAGATTGCTCGACCGGGCGGTAAGGCGGCTGCGCCGGTTGCTGGTACTGAGGTTGCTCGTACTGTGGCTGCGGCGCCGAGGCCGTCGGATATGCCGGATTTTGAGCAGGCGATGCCGAGGCGTGCCCCGGCACGCCGTAAGGCTGCGCCGCTGACTCGAATGTCGACATGCCGACCTAGCTCCTTGTCGTCCGGTCTGGCGGCAGCCTAAGGCGGCCCATCCTCAGCAGCAACGCGCCTCGCCGAGGGGACCCTTATTTCTGGTTTATCAGGCCGGGACGGCGACCGAGCCCGAGTAGGCGCCGAGAACGGCGTCGAGCAGGTTGGGGAACTGGCTGTCCAGCGCTTCGCGGCGGACCGACAGCCAGCGCTGGTTGCCGTCCGGGCGGGTGTGCGTCACGCCCGCTTCTCTGAGCACGCGAAGGTGTTGCGACAGGGTGGACTTGGCGACGGTGACGGCGAGGCAGCCACACGACATCTCGCCGACGCGTTCGAGCTGGGCGACGACCGCCAGCCGGGTCGGGTCGCTGAGGGCGTGCAACACAGCGGTCAGCTCCAGCTGACTGCCAGTCTGATCCTCCACCCCACATCACACCTTCCGTTTTGTCACAGGTTAGGCGGTTTCAACCGTTGGCACGAGGATGTGCGGTCGCGTACACCTCGCGCAGGGTGTTCACCGTTACTAGCGTGTAGATCTGCGTTGTGGTTACGGAGGCGTGACCGAGAAGTTCCTGAACCACCCGAACGTCGGCGCCACCCTCCAGGAGATGTGTGGCAAAAGAGTGACGCAAGGTGTGCGGCGACACGGACGAGTGAATGTCTGCCCGTTCGGCGGAATCCTTCAGCACCTGCCACGCGCTTTGGCGTGACAGCCTGCCACCGCGGTGGTTGAGGAAGATCGCCGGCGTGCCACGGCCGCGCGTGGCCAGCGCCGGGCGTTCGCGCACGAGGTACGCGTCAAGGGCGGCGAGCGCGGGCCGTCCCACCGGGACCAGCCGTTGCTTGCCGCCCTTGCCGTCCAGCAGAACCGTCCGCTGCTCGACGTCGACGTCGTCGATGTCCAGGCCCACCGCCTCGGAGATCCGGGCGCCGGTGGAGTACAGCAACTCCAGCAACGCCCGGTCGCGCAGGCCGCTCGGCGAGTCCAGCAGCCGCAGCACATCGTCCACGGGCAACGCCTTCGGCAGCCTTCGTGGCGTCTGCGGCGGTTTGACCTCGCGGGCCGGGTCGTGCTCGGTGATGCCCTCGCGCATGGCGAACTTGTGCAAGCCGCGCACCGCGATCAACGCGCGGGCGGCGGAGGACGCGGCCAGCGGCGGGTGGTCCGGGTCGCCTTCCCGCAGCACGGCAAGGAACTCGGCGACGTTCGCCTCGGTGACCGCGTCGAACCTGGTGTCGCCCAAGTGTTCCGCATAACGGCGGAGGTCACGGGCGTAGCTGTCGAGGGTGTTGCGCGCGGTGCCCCGTTCCACGGCGAGGTGGTCCAGATAACCCGCGATGACGGCCTCGACGGACATTTCGCGAGCCTACGCAAGACCCTTCAGGTGTTCGAATCCGGCAGCGGCGGCCATCGCGGGCAGCCGCATGATCGTTCCGTCCCGGCCCCACCGGCCCTCGGGAACGTCGTGGAACAGCACGGACGTCTTCACCGGACGGTCGTCCGCGGGTTCGCCCAGCGCGGCCCAGTGCACGTCGTGCGCGAACGCCTCGCGGCGGACCGGGTCGAGCACACCGTCACTGGCCACGAAGTCCAGCAACAGCAACCGGGCCAGCTCCTGCGCGGGCTGGGCGCCGAGGTAGACGTCCGTGAGGTCCTCCCAGATGACGATGGTGCGAACGCGGTTGGCGGCGGGCAGCGACTCGGCCTCGCAGGCCGCGTTGGTGATGGCCTCGACCAGGCGGGCCTTGCTCTCAGCGGTGAATGCGCCGGGTGTGGCGCGGATGGTGATCAATGGCATGCGTCAACGCTAGAAGCCGCAGCGGTTCGCCACCGATGGCGAGATAGACAATATTCGTGCGAATATGGCCAGCATGAAGGTGGATGTCGTGGCGATGGCGAACGGGTCGCCGAGCGGGGTGGGCGCGGTGTTCGACGTTTTCGACGCGGCCAACAAACTCTTTGGCGACACTGCGTTCGAGATCCGCTGCCTCGGCGTGGACGGCGAACCGATCCGGCTCCGCGGCGGCCTGCGCCTGGCCGTGGAGGACCTCAGCGAAGCGGCACCGGCGCCGTGGGTGGTCGTGCCCGGCATCGGCGCGACGACCCCCGAGCTGATGACCGAGCGCCTCGCCGAGCCGGACATCGAAGTGGTCGCGGACTGGTTGAAAGGCGCCAGGCACAGCACTTTGGTGGGCGCGTGCACGGCGACGTTCGTGCTCGGCCGGGCCGGGGCGCTGGACAACCGTTCCTGCACAACGACTTGGTGGCTCGCCGGGCTGCTCGGCACACTGTTTCCGTTGGCCCGCGTGGACGCCGACCGGATGGTGGTCCAGGACGGCCGCACCTGGACCGGCGGCGCCTCGTTCTCCCAGATCGACCTGGCGCTGGCCATTGTGGAACACCACCACGGCACGCTCGCCCGTGCGGTCGCCAACCGGCTGGCCTTCGAACGCCGGCTGTCCCAGGCGGACTTCGTGACCGCGTCGGGGTACGCCGCCTCGCCGGAGATCGCGGCCATCGAGTCGTACGTCCTGGCCAACCTGACCGAGCCGATCACGTTGGCGGACCTTGCATCCGAGGCGGGGGTGAGCGCGCGGACGCTGAGCCGCCGGACGACCGCGGTCACCGGGAGGTCGCCAATGCAGCTCGTCCAGCACATCCGGTTGCAGGTGGCGCTGGAGAAGCTTCGCACCTCTCGGGAGCCGGCCCTGCACATCGCGCACTCGGTCGGCCTGGCGGATGCCGCTTCGCTGTACCGGCTGGTGAAGCAGACGACCGGACGCACTCCCAGCCAGTTCCGCGCGCAGTAATGTTGCGGGTGTGACGGACCCCTCCCGGCTGCGCATCGGCACGCAGGAACGCGAAGACGCCCTGCAGGCCCTCGGTGAGCACTTCGCCGCCGGGCGGCTGCCGGTCGACGAGTACGACCAGCGCGTGGCCAAGGCCGTCCAGGCCGAGACCAGGGCCGACGTCGAGCCGCTGTTCGAGGACCTGCCCCAGCCCCACCCGTCCTTCCTGGCACCGCCGCCCCCAATCCCTTACGGCACGCCTTCGCCGGTGCCGTACAACCTGCCGCCGCCGGTGCCGTACGACCAGCAGTTGTCCAGCCGGCACAAGGTCCCCGCGGGCGTGCTGCAACTGTTCCTGCCGTTCGGGATCGGCCGGTTCTACATGGGCGACACGGCGACCGGGGTGGCGCAGCTGATCACCGCGTTCTTCGGCGTCGGCGTCCTGTGGTGCTGGATCGACGCGATCATCCTGCTCGTCACCGGTGGCACCGACGGCGACGGGCGCAGGCTGCGCGGCTGACCCCCCACCGGCCAAAGTGGACGCACCACCGGGATCGGCGGTGGACCCGTCCCGGCGGGAGATGTTCGTGCGGTTACGCAGACCCCGCACTAGGGTCTGCGGGATGGACATGAAGCCGCGGAGCCGGGATGTCACGGATGGCCTGGAGCGGGCCGCAGCGCGGGGAATGCTGCGTGCGGTCGGGATGGGTGACGAGGACTTCGGCAAGCCCCAGATCGGGGTCGCCTCGTCCTGGAACGAGATCACTCCCTGCAACCTCTCGCTGCAGCGGCTCGCCCAGGCGGGTAAGCAGGGCGTGCACGCGGCCGGCGGGTTCCCGATGGAGTTCGGCACGATCTCGGTGTCCGACGGGATCTCCATGGGCCACGAGGGCATGCACTTCTCGCTGGTGTCGCGGGAGGTGATCGCCGACTCGGTGGAGACGGTGATGCAGGCCGAGCGGCTGGACGGCGCGATCCTGCTGGCCGGGTGCGACAAGAGCCTGCCGGGGATGCTGATGGCGGCCGCGCGGCTCGATGTGGCCGCGGTGTTCCTCTACGCGGGGTCGATCCTGCCGGGCACGGTCGACGGGCGCGAGGTCACCATCATCGACGCGTTCGAGGCGGTGGGCGCGTGCGCGCGGGGGCTGATCTCACGCGAGGAGGTCGACAAGATCGAGCGCGCGATCTGCCCTGGTGAGGGCGCGTGCGGCGGGATGTACACGGCGAACACCATGGCGTGCGCGGCCGAGGCGCTGGGCATGTCACTGCCCGGGTCGGCGAGTCCCCCATCGGTGGATCGCCGCCGCGACAGGTTCGCCCGGTCGAGCGGCGAAGCGGTGGTCGGCATGCTGGCCAAGGGCATCACCGCGCGACAGGTGATGACCCGGGAGGCGTTCGAGAACGCGATCGCGGTGGTGATGGCGCTGGGCGGGTCGACGAACGCGGTGCTGCACCTGCTGGCGATCGCGCACGAGGCCGAGGTCCCGTTGTCCCTGGACGATTTCACCCGGATCGGCGACCGCGTGCCACACCTGGCGGACGTGAAGCCGTTCGGCCGGCACGTGATGACCGCCGTCGACCGCGTCGGTGGTGTGCCCGTGGTGATGAAAGCCTTGCTGGACGCCGGTTTGCTGAACGGTTCGTGCCTGACCGTGACCGGTAGGACCCTGGCGGAGAACCTCGCCGAGCTCGACCCACCCGCCCTGGACGGCGAGGTGTTGCGCAAGCTGAGCAACCCGATCCACCCCACCGGCGGCCTGACCATCCTGCGCGGCTCCCTCGCCCCGGACGGCGCGGTGGTCAAGAGCGCGGGCTTCGACTCCACGGAATTCAACGGCACCGCAAGGGTTTTCGACGGCGAGCAAGCCGCGATGGACGCCCTGCCAACCCTCAAGGCCGGTGACGTCGTGGTGATCCGCTACGAAGGCCCCCGCGGTGGCCCTGGCATGCGCGAAATGCTGGCGGTCACCGGCGCCATCAAAGGCGCGGGCCTGGGCAAGGACGTCCTCCTGGTCACCGACGGCCGGTTCTCCGGCGGCACCACCGGCCTTTGCATCGGCCACGTCGCCCCCGAAGCGGCCCACGGCGGCCCCATCGCCCTCGTCCAGGACGGCGACCCCATCACCCTCAACATGCAGACCCGCACCCTGACTCTCAACGTCGAGGACGCCGAACTCACCCGGCGCCGCCAATCCTGGTCCGCACCCGAACCCCAGCGGCGCACCGGCGTCCTCGCCAAGTACGCCCGCCTGGTCGGCTCGGCCGCCCAGGGCGCCATCTGTTCCTGAGTCAAATGGGCAGCGGGTCGATGTCACAATCGACCCGCCCCACGCGCCAAAGAAGGGAAACCTCGTTATCTCGCTTTGTGGAAGCGGGCCGCGAGAACAAGGGCGGCGGCGATGAAGACGAGATTCTTGACGACGAACTCGCCCTCGGTGGTCAGCAGGAAGATGTTGCCGTGCTGGAAGGTGGTTGTGGGCTGGGTTATCAGGGCGAGGAACGTGCCGGTGAGATGAGCGATGAGGGCGGCGCAGACGATTGTGGTGAAGCGCCCGGTCATGATGGCGACGCCGAGGGCCATTTCGAGGATGCCTAAAGCGGGAACGAGCCAGGCGCGGTCGAGCCAGGGCAGGGTGTTGGCGACGAAATCGGCGACCGGGGAGTTGTTGGCGATTTTGAGGGCGCCGAACCAGACGAACACAATGCCGATGGCACCGCGCAGCAGGGGAAGACTGATTCGGCGCAGGTGGCTGACGAGGCGCGAGTCAAGGTCGGGCAGGATGTCGGTGAGGGATTTGTGGGCGGTGGCTTTGTCCATGGCGTGGTCCTTCTTTTCCGCTGCTTTTCACACTCCGCCCAGTGCGAACTTGTTCTGCAGGGTGAACCGGGAAACCATGCCGGTCAAGACACCTGAGTACTTCCACCCCCGAACAAAGTAGTGAGTGGCCGCACCGGTCAAGAACGGTACGACCACTCACGTGTGAATTGTCGATCAGGGCCGCGGTATGGCGATCACGTTGTACGGCGTGTCCGGGGTCGGCGGTGTGCTGAACCGCGCATTCGGCAGATACAGGCGATGGCCGAAGGACGCCACCGTGGTCGGCACGTCGAAGCGCGGATCCGTGGCCTTGGCGACCAGGGTCCCGGTGGTGGCCGTGCGGTCGAGCCGGAACTTCGCGACCGTGTTCAGCCGGTTCTGCACGACGAACAGCGAATTGCCCTCGCGCAGCAGCCCGTCGCCCGCGGTGAGCACCTCGCCGCCGAGGTTCACCTCCTTGGTGACGCCGGTACGCGGGTCGACCCTGAACAGCTTGCCGGTGTTCGACTGCACGATCAGCAGCGCGCGGCCGTCGGGGGTGGTCGCGATCCCGTTGGCGTTGGTGACACCTGGCGTGAACACCATGTCACCGGTCAGCGTCAGGGTCTCGAACGTCGACGGCAGCGAGCCGTGCCGGCCCAGCGCCACCTTGTACAGCAACGGTTTGCGCGAGTCGGTGAACCAGGCCGCCTGGTCGGTCACGATCACGTCGTTGACGAACGTGTCGGTGGCCGCGAACTTGTAGCTGGCCAACACCTTTCCCGACCGGGCGTCGACCACGCGGGCGTCACCGCCGGACGCGCCCGACACGAACAGCCGGTGCCGCGAGTCGACCTTGAGGCCGGTCGACGGGGTGCCCGGGCCCTTGCTGAACACCTCTCCCTTGCCGGTGCGCAGGTTCACGCGGAACAGCGACCCGTCCGCGCGCGAGCCGAAGTAGGCCGTCGGGCCGTCGCCGATGGCGATCCCCTCCGGCATGAACCCGTTGGGCAGAGCGAACTCGGTGGGGAACGCGCGGCCGGACTCCGTGGCGGCCGCCTGGCCGGCGCCGAGGAGGCTCACCCCGAGCGCGGCCGCGACCAGCACACTGAATCTTCGGGACATGCTCACTCCAATCGTTTTGTCCGCTTCACTGACCGCAGTCTTTCGCACCCCCTGCGCACCCGGAGAGGATCGACAGGAAACCGACAGGCTGCACAAGACATTCACATCTCGCCCGTCGCCTCTCCATAGATCACGCCTACCCTCGGCGGCATGGCTGAGGGGCACAGACGGATCCTGGTGGTCGAGGACGAGCCGGCGATCGCCGAGTCCGTGGCCGCGCGGCTGCGCGCGGAGGGTTACGAGGTGGACATCGCGGCCGACGGGCCGTCGGCGGTCCGGCAGGCCGTCGAGACCGCGCCGGACCTGATCGTGCTGGACCTGATGCTGCCCGGCTTCGACGGCCTGGAGGTGTGCCGCCGCGTGCAGGCGCACCGGCCGGTACCAGTGCTGATGCTGACCGCCCGGGACGACGAGACGGACCTGCTGGTCGGCCTGGCGGTCGGCGCGGACGACTACATCACCAAGCCGTTCTCCATCCGCGAGCTGGCCGCTCGCGTGCACGCGTTGCTGCGCCGGGTCGACCGCAACACCCAGCAGGCCGCGGCGAAGATCGTCCTCGGCGACCTGGAGATCGACCCGGTGGAACGGCGGGTGCACCGGGCCGGCGAACCCGCCCACCTCACGCCGACCGAGTTCGAGCTGCTGGTGCACCTCGCCGGCCGGCCGCGCGCGGTCGTTCCCCGCGACCGGCTGCTCACCGAGGTGTGGGGCTGGAACGAGTCGGCGAGCACGCGGACCGTGGACAGCCACATCAAGGCGTTGCGACGCAAGCTCGGCGCCGACCTGATCCGGACCGTGCACGGCGTCGGCTACGCCCTGGAGGTGCCCCGATGAAGAGCCTGCCGCGGCCGCTGGACCCGATCCGGTCGATCAAGCTCAAGATCGGCCTGCTGGTGGCCGGCGCCGGGGCCACCGCGCTGGGCTACTTCTGGCTGCGGATGGGCTGGCTGCCGACGTACACCTCGATGATCGCCATCGGCCTCGGCCTGGTCACCTCCCAGCTGCTCGCGCACGGCATGACCAAACCGTTGCGCCAGATGACCGCGGCGGCTCGCGCAATGGCCCGCGGCGACTACACCCGTGAAGTGCGGGCGACTTCCCGCGACGAGGTCGGCGAACTGGCCCGTGCGTTCAACAAGATGGCCGCCGACCTGGCCGCGGCCGACCAGCAACGCCGTGAGCTGATCGCGAACGTCTCCCACGAGCTGCGCACACCCATCTCCGCGCTCCAAGCAGTGCTGGAGAACGTCGTCGACGGGGTGGCCGAACCCGACCCGGCCACGCTCAAGACCGCCCTCGCGCAGACGGAACGCCTGGGGCGCCTGGTGACCGAGCTGCTCGACCTGTCCAGAGTGGACGCGGGGGTCACGCCGCTGGACCGCGAGTACTTCGACATCGAGTCGATGCTGACCGAAGTCGTCGCGGAGGCTGAGGTCTCCGGCCGAGGCGCACGGTTCACCGTGGACGTCACGCCCGGGAAGGTCTACGCCGACCGGCAACGCCTGCACCAGGTCGTCTGGAACCTGCTGGACAACGCGGTCCGGCACGGTCCCCAGGGCGGCGAAGTCTTTGTCAGCGCCCGGATCTCGGCCGACGCGCTCGTGATCGACGTGCGCGACGAAGGCCCGGGCATCGCGCCCGCCGACCGGGAACGCGTGTTCCAGCGGTTCGTGCGCGGCGAGCGGGCCGGCGGCGGGACCGGGCTCGGCCTGGCCATCGCGCGCTGGGTCGTCGACCTGCACGGCGGCGACATCCGGGTGGTCGAACCGGCCACCATCCGCGTCACCCTGCCGCAGTAAAAGCCTTACCCCCCACAGTTTTCTCACCATGGAGTAATTAATGAACGAGCCTTCAGTAATAGTCGTGCCCACCCGCGTGCCGATCACTTGGGACGTTCCCAAGGAACCCGCGACACCCCGACATCTCAGCGCCATCGCCGTCGCCGGGGTGGTGGGCGCGATCGCCTTACCCACCAACGCTTCCGGTATCGGCTATGTCATCGTCGCGGTGGCGTGCGCGGGCAGCACGTGGTGGATGATGCGCCGGATCAAGCTGGAGTCCGCGTTGTGGGCGGTGCTCGCGCTCGCGTTGGTCAGTGTGACCGCGTTCCGCGATTCCAGCTGGCTGGCAACGCTTTGCCTGGTCGGCGCGTGCGGGGCGGCGTCGATCGCGGTGGCCGGCGGCCGGTCGGTCGCCGGTCTGGCGATCGGCGCTTTGGCTGTGCCGATCGGGTTCGTGCTTTCACTGCCGTGGGTGACCCGCGGTCTGGCGGCGCTGCGACGGCAGTCGGCGAACCGCAGGGCCGCGCGGATCCTCCTCGCGCTCGCGCTGAGTGTGCTACTGCTGCTGGTTTTCGTGCCGCTGCTGGCCGGGGCGGATGCCGCGTTCGCCGAGATCCTCAGTGGACTGACCCCCCAGGTGGATCCCGGGAGCGTGGTGCGGTGGATCGGGTTGTTCGTGCTCGTGGGGTTCGGCGCGGCCGCGGCGGGTCTGGTTGCCGCTTCACCGCCGGAGGTGGATGCGTTCACCCGTAAGCGAAAACAACTGTCCCGCGTGGAATGGGCGATGCCGGTGGGCATCCTCGCGTTGCTGTTCACCGGATTCGCGCTGGTGCAGTTCGCGGCTTTGTTCGGCGGCGCCGAGTACGTCCAGCGGACCGCGAACCTGTCGTACGCCACCTATGCCCGCAGCGGGTTCTGGCAGCTGCTGGCCGTCACGCTGTTGACACTGGGGGTCGTGACGGCCGCGGCTCGCTGGGCCCGGCGGGAGACGCGGGCGGATCGCGTGTGGCTCAGGGCCCTGCTCGGGGCGTTGTGCGCGTTGATGCTGGTCGTGGTGGCGTCCGCGCTGACCCGGATGTGGGCGTACCAGAAGGCCTACGGGTTCACCGTTGAGCGGGTGGTCGTGGAGGCCTGTGAACTCTGGCTGGGACTGGTGTACCTGCTGATCATCGCCGCCGGGGTGCGGCTGGGGGCGGGATGGCTGCCGCGGGCTGTGGTCGGGTCCGGGCTGGCCGGCCTGCTGGTGTTCGCCTGGCTCGACCCGGAGCGGATCATCGCTGGTCACAACGTCGAGCGCTACCGCCAGACCGGCAAGATCGACGTGGAGTACCTGTCGACGCTGTCCTATGACGCGTGGCCCGAGCTGGCCACGCTGGATCCCTCGATGCGTCCGTGTGTCACCGCGGCCGGGCGGGACCGGGACTGGCGCAACTGGAACCTCAGCCGGTCACGCCAGGAACCCACGCAGCAGCGATGCCGTTCCCTCTAGGTGCTCGGCCATGGCGTCCCGGGCCTTGGCCGGGTCGCCGTCCAGGATCCGCTGGACGACCAGCTCGTGCTGCGCGTTGGAGTGCTCGATGTTGTTGTGCAGCACCGGGATCGCGTCCAGCAGCTCGTTGATCCGGACCCGGATGTCGGCGACCGCGGAGGTGAGCGTCGGTGAGGCGGCCACCTCCGCGATGGCCAGGTGCAGCCGGGAGTCCTTGCGGCGATACTCGGACAGGTCGTCGGCCTCGGTCTCGGCCAGCCGGGCGCGCAGGTACTGGCGTTCCTCCGGCGACAACGTCCGCGCCGCCGCGGCCTCCGCCGCCCCGACCTCCAGGACCCGCCGCATGGTCAGCACGTCCTCGAGCTCGTCCGGCGTGGTCTTGCGGGTCGTGCGCGCGGTCGGCAGGGTCTCGTTCACGAACGTCCCGCCGTACCGGCCGCGTCGCGACTCGACGTACCCCGCCTCCTGCAGCGCCCGGATCGCCTCGCGCAGCGTCACCCGGCTGATGTTCAGCCTGGTCGCCAGCTCGCGTTCGGCGGGCAGCCGTTCCCCCGGCCCCGCCACACCCAGCCGGATGGCCTGCAGCAGCCGCTCCACCGTCTCCTCGAACGCGTTCCCGGTCCGCACCGGCCGGAACACCGCCGCACCCGCACTGGCCAGCGTCGTTGTCGGTCCGTCCTCGGTCACAAGCCTGAGTCTAAGCGCCACCGCACAATGTCACGGTGTGGCGGCGGGTCGCCCTGCTGACCGAGCAGGATCCGGCGCGCCTGCCCAGACCGAGGTGCTGGTCGTGACCTGGATATCCCTCGCCAGGTGAGCTCAGCTCTGGAGGGTGGCTGTGCGGGCTTCGATGGACTTGATAACCGCGGCCATGTCCAGGCCCGTGTGGCCGAGGGCGTCGGTCTCCGCGAAAAGGGCCTCGCACACATCGAGAAGCGGCACGGCCACCGACGCCTCCCTGGCGGCGCCGGTGATCAGGCGGGTGTTCATCCACACGTCCCCGATGGCGGCCTGGGCGGTGAAGTCCGAGGCCAGCCACTTGGGGAGTTTCACGCGCATGATCGGGCTGGACATCTGGCCGGTGGCCAGCACGTGCGTGACTTTGTCCAGGTCGAGGCCGTGCTGGGCGGCGAAGTGCATGGTCTCGGCCAGGCCCGTGATGGTGGTGATCAGGCAGATGTTCACCGCGATCTTCGTCAGCAGGGCGTTGGGGACCGGGCCGCAGTCGACCAGTTCGCGGCACATCGGCTCGACGACCGGGCGGACCAGGGCGACCGAGGTGGGCTCGCCGGCCAGCATCGCGACCAGCTCACCGGCCTCGGCGGGGACACGCGAGCCGGAAACGGGTGCCTCGACGTAGGCCCCACCGGCCGCCAGGATGTCCGCGGCGAGCCCCGCGGAGAAGCCGGGGGCGGTCGTTCCCATGTGGACGACCGTGCGGCCGGACACCCGCGCGGCAAAGGCGGGAGTGCCCCGGCCCAGAGTCGCGTCGATCGCGTCCTTGTTGGCCAGCATGAGGATCACGACGTCGCACTGCGCGAACACGGTGTCTGCATCGGGCGCGACGACGGCACCGGCGGCCGTCAGGGTGTCCACCCGCGGTGAGGCAGAACGGTTCCACACCAGCAGCGGTGTTCCGGCTTTGAGCAGGTTGAGCGCCATGGGTTCGCCCATGACGCCTACCCCAACGAATCCGACTGTGCCAATTCCCGCTGCGACCATGCCCCGAGTCTGACACCGGCACATCCGCAACCTGGCGCCCCGACCCAGAAGGGCGCCAATTTCCGGCCAATCAGCACTCGATGACGTTCAACGCCAGCCCGCCGCGCGCGGTCTCCTTGTACTTGGTGCTCATGTCCGCGCCGGTCTCGCGCATGGTCTTGATCGCCTTGTCCAACGGCACGACGTGCGTCCCATCGCCCCGCAAGGCGATCCGGGCCGCGTGCACGGCCTTCGTCGACCCCACGGCATTGCGTTCGATACAAGGGATCTGCACCAGACCGCCGACCGGATCACACGTCAGCCCAAGGTGGTGCTCCAGGCCGATCTCGGCCGCGTTCTCCACCTGCAACGGTGTTCCACCAAGCACAGCAGCCAAAGCGGCCGCCGCCATCGCACACGCCGACCCGACCTCGCCCTGGCAGCCGACCTCGGCGCCGGAGATCGACCCGGTCTCCTTGAGGATCACGCCGATCGCGCCCGCGGTCAGCAGGAACTCCACCACGCCGTCATCGGTGGCGTCCGGGACGAACCGCCGGTAGTAGTGCAGCACAGCGGGAATGATCCCCGCCGCACCGTTGGTCGGCGCGGTGACGACCCGCCCACCGGAGGCGTTCTCCTCGTTGACGGCCAACGCGTACAGGCTGATCCAGTCCATGATGTACAACGGGTCGGACGCCGGGTCCTCGGTCATCAGCTTGTCGTACAACGACTTCGCCCGCCGGGGCACCCGCAGGCCGCCGGGCAGGGCGCCTTCGCGGGTGCACCCCTTGGCGACGCACTCCTGCATCACGTCCCAGATGTGCAGCAGCCCGGACCGCACCTCGTCCTCCGAACGCCACGCCAACTCGTTGGCCAGCATGACATCCGCGACCGACAGGCCGTTGAGCAAGCAGTGGTCCAGCAGCTCGGCGCCGGTGCGGAACGGGTAGGTCACGACCGTCGTGTCCGGCACGATCCGGAGTTCACCGGTGGCCTCGGCGTCGACGACGAACCCGCCGCCGACCGAGTAGTACATGTGCGAGGCCAGCTCGGCCCCGGAGGCGTCCAAAGCCGCGAACCGCATGCCGTTGGGGTGCGCGGGCAACGACTTCCGCCGGTGCATCACCAGGTCGTCGTCCTCGACGAAGGTGATCTCGTGCTCCCCCATCAGCCGGAGCCGCCGGGAGGCCCGGATCGCGGCCACGCGAGGCGCGACCGTGTCGGTGTCGATGTCCTCCGGCCGTTCACCCTCCAGCCCGAGGATGACCGCCGCCGGGCTGCCGTGCCCGTACCCGGTGGCGCCCAGCGAACCGAACAACTCGGCCTTCACCGAAGCGGTCTCCGAAACAACTCCGGAGGCCGCGAGCCCCGAAGCGAAGGTGCGCGCGGCCCGCATCGGGCCGACGGTGTGCGAGCTCGACGGCCCGATCCCCACGCTAAACAGGTCGAACACACTGATGGTCATGACAGCCCCGGGTAGAGCGGGAATTTGCCGGCCAGCGCCTGCACGCGGGCACGGGCCGGTTCGATGTCCTGACCGGTGAGTACCTCGGCGATCACGTCCGAAACCTCCGTGAACTCCTGCGCGCCGAAGCCGCGCGTGGCCAGCGCGGCGGTGCCGATCCGCAGGCCCGAGGTGACCATCGGCGGCCGCGGGTCGAACGGCACGGCGTTGCGGTTGACCGTGATGCCGACGCTGTGCAGCAGGTCCTCGGCCTGCTGTCCGTCCAGTGTGGACTCTCGAAGGTCGACGAGCACGAGGTGGACATCGGTGCCGCCGGTGAGCACCTTGATGCCCGGCAGGCCGTTGAGCCGGGCCGCGAGGATCTGCGCGCCTTCCAGCGTCCGGCGCTGCCGGTCGGCGAACTCCGGGCTCGCGGCGATCCTGAACGCCACCGCCTTGGCCGCGATCACGTGCTCCAGCGGGCCGCCCTGCTGACCGGGGAACACCGACGAGTTGATCTTCTTGGCCAGCTCCTGGCGGGACAGGATCACCCCGCCGCGCGGGCCGCCGAGGGTCTTGTGCGTGGTCGTGGTGACGATGTCGGCGAACGGCACCGGGTTCGGGTGCAGCCCGGCCGCCACCAGGCCGGCGAAGTGCGCCATGTCGACCATCAGGTACGCGTCGACCGCGGACGCGATCCGGCGGAACTCGGCGAAGTCGAGCTGCCGCGGATACGCCGACCAGCCCGCGATGATCAACCGGGGCTTGTGCTCGACCGCCAGCCGCTCCACCTCGGCCATGTCGACCAGGCCGGTCTCGGCCGACACGTGGTAGGCGACGACGTTGAACAGCCGGCCGGAGAAGTTGATCCGCATGCCGTGCGTGAGGTGCCCGCCGTGCGCGAGGTCGAGGCCGAGGATGGTGTCGCCGGGGTTGAGCAGGGCGAGCATCGCGGCCGCGTTGGCCTGGGCGCCGGAGTGCGGCTGGACGTTCGCGTGCTCGGCGCCGAACAGCTCCTTGACCCGGTCGATCGCCAGCTGCTCGACCACGTCGACGTGCTCACAGCCGCCGTAGTAGCGGCGGCCGGGATAGCCCTCGGCGTACTTGTTGGTGAGCACCGATCCCTGCGCCTCGATCACCGACACCGGCGCGAAGTTCTCCGAGGCGATCATCTCCAGCGTGCCGCGCTGGCGGTCCAGCTCGGCGGCGACGGCCTTGGCCACCTCGGGGTCCACTGTGGACAAAGATTGATCGAACATATGGGAGCTCCTCCAGTTCGGGTACGGAACTCCCCCTCTGTCGTGGTACCTGAGAGCTTCGCCGCGGACGCGGCTTGCACCGTTGGTGAGGTCCCGGACGGACCTGCTTTCCAGAGTGGCCTGGCCGGGGCGGTAGCTGGACCTGAGAGATTGCGGGGAGGTTTGCTCCTTCGGTGCTCCTTGCGGAGACTCTCCCGCCTCGGCTCGTGACGGCGCCATATTCAGTTGCCGTCAAACTACGCTGCCGACCAGGCGGGAGTCCACCTCGGGGATGACGTTCCACAGCTGGACGCGCCATGCGGAACACCTTCGATACCGTCGGGCCGTGCCTGGTGACCGTCCGTTCCTCGCCCGCCGGCCGCAGCTGTGGGAGCTGGTCGCGTTCGACTCGGCCGTCGCGGCCGCGATGACCGTCGCGCACCTGACTTTCCTGGACATCGTCGACGCCCAGCCGTCCTACAGCGGCCCGCTCTGGTTCGGCTGGGTCGTCGCGATCCTGTCCGCGGCGCCGCTGGCCGTGCGGCGGCTCTGGCCGGTGCCGAGTTACGTCGTGGTGCTCACCTTCTCGTTCGCCGCGAACGTCGTGAACGCCCTGCGTGAACCATGGATACCGGCTGTATGCATCTTGTATACGCTGTGTGTGCTGAACCGCCGCCCGGTGCCCGCGCTCGCCGCCGGTCTGGCCGCGTCAGCAGCGGCGAGCCTGATCAACGGGCTGAGTACGCAGTCGTGGCGCGATCCGGTCGGGTACTTCCTGTTCGTGGCCGCGATCATGCTCGCCGGGTGGACCATGGGCCGGGCCGTGCAGGCCCGTCGCGACTACGCGTCCCGCCTGGTCAACGACGAACGCCTGCGGATCGCCCGCGAACTGCACGACATCATGGCGCACAGCATGAGCCTGATCGCGGTGAAGGCGGGCATCGCCAACCACGTCGCCGACCAGCGCCCCGAAGAGGCCCGTGACGCGCTGCGGATCATCGAGGCGACCAGCCGGGCCACCCTCAACGACATGCGGCGGATGCTCGGCGTGCTGCGATCCGAGACCGCCGACCTGGCTCCGGCGCCGAGCCTCAGGAACCTCCCTGAGCTGGTCGAACGCGCCCAGGCGGCGGGCGTGGACGTGACCTTGGACGTCACCGCGGCGGAGATCCCCGAGGCTTTGGGACTGTCGGTCTACCGGATCGTCCAGGAGGCGCTGACCAACGTGGTCAAGCACGCGGGCCCGGTGACCTGCACGGTCCGGGTCGTGGTCGAGGATGGCGAGGTCCGGGTGGACGTGACCGACACCGGACCGGGTGGGACGCCGGGGACCGGGCATGGCCTGGTGGGGATGAGGGAGCGCGTGACGATGTACGGGGGCAGTTTCGCGGCCGGGCCGCGGCCCGAGGGCGGGTTCGCCGTGTCGGCCCGGATGCCCGTGTCATGACCATCCGGGTGGTCGTCGCCGATGATCAGGCGCTGGTGCGGGGCAGTTTCCGGGTGTTGGTCGACACCGCGCCCGGGCTGGCCACGGTCGGTGAGGCGGGCAACGGGATCGAGGCGATCGCCGTCGCCCTGGCCGAACGACCGGACCTGGTGCTGATGGACGTCCGGATGCCGGAGATGGACGGGATCGAGGCCACCCGGCGGATCTGCGCGGAGATCCCGGAGACGCGCGTGCTCATGCTGACCACGTTCGACCTTGACCAGTACGTGTACTCGGCGCTGCGGGCGGGTGCGAGCGGGTTCCTGCTCAAGGACACCCCGCCCGCGGACCTGCTGGCCGCGATCCGGGTGGTGGCCGCCGGGGAGAGCCTGCTGGCGCCGAGCGTGACCCGGCGGCTGATCGCCGAGTTCACCAGCCGGCCGGAACCGTCCGCGCCGATGGCCCGCGAGCTGGCCGGGGTGACCGAACGCGAACGCGAGGTCCTCGCCCTGGTCGCCCGCGGCCTGTCGAACGCCGAGATCGCCGAGCACCTGCACGTCGGCCTGGCGACGGTGAAGACGCACGTGAGTCGTTTGCTGGCGAAACTGCAGGCCCGGGACCGCGCCCAGCTGGTGATCGTCGCCTACGAGACGGCCGTTGTGCGGCCACGGGACTGACCCGCGATCTCCCTCACCTTCGGGCATTTCCGGCGAGATCCGTGCGTTAATGCTGCTGTGACTACGAATCCCGCGCCCGTCCGGATCCGCCGGGACGCCCCGGCCAGGTTCACGGCCATCAACGGCCGTGGCGCCGAGATCAGGATCGGCCGCTCCCAGGACGGTGCCGACTTCTCCCCGGTCGAGCTGCTAATGGCGGCCCTGGGCGCCTGTGCGGGCCTGTCGGCCGACCACGTGATCTCCCGCCGGATCGGCGAGGACGCCCCGATCGACGTGGTCGTGGAGGCGGACAAGGACCTCGACGCCGACCGGGTGACCGCCGTGCGGACCAGGTTCGAGCTGGACCTGGGCACGCTCAGCCCGGCCGACCAGGAGACGCTGGTCAAACTGGTCAACCGGGCCGTCGAGCGCACCTGCACCGTGAGCCGGAGTGTCGAGCCGGGCACGCCGGTCGAGCTGAGCATCGCCGCTAGGTGACCTCCCGCCGGACGCTGACCAACCGCGCCACGACGGCCGCGACAACCGCATAGCCCAGGAACACAGCCGTGCCTGCCCAGAGTGGGAGAAGATCTCCCGCGACGGGCAGGCCGTCGCGGCTCCAGCCCACTATGGACTTCGAGACGCCCGTTGGGGTCCAGCGCCCGACCGCCGGAACCATGGCCACCAGAAACCATTCCGCGTAGAAGAACCAGACGAAGGCCGCGATGGTCGCGGCGACCTGGTTGCGCACCAACAGACCGATGGCCGCGCCGAACACCGCCCACAACGCCGTGCTGAGCACCGAGCCCAGCAGTGCCGCCGGAACCCCGGGCGTGACAACGGGATTCCCGGACACGGCCAGCATCAGGGCGGTGGCCGGCGCGGTGACGACCGCCGCCGCGACCCCCATCGCGGCGCCGATCACCCCGCAGGCCACCAGCTTCGTGGTGATCACGCGCCCGCGGTTCGGCTGGACCAGCAAGGTCCAGGTGATGGTCTGGTGCCGGTACTCGCCCGCGGTGAGCTGGATTCCCACCAGCAGAGCGAAGATGTAGCCCTGCTGGGCCATCGCGTAGGCGTCGTCGATCTGGTGGAACACGAAGACTTCCAGCGCCGCCCAGCCCACGCAGAACGCGGCGGCGATCGCCGTGAGGCCCCACACCGACCTGGTGTGCCGCGCCTTGAACAACTCCGCCCTGATCATCTCACCAGCTCCAGGTAGGTCTCTTCGAGGTTCGCGTCCACCTCGCGGTCGGCGATCAACCGGCCGTGGTTGACGATCAGCACGCGCTCGGCGGTCACGGCCATCTCGGTCAGCACGTGACTCGACACCAGGACCGTGCAGCCACCCGCCGCCAGCGCCCGCAGAAACCCGCGCAGCCAATGGATTGCCTGCGGGTCGAGGCCGTTGGCCGGTTCGTCGAGGATCAGCACTGCCGGGTCGCCAAGCAACGCCGAGGCGAGCGCGAGCCGTTGGCGCATCCCGAGGGAGAACCCGCCCACCCGGCGATCCGCCGCCTCGGTCAGGCCGACCTCGGCGAGCACGGGGTTCACCCGGTCCATCGACAGGCCGGCAGCCAGGCACATCGCCTCCAGGTGAACGCGGGCGGTCCGGCCGGGATGGAACGAGGTCGCCTCCAGCACGGCCCCGACCGTGGTGATCGGCGACGGCAGGTCCACATAGGCGGTGCCACCGATGGTGGCCGTGCCGGAGCCGGGCGTCACCAGGCCGAGCAGCATCCGCAGGGTCGTGGTCTTGCCGGCGCCGTTGGGCCCGAGGAAGCCGGTGACGCTGCCCGGCCGGACGGTGAACGACAGGTCGTCGACGGCTTTCACCCGGCCGAACGACTTGCTCAGGTGGTCAACGGAAATCATGTCGCTCAGCCTGGTTGTCAGGCGCGGGTTCCACATCGCCGCCGGGAACGACTGCCCTTGGGTGGAGGAAATCCACAACCGTGGTTAGAGGTGGTCCGCAGCCGGGCGGACTACCTTGGGCTCGTGAGGCCCAGATGGCACTACCTGGTCGGCGGCATCGCAGGCGTGTACGCCCTCTACGGGTTGGTCGCCTCGGCTGTCGTGGCCACGCAACAGCATGGCTGGCTCGGGCTGGCTGGTTCGTTGGCGCTGTATGTCTTCGCGTTGGCCCTGTGCGTGATCGTGGTGCGGCGTGAGCGGGATTCGCCGCTGCTGATGGCGATCGTGATCCTCGCCGGGGTGGCCGACGAGATGCTCGCGCCGTTCGCCGGGACCGGGATCCTGTTCCTCGCGGTGTGGCTGGCGCCGTTCAAGACCCGGCTGCTGCACACGGTTCTGCTGGTCGTGTGGGCGATCGCCGGGTTCTGGCTGGCGACGGTGGTCACGCCGGTGCCGTCGGGGGCGGACATCGGGATCGCGGCCGGCTTGGGCTGGGCGGCTTTCCTCGCCGCGATCTGGAGCCAGCTGATGCTGTCCCGCCGCCAGGCCGCCACCCTCGCCGAGGCCAGGGTGCTCGCCGAACGGCAACGGCTGGCCCGGGAGATCCACGATGTGCTCGCGCATTCGCTGTCCGCTCAGGTGGTGCACCTGGAGGGGACGCGGATGCTGCTGGAGAACGGGGCCGACCCGGCGGCGATTCTGGAACGAGTGGTCAAGGCCGGGGACATGGCCCGGGCCGGGCTGGAGGAGACCAAGCGGGCGGTCGCGGCCCTGCGCGGCGACGAGCCCCCGCTGGCCGACCAGCTGTCCTCATTGGCCACCGAGTTCCACACGCTCACCGGAAACGCCTGTGAGATCGAGGTATCCGGCGACCCGGACGCGCTCATCGCGGAGACCCGGCTGACTGTTCTGCGCACGGCTCAGGAAGCGTTGACCAACGTGCGAAAGCACTCTCCGGGCGCGTCGGTACGCATGGCGCTGCACCGGGAGGACGGCTGGTGTTCGCTGGAAGTCGTTGACACCGGCGGGGACTCGGCCGGTGTCGTCGGCACTGGCTATGGGCTGGTCGGGATGCGGGAACGGGCCGAGCTGATCGGTGGCGAGCTGGACGCCGGACCGGTCGAGCACGGGTTCCGGGTGCGATTGCGGGTCCCGGCGTGAAGGTCATCGTCGTGGACGACCAAACCGTTGTACGCGAAGGCCTGGTGCTGATCCTGGGGCTGCTGCCGGAGGTCGAGGTCGTCGGATCCGCGGGGAACGGCGAGGACGCACTCTCGCTCATCGCCGCTGAAAGTCCCGACATCGTGTTGATGGACCTGCGGATGCCCCGGATGGACGGCGTCGAGGCCACCCGCCGAGTCCAAGCCGCGTTCCCAGAGGTGCACGTCGTCGTGCTCACGACCTACTCTGACGACGAGTCGATCCTGGCCGCGCTCAAGGCAGGCGCCCGCGGCTACCTCACCAAAGACGCGCGCGCCAACGACATCGCGCACGCACTGGCCACGGTTCACCGCGGGGAAACGCATTTCGACCCGGTCGTGCAACGCCGCCTCGTAGCCCTCGCGACCCGCGAACGGCCCGCCGGTCTGCCGGACGGGCTGACTCCGCGTGAGCTGGACGTGTTGCGCCTGATCGCGGAAGGCAAGTCCAACGCGGAGATCGCCCAGCAGCTCTACATCACCGAGGGCACGGTGAAGACCCACGTCAACAAGGTGTTCGCGAAGGCGGGTCTGCGGGATCGGGCTCAGGCGGTGACCTACGCTTTCCGGCACGGGATCGCGAAGTCGTAGCGTCCACTTGGGAAGTTGGGGATTGCGCAATGCGCGTGGTGTTGTCGACGTTCGGGTCGCGCGGGGATGTCGAGCCGCTGGTGGCACTCGCGGTGCGGCTGCGGGAGTCCGGCGCGGAGGTGACGGTCTGTGCGCCGCCCGACGACGACTTCGTCGCGCGGCTGGCCGGTGTGGGCGTGCCGCTGGTCGGGGTCGGCCCGTCGGCGCGGGCGTTGACGAAGGCCGCGCCGCCGCCGTCCGCCATGCCCGAGCGCGCCGCCGCGATCATCGCGAACATCTTCGACACGGTCCTTCCCGCGGCCGAGGGCTGCGATGTGCTGGTGGCGACCGGGATGGTTCCCGCCGCGGCCGCGGGGCTGTCGGTGGCCGAGAAACTGGGCATTCCCTCGGTTTCGGTGACGTTCCAGCAGCTCACCCTGCCATCGCCACACCGCGGGCCGCTCGAGTACGCGGGACGGCCGCACCCACCGGAGATCGCCGGCAACCAGGCGCTGTGGGACCTGGATGCCCAGGTCATCACCGAGTTGTTCGGGCCAGGGCTGAACACCGGCCGAGAGGCGCACGGCCTGCCACCGGTGGCGGATGTCCGCTCCTATGTCATTGGCGAGCGGCCGTGGCTGGCGACAGACCCGGTCCTGGACCCGACGGACCTCGATGTGGTCCAGACCGGCTCGTGGCTGCTGCCCGACGAACGTCCACTCCCCGACGACTTGCGGGCGTTCCTCGACGCGGGCGAACCGCCGGTGTACGCGGGGTTCGGCAGCATGCCCCTGCACGCCGCGCCGGATCTGGCCGCGGCGGCCATCGACGCGATCCGGGCGCAGGGCCGTCGCGCCATCGTCTCGCGCGGCTGGGCCGATCTGGAGCTCGACGACTGTTTCCTCGTCGGCGAAGTCAACCACCAGGCCCTGTTCCGCCGGGTGGCCGCCGTGATCCACCACGGCGGCCAGGGAACCACGACCACAGCGACGTTCGCGGGCGCGCCTCAGGTCGTCGTCCCGCAGCTGGCCGATCAGCCGTACTGGGCCGGGCGGGTCGCCGCCCTGGGCATCGGCGTGGCCGTCGACGCCACTTCATCACTGGAGGCAGCGCTCGAAACGGCGCTGACACAGCAGACCCGGGCCGCCGAGGTGGCTCGCATGATCCGCACGGATGGAGCCGCGGTGGCCGCGAAGATGTTGCTCTCCTAGTATCCCGCGCCGCGGGACACTAGGCGGTCGTGCCGCCGTCCACCACAAGGTCGTGGCCCACAACGAAACTGGCCTCGGCCGAGGCGAGCCAGGCCACGGCGTCGGCGACTTCCCGCGGGTCGGCCACCCGGCCCGCGGGGGTCACCGTCCGGATGCGAGCGTCGCGGTCCTCAGTGGACTCGCCGGGCCGGTAGGACATCGGGGTGTCGCTGGCGCCGGGGCTCACGCCGGCGATGCGGATGCCGTCGGCGATGTACTCGCGGGCCGCGGTCTGGGTGAGGGCGGTGAGCCCGGCTTTCGAGGCGGCGTAGGCACTCATGCCGGGACGGCGGACGTGCGTGCCGATGTTGGAGGCGATGTTGATGATCGTCCCGCCGCCGTGCTGACGCATGTGCGCGATCTCGTACTTCATGCACAGGAACACGCCGGTCAGGTTGACGTCGATGACGTTCGCCCAGGTGTCCGGGTCGAGGTCGGCGACGGGGGCGTTCTTGCCCAGGATCCCAGCGGCGTTCACGGCGACGTGCAGGCCGCCGTGCTCACGGACCACCGTGTCGATGAGGGCCTCGACCTCGGCGGGCTTGGTCACATCGGCCATGCTGCTCCCGGCGCGCACGACCGTCGCCCCGCGAGCCTCGAACGTCGAGGCCATGTGAGCGCCGAGCGCGCCGCTGCCACCAGTGATCAGCACAACCTTGCCGGCGAAGGACATGAACCGACGATATCAGAACGATCGGTCAAATATCAGCGGTGGACGCTCTTGATCGCGGCGACATCCGGGTGCGGAGCCAACGCGGGCACGTCCGCGGCGAGGTGCCCGAGCTTGCCTTTGATGCGTTTCGGCAGGCCGCCGCCGAGGATGTAACGGGTTGCCGTGACGGCTCGTTCGGCTCCGGCCAGCAGCTTCACCGAACCGCGACCGTCCAGGCCAGTGCTGCGGAGATCCAAGTGCCGCAACTGATGCGGGCCCGCGGACAGCGTCTCCGCCAGCGCGGCCGCGTCGACGCGGTTGTCTCGGGCGTCCAGAACTCCGGCCGCTCGGACCCGGCCCAGGTCCAGGACCTCGACTCCGGCGAGCACGGCGGCGTCGAACAACCCGGTCATCGCATGAGCGCTGATCCCGTTGCTGGCCACCGAAAGCCGCTTCAGCCCCTCGTTCAGCCCGGCCCGGACGTATGCGGCGCCGCGATCACCCAGCTGACAGGCCGACAGGTACAGCTCTTCGAGGCCGCAGTCGCGGACGAGCTTCGTCAGCGCCTCGGCACCGCCCAACGGGTTGCCGGACAAGAACAACCGCCGCACGACCCGCGTTGCCGCGAGCGCCTCCACGAGGTCATCGAGGATCGGCGCGGTGACACCGGTCTGCACGAGATCGATGGTGGCCGGGGCGTTGCCGGTGGCCACGAGATCCGCGATGGCCTGCAGTCCGCTCGGCCCCAACGGGTTGCGCTTGAGCCACAGGCCGTGGACCACTCCAGGGGACGCGGCGATCCGGGTCGCGATCGTGCACGCGCCACCTTCACCGATCCCGTTGCAGCCCAAGTAGATCGTGGACGCTCCGGCCTCGATCGCGCCCTCGGTGGCCTTCGCCGCGCCCTCGTCGCCGAGCTGGTCCGTCCCCAGCAACAGATGCCGGACGGGACCGCCGTGCGGCAACGCCTCAACGACCGCTTTGGCGCCCAGTGGCCCGAGATCGGACTTGCACAGATCCAGCCGGCCGTCGGGAAGCGCTGTGCCGACAGGGAAATCGAGGCGCAACGGGGCTTGCCGGCCGGTGCGCAACCAGGCCAGCAACGGTTCCAGGCTCACCACGGCACCTCGCGATAGTCCTTCAGGAACACCCCGGACGGCGGGTCGCCGGCCTCGCCCCGGACGATCGGGTCGTAGATCCGGGCCGCGCCGTCGCGGACGTCCAGCGGCGGGCGCCAGCCGGTGTCCGCGATCGTGGCCTTGGCGGGCGCCGGGTTCTCGTCGGTGATCCAGCCGGTGTCCACACTGGTCAGGTAGATCCCTTCGGCGGCGAGCTCGGTCGCGCTGGTGCGGGTGAGCATGTTCAGCGCCGCCTTGGCCATGTTGGTGTGCGGGTGCCCGCCGGACTTGAACCGCGCGGTGAACCAGCCCTCCACAGCGGACACGTTCACGATGTACCGCCGCGGGAACGAAGACAGCCGCAGCCTCGGCAACAGCCCATCGACCAACAGGAACGGCGCCACCGCGTTGATCAGCTGCACCTCGAGCATCTCGGCCGCGTCCACCGAACCGACCCGTGCCGTCCACGAGTTCACCGCCGACGGATCCGGCACCAACCCACTCGCATCGACCGGCGCCAGCACCTCAGCCATTTCAGTGGCCGTAGTCAAAGCGCGAGTCCAGTCCGGCTCGGGCAAAGCCGGAATGAAGCCGGGAGCGGCATCAATTGCCACCGGCACGCGCAGCGGCTCCGACTCGGCCGCGAGCAGCTGCCGGTAGGACCACGACGGCCGCTTCACGGTCTGGGCCGCGTTGTTGATCAGGATGTCGAGGGGCCCTTGGAGCTTCTCCGCCAACCCCAGGACCTGCCGCGGATCCCGGAGGTCCACGCCCACGATCCGCAGCCGGTCCAGCGGCACATCCGGCTCCGCCGCGAACCGCCGGGCCGCGTCCACCGGGAACCGGGTCGTGACAATGACCTCGGCGCCGTCGCGGAGCAGCATCCTGGCGACCTGGAAGCCGATCTTGACCCGTCCGCCGGTGATCAGCGCCCGCCGCCCCGGCAAGTCCGCGCGAGCATCCCGCCGAGCCCGGTTGTCCCGCGCGCACTCCGGGCACAGCCACTGGTAGAACGCGTCCAGCTCAACGTAAGGCTGCTTGCAGATGTAGCAATGCTTTTGCCGCTTGAGCGTTCCCGCGCTGCCCTCGGCCTCGACAGTGACGTCCTCGGTGCGGTCCGTGGCGCCGAGGCTGGTCGCGGCGAGCAACGCCCGGTCCGCGGCCTGGGTCTCGCGGTGACGTTCGCGCGAACGTTGTTTCTTGTGGTCCTTGACCAAGCCGTCGACCGCGCGCAGAAGTCGTTGCCGGACGGGGTCATCCGTCGGCAACTGGCGTGCCTGGGCCAGCACGCCCAGGCACGTCCGCAGATCCGCGTCGTCGATCACGCGGGGCCGGCTGGATTCGAACCAGCGTCCTCACTCCCTGGCAAGGAGGCGCGACGACCACTGCGCTACAGCCCCAGCGGCAAGCCGGTGCCGGATTCGAACCGGCGTCCCCCACAATGCGGTTGTGGTGCGTCGACCACTGCGCTAACCGGCCTGCCAGCGGCAGGCTAGCACCAAAGGCGCTACAGGGGCGTCACATATGCGCCGGAGATGCCTCCGTCGACCAGGAACTGCGACGCTGTCATGAAAGAGGAGTCATCGCTGGCCAGGAATGCCACCGCGGCGGCGATCTCGTCCGGTTCGGCGAAACGGCCCATCGGCACGTGGACCAAACGGCGCTGCGCGCGCTCGGGATCCTTCGCGAACAGCTCCCGCAGCAACGGGGTGTTGACCGGTCCGGGACAGAGCGCGTTCACCCGGACGCCCTGCCGGGCGAACTGCACGCCCAGCTCGCGGCTCATCGCGAGCACGCCGCCCTTCGAGGCGGTGTAGGAGATCTGTGAGGTCGCCGCGCCCATCACGGCCACAAAGGACGCCGTGTTGATGATCGAGCCGCGGCCGCCGGCGAGCATGTGCGGGATGGCCGCCTTGCAGCACAGGTAGACCGAGGTGAGGTTGACCGTCTGCACCTTCTGCCAGGCGTCGATTCCGGTCTCCAGGATGGAGTCGTCGTCCGGCGGCGAGATGCCCGCGTTGTTGAAGGCGATGTCCAGCGAACCGTATGTGTCCACTGCGGACTGGAACAGCGCGTTGACCTGATCGGCGTCCGTCACGTCGGTGCGCACGAACAGACCGTCGACCTCGTCGGCGGCCGTTTTGCCGGTGTCCGGGTCGATGTCCGCCACGACGACCTTCGCGCCCTCACTTGCGAGCCGGCGGACGGACGCCAGCCCGATCCCGCTACCCCCTCCGGTGACGACCGCCACCCTGCCCTGCAACCGCATTGAAGCTCCTCAGTCGTTGGCGAAAAAGACGGTCTTGGTCTCGGTGAACGCGGCCACGGCGTCCGGCCCCAGCTCGCGGCCCAGCCCGGACTGCTTGAACCCGCCGAACGGGGTCCAGTACCGCACGGAGGAATGCGAGTTGACCGACAGGTTGCCGGCCTCGACGCCACGCGAGACCCGCAGGGCCCGGCCCACATCGCGGGTCCAGATCGACCCGGACAGCCCGTACTCGGTGTCGTTGGCCAGCCGCAACGCATCCGCCTCGTCGTCGAACGGCAGCACGGCGACCACCGGCCCGAACACCTCCTCGGTCACCGCGGGGTCGGTGACCGAGACCGGCGCGAGAACCGTCGGCGGGAACCAGAACCCTGGTCCGTCCGGCGCGTTGCCGCGGAACGCCACGGGGGCGTCCGACGGGACGTAAGAGGACACAGTGGACCGATGGGCGGCCGAGATCAGCGGCCCCATCTCGGTCGCCTCAAGCCCCGGGTCGCCGACGACGACCCCCTTGACCGCGGGCTCCAGCAGCTCCATGAACCGGTCGAAAGCCTTGCGCTCCACCAGGATCCGCGACCGCGCGCAGCAGTCCTGCCCGGCGTTGTCGAACACACCGTAAGGCGCGGTCGCCGCGGCTTTCTCCAGATCCGCGTCCGCGAACACGATGTTGGCGTTCTTCCCGCCCAGCTCCAGGGTCAGCCGCTTCACCTGCTGGGCGCACCCGGCCATGATCTGCTTGCCGACCGGGGTGGACCCGGTGAAGACCACCTTGCGCACCAACGGGTGGTCCACGAACCGTTGCCCGACAACCGATCCCTTGCCCGGCAGGACCTGGAACACGTCCGCCGGGATGCCCGCCTCCCGCGCGAGTTCGCCGAGGCGGATCGCCGTCAACGGTGTCAGCTCCGCCGGCTTCATGACAACCGTGTTGCCAGCGGCCAATGCGGGCGCGAAACCCCAGCCCGCGATGGGCATCGGGAAGTTCCACGGCACGATCACGCCGACCACGCCCAGCGGTTCGGCGAACGTCACCGAAACCCCGCCGGGAACCGGGATCTGGCGGCCGAACAAGCGCTCCGGCGCGGCCGAGTAGTACTCCAGCACGTCCCGGACGTTGCCCGCCTCCCAGCGCGCGTTGCCGATGGTGTGCCCCGAGTTGGTGACCTCCAGCTGGGCCAGGTTCTCCAGGTCGGCGTCGACCGCGGCGGCGAACCGCCGCAGCAGCCGGGCCCGGTCGGCGGGCGCCACCGCACGCCACTGCGGCCAGGCCGCGTGCGCTCGCGCGATCGCCGCGTCGGTGTCCTCTGTGGACGTCAGCGGGACGGTCCGGACGACCTCTTCGGTGGCCGGGTTGATGACGTCGAACGACGTGGTCACGAGCGGTTCTTTCTATGAGCGGCCTGCACGAGTCCTTCGAACAGGCGGACATCGGCCGAGTCCTCTTCCGGATGCCACTGCACCCCGATGACGAAACCCGCCTCGGGCAGCTCGGCGGCCTCGATCACGCCGTCCTGCGCCCAGCCGGTGGCCACCAGCCCGGTCGCGAGTTGATCGATCGCCTGGTGGTGGTGGCAGCGCACAGTGACATGGTCACCGATCAGCCCGGCCACCGCACTTCCGGGCGCCAGCTTCACCTCGTTGCTGCTGAACACGCCCGGCGTCGGGTTGTGCGAGTCCGAGCCCACCGCGTCCGGCAGGTGCTGGTGCAGCGTCCCGCCCAGGGCCACGTTGACCAGCTGCAGCCCCCGGCACACCGCGAGCACCGGCAGGTCGGCCTCCAGGGCGAGGTGGAACAGGCCGAACTCGGAGGTGTCCCGTTCCAGCTTCAGCGTCCCGGTCCTGGCGTGCGGGGCCTGGCCGTAGCGGCTCGGGTCGATGTCCGCGCCACCGGCCAGCACCAGTCCGTCCAAACGCGACAGATGCTCGGGCAGCCAGCGGCCTGCCGGCGGCAGCAGCACGGGCATGCCACCGGCCGCGACCACAGCGTCCACATAGGTCCGGGCGAGGACGGCTGCAGGCACGTCCCAGAGCCCGAACCTGGTCTGCTCCAGGTAACTCGTGACGCCGATCAGCGGCACGTCACAACCGTTCGAAGCCACGGAACTTCTCCCAGTCGGTCACAGCGGCCTCGTAGGCCGTCAGCTCCACAGTGGCCGCATTGAGGTAGTGGTCGACCACTTCGTCGCCGAACGCCTCGCGGGCCAGCTTGCTTTCGCTCAGCAACGCGGCCGCGTCCCGCAATGTATGCGGCACAACGGGTTTCTCCGAGCTGTAGGCGTTGCCGGTGAACGCGGGCTCCAGCGGCAGCTTGTTCTCGATGCCGTGCAGCCCGGCCGCGACCAGGGCCGCGACCGCCAGGTACGGGTTGACGTCCCCGCCCGGCACCCGGTTCTCCATCCGCAGCGACTCGCCGTGCCCGACGACCCGCAGCGCGCAGGTCCGGTTGTCCTCGCCCCACGCCACCGCGGTCGGCGCGAAGCTGCCGGGCACGAACCGCTTGTAGGAGTTGATGTTCGGCGCGAAGAAGTAGGTGAACTCGCGCAGGCAGGCCAGCTGCCCGGCGAGGAAGTGCTCCATCAGCGGCGAGAACCCGTGCTCGCCGTCGCCCGCCATCACGGCCTTCCCGGCGGTGTCCCGCACGGAGATGTGGATGTGGCAGGAGTTGCCCTCACGCTCGTTGTACTTGGCCATGAACGTCAACGACTTGCCGTGCTTGGCCGCGATCTCCTTGGCACCCGTCTTGTAGATGCTGTGGTTGTCGCACGTCTTCAGCGCGCTGTCGTAGCGGAACGCGATCTCGTGCTGACCGGGGTTGCACTCGCCCTTGGCCGACTCGACGTAGAGCCCGGCGCCGGTCATGTTGTTGCGGATGTCGCGCAGCAGCGGCTCCAGCCGGCCGGTGCCCATCAACGAGTAGTCCACGTTGTACAAATTGGACGGTGTCAGCTCGCGGTAACCGTTCTGCCAAGCCTGTTCGTACGTGTCGTCGAAGACGATGAACTCCAGCTCGGTGCCGACGAACGCTTCCAGGTCGTGTCCGGCCAGCCGGTCCAGCTGACGGCGCAGCACCTGGCGCGGCGACGGGCCCACCGGTCCGCCCTGCACCCACTCGATGTCCGCGAGCACCAGCGCGGTGCCCTCGTACCAGGGCAGGTGGCGCAGCGTGGTCAGATCGGGGCGCAGCACGAAGTCGCCATAGCCGCGGTCCCACGAGGACATCTCGTAGCCGCCGACCGTGTTCATGTCGACATCCACCGCGAGCAGGTAGTTGCACGCCTCGGTGGCGTGCGCGAGCACCTCGTTGACGAAGTACTCCGCCGAGCACCGTTTGCCCTGCAGCCGGCCCTGCATGTCGGTCATGGCCACGAGCACGGTGTCGATCCGCCCGGTCTCGACCAGTTCGCGCAGCTGCTCGACGCTCAGCATGCCGTCGGTGTGTCGCATCGGCACCCCAATCCAAAGGATCGAATCCGATCCATTGATGGTCATTGCTACCTGAGCGACAACGTACCCGTCAACTCCATCTTTAACGGAGCCTTGACATGAGGCCGCCAGCGAGGGTCAATAAACGCCCAATGGGCCGGTCTTGGCCCATAGGGACGCGCCGAGGAGGCCCCGGTGAGCGCTGAGGAAGCCACCCCCATCCGGTCCGACGACGAGAAACGCCTGCACGAGCTGGGCTACGCCCAGGAGCTGTCCCGGACCATGTCCGGCTTCTCGAACTTCGCCGTGTCGTTCACGATCATCTCCGTGCTGTCGGGCTGCCTGACCCTGTACGGGTTCGGCATGAACACCGGCGGCCCCGCGCTGATCACCTGGGGGTGGCCGGCCGTCGGCCTGATGACCCTGCTGGTCGGCCTGGCCATGGCCGAGGTGTGCTCCAGCTACCCGACCGCGGGCGGGCTGTACTACTGGGCCGCCAAACTCGCACCCCGCAACGGCGCGGCGTGGTCCTGGTTCACCGGCTGGTTCAACTTCCTCGGCCAGGTGGCGGTGACCGCGGGCATCGACTTCGGCGCGGCCTCGTTCATCAACGCCCTGCTGGACCTGCAGTTCGGCTTCTCGGTGACGCCGGGCAACACGTTCCTGCTGTTCGGCATCGTGCTGGTCATCCACGGCCTGCTGAACACGTTCGGCGTCAAGCTTGTGGCTCTGCTCAACGACATCAGCGTCTGGTGGCACATCGTCGGTGTGGTCGTGATCGTCGGCGCGCTGGCGATCTTCCCGGGCCAGCACCAGTCCGCGGGCTACGTGTTCGGCGAGTTCGTCAACAACACCGGCTGGACGTCCGGGTTCTACGTCGGCATGCTCGGCCTGCTGCTGGCGCAGTACACGTTCACCGGCTACGACGCCTCCGCGCACATGACCGAGGAGACGCACGACGCGGCCCGCAGCGGCCCGCGCGGGATCGTGATGTCCATCGTCGTGTCGCTGATCGCCGGCTGGGTGCTGCTGATCGGCATCACGTTCGCGATCCAGGACTACGCCGCGGAAGCGGGCGCGGCCGTGCCGCCGGCGCAGATCTTCATCGACGCGCTCGGCAACACCGGCGGCAAGCTGCTGCTGCTCGTCGCCATTGGCGCGCAACTGTTCTGCGGCATGTCCTCGGTGACCGCGAACTCGCGGATGATCTACGCCTTCTCCCGGGACGGCGCGCTGCCGGGTTCGGCGTTCTGGCACAAGATCAACAAACGCACCCGGACGCCGACGAACGCCATCTGGCTCGCCGCGGGCGGCGCGTTCATCCTCGGCCTGCCATCGCTGTGGAACACCACCGCATATGGCGCTGTCACGTCGATCGCCGTCATCGGCCTGTACATCGCGTACGTCCTGCCGACGTTCCTGCGGTTGCTCCAGGGCGAGAACTTCCAACGCGGCCCGTGGCACCTGGGTAAGTGGAGCAGGCCCGTCGGCATCGTCGCGGTGATCTGGGTGCTGTTCATCTCGGTGCTGTTCATGCTGCCGACCAAGTCCCCGGTCACCTCGGAGACGTTCAACTACACCCCGGTCGCCGTGCTCGTCGTGCTGGGCTTCGCCGGGATCTGGTGGCTGGTCTCGGCCCGCCGCTGGTTCACCGGCCCCAAGGTCCAGGGCACACCCGAGGAACTGGCCGAGATCGAACGCGACCTCGACTCGGTCTAGCGCTCCCTGATCCCGTCGATGGCCAGCTGGAACACCCGTTCCCGCTGGCCGTCGTCGGCGAAAGTGGCTGCCGACAGGCCGATCACCAGGCGCAGCACGTCGTCGAAGTCGGCGTCCTTGCGGGCGTCGCCGGACTGCTGGGCGCGTTCGAGCAGCGGCACGCCCGCGCCGAACATGTCCTCGCGGCAGGCCTTGAAGGCCGCCGAGGTGCGGTTGAGCGCGTCGATCAGGGCCCGCTTGGTCTTGCCGTACTCGATGAACCGCCGCAGCCACGCCACCAGCGCGTCCCACGGCGGCGTGTCCTTCAGCTCCTCCGCGTACCGGACCAGAGCGTCCACTTCGGACACGTAGACCATCTCGATGAGCTCTTCGCGGGTCGGGAAGTTCCGGTAGAGCGTGGCGATGCCCACCCCGGCGCGGCGGGCCACCTCCTCCAGCGAGGCGTCCGTGCCCAGCTCGGTGAACGCGCCGCGGGCGGCCGCCAGGATGGCGTCGAAGTTGCGCGCCGCGTCCGCCCGGTGCGGCCGCCGCTGCGCCAGCAGTTCCGTCACGGCCATGTCGGTCACCTCACCCTGTTAACCGGAGGATAGCCTCCGTTAATCTGGAGGTGCCCTCCATTCTACCCCCTGGTCGTCGCCGGGACGATCCGGTAGTCCGCCTGGAACACCAGGTTGTGCAGGTCGGATGCGGCGATGGCGCGCATCGTCGGCACCTCGGCCTCGGCCTGCTCAGCGGTGAACACGTTCAACGGCCACTCGCCGACGGTCGCCCCGGACATGTGCGGGTGGTGGAACGCGCTGCCGTAGTGCGCGCGGATGGTCACCGGGCCGACGCCGGCCTCGACCTGCTCCGGCCAGGTGAGCGTCCACACCGCGGCCACACCGTCCGGGCCGCGGGTGAACCCGGTCGCGGCGATCTCACCGGTGCCCAGCAGCAGGTCCTCGTTGAGCTCCCGCAGAACCCGGCGGGCGACCGGGTCCAGCAGCGTCACCGTGTGCTCGAAGACCTGTTCCTTCTCCGCGCGGGTGCGCGCGCCGTGGTGATCGCCGTCGCGCAGGTCCGCGAAGTGCCGGAGCAGGGCCTCGTTGTGGATCATGACCGGTCCTTGATCCGCTTCGCGAACGACTTCGGCTGGTCCGGCCACGGCGCGTCGGTGGGCCTCGGCGTGGCCGCGCCGGTCTGCACGAGCTGCGCCGCCAGGATCCCGGCCGAGGTGGAGCCGTTGACGATCTCGCCGCGCAACACCATGGCCACCGCCTCGGCCAGCGGGAACCGCTGCACCACGATGTCGGCCTCCTCGTCGCCCTCGGGTTCCTCGCGCCCGGCCGGGGACAGGCCGCGGGCCAGGAACACGCGGACGACCTCGTCGGTGAACCCGGGCGAGGCGGCGATGTCCACCAGGGTGGCCCACTCCTCGGCCTTCAGGTCCACCTCCTCGGCCAGCTCGCGCGCGGCCGAGGCGACCGGGGCCTCGCCGTCGACGTCCAGCAGGCCGGCCGGCAGCTCCCAGAGCCGGTGGCCGAGCGGGTGCCGGTACTGGTGGATCAGCACGACCCGGCCCTCCTCGTCCAGCGCCACCACCGCGACCGCGCCGAGGTGTTCGACCACCTCACGCATGGCCGTGCCGCCGCCGGGCATGGACACCTCGTCGAGCCTCAACCCGACCACCCGTCCGACATGGATGTCCTTCGTGGACACCACCTGGAAGTCGTGCCGCCCGGTCATGCCTTGACCGCCACGTGGTTGGACTCCGGCATCTCCACGGGCAGCCGGTCCGCGGTCCGGTAGGCCAGCGCGGCCTTCACGAACCCCGAGAACAGCGGGTGCGGGCGGGTCGGGCGGCTCTTCAGCTCCGGGTGCGCCTGCGTGCCGACGAAGAACGGGTGCTTGTCCGCGGGCAGCTCGACGAACTCGACCAGGTGCCCGTCCGGCGAGGTCCCGGAGAACACCAGGCCCGACTTGGCCAGCTGCTTGCGGTAGGCGTTGTTCACCTCGTAGCGGTGCCGGTGCCGCTCGGAAACGTTTGCCTCGCCGTAGGAAGCGGCCACGATCGAGCCGACGGCCAGCGCGGCCGGGTAGGCGCCCAGGCGCATCGTGCCGCCCATGTCGCGCTCACCGGCGACCACGTCCTCCTGGTCGGCCATGGTGCTGATCACCGGGTAGTCGGTGTGCTCCTCGAACTCCGCGGAGTTGGCGCCCTTCAGCCCGGCCAGGTTGCGGGCCACCTCGATCACCATGCACTGCAGGCCCAGGCACAGCCCCAGGACCGGGATCTTGCGTTCCCGCGCGAAGGTGATGGCGCCGATCTTGCCCTCGATGCCCCGCACACCGAACCCACCGGGGATCAGCACACCGTCCACACCGGACAGCGCGTGCGCCGCACCAGACGGGGTCTCGCACGAGTCCGAGGCGACCCAGACGATCTCGACCTTGGCGCGGTTGGCGAACCCGCCCGCCCGCAGCGCCTCGGTGACCGACAGGTACGCGTCCGGCAGGTCGACGTACTTGCCCACGACCGCGATCCGCACGGTCTCCTTGGGGTTGTGCACGCGGCCGAGCAGGTCGCCCCAGACCGCCCAGTCGACGTCGCGGAACGGCAAGTCCAGGCGCCGCACCACATACGCGTCCAGGCCCTCACCGTGCAGCACGCGCGGGATGTCGTAGATGGACGGCGCGTCCGGCGCGGCGACGACCGCCTCGGTGTCCACATCGCACATCAGCGCGATCTTGCGCTTGAGGCTGTCCGGGATCTCCCGGTCGGCGCGGCAGACGATGGCGTCCGGCTGGATACCGATGTTGCGCAGCGCGGCCACCGAGTGCTGGGTGGGCTTGGTCTTCAGCTCGCCCGACGGCGCCAGGTAGGGCACCAGCGAGACGTGCAGGAAGAAGCAGTTGTCCCGGCCGACGTCGTGGCGCACCTGGCGGCAGGCCTCCAGGAACGGCAGTGACTCGATGTCACCGACCGTGCCACCCACTTCGGTGATCACCACGTCCGGCACGCGGCCGGTGGCGTCCGGCAGGGCCATGGCCTGGATGCGGGACTTGATCTCGTCGGTGATGTGCGGGATGACCTGCACGGTGTCGCCCAGGTACTCGCCGCGGCGCTCCTTGGCGATCACCGTCGAGTACACCTGGCCGGTGGTCACGTTCGCGCTGCCGGACAGGTCCCGGTCCAGGAAGCGCTCGTAGTGGCCGATGTCCAGGTCGGTCTCGGCGCCGTCCTCGGTGACGAACACCTCACCGTGCTGGAACGGGTTCATCGTGCCCGGGTCGACGTTCAGGTACGGGTCGAGCTTCTGCATGGTCACCCGAAGGCCACGCGAGGTGAGCAACTGACCCAGGCTGGAAGCGGTGAGACCCTTCCCCAGGGAGGAGGCGACGCCTCCCGTCACGAAAACGTGCTTTGTCGTCCGTGCTTGAGGCAGCCGCCTACTGTTTTCCACGGGGTTTCACGGTAACACCTTCTTGCCCGGCGGTGCACAACGAGGTATGGGCGTGTCGGTTCCGGGGAGGCGTTCGTGTCGGTCAGGGTACGACCGACTGGGCGTTGCCGGCGTTGCCGTACTGCCCGGACTTGCCCTCCAGCTGGTCGCGCAGGGCCAGGATGGTGACCACCCGCCCGGCGTTGGTCTGCACGTTGTCCACAGTGGACAGAATGGAGGTGGCCGCGGTGTCCGCGCGCACGACGCCCAGCGGCCCGAACCCGTCCGCCGAGCCGGTGTCCCCGGCGAGTACCGCGCCGGCCCCGGAGCGGTCGATCTGGGTGGCGAACCGGGCGATCGTGGCCGCGCGGTCACCCGCGCCGTTGCCGGACTGGGCCGCGCCGGTGAGCACAATGGCCAGCTGGGCGGGGGCGAGCTTGTCCGGCATCCGCACGAAGCCGCCGTCCGACAGCCCGGTGAAGGCCGCTGTGGCCTCGTTCGGCTTGGCCTGCGGCTGGTTGGTGTCCTTGTTGATCAGGATCAGCGAGCCGATCAGACCCCCGGCCAGCGTGCCCGGGTCCGATGCCGTCGGCAGCTGGACACCGGCTGGGAGCAGCCGGGTGACCACGTCGCGGAGCTGGTCGGACTTCTGCGGGTCGGCGAAGGCGTCGGTGAGCTGGAGTTCGCCGGTCACGCTGCCGCCCGCGGTGCCGATCAGGGCCCTCACGGCGTCGCGGTCGGCGGGTTTGGCGTCCGGCGTGGTGACCAGGACGACCGTGCGCTGGTCGAGCTCGCCGCGCAGCGCCATCGGGCCGATCGCGCCCGCGAACCCGTCCTCACTGGCCAGGCGGGCGTTCAGGGAGTTGCGCTCGGCCTGCAGGTCGGACACCTGCTTGGCGAGATCCCCGCGTTCGTCGGACAAACCGGACAGAACCGTGCGGCTCAGCGTGCTGGACCCGAGCACGACGCCGACCGCCAGCGCCAGGAAGACCGCCGCGATCGAGATGATGTGGTAGCGCAGCGAGATCACGAGAACAGCCCCTTGATCCAGGCAGCGAAGTCGGCCCCGGTACTGACCGCCCAGTCGAAGTACGTCTGCCCAACCCCGGACACAGCCAGGCCGGCGGCGACCGCGACCAGCGCCGCGATCACCAGCAGCACGACCGCCGTGACCGACACCCGGCTGCGGTGCAGGCGCGCCGCGGCCTTCCCGTCGATGAGTTTGCTGCCGAGCTTCAACCGGGTGAGGAACGTGGACGGGTTCGAACCGGACCGCCCACTGTCGAGGAACTCCCGCAAAGTCGCCTGGAAACCCACAGTGACGACAAGGCATGCGCCATGCACATCCGCGAGCAGCAGAGCGAGATCCTCGGCATTCCCAGAAGCCGGGAACGTCACCGCCCCGATCCCCAGGTCCTGAATCCGTTCCAGGCCGGGAGCATGCCCATCCGGATGAGCCGGAATGACCACCTCAGACCCACGGGTGAGCGTGTCGGTGCTGATCCGATCCGGGTCCCCCACGATGATGTCCACTTTGTACCCAGCCTCACGAAGCGCCTCAGCACCACCATCCACACCGACAAGGACGGGCCGGTGTTCGGAGATGTACCGCTTGAGCTGCTTGAGGTCCTCGACATGGTCGGTCCCCGGCGCCACCACAACGACCTGCCGGTTGCGCAGCTGGACCTTGAGATCCGGCACACCGATCCCATCCAGGATCAGCGTGCGCTCCCGGCGAAGGAACTCGATCGTGTTGGCGGAAAACGCTTCCAGCTGGGCGGACATCCCGGCCTTGGCCTCGATCATCTGGTCCGCGATGGTCTCCGCCGACTGCTGGGTACCCCGAGCAACCTCGGTCTCTCCATTGTAGACAGTCCCGGCGTGCAACCTCAGCCGCGAACCCTCCCGGATCTCCCGCAAAGCATGGACACCCACCCCGTCGATAAGCGGAATTCCGGCGTCCACCAGCAGTTCCGGCCCCAGGTTCGGAAACCGCCCTGAGATCGAAGGAGAAGCATTGACCACCCCCGCAACCCCCGCACTGACCAACGCGGCGGCCGTCGCACGATCAAGGTCGAGCTGGTCCAGCACCACGATGTCCCCCGGCCCGATCCTGCGCAGCAGATCCCCCGTCCGCCGATCGACCCGCGCGACCCCCACCACCCCAGGAAGGCCCTGACTGCCACGACTGAGCACACCCGGAAGCTTCATACCCCCGATAGTGACAAAAGGACAGTCCACAATGTCCCCGACACACCCAACCATTCACCCACCCGAGCGACCCCACCCACACAAGAGCCACAAAAGCCAAAACAAGAAAACCCTTCAGAAACCCCGGGACCGGCCGAGGTCGTTGCTTTTGCGCCTACCGCGCCCCACACCCCGGCCTCGCGTTCTCTCCCTCCCGTATGGCCTGGGCGAAGCCGACCACATCTGTCAAGTGGGGGCCGCCAACCCAAAAAGCCGGTCCGCCAACCCAAAGCAACAACGCTGGAAGCCATACGGACCGGCACCCCGCTGGAAGCCAACGGCGGCCCCCACTTGACTGATGTGGTCCCCTTGGGCAGGCCATACGGGAGGGAGAGGACGCGCCCCAACCCAACCCACAAGGATCCGGAGGATCCTGATCCCTTGCCCCTCTTGGTGGCCTGCCCAGCGGCGAGCGCTTCTTTCACCCAGCCGAGTCAGCGCTTACGCCGAGACTTCTTCCCGTTGATCGCTTCCTTCTTCGCGGCCTCAGCCACGGCGAGGAGTTCTTCGGCGTGAGCCCGCCCAGTCTCGGTCGACTCCATACCGGCGAGCATGCGAGCCAACTCGACCACGCGGTCCTTCTCCTCCAGAACCTTCAACCCACTCTTCGTCAACCCACCAGACACGCTCTTGTCCACAACCACGTGCCGATCCGCAAAAGCAGCGACCTGCGGAAGGTGAGTCACAACGATGACCTGATGGGTCCGCGCCAGCCGGGCAAGCCGCCGCCCGATCTCCACCGCGGCCCGCCCACCCACCCCGGCGTCGACCTCATCGAAAACCATGGTCGGCACCGGATCCGCATGCGCCAGCACGACCTCAATCGCGAGCATCACCCGAGACAGCTCCCCACCGGAAGCCGCCTTGTGCACCGGAAGCGGCTGCGCCCCGTCATGCGCCCGCAACCGCAGCTCAACCTCATCAACACCATCAGGCCCGGCACTCAACAAAGCCGGCCCGACCTGCAACGCATGGGAATCATCGCCACCGGCAAGCCGAGGCCGCACAACAACGTCGATCCCCGCCTGCCCCATGGCGAGCCCAGCCAGCTCAGCGGTGACCTCCTGCGACAGTTCAGCAGCTGCCCGCTCCCGCTCCTCAGTCACCACCGCAGCGTGCTTGGCCAACTCGACCGCGAGCGCATCCCGCCGCTGCGCCAAAGCCGCCAGAGCCTCCTCAGAGGTGTCCAGCCCGGCAAGCCGTCCGGCAGCCTCCTCAGCCCACGTCAACACCCCAGCGATGTCCGCGGCGTACTTCCGGGTCAGCGTCTTCAGCTCGGCCTGACGCGCCAGCACCTGCTCCAGCCGCCCCGGATCAGCCTCCAAGGCCTCCAGGTACGAGCTCAGCTCGTTGGCCACATCACTCAGCAACACCGACGCCTCGGTCAGCCGAGGCTCCAGGTCACGCAACCGGGGATCCTCCGAGGTCCCCAGCCGGCGACGCGCCTCGTCCACCAGCCCCAGCGCACCCGACCCGTCCGAAGGATCGTCCGGGTTCCCGCTCAACGCGTAGTGCGCGCCGGAAGCGGCCTCGCGCAGCTGGTCCACATCGGCCAGCCGACGCGCCTCGTCGATCAGGTCGGTGTCCTCGCCCGGTTTGGGGTCGACGGCCTCGATCTCCTGCAGGCCCATCTTGAGCATCTCGGCCTGGGTAGCCAGTTCGCGGGCGCGCTCGGTGCGGGAGCGCAGCTCCTCGGCGACCTCGATCCACTCCGCGCGGGTCGACCGGTAGTCGGCCAGCGCCTTGGCCACCGCGTCACCGGCAAACGTGTCCAGCACGGCCCGCTGCTCGGCGGGGTGCAGCAGGCGCAGCTGGTCGTTCTGGCCGTGCACCGCGATCAGTTCCTCGGCGAGCTCGGACAGCACGCCCACAGGCACCGAACGGCCGCCCAGGTGCGCTCTGGAGCGCCCATCGGCCCCCACCGTGCGCAAGGCGATCAGGCTGCCGTCCTCGTCCGGCTCGGCGGCCGCCTCCACGGCGACCTTGGCCGCCGGTGAGTCGGGCGGCACGTTGAACCGGCCCTCCACGACAGCACGGCTCGCGCCGTTGCGGACTCGGGACGCCTCGGCGCGGCCACCGGACAGCAAATGCAGCCCGGTGACGACCATGGTCTTGCCCGCCCCCGTCTCACCTGTGACAACGGTGAATCCGGGGTGCAGGTGCAGGGTCGCCTCGTCGATGACGCCGAGGCCCTGGATGCGCATCTCGGCCAGCACAGTGCGAACCCTACCTACACCCACCGACAGTACCAATGCTCGACCCTGCGAGCAGGTCTTCGGTCATCGAGATCGCCACCCCTGAACGGGCAACCCGAACTTCTTGACAAGCCGGTCGGTGAACGGCCCGTCCCACAACCGGACCAGCCTGACCGGCTCGGATCCGGCGGACACGGCCACCCGGGACCCGGCGGGCAGGTCGAAGGTGCGTTGCCCGTCACAGGACAGCACGGCGGGGTGCCCGCCGGGGTCCACCTCCAGCGCGACGCTGGACGACGGCGACACCACGAGCGGCCGCGCGAACATCGCGTGCGCGTTGCTCGGCACCACCAGCATGGCCTGCAGGTCCGGCCAGATCACCGGTCCACCGGCGGAGAACGCGTACGCCGTCGACCCGGTGGGCGTCGCGCACAGCACGCCGTCGCAGCCGAACGCCGACACCGGCCGTCCGTCGACCTCGATCAGCACGTCCAGGATCCGTTCCCGGCTGCTCTTCTCCACGCTGGCCTCGTTCAACGCCCACGTGCGCGCGATCTCCTCGCCGTCGTGGGTCGCCACGACCTCGAGCGTCATCCGCTCGTCGACGTGGAACTTGCCGTCCAGCACCCGCCGGACCGCGACGTCCAGGTCGTCCGAGTCGGCCTCGGCGAGGAACCCGACCCGCCCCAGGTTCACCCCCAGCACCGGCACCCCCGCCGGACGCGCCAGCTCAGCGGCCCGCAGCAACGTTCCGTCGCCACCGAGCACGAACACCAGGTCCACGCCCTTGGCCGCGTTGTCGTCCGCGGAGACGATCGACAGGCCCTTGCTGAAGTCGTCGGCCTCCACGTCCAGCGCCCGGATGTGCACCCCCGCGCGGGCGAACTGCTCGGCCACGATCTCGGCGGTGCGCCGGTTGGCGTGCCTGCCGGTGTGCACCACCATCAGGATCTCCCGGATCCCGGACGAAGACTCGGTCATCTTCAAGCTCCCATCGGCGGACACCCCGGCATCAGGCCGGGGACAAGCCGATCCCTGCCGGGATCGGTCCCCTCGAGGTCCTCACAAAGGGACCCGCTAGCGTTTCCAAGATGTCGAGCGCCTAAGTGAAGCGAGCATTCAAGTATCGCTTCTACCCCACCGGAGCGCTGCAGAGCGAACTGCTCCGCACGTTCGGTTGTGTCCGTCTCGTCCACAACCTGGCGTTCCGCACCGAGGAGACACGCGCGAACCGTCCACGTTTCAAGACACGCAAGCGAGGGAGGCAGTCCGCGGAGCCGCTGCCAGACGGAGCGGAGCCGTCCACGGTCACCGTGTCGAGAGACCCGGCAGGTCGCTGGTTCGTCTCCACACTGAGCGAATCTGTCGTCGACAGCTGTGGAGCCGGAGTGAGAACGACCCGGCGCTAGCTGGGAACGCATCTGGCGCAACCTCCTCTCCGGAGCGGAAACGGCAACCCTCGGGCGTGAGCCCGAGGACTCCCCGGCTGTGCTGCCAGGGAGCACGTCAATGTGGTCCTTTCGCTACAGCGGTCTGAACCATCTCCGTGAGGAGCTCGGGCGTGAGCGGCTCGCCCCGGCGCAGCCACGCGAAGTACTCGACGTTCCCGGACGGGCCTGGCAGGGGGCTGGCGACCACGCCGTGGGGGCGCAGCCCGAGCTCGGCGGCGGCGGTCAGCACCTCGATGACGGCTTCGGCGCGAAGTCCAGGATCCCGCACGACGCCGCCGGAGCCCAGCCGTTGTTTGCCGACCTCGAACTGCGGCTTGATCATGGGCACGAGGTCACCGTCCGGGTGGGTGCAGGCCAGCAGCGCGGGCAGGACCAGACGCAACGAGATGAACGACAGGTCGGCGACCACGAGGTCGACCGGTCCGCCGGCCGCCTCCGGGGTGAGGGAGCGGACGTTGGTCTTGTCGAGCACGACCACACGAGGGTCGGTCATCAACCGCCAGACGAGCAAACCGCGTCCAACATCGGCGGCGACGACCTGTTCGGCGCCGTTGCGCAACAACACGTCGGTGAAGCCGCCGGTGGACGCGCCCGCGTCGAGGCAGCGCTTTCCCTTGACTGCCAACCCAGCGGGCTCGAACGCGGCGAGCGCGCCCAGCAGCTTGTGCGCACCGCGGGACGCCCAGCCCTCGTCGTCCGGGTCTTGCCTGACGACCAGCGGCGCGTCGATTTCCACTGCGGTGGCGGGTTTCTGGGCTACGACGCCCCTGATGGTGACGTGGCCGTCCGCGATCAGCTGGGAGGCGTGCTCCCGCGACCGGGCCATGCCGCGCCGCACCAGCTCGGCGTCGAGCCGGGACCTGCGGGGCATGGCTCAGACCTTGTCGATGCCGGACAGCGCCTCGGTCAGGGCCGAGTGCACCGCGTCGAACCGGCCGACGTGTTCGGCGGGTTCCAGCTGGTCCAGGCCGTCGAGTCCGGCCAGCGCGGCGTCGATCTCCCGCGTCATCCAGCTGTCTTCGTGTTCTGGCTGCACGTACATCACGGTACCGTTATTTTGCCGATACCGAGCGCGCGTAGGGCATCCCGTGTCGTGTCGTCCTCAGGGCGCACGACCACGTCGCCGCCGTCGATCGGCCGGTGCACGGCGCACAACGCACGCAGCAACGCCAGTTCATCGCCCCTGGAACCGCTTCCGGCGGCCCGCACGGACAACGCCAGCTCGCCGCTGCGCTCGACCTCCCAGCCACGCTGCGGGCCGATCTCCAGGTCGGCCGCCGGTACCCGCACCGAACTGATGTCCGGGGCCACATAGCGGGGCCGCAACCAGGCGGGCGCGGCCAGAAGATCAGCCGGTTCGGTGACACCCGAAAGCACCAGCAGGGCGTCCACCTCGGCGGTGACGGCGCCCGCGATGTCGGTGTCGAGCCGGTCGCCGACCACGAGCGGGCGTTCCGCGTCGGCGGAGGTGATCGCCTCGTCCATCAACGGCCGCGCGGGTTTGCCGGCCACGACCGGTTCCTGGCCGGTGGCGATCCGCAGCGCGCCGACCATGGCGCCGTTGCCGGGCAGCTCACCGCGTTCGGTGGGCAGCGTCGGGTCGATGTTGCAGGCGACCCACAGCGCGCCGGACCGGATGGCCAGCGTGGCCTCGGCCAGGTCACGCCAGTTGGTCTCCCGCGATAAACCCTGCACCACAGCGGAAACCGAGTCGCCGTACTCGTCGACCGGCTTCAGCCCAACGCCTCTGACCACGTCTGCGAGCGCTTTCGTGCCCACCACAAGGACTTCGGCGCCGGGCTTGAGGCGTTCGGCCAGGACGGTGCCGGCCGCCTGCGCGCTGGTGCTGACCTCGACGGGTTTGGCCGGGATGCCCAGGTCGGTCAGGTGCTCTGCGACGTCCTCGGAGCTGCGTGAGGCGTTGTTGGTGACGAACCGGACCGCGGTGCCGTTCTCCCTGGCCGCTTTCACGGCCTCGGGCGCGCCCTGGACGGGTTCGCCGCCGCGGTAGACGGTTCCGTCCAGGTCGATCAGCAGGGCGTCGTAGAGGTCGAGCAGGCGGCGTTTCACTGCAGCGCGGCTCCGAGTTCCACGGCCCGCTCGGCCGCGTCGGTCTCCTCCTCGTCGTCGGCCTGGGCCGCGTTGAGGAACCAGCGGATGGCCTCGTCCTTGCGGCCGGCGGCCTCGAGGTTGTCGGCGTAGGCGTAGAAGAGCCGGGCGCTCCACGGGTCCTTGCGCTTGGGGTCCAGATCCGGCCCCTGCAACGCGACGACAGCGGCGTCGACCTGCCCCATGTCCCGCCGGGCCCCGGCGGCCACGATGCGAAGCTCGACGGCGGTGGAGGGGCTCAGCTCCCTGGCCTCCTTGGCGAGCTCCAGGGCCCGCTCGGGGCGGCCCAACGCCCGCTCACAGTCGGCCATCACGGCGATGTGCGCGTTCGACCCGGTCATCCGGCGGACGGCCCGCAGGTCGGAAAGTGCCTCGGCCCACTCACCGGCGTGGTAAGCGGCGAGCCCAGCGGCCTCCCGAACGACAGCGACGCGGGAAGCCTTGCCCCGAGCGATCCGCGCATGCTCAAGAGCCAGCTCGGGATCCTCGTCGATGAGCATCCCCGCGGCGGCCAGGTGCTTGCCGACATCCTCGGCCTGCGCCTTGGGCAGGCTCTTCAGCTCCTGCCGGGCCTCCGGGTCGAGAGCGGACAACTCAGCGCCCTCAGGAAGCGCCATCCGGTCGACCGGCTTCTCGGCCTCGGGAGCGTCGTCCTGCGCGGGGGCGTCGACGGCAGCGGCCTGCGGCTCAAGCTCCTGGCCCTCAGCGGGCGACGGCTCGGCGTCGAGCCGCTGGTCCTCGGCAACCACATCGTCCTGGAAGTCCCGGCGAGGCCGATCCCGATCAAACCCCTCCCGCTCACGGCCGTAGGGCTTGCGATCGCCGGACTCACGACGCGCACCGTCGCGGTTGTAGGGCTTACGGTCGCCGCTGAAGGAACGACGGTCATCACCCGAGTCGCGACGGCCACCCTCACGCGAATAGGGCTTACGGTCGCCGGACGAGCGGCGGTCATCGCCGAAGTCACGACGGCCACCCTCGCGGGTGTACGGCTTGCGGTCACCGCTGAAGGAACGACGATCGTCACCGGACTCACGACGCCCACCGTCGCGGTTGTAGGGCTTGCGGTCGCCACTGGACGACCGACGGTCGTCGTTGAAGTCACGACGCCCACCCTCACGGGCAAACGGCTTGCGATCACCGCTGAAGGAACGACGGTCATCACCGGAATCGCGACGCCCACCATCGCGCGCGAACGGCTTGCGATCGCCGGACGAGCGGCGGTCATCGCCATAGTCACGACGGCCACCCTCGCGGGCGAACGGCTTGCGATCGCCACCGAAGGAACGGCGGTCATCGCCGGAGTCGCGACGGCCACCCTCACGAGCGAACGGCTTACGGTCGCCACCGAAGGAACGACGATCATCGCCATAGTCACGACGGCCACCCTCGCGGGTGTACGGCTTGCGATCACCGCTGAAGGAACGACGGTCATCACCGGAATCGCGACGGCCACCCTCACGGGCGAACGGCTTACGATCGCCACCGAACGAGCGGCGGTCATCGCCGAAGTCACGGCGGCCACCCTCACGGGTGTACGGCTTACGGTCGCCACCGAAGGAACGACGATCGTCACCGGAGTCACGGCGGCCTCCGTCGCGGGCGAACGGCTTGCGATCGCCACCGAACGAGCGGCGGTCGTCACCGGAATCGCGACGGCCACCCTCACGGGTGTACGGCTTACGATCGCCACCGAAGGAACGACGATCGTCACCGGAATCGCGACGGCCACCCTCGCGAGTGAAGGGCTTGCGGTCATTGCCGAACGAACGACGATCATCGCCGAAGTCTCGGCGGCCACCGTCCCTGTTGAACGGCTTGCGGTCGCTGCCCGAGGGGCGGCGGTCGCCGCCGTAGTCTCGGCGACCGCCGTCGCGGGTGTAGGGCTTGCGGTCGCCGCCGCTGGCGTTTCGGTCGTAGGGGCGACGGTCGTCGCTGGGGGAGCGGCGGGGGGTGTCGCGGTCGCGGCCGTAAGGCTTGCGATCGGCGTTGTCGCGGCTGAAGGGTTTGCGGGGGCCGTCGCGACGGTCACGCTCTTGGCCGTCGCGGGGACCGCGCTGCTGCTTGGTGCGGGGGGCGGGGCGCCAGGTGTCGCGGTTGGTGTGCTTGCCCTGGTTGTCGCGGGACCGTGGGTTGCTCTCCCGGCCGCCCGTGCGGGGCTTCCGGTCGTCCTTACGACGATCGTCGCGCCGATCGCCGCCGGCGCCGCGGCCGCGCGGCTGGTCGCCGTCGGCCTCGGGCCGTTCGTACTCTGACACCTAGACCTCGACCTCCAGGCCCCGCGTGCGGAGCCAAGCATTAGCAAAGTAAGCCGTCGACCATGGTAACAACCTGGTTGCACCTACCCGCCCGGGCGTGCACCGACGGCATGAGAAGACAGCGGAAAAGCATTCCGGGAATACCCTGCCGCGATTTCGGCAAGGCACTCCGGAACGTGCTGAAGCCCCTTTGGCTTGCGCTACTACAGCAAACCAAAGGGGCCCCAGAAAGAAGCTACGGCGGTGTCCTACTCTCCCACACCCTACCGAGTGCAGTACCATCGGCGCTGGAAAGCTTAGCTTCCGGGTTCGGAATGGGACCGGGCG